>JBBDYH010000164.1:0-11527 GCA_040901795.1 Pirellulales bacterium
CGCGGACCTCGGCCAGCGGCGTGCCCATTTTCACCAGCGTCGGCGAGACGTGGATTTCTAACTTACTGCCTTCCAGTTGTGCAACAGCCAGCAGCTTGATCCGATAACCCAGCTCGCGGGCATAGCGCAGATCGGCCGACTCCAGCTTGTCGATGCCCACTCGCGGAATCTCCTTCCAATGGATTCGCGCGCCGAACGCCAGGTGCGCCAGAATCGCCAGCTTCTGCGCCGCGTCGCTGCCGTCGACGTCGAGCGTCGGATCGGCTTCGGCGTAACCCAGCCCCTGGGCCTCCTTCACGGCGCTGGCATAGTCGCCCCCCTGCTCCTCCATCTGCGTGAGGATGAAGTTACTTGTGCCGTTGAGGATGCCCCGTAGCGATAGGATCTGATTGGCAGATAGGCATTGGCTGATGTTCGTGATGATCGGTATGCCGCCGCCGACCGCTGCATCGAAGGCGATCGACCGGCCCAAGCTTCGCGCTCGGTCAAAGAGCTCCGGACCGTGCTCTGCCAACAGCGCCTTGTTCGCAGTCACTACGTCCTTGCCGCTCTCCAGTAATTCCAGCATGATCGAGCGTGCCGGTTCCAGGCCGCCGACCAGGTGCGCCACTACGCCGATTTCCCGGTTCTTGGTAATCCGGGCCAGATCGTTGCTTACCAGGCCCTTCGGCAGTTCCACTCCCCGCGGCTTCTCGAGGTCGTTGACCACGACCACCTCGATCCACAGCGCACAGCCCGCATGCCGTGCCGTCCGGTCGCCTTGATCGTAAAGCAAGCGGACCACGCCGGTTCCGACGGTTCCCATGCCAACCAGTGCAACCTTGGTTTTCTTCATCAGCCGGGTGGAGTGCTCGAACGCCCAGACAACTCGAGGACTGCTATCGGTTGGGCGAGGTTCGTTGAGAGGGGGGGGAAATCAGTCGGGCTGAGCCACATCTAACTCTAACTTATTAACTGACTTACTGTTGAGCAAATCGACGATCGTAAAGCTCGGTTGCCCGGTCGTCAAGGCGGTCAAACATGGGGATCCTACATGCATGACAATTAAGATTTGCCCCTACGGGCCGTCCGGCCGAAATAAAACTTATCGGGTGCATAAACATGCAGCGACTGTAACGAATGGGTAAAATAACCGGTTTACACAACTCTTGTTTGGCACCGATCTCCAGTACAACGTCGTGCCACAGCACCTGCGTGCCGATTTAGGAAACGGTGACGACACGCTAATTGCAACAGGCAATTGGGCGCCCGAGCCGTCTCATGTCAGCTTCAATGGCGGCCCCGGCGGCAATCGACTGACGTTGACTAGTAATCTATTCTCGCAATTATCGACCAACAACTTCGTCAGTGGCTGAACTTTAGCCACTCCCACGCTCACCATCACTGGCGACGCGGCGGCTGCCGTATCAGCTCGGCGCGCAAAGCCGAGCCACCGGGACCGACGCCAACCCGATGCAGCTCAACCGCGCCGGTGTGGCGACGGGTTTGGTGAGCATCGCCAATCGCTACATGCACAGCGCTGTCGAGATCGTCTCGTTGGACGACATCGACCGGGCGGCGGACCTCTTGGCCGCGTTCGTGGTCGATCTACGCGGAGATGAAGATTGGACGCCGTGAGTTACGCCCCATAATGAGCAACGGCCGCCGCAAGAATCGCGTGACGGCCGCCGAAGCGGTATTCCCGATCTCGCAGGCGACCCCGTTTCGACAACCTGTCGCGCGTCGAGCCGCCTGCGAGGCTTGAGATCGTTTGAAGTCCCCACGCATCGTGTGCGGAACGGCACACCGAGCGTGCCCACTACATTGCTACTCGACCGCCAATTGAGCGCCGACAAAGGGGTTGATCACCACCTGCGGGACCGGGCCGCTAGACTTCGGTAATTGGACCGTCTTGTTGGTATTCGACGTTGGCTTCGAATTCTCCTCCGGCACGACGTGAGGATTGATGATCTCTTTCGGTCCTGTCATCTCGCCGAGGATCTCGGGAGTCATGACGCCCGGCGGGTACGCCCACGGGCTCCAGCCGTAGGCCCGCGGAACCGGGTAGCTGTAGTACACCGGCGGGTGCATGGCATAGTATGGAACATGCTCGCGGGTATAGCCGGTATACCAGGGTGCGAAGCCGCCCCAAGCTCCGTGGTTCGCCTTGGCAGGCTCGGGAATTAGACAAAACACCGCCATCGCGGTCGCCACGAACAATAGGTTCTTGATCATCATGAATGTCGGGTCGTTGGAGGAATGATAACGGCTAAGCAGCTACTTTTACGTTAAACAGAGCAATGGCCCATTACAACTCCCAGACCATCCATTTTGCCCTTTTTGACAGATGCCGCCCCTCGCAGCCAACGCAACAGACCTGACCGCCCGACTAAAGCGAGAGGCCCAACGGCTCGGGTTTGCCCTTTCCGGCGCCTGTCCAGCGGTTACTCCCCCGGGTTTCGTCCGTTTCCAGGAGTGGTTGGCATCTGGCTTCGCCGGCGAAATGCGGTATTTAAGCGATCGAGCGCCTGCATATGAGCACCCGGGAAATGTGTTGGATGGCGTCCGCACCATTCTGATGCTGGCGATGCCTTACCGGACGGCCGAGCCCAAGGCGACCAATGCCGGTCAAGGCAAAGTATCGCGGTACGCCTGGGGCCAGGATTACCACGAACTCATCTGGCAGCGGCTTGACGAACTTGCAGCCTGGCTGTCTTTGCAGTCGCCAGGATGCCGCGTACGGGGCGTGGTCGATACGGCGCCGCTGCTGGAGCGTGAGTTTGCGCAGCTCGCCGGTCTAGGGTGGGTCGGCAAGAACACCCTGCTCTTGAACAAGGACCTTGGAAGCTGGTTCTTCCTGGCGGCATTGCTGACCGATGCCGAGTTGGATTATGACGAACCGTACGCCGCCGACCATTGTGGCACTTGCACCGCCTGCCTCGACGCCTGTCCGACCGACGCCTTCGTCGCGCCTTACGTGCTGGACGCGCGAAAATGCATCAGCTACTTGACCATCGAGCTGCGCAGTCCAATCCCTGAACCGCTACGCGAAGAGGTCGGCGAGTGGCTCTTCGGCTGTGACGTGTGCCAGGATGTTTGCCCCTGGAACACACGCGCGCACAACGCCGCGCATACGGACGAACCGGTGCTACAGCCTGCCGAAGGGATGAACCCGGTCGATCTGATCGAGTTATTTGACCTCGACGAGGAAGCGTTCCGCCGGCGCTTCCGCCAGACGCCACTCTGGCGTGCCAAGCGTCGCGGGTTGTTGCGCAACGCAGCAATCGTTCTCGGCAACCGCCCGACCGAAGCGGCGATTGCCGCCTTGATGAAGGGATTGGGCGACTCCGAGCCGCTGGTGCGCGAGGCATGTGCGTGGGCACTCGAAAGGCATCCCATCAGCGAAGAGCCAGGACGGAAGCCGGAGAATGAACTGGCCGCAAATCGACGGGAATAAACGCGAATATGGCAAAACGATGCCGCGCGTTGTCTGTCTCAATGTCGTTGGCCAAATGCGGGCATTTGCCGATTCGCGTCCATGCGCGTGGATTTGCGGCTAATAATGACATCTGACACTATGCTTCGCATGTCTCCGTTTCATCGACCTCGCCGCCCGGATGCCGGCCTGGCAAGTCCTCGGAATAGAAGCGTTCGAGAACGGCTGCCCATTCCTCGCGCCGCCGCACGGCGACGAAGGCCTCGCGAACCGCAAGCGGCTGCGGATGCAAACGCGAATACTTGATGCCGAATTTGCGCATCTGCCGCGAAGAAACCTCCGACCCATAGATTTCTTCCGCGAGCCGGTAGTGCTCACGGATCACGTCGCGCTGCTGGAAAAGCGATGGCGGAGGCGGGCACGGCCGGCCCTCGGCGATCGCGCGGGCCTGTTGAAAGATCCACGGATTGCCGATTGCGCCCCGCGCAGCCGTTACACCATCGACGCCCGTCTCGCGGATCATCGCGATGCAGGCTTGTGGCGTGAACAAGTCGCCGCTGCCGAGAACCGTACGCGAGCCCGCGTGCCGCTTTACCTCGCGCAAGAACTCCCAGCGGCTCGGGCCAACGTAACGCTGCTCGACTGTGCGGCCGTGAACAGTGATCGCCGCCACGCCGCGGACAAACGCGCCGTCGAAGATTGTAAAAAAACGCTCGCGGCTTTCCGATGTGTCGTCAATGCCTCGCCGCATCTTCACGGTGACCGGTATGTGCGACGGCACGGCGTCGCGCACGCGGTCGACGATCTCGAGCGCCACATCTGGTTGACCGAGGTGATACCCGCCGCGGCAGCGGCCGAGCACTTTTTTTACCGGGCAGCCAAAGTTGAGATCGATGACGTCGAAGCCTGCTTCCACTAGCCGCATGGCTGCCGGACCGAAATCCTCCGGATTCGCGCCCATAAGCTGCCCGCCGACCGGGTGCTCCTCATCGGTCACGCGCATCCGGCCGCGGTTCCGTTTCGTTTGCCCCGCTTGCAAGACGAACTGGTCGAGCATTACCTCGCACAGCGTGTAAGGCGCGCCCAGCCGCCGCGCGATCACGCGCATCGCCCAATCGCTGTACCCGGAAAGCGCGGCCTGGACCACGGGAAAGCCGATCTCGAGTGCACCGATCCGCAGCGGCCGCCATGGAGCATACCTCTGCGGCGGCGCTGCAACCGCGGCGGACGCGGTGATTGGCAACGATTCACCAAGCGACATGGACATAGCACGAGCGAAGACAGGAGTTCTCTACGCGACTTTATATTTTAGCGTTGGCAGCAATGACCCGTCGATCTGTGTTGTTGTCCACATTTTATGGAGTGCGGCGGCTCGTCGCCGCTTTGGATTTCAAATCGCCCTTCGATCGGGTTAACGCTCTTGGCGCGCGACCCGCATCGAAATCCAAAGCGGCGACAAGTCGCCGCACTCCAAAGGCTGCGGTCCGGTGTTTGCACGGCATTCCGGCAGGCAACCATTGAAAAGGAGCATTACCGTGTCACATCATAAGTCCATCCACGACCCGCACTACCAGGAAGTTCCGCCCAAAGAAGTGCACCCCACGAAAGCCGGCGCACGCGGCGTTCAAGCGGGAGGCAACGCCGGAGCGATGGGCGACCCGGTAAGTGATCAGTCGCAGCACAACTACCAGGTCAGCCGCGACACGGACATGACACAGCATGCTGAGGACGCAGCTCAACGACGCCAAGAGTTCGAAGCGGCGCACCGCCGCGAAGAGATCGACGACGCGCGGATGAACAAGGTTCACAACGTCTGATGTCTCGACTATTGAATCACCGGGCAGGTGTCGAACCACTCGCTGCCTTGCTGGTGAATCCAAAGGGTCGATTCGTCCGGCCCCCAGAGACCCGGCTCGTAAGTGGATAGCGCCGGCTGCCCGCGCTCTTGCCACGCGGCGATGATCGGATCGATGATTCCCCAGGCCAGCTCGACTTCATCGGCTCGCGCAAACAAGCTTGCATCGCCGGCCAGCGCGTCGAGCAACAGCCGTTGATATGCCTCGGGCAATTCCGACTTGAACTCGCGCGAGAAGCGGAAATCGAGGTCGGTCAGCCGCAACTGCATGCCGGCGTCAGGCACTTTCGATTGAAAATGCAACTGGATGCCCTCGGCCGGCTGCACCTGAATCACTAGCCGGTTGGCGTCGCGGTGCACTCGCTGTCCGGTTTGAAAGAGCATCGTGGGCGGCTGTCGAAACTGGATCACAATCTGCGTCGTCCGGCACGACATCCCTTTTCCCGAGCGCAGATAAAACGGCACGCCTTGCCAGCGCCAGTTGTCGACCTCCAGGCGAATTGCCGCAAACGTCGCCGTCTGGCTGTTTTTGGCCACACCCGGCTCATCGAGATAACCAAGGTAGTGCCCGCGCACCGTGTGCCGCGCTACTTCCTCGGCGGAGAGCGGATGAATCGCTTGCAGCACCTTGACCTTCTCATCGCGGATGGCATCGGCCTTGTAGCGCACGGGCGCTTCCATCGCCGTGATCATCAAGAGCTGCAAGAGGTGGTTTTGAAACATATCACGAAGGATGCCCGAACCATCGTAATAAGCGCCGCGACGACCAACCAGCACCTCCTCGGCCACCGTGATCTGCACGTGGTCGACGTAGTTGCGGTTCCAAACCGGCTCGAAGATCGTATTGGCGAACCGCAGCACCAAGACGTTCTGGACCGTTTCTTTACCGAGGTAATGGTCGATGCGGTAGACCTGGTCTTCGCGAAACACGCGGTGCACCGCGTCGTTGAGCTGGCGGGCAGTCTCGCGGTCGCCGCCGAAGGGTTTCTCGATGATGATCCGCCTCCGGCCGCGGGTTTCTTCGGCCAGCCCGGCAGCTCCCAGATGCTCGATCGCCGGCTCATAAAACTGTGGCGCCGTGGCCAGATAGTACAGCCGGGTGGATTCGCTGGCGTCCGATTCAAGGGATTTCAGCCGCTTGGCGAGCGCGCGAAAGTCATCGGCCGTACCGATATCGCCCGGCTGGTAGAAGATGGACTGTGCAAAGTTCTCCCAGCTTTCGCTCGTGAACTCGCTGCCGGCGAACTTGGCGGTGGATTCCGCCAGCTTGCCGCGCCACTCGTCGTCGGTGAACGTAGTCCGCGAGAAGCCGATCACGCGCGTCGGTTCCGGCAGCCGTTTCTTGCGATACAGGCCATAGAGCGCCGGAATCAGCTTGCGGCTGGTGAGGTCGCCCGAGGCGCCGAAAATAATGATCGTGTGCATGATTCAAAAACGGCAAGCCGTGAAGCCGCCATCGACGTAGTAAGCCGCGCCAGTAATAAAACTGCCGGCGCTTCGCGAGAGTAGCAACAGCGTGCAGCCGATCAGCTCCTCCGCCTCGCCGAAGCGGTTCATTGGCGTACCTGCCATGATGTTCCGTACGCGGTCCTCGGTAAGGATCTTGCGGTTCTGTTCCGCCGGGAAGAAGCCGGGGCAGATCGCGTTGACGCGGACCTTGAACGGCGCCAGCTCTCGTCCCACATTCTGCGTGAGGCTGACCAGCGCAGCCTTCGACGCCGAGTAGGCAATCACCCTCGATAGTGGTTTATCGGAGGTGACGCTGCCAATGTTGAGGATCGCGCCGCCGCGGCCGCTATCGGCCATGTGGCGTCCGAAGATCTGGCAACCGAAATGCGTGCTTTTCAGGTTCGTATCAAGCACCCGGTCCCAGACATCGTCGGGAAGATCGAAGTAGGCGCTGGCGGCGTTCACGCCTGCCCCGTTGATGAGCATATCCACCTGGCCCCGGAGCTTGAGCGTCTCGCTGAGGAGCTGTTCGATGGACGACCGGCTGGTCACATCGACCGGCAGAAAAGCCGCGTCTCCGCCCAGCTTTTTGATGGCATCGACTCGAGCCCGCCCGCGATCCTCGCCGCGACCGGCGACGACGACGAACGCGCCCGCTTGCGCCAGTCCGTCAGCCATCGCGCCGCACAACACCCCCGTGCCGCCGACGACGACTGCGGTTTGACCGGAGAGACCGAACAGCTTTTCGAGATAGGAGTTCATATTAGTTGCTTCCTAAACCGCAGAGGCGCAGAGGCGCGGAGGATGATCCGCGCACCACGTCGACCTCCAATACATCTCTGCGTCTCTGCGACTCCGCGGTTCAAACAAGGCTCTAGATTACTTTGGCTGCCGCCTTTCGCGGATCCAATCCGTATGGAATGTTCCTTCACGGTCGATCCGCTGGTAGGTGTGCGCGCCGAAGTAATCACGTTGTGCCTGCAGCAAGTTCGCCGGCAAGCGCTCCTGGCGGACGCCGTCGTAGTAGGCCAGCGCAGTCATGAACGCTGGAACCCAGATGCCAAGCTGCGCCGCCGTCACGATGACGTTTCGCCAGGCGTCTTGCGCCTTCGCGGTGGCCTCAGCAAAGTAGGGCGCCAAGAGCAGGTTCTGCAGGTCTTTTTTACCGTCGAAGGCTTCCTTGATCCGCTCCAGGAATCGAGCGCGAATGATGCACCCGCCGCGCCATAACAAGGCGATCGAGCCGTAGTCGAGCGGCCAGTCGTGCTCTTCGGCGGCCGCCTGAAGCTGCACGTACCCTTGCGCATAGCTGCATATCTTGGAGGCATACAGCGCCTGCCGCACCTGCTCGATGAACTGCTTACGGTCACCCTGATACCGACCGCCGGCCGGCCCTTTGAGGACTTTGCTGGCTTGCAGGCGATCCGGTTTGAGCGCTGTCAGTGCACGCGCGTAAACCGCCTCAGTGACCAGCGTGCTCGGCACGCCCAAATCGAGCGCCAACTGGCTCATCCACTTGCCGGTCCCCTTCGCGCCGGCTGTGTCGAGGATGCGATCGACAAGGTAGTCGCCGGTCTCCTTATCCTTGACGCTAAAGATGTCGCGTGTGATCTCGATCAGATAGCTATCCAACTCGCCGCGGTTCCACTCAGTGAATACGTCGTACAGCTCATCGTTCGAGAGGCCCAACGCGTTCTTCAACACGAAGTACGCTTCGCAGATGAGCTGCATATCGCCGTACTCGATGCCGTTGTGAACCATCTTGACGTAATGGCCGGCGCCGCGCGGGCCCACCCATTCGCAACAAGGGATGTCATTGTTCCGGCCGACCTTGGCCGCGATGGCCTGGAAAATCGGTTTTACCAATGGCCAGCCATCGAGCGATCCACCGGGCATCAGACTGGGGCCTTTGAGCGCTCCCTCCTCGCCGCCCGATACCCCCGTGCCGACGTAGAGCAAGCCTTTGCTCTCGACGTATTTGGTGCGCCGCTCGGTGTTGGTGTAGTGCTCGTTACCGCCGTCGATGATCACATCGCCCGGCTCCAACAGCGGGATGAGCTGGTCAATCAGGCTATCGACGGCCGGGCCGGCCTTGACCATCATCATCACTTTCCGCGGCCGCGCGAGGTTTTTCACGAGCTCCTCGACCGAGTGGCAGCCGACGAAACGCTTTCCCTTCGCGCGGCCGGCGATGAGCTTATCCACGACGCTGGTTGTGCGGTTGAAGACCGCCACCTGATAGCCGCGGCTCTCGATGTTAAGCGCCAGGTTCTCGCCCATCACGGCAAGGCCAATGAGTCCGAAGTCGCAGTTTGACATAGTACTACTGATTCTAGGAGAGATGGAACCGCAGAGTCGCGGAGGCGCAGAGGAAGCACATACTATTAAAGCCGCCGCTGGGTCTGTGCGACGTTGCGGTTAGTTACTGTTGCATTTTCCATGGCGGCGTAGCGGGCAGTGCGCGGTCAAACTCATCCAGCAACCGGTCCTGGTAATCGCCTGCGAATGTACCGCCGAAAAACCGATCGATGCCTTCTTTGTACAATTGCTGCCAACTCTGATCCTCGGCGCCGGGCATGATGGGGAAGAACAGCGCTCCGTTCGCCTGAGCCGCCTGTTGATCACCGGGTGCATCGCCCACCATCAGCGTATGCTGCGATGGATACTTTTTCGCGACGACAAGGATTTCTTGCTTACTGCCGACTTCCTGGCCGCAAATCGCGGCAACGAAACGGTCGATCTCGTGTTCTTGCCACTCACGCGTAAGCGCCTCGCCCGGCGTGGCTGAGCAGACGAGCATATCCGCCTTCGGCGCCAACCTTTCCAGGCAGTCGCGCACGAACGGAAACGGAGGTACGCCCCGAACAAACCGCTCGATCTGGTCGTTTACGGCCAGTGACCAGGACAACGCCTGTTTCAAATCCGGGTCGCCAGTCTGCTCCACGGCTTGCTTCAACGCCGGATTGCCCAGTCTCGTCTCCTGCTGGATCCATTTGACCAAGCCCTGCGGAATTGCAATCTTGGCGCCGCGAGCCTGCACTTCGGGCCGCTTGCGGAGCCACTCCATCGTCTTGACTACCGCCGGAAAGCGGTTCGTGCCGCGCCCCTTGCTGTACAAATTGAAGAATTCCCACGTCTCCCGTGCGTACTTGCTGACCGACTGAAGATTGTACGAATTGATGAGGTGCGGCGCGAAGCACTCCTTGTGCTTCAGTTCCATCGTGTCGAACGCGCAGCCGTCGGAGTCGATGGCGACCAGGAAGTCGTGCTTTGATACAAAGTTGATCATGACGTTCTCGTTCCCAGGCTCTGCCTGGGAACGGGGTGACGGGCAGGCTCCGCCTGCCGGAATTGGTTCTCGCTCCTATGGTCTACCGTAGTTCGTAGCGCGAGGCAGAGCCTCGGGACAGTGCGTTCCCAGGCGGAGCCTGGGAACGAGTTGACCTCACCGCTGGATTCGCGCCGATCCCCCCTTTGCAAACTCCTGAACCTGCTCCAACGTCGCCATCGTTGTGTCGCCGGGAAAGGTGGTGAGCAACGCTCCGTGCGCCCAGCCCAGTTTCAGCGCATCTTCGGCTGCCAGGCCCGTCATCAGACCGTAGAAGAACCCGGCGGCAAATCCATCGCCGCCGCCGACCCGGTCGTACACGTCGAGCTCACTGGTTGGCGCCTGATGGGTCTTGCCGTTCACCCAGGCGACGGCGCTCCAGCTATGGCGGTTGGTCGTATGGACTTCGCGCAGCGTAGTGGCGACCACTTTGACGTGCGGGTGTTTGGCGGTCACGCGGTCGATCATCCCGAAGAACGCCGAAGGGTCGAGCTTTGATTTCGCCGCAACCTCCGGGCCGGGAATGCCAAGTCCCTTTTGCAAGTCCTCCTCGTTGCCTACGATCACATCGACGTATTCCATGATGCGGCCGATGGTTTGCTGCGCCTTGTCCAGTCCGCCCGAGACCTTCCAGATCTTTTCACGGAAGTTGAGGTCGAACGAGACCACGGCGCCGGCGGCCTTCGCGGCCTGCATCCCTTCGATGATCAGCTCCGGAGTCGTGCTCGACAGCGCCGCAAAGATTCCACCGCTGTGAAACCAGCGCACACCGCCGGCGAAGATTGTCTTCCAGTCGAAGTCCCCGGGCTTGAGCAACGCGCCGGCTTCGTTCGAACGGTTGTAAAATACCACCGGCGCCCGCACGCCCAGGCCGCGGTCGCTGTACACGCTGGCGATGTTCGGGCCGCGCACTCCATCGTGCTCGAAGCGCTTATAGAACGGTTGCACGCCCATCGCACGCACGCGCTCGTTGATCAGATCGCCGACCGGGTAATCGACCATGGCGGTGGCGATGCCGGTGCGCATACGGAAACAGTCGGCCAGGTTCGCCGCGACATTGAATTCGCCGCCACTGACATGGATCAAGCACTCGGTCGCTTTGCGAAAGGGGATGATCCCCGTATCGATCCGATGAACGACCGCGCCCAGCGCCAATAGATCGAGCGCGCCGGTTGGGCGGATATTGAGACCTGAGGAAGGCATGAGCGCACTCGCGAGGGGCCTGGCTAACCCAGAAAACGGCCCATTCTACTGCCGCACCGCGGGCGCTTCAATTGGTCGAGTCATGTCCGACGACTCAATACCACCGGCCACAACAGCCGATAGAATAACGGCCCCATCCGGCACATCCGGCAGGATCAGGCGAACTTGACCGGCTTGCAAGGTTTCCCTAGAAATACAGATTAGAACCGCTAACAATAGTAGCCCGACGCGTAAGCGAGGCCGAATCTGCCGGTTCCTCGCTCACGCTTCGGGTTAC
>JBBDYH010000165.1:0-11416 GCA_040901795.1 Pirellulales bacterium
GAATAAAACACAAACCAACTACCGGGGCTTGACCCGAGTGGAATCATAGAAGTGGTTAATTTACCTCGTCCCACTGACAAACCCGCGGCGGGTTTGTCAGTGCCACCCTCCCGGTCGCTGGCACTCGCGTGCTGTGCCACGTACAATCGAGTCTTTGCCGCTGATCGTTTCACTCCGCCACTTCTCGCTCGCCAGCCACCGCCGACGTGTATCGCTCCCACTTTGCAGGCAGACGGTTGTTGCACCAGACGATCGCATTGAGCGCCACGCTGGTTTGGATAATTGCATGGGGGTCTGACGGCCGAGGGGATAAGCGATCGACGTCGCAGTCCGACGCCAAAGTGAGCTTCTCGCGTCAGATTGCGCCCGTGCTGGCTAAGCACTGCGTCGCCTGTCATGGGCCGAAAAAGCCCGAAGGAGACTTTCAACTCCATACTTTTGCCGGGCTGATGAAGACCGGCGCGAGCGAGTTGCCGCCCATCGTGGCTGGCAATCCAGGCGAGAGCTACCTGCTGGAGCTGATCACCGCTGAGGACGCAGATCTGCGAATGCCCAAAGAGGCCAAACCGCTGGCAACCGAAGAGATCGAGCTGGTGCGAAGGTGGATCACCGAGGGGGCGGCGTTTGACGGACCGGATGGCGCCTCGCCGCTCGAATCGTATTTGCCCAAACCGATGCACCCGGCTCCGCCAAAAGTCTATCCGCGCCCTGTGCCGGTGACCGCGCTGGCTTTTTCGCCCGACGGCGCGCTGCTCGCATCGGGTGGGTACCACGAGCTGCTCCTCTGGAACGCGACTGATGGCTCGCTTGTTGGACGGGTTAAGAACATCGCACAGCGAACGCACTGCATTGCCTTCAATGCGGATGGCTCGCTGATGGCGATTGCCGCCGGCACGCCCGGCCGCATGGGGGAAGTGACGTTGTTCAACCCGCGGACGGGCGAGCTGGTGGCGGACTTGGGCACGATGGGCGACGAGATGTTCGACGTCGAATTCACGCGCGATGGCGCTCGGCTGGCGGCATGTGGAGCGGATCGGACGATTCATATCTATGACGTGGCCATGCGAAAGAAGCTGCGGCAAATTGAGGCGCACGCCGATTGGGTGATGGCGATTGCCTGGAGCCCCGACGGGACGAAGCTGGCCTCGGCCGGACGCGACAAGGCGGCCAAGGTCATCGACGCGACGACGGGCACGGTGCTGGTCACGTACCCGGGCCACGACGAGCAGGTGTTCGACGTGCTCTTCTCGACCAACGGCGAACAGGTGTTTTCCGCGGGGCGCGGCCGCGAGTTGCACCGCTGGAGCAGCGACGGAAATTCGACGAGCAAATCCGACGTCCGCAAGAAGGAGGCCGGGCCCCTCTTCGGCCGCATGCGCGGCGACGTTCACAAGCTGGCGTTGCACGGTGATCATATCCTCGCGCTGTCCGCCGATGGCAAATTGAGCGAGTTTGATCCCGGGAAAAGTGACGGGCGCGAGCCGGCGTTGGTTTATGAAGGCGCCCCGCCGCAGGCGTTCGCGCTGGCGCTTCACGAGCCGACAAAGCGGATCGCGGTCGGTGGGTATGACGGGCGTGTGGCCGTTTATGAAGTGGGTGATGTGGCGCCGTGGCGGGTGTTCGTCGCGGCGCCGGGTTTCGTGAATAAATGAAATACAACTATGCCACGGAAGTTGCGGCGGGCGCCTGTCCGGGCTGTGGGCAGACAGTGATCCTGTATCACCACGTGCGCCTGACCACGGGTGAGGAGAGGCGGGACGTTACCGACCTGGATACCATCTTCTGTCGGAAATGTGTGGAAGTGATGTTTGAACCGGAGCGGAATGTAGCTGTCTCGCTCCGCGGGACGAAGCATGTTTCATCTCGCGGAGCGAGGTGACTACGGTGGCTCAGTTGATCGGTTGGTTCCATCTTGCCATAATGACGGCACTTCCCACCGTTTAAGCAAGGCGGCCATGCACCGATCCCTCCTCACCGCCGGTTTGCGCGCCTGCTTGGCGCTGTTCGTGCTTTTGGCGAGCCGTCCTCTCGCGCGCGGCAGTGACGAGCCGCCAGCGCCCTCCTTCACCGCCGAAGTTATGGCCGTGCTCAGCAAGGCCGGCTGCAATGCGGGAACCTGCCACGGCAACCAGAACGGCAAGGGCGGGCTTAAGCTTTCGCTCCGCGGGCAGGACCCGGACCTGGACTTTCTGGCACTTTCGCGCGATCAGTTTGGGCGACGGACCAATACGCTGGACCCGGAACAGAGTCTGGTGTTGCTCAAACCTTCGATGCAACTTGCGCACGAAGGGGGTTTGCGGCTGAAGCGGGAGTCGCTGGAGTACGAGATCCTTCGACGGTGGATCGCGGCGGGGATGCCGGTCGAGCGCAGTGACGCGCCGCGGCTCATGCGGATCGAGGTGCAACCGGCCGAGCAGGTGCTGTTCGAGCCGAACGCAGAGGTGCAGTTCGCGGTGGAGGCAACGTTCAACGATGGCACGCGCCGCGATGTGACGCGGCTGGCCGTGTATGAGCCGTCGGCGAGTATCGTGGCGGCATCGCCTGACGGCCGCGTGCACTTTGCGGAGTTCGGCGAGGCGACGATCATTGTGCGGTACTTGAATCGACAAGTGCCTGTGCGGTTGGCTTATGTGCCGGCGCGGCCGGATTTTGTCTGGAACAATCCGCCGACGGCTAACTACATCGATGAGCACATCTTCGCCAAGCTGCGCTCGCTGCGGATGAATCCTGCGGCGGTGGCGGGCGATAGCGAGTTCATCCGACGGGCGTACCTCGACGCGCTGGGTGTCCTGCCGACGGCCGACGAGGCGCGCGAATTCGTCGCCGACCAATCTCCAGGCAAGCGTCTGCGGCTGATCGACCGTTTGCTTGGACGGCCGGAGTTTGCCGACCATTGGGCGCTCAAGTGGTCGGATCTCTTGAAGAACGAAGAGAAGGTCGTCGATCCCAAAGGCGTCAAGCTGTTCCACGAATGGATTCGCGACAGCTTTGCGGAGAACAAGCCGCTCGATCGTTTTGTCCGCGAGCTGATCGCGGCTCGCGGCAGCACGTATGAGAATCCGCCGGCCAATTACTACCGCGCGAACCGCGATGCGGTCACTCGCGCCGAGTCGACGGCGCAGCTTTTTCTCGGCGTGCGGCTGGGCTGCGCCAAGTGCCACAATCATCCGTTCGACCGCTGGACGCAGGAGGACTACTACCGCTGGGCGGCGCTGTTCGCCCGCGTCGATTACAAGATCGTCGAGAACAACCGGCCCGACGACAACGACAAGCATCAGTTCGACGGCGAGCAGATCGTGCTGATGAGCGACAAGGGGGAGGTCGAAGACCCGCGAACCAAGGAGACCCTGGCCCCGCGGTTTTTGGGCGAGCCGGAGCTGCTGGCGGGCGACGATGCGCAGGATCGGCTGTTGCCGCTGGCCGCGTGGCTGGCTTCGCCGGACAACGAGCTGTTTGTCCGCTCCCAGGCCAACCGCATCTGGTACCACCTGATGGGCCGCGGGCTGGTCGAGCCGATCGACGATTTTCGCGCGACGAACCCGGCGGTGAACCCGGAGCTGCTCGACGCACTGTCCGATGATTTCGTGCGGAGCGGGTTCGATGTGCGGCATTTGGTGCGCGTGATCATGACATCGCGGACGTATCAGCTTTCGGCCGAGCCGAATGAGACAAATCGAACGGACGAAGTCAACTTTTCGCGAGCGATTGTCAAGCGCCTGCCGGCGGAGGAGTTGTTGGACGCGCTGACCGCGGTCATCGGCGGCGAGCACAAGCTGTACGATAGCGAGCCGGGAACGCGCGCGGGCCAGGCCGCCGGCGTAGGTGGTTTCGAACGCCGCGAGAAAGGGCAGGGTAATAATAGGCAGCGCCGGCGGGCTGCGCCGAGCGACGCCGAGAAGTTCCTTAAATTGTTCGGCAAGCCGCCGCGGCTGCTGACCTGCGAGTGCGAACGTGCGACCGATGCGACGTTGGCGCAGGCGTTTCAGTTGCTCAGCGGGCCGACAATTCATCGGATGCTCATGGACGAGGACAATCGACTGGCGAAGCTGCTCGCGTCGAGCGAGTCTGCAGGAGAAATGATCGACGATCTGTACTGGGGCGCTTTATCTCGCGCGCCTTCTGACGATGAACGGGAGGCGTTGGTACGGCATATGGAGCAGTCTGAGGACTGGCGCATGGCGCTGGAAGACATTGCGTGGGGCGTGGTGAATTCGAAGGAGTTTTTGTTGCGACGGTAAGTCGAATTGAACCGCCGAGGCGCGGAGACGCAGAGAAATCAATGATGAATAACGAATGCTCAATTCTGCGGTGTTCACAACAATGTCGCCCCTCCGGGGCTTTATGGATTTCACGCGCGCCCAGTCCGGGGGCTGGCGCCCCCGGCTATAGAATGTCGCCCCTCCGGGGCTGCTCTGCAATGAAACGAATCCTGATTGCGTGGGTAGTTGCGTTCGCGTTTGTCTCTTCCGCGGTGGCGGGAAAGAACGATGGGCGGTTGGATATTTATTGGATCGATGTCGAAGGGGGCGCGGCGACGTTGATCGTGACGCCGGCGGGAGAGTCGGTGCTGATCGATACGGGGAACCCCGGCGTGCGCGACCCGGAGCGGATCTTCGAGACGGCGGTGAAGACGGCGGGTTTGCGCGAGATCAATCATCTGATCGTCACGCATTACCATCGCGATCACTTTGGCGGGGCGTCCCAGCTCGCAAAGCTGATTCCGATACGAACGGTGTATGACAATGCCGAGTTTGAGGGGCAGCGGGAGTTTCCCACGCAGGATTACAAGGATTTCAAGGCGGAAAAGCGCGTGCAGATCAAGCCGGGGGATGGGCTGAAGCTGACGCAACCGGAGGGCAACGGTGCGAACCTCGTATTCCGTTGTTTGGCTACACGGCAGCAGGTGCATAAGACGGGCACCGCGGCGGAAAACGAGTGCTGCAAGGACGCACAACGGAAGCCGATTGATCTGTCTGACAATGCCAATAGCGTGGTGATGCTGTTGGAGTTCGGGCCATTCCGGTTTTTCGACGGCGGCGATCTGACCTGGAATATTGAGGAGAAGCTGGTTTGCCCGGTGAACCTGGTGGGCAAGGTCGATGTGTATCAGAGTACGCATCACGGGTTGGACCAGAGCAACAACGACGTTCTGGTGAAGTCGCTCGAGCCGATTGTGGCCGTGTTCAACAACGGGACGACCAAAGGCTGCGAGCCGATGTCGTTTGCCACGCTTAAGGAAACGCCGTCGGTCAAGGCGATCTATCAGGTCCACAAGAACCTTCGCCCCGACGGCGC
This sequence comes from Pirellulales bacterium, assembly GCA_040901795.1. Lineage (GTDB taxonomy): Bacteria > Planctomycetota > Planctomycetia > Pirellulales > JALHPA01 > JBBDYH01. The sequence goes on from JBBDYH010000165.1 coordinate 5,296, forward strand.
GACGAACAACGCGCCGGATGAGTTCATCGCGAATCACGAGAAGGAATGCAAAGGGAACCATATCAAGTTGTCGGTCGCGCCCGATGGGAAGAATTACACGGTGTTTGTGCCGGCAACGAAGCATGAGCGGACCTACACGGTTCGAGGAAACAATTAACCGCAGAGGCGCAGAGACGCAGAGAGGAAGGATGAAGGGCAAGCTACACAGTACGGGGTACAGAGTACGGAGTACGAAGTACGCTTCGCAGTAAAGCCATGAATACGTCTTTTGCTTGTAACGGTTTCAATAGCGTTAAGCTGACGCGCCGCAGCGCGCTGCAAATCGGCGGGGCAGGGTTGTTGGGGTTGAACCTGCCGCGGTTGTTTGCGGCGGAGGAGAAGCGGGCTGCCTCGGCGCCGCCGGTACGGGCCAAGAGTGTGATCTTTCTGTTTCAGTTCGGGGGCCCTAGCCATATCGACATGTTCGATATGAAGCCGGGTGCGCCGGATGGCATCCGTGGCCCGTATAAACCAATTGCGTCGGCCGCGCCCGAGATCCAGGTGTGCGAGAAGCTGCCCGAGGTGGCCAAGGTCATGGACAAGGTCACGCTCATTCGCAGCATGACGCACAACATGAAGAACCACAACTCGGCGAGCTACTATGCACTCACCGGACACGCGCCGCCGCTCGATGACATTCGCTTGCGCGATTCCGTCGAGCTGTTTCCGGCGTACGGCTCGGTAGTCTCGCGGCTGGCGCCGGCGCAGGACCCCAGCCTGCCGTCGTTCGTAGCCTACCCTCACGTCTGCCGCGACGGTTCGATCACGCCCGGCCAACACGCGAGCTTCTTGGGCAAGGTACACGACCCGCTCTTGATCACCGAGGACCCCAGTGCGGCCGATTTCAAGCTGCCGGAGCTGAGCCTGCCGGCGGGCGTGACGATGTCGCGGTTGGAAAACCGGCGCGAGCTGCAAAAGCTCGTCGATCGGCAGTCGCGGCTGCTTGACTTTTCGGCCGAGGCGCGCGGCATCGACGCCTACTACGAGCGGGCGCTTTCGATGCTCAACAGCGACAAAGTGCGCAAGGCGTTCGACTTGTCGCAGGAACCGGCGGAGCTGCGCGACAAGTACGGCCGGCACACGTACGGGCAAAGCTGTCTGTTGGCGCGGCGGCTGGTTGAGGCGGGCGTGCGGTTTGTCAATGTATATTTCTCCGATTCGATCGGCGGGCAGAGCACCGAGCGCGGCGGCTGGGACACGCACGGGTTCAACAACACGCGGATGTTTCCGATCGTCGAGAAGCGTCACTTTCCTATCACCGAGCAGACGCTGCCGACGTTCTTGCGCGACATGGACGACCGTGGGTTGCTCGATTCGACCCTCGTCGTCTGGATGGGCGAGTTCGGCCGCACGCCCAAGATCAACGACAACATCAGCCGCGACCACTGGCCGCAATGCTATACGACCCTCCTGGCCGGCGGCGGCGTGAAGCGCGGGTTTGTCTATGGCGCCAGTGATAAGGACGCGGTCTATCCGTCGCGCGACCCGGTGCGGCCCGATGATCTGGCGGCGACGATGTTTTATCTGATGGGGATCGACCCGCACACGGAGGTTTATGACGCGCAGAATCGGCCGCATTTGATTGGCGGGGACGTGGTGCAGGGGGTGGTTGCTTGAGACAAGCCGTAGGGTGGGCTTCGCCCACCATGTAGTCGGAGTGCGGTCGCGGAAAGTGGTGGGCAAAGCCCACCCTACGCGGAAGTTCCGAGGATTGCGATCTTGTAGGTGATCGAGCCTGCGCCGGCGTTGGTGATGCGGAGGGTGTCGCTGGCGCCGTTGGTCACGGTCCAGCCGGTCTTGCGATTGCTGATCAAGAGGCAGCTATCGGCAGGGGCACGGACTTTGTCGCCCGCGGCGCCGACCCAGGCGGTCCATTCTTGTGCGGGCGCGCCGCCGACGGTGAGGTCTTCGCCGGCGGTCGTCGCCGTGTTGACGATGCAGATCGCCTTGATCTTGGCGAAACTGATCGTGACCGTCGAGCCGAAGATCGTGTGCACCAGCGCCGTGAGATCGAGGTCGTCGCTGGCTGCGGCGGCGAGCGTGCGGCTGTCGTGCCAGACTTTGTCGGCCTGATCGTCGGCCGTGCCGTCGGCCAGTGTCTTGTCGTATTCGAGCTTGGCGTCGTCGGCGACGGTCGCCAGGTCGAGCGATTCCTGGAACAGCCAGTGCAGGGAGGCTTTGATTTGAGAAGTCAGCGTGTCGGCCATGGGAAGAGGGGTCAGGGTTCGGGGTTCAGCGATCGGGATGAGCTCTGTTACGTAGCCGTCTCGCTCCGCGAGACGAAGCATGTTTCATCTCGCGGAGCGAGATGACTACGGTGCTTTGGTCACTCCGCGCGGCAGAGGCACTCCCAGCGCGTGGCGCAGGTGGCGGATTTAACATGGAGGATGTTCCAGGTCCGGCCGGCGCTGTCGATGAGTTTGTCGTTCGCGGCAGGCGCAGTGGGCAACTCCGCGGCAGGCAGGTGAAACCGCACATCGGAGAGCAGCACGACGCCGCCGCTGGAAGCGGATTCGTTCTTGCTGATTGGCCGCCGTAGGGCATGCGCGATCTGTGTCTCGACATTGCTTGCCGCGCGGCGGAGCGTGAGGGCTTCGAGGCCGTCGGCGACGTCGATGAGGTCGGAGGCGATGTTAAGGGCGGCCATGAGGGGTGAGGGGTGAGGGGGAAGGCGAAGTACAAAAAGTACGAAGTACAAAGTACGCGGTACCGGGTGCGCTAGGTGCAGCCGCGGGATTCGACTTCGGTGGGTTCCAGGCCACGAAGCTGGGCGTTGCACCACTCGACAGTTTCTTCGAGCGAGCGGAGGTAAGCGGTCCAGGAGACGGTCTGGCCGTCGATCGAGTAAGTCGGCTTCGGGTCGGCACGCAGCTCGACGAGCTGGGCGAGGGTTTGGGTTCTGATAGTTTCGAGTTGTTGTTGGTCGGAAGGCATGGGTCTGGTGGTCTGGTGGTCTGGTGTCTGGTGTCTGGTGTCTGGTGGTCTGGTGTCTGGTGGAATCGATTTCACAAAGCCACCAGACGACCAGACACCAGACACTGTTTCTTATCACTACGCGTCGTAGTTTTTGACGACATACCGCGGGTTGATGACCGCGGCGGCGCCGCGCTCACTCGCTTTAAAGCGGAGGACGATGTCCTGGTTGAAGTCGGCCTCGCTGTTCATGGGAGACTGCGTGACGGTGATTGGCCAGTTCTCCATGTAGGCGAATGCGCGGCGGAAGTCGCCCAGGAACCACCACTTCTTGGCGTTGGCCGCCGACTCGCCGCTGGCGATGATCCGCCGGTAGGCCAGGCGGCTTTCGCGGACGGTATAGTGCGAGAGCGGGTTGGCCGCGCGCGTGGTCGTGGCCGCGCCGCCGCCGGTGTAGTCGATGTCGAGCGCGTTGAATACGCGGTGGGCCGCGTGACGGTAGGCCGGCATCACCAGCACGTGTACCGCCTTGATCAGGATCGGCTCGCCGGTGTTGGGGTCGAGCATGTCGGCGAAAAGCTGCTCGGCGGCATCGACATCGGTCCAATCGACCAGCTCGTTGGTGGCCTTGACGTTGATCCACGGCGTGGCGGCCTGATAGGTGTCGTACGACGTGCCGCGCCATTTGAAGTTGTTGGTCACGCCGATCAAGACATCGATCAGCCGCTTTTCCTTGTTGAGGCCCAGGATCTCACCGACTTCGGCCGCGCGGCTCAGCACCAGGTGCGTGCGGTCGAAGAAGATCGCCTCGCGCGTGACTGGCACGATAAATCCGCGCTTGGTCGTCGAGGGCGTCTCGATGTAATCCTCGCCGAAACCGAGATGGGGATACGGCATCCCGGGATGGATCTCGGTGATCTCATCGTCGATCCGTGCGATGCCGGGGATCTTCTCGCCGTCGAGCCGCGTGGGGATCGTCTCGACGAGCTTGCTGACCACGAAGGCCTCGTGCTGATAGGCCTCCATGATCTTCGAGTAAATCACCTGGCCGGTGATGTTGAGAAACGCCGTGACATCGACGCCGTCGGCCGCTTCGAGCACGTTGACGCCGCCGCCGGCGCGCGGGTCGAGAGCGCGGACCCATTGATGGCCATCGGGAATGAGGGCCTCGGCGAGGTCGCGGAGCGAGAAGTCGTCGGGGCGGAGGTGTTTTTCGCGGAGCGCTTCGGAGAGGTGCTCGGTGGTCCTTTGCGGGCCGTCGAGGTCGTAGCGACGTTTGAGTTCGCGGTACTTAATCATAGGAGGGTTCAGGGTTCGGGGTTCAGGGTTCAGGGTTCAGGAATGTGGTGAGTGGTCCGTGGTCCGTGGTCCGTTGCTTCAACTGACCACGGACAACGGACAATGGACTAAGCGACAGTTTGCGGGCCGGCGTGCGAGATGGTGCTGACGATTTCGACGAGGACCGTGGTTGCGGCGGGGTTGACGCGCTTGGCGCAGCGGCCGATGGAAAGGTTCGCCGTGGCCACGCCTTCGACTTGCTGGTCTTCCAGCGCGTTGCCCGCGCCGTTCTCGCTGGCGCCGATCAAGGCGCCCACTTCGAACGTGGCCGACGGGCAAGGGAAGTCGAAGACGCCGCGCGTGGCCACACGGATCGGCGCGGTGTCGCCGGCGCGGCTGCGCTGCATGGCAACGCCGGCGAAGGCGTCGTGGAACGCTTCCTGGTTGGCGGCTTCGGTGCCGGCATCGGCCAACGAGCCGGCCGGCTTGGCATCGTCGGTATCAAGATAGACGAGATCGCCGATCTCAATCACGGTAGCGGAATCGACAGGGAGGACGATCGGGCTGGTGTCGCCGTAGCGCCAGCGGAGGATGTCAGACATGGGGGGAACTCCTTAGGGTTCAGGGTTCAGCAAAGTACGAAGAGGACGAAGTAGCTGCGACCTATCAGGTCGCCGTTGCGCTGCATTCACGCGCGGATTGCTTTGAGAAACGCTTCGATCGAATCGTCGCGGCGCGATTCGACAAGCGTTTGCTCGCGCGAGACGGGTCCTGGGCGGTTTATTGCCGCATCCCTGGTCCACTGGCGTGCTTGCTCAACAAGCGCGGCGCGCTCGCGGATCAGGATGCGCAGCGCGGCTTCGTCTGGGGCGGTGAAAAGTGACTGGAGGAAGCTGTCGCTCGTGATTGCGGCAGCGGCAGTACCGCGCCCATCGATCGGCGGCAGGCCATGCTCGACAAGCAGCGCGGCGATCGCGGCGCGCTTTTCGGCGATCGCCTGCGCTGCTTGGAGCTGGTTGATTTCTTCACGAAGGCGTTGGATTTCAGCGGTTTGGTCGCTGAGCTCGGCCAGAGGAGGTGAGTTCAAGACTGGGAGACCGGGAGACGAGGAGACTGGGAGAGAGTTCGAGACTGGGAGACTAGGAGACTCGGAGACCGGGAGAGGGGAAGAATTATCGCTCGAGTTTGCGATCGAATCTCCCCGTCTCCCCGTCTCCTCGTCTCCGCGTTTCACCTCGGCTTCGTCATTCAACGCTGCGCTTTCGAAAAGGCCGCGCGTGGTGGCCGGGTCGGCGACGAGATCCACGCTTTGCACGGCGAGAATCTCCTCGACAATTGTCTGGTCGCCGCGCTTGCCGGTGCGGGCCTGCACGTTGTGCGAGAAGCCGACGTTTTCCGGCGCGTGCTCGGCATCCCAGAGCAACTGCTCGGCCAGCGCATGCTTGGGGTTGAACTGCAGGTCGCCAAAGAGGCCTTCGCCGGGCCGCGCGGCGACGTTGCGGATCGTGCCCAGGCGGTCCTGGTAATCGCGCGGAGCAAGCGGGTGGCCCTTGGGGTGGTTGAGGTTGACCTTGGCGCCTTCGTAAAGCGAAGCGGCGCGGGCGAGCGTTGTTTCGGGGTACTCTCGGCCGTTCTTCGAGGCGAGGCCGAGCAGCTTGACGCCGCGGAGCAGACCGGCGTCGCGATCGATCCGCAGCGCGACGCCGCGGGAGGAGCAGAATTCTTGGAGGAGTTGAGACATGGAAGTGAGTGGTGAGTGGTGAGGTAGCCCCGGCCGGAAGGCCGGGGTTTCTGCGCAAAAAAAGCCCAACGGCGAATCGAGCGCGGAGGAGGACGCGCGATCCGACGTTGGGCTCGGGCCGATATTCGTCGCGGCGGGGCGACGAACTCG
>JBBDYH010000166.1:0-62072 GCA_040901795.1 Pirellulales bacterium
GTGCTTCCCGGCTATCTGTCACGTAAAAGATGCTAGCTACAAAGCCCTGGGGTTCGGGGTTCGGGGTTCGGGGTTCAGGGTTCGGGGTTCAGGGTTCAGGGTTCAGCGTCGGTGATCAGTGGTCAGTGATCACGACGCCTGGGCGGTTGCTTCGCAGAGTTCGCGTAGCTCTTCGGTCGAGTACCTCCGTGTAAACGCAGCGAAGGTCTCGCTGCTATCGGTTCGATGTTCCAAGTAGGCGCGCAGCATCGCTTCGAGCCGCTCGGGCAATTCGTCGGCCGGAATGTTCCGTGCATATTCGCGGCCGATCGCCTGGTTGGCCCCATAGCCGCCGCCCAAATAAACGTGATAGCCCTCGACCAGGTCGTCCCCCACGGGGACTTTGGTGGCCAACAATCCGATGTCGCCGATGTAATGCTGGGCGCACGAGTGCGGACAACCCGTGACGTGAATGTTGATCGGCTGGTCCAGCTCCAGCTTCGACTCAAGCTGCCGCGCGATCGCCAGGGCGTGTCTTTTCGTGTCGGCCGCGGCAAACTTGCAGCCGGCGCTGCCGGTACAAGCGACCAGGCCGGCCCGAAAACTGCTCGCACGCCAATCCAATCCGGTTGCTTCGATCGCCGCCTTCACGGCCGCAAGATTCTTGTCTTGGATGTCGGAAATGATCAGGTTTTGCCAAACGGTCAGCCGAATTGTGCCGCTGCCAAAGCGGTCGGCGATGTCGGCCACGGCACGCATTTGGTCGGACTGCATTCGCCCCACGGGCAGGACCAGGCCGACGTAAGACAGGCCGGGCTGCCGTTGCGGGTGAACGCCGACGTGCACGTGTTTGTCGACCGGCGCGCGGGGCTCGCATTGGTCGATCGGCAGCCGCCGCAGCGGAAATGGCAGACGTTTCTGCGTCTCGTCGAGGAATTTTTCAAAGCCCCACTCGTCGAGCAGGTATTTAAGACGCGCTTTCTTGCGGTCGGTCCGGTCACCGTGCTCGATGAAGACGCGCACCATCGCGGCGGCCACCGGAACGCATTCCTCGGCGAATAACAGCAGCCCGGTGTCGCGCGCGAAGTCCTGATGGCCGGTAATGCCTCCCAGTTGCACGCGGAAATACACGCCTTCCGTCTCTGCACCACCGGCCGGAACGCGTACCGCGGCAAAGCCGATGTCGTTGGTGTCTTCAAGCGCTGTGGTTGTGCCGCCGCCGTCGAAGGCGATGTTGAATTTCCGCGGCAAGCCATACATCTCGCGATGGTGGAGGATGTAATGGTGCAGCTCGCGGCACAGCGGCCGCACGTCGATCAGCTCTTGGGGATCGATGCCTGCCGTACAGGGCGCGGTGATGTTGCGAATGTTGTCGGCGCCTGCGCCGCGGTTGACGATGCCGGCGTCGTGCAAGCCGGTCAGCACGTCGATCGTATGCGTTGGCGCAATTTCGCGGAGCTGCAGGTTGGCCCGCGTGGTCAGGTCGGCGTACCCGCCCGCGAACTGCTCGGCCAGGTCGGCCACTCGGCGAAACTGAAAGGAATTGGTGAATCCGCCCGCGAACCGCAGCCGGCACATGAACGCGTTCTGCGCCGGGGCGACGTAAAACAGCCCGTGAAACTTGAAGAGCAACACGTCGGTTCCTTTGGGGAACCGTTTTTCGCGCGTGTGCTGTTGGATCTCGTCCCACAGATCGAGCGGCGGCTTGGCCCGTTTGGCTTGTTCCTCCGGGCAGAGCTTTTTGCCGGCTGCGAGAAACCGGTCCTGTGCGCCGAGAAACATCTGGTCTGGACCGGCCGACTGCAGGCCATTCGAGTGGCCGTTCAAGAGCGCGCCGGCGCCGTTGGCTTCCAACGTATCCGCAAAGGTGGCGTACCCTTTCGCCGCGCGCGCCACATCGGTCCCAGCCACAAACCCGGCCAGGTATTGGCGCTGCTCTTCAGTGAATTCAACGTTCAACATTGCATCGGCCTCTTGTCGACTTCAGTTGTTTGCTGTTGCTCCGATGACCGATGAGCCTTCCAAACCGGATCTAAAATCCCCGTGCGGCGCCGACGAAGTCATCGCCTTCGACTCCGTCACGCTCAGCGCCCGACCGCCTGCTCCCACCCAGGTGGTCGTCCACTGCCGCGTCACACGCGTTAGCGCAAGGAGCACCAAGACCGCCAGGGCCGCGCCCGAGAGGAACCCGAGGGAAAAGCTGCCGGTCGTTTGCATGCTGATGCCCATGGCGACCGGCAAGAAGCCACCCCCCAGCGCCCCGACTTCGCCGACCAGGCTCCCCGCCACCGGAGTCATGCTTTTGAAGCGCAAGGGGACAAGCTGAAACACGGCGCCGTTGCCCGCGCCCATCGCCGAGAAGCAGACCACAAGGATCGCGACCATCATCCAGGGATTGGCCGGGATGCTCGCCGCTGCGCAAATCGTGATGACGATCAACACGGACAGTGCAAACAGCACGCGCAGGCCACCGAATCGATCGGCCATCCAACCGCCGACGATCCGCAGGATGCTGGCCATGATGATGATTCCCGCGGCGTAGCGGCCGACATTTTCTTTCGCGATTCCATATTGGTCATGAAAGAGCGTTGGTAAAAAACTCGTCAGGCCGATGTAGCCGCCGAAGGTCAGCATATACAGCAGGTTGAAGATCCAGGCGTCGCGATCGACAAGCACGCGCAAGTAGTCACTGAGCTTTTTTTGTTCGCGGTCAGGGGGCTCCTTCGCAAAGATCTGCAAAAGAATCATGGCGGCTACCATCGGGAGAGCCGCCAGGCCGTAGACCGCCTGCCAGCCGTAGGCGTTCGCCAGCGGTGGCGCAAACAGCACGGCCAACACCGCGCCGCTATTGCCCGCGCCGGCGATGCCCATCGCCAGGCCTTTGTGCTCGGGCGGATACCATCCCGAGCCGAGCGACAACGCCACGCCGAAGCTGGCCCCCGCGATGCCGAGGATCACGCCCATCGCGATGACGCCTTCGTAGCTGCGGACGATCGCGTAGCCAGCCAGCAAGCCAATCACAATCAGACCCATCTCGAGCTGTGCGGCGCGCTTGCGGCCGATGTACTGCGAGAGGAGGCCCAATGGAAACCGCATCAACGCGCCCGCGATGACCGGCACGCTGACCAGCAGGCCTTTCTCGACATCGGTCAGGCCAAACTCCTGGCTGATGAACGGCGCCATGGCGCCGTTGAGCACCCAGACGGCGAAGCAGAAGTCGAAGTACAACAACGAGGAAAACAGCGTGCCGGGATGGCCGGATTTGAGAAAGTCGCGGAAGTGCATGGTTGGCTCCAGTAACCCGAAGCGTAAGCGAGGGAACGGATGATTCAGCCTCGCTTACGCGTCGGGTTGCTATTGTTAGCGGTTGTAAGTGTTGAGTTACGGCCCGTCGGGCCTGGTAATCCGTCCTACGTGGAGGGGGTTCCGTCGCGTCGCACGCGCACCGCGCAGGCCTTGTACGATGGTTGCTTGGAATGTGGGTCGAAGACCGAATCGGTGAGCCGGTTCACGCCGTCGTAGTGCATGGGTAAAAAAACCTGGCCGCAGGCGATCGTCGGCGTTACGAAGGCTTTTGCCCGCACGCTGCCTCGTTGTGATTCAACGATCACCGCGTCGCCCGGACCGATGTCCATTTCGCGGGCGTTCGCGGTGTTGATCTCGACGTAGAGCTGTTCGGGAGAAAGCTGGCGGAGCACCGCCGACTTGCGCGTCCGCGTTTCGGTATGCCACTGCGACGACGTTCCGCGGCCGGTGAGCAGTAGGAACGGATAGGATTTGTTAGCAGGCTCGGGCATCGCCCGCGGCGCTTCAAAAATGAACCGAGCCCGGCCGTCGGCGTGGAAGAACCGGCCGTCGGCAAACAGCCGCCGCTCCTGCTCAGGCGGCGGATCGGCGGCGCGGAACGGCCATTGGATGCCGCCGCAGTCGGCGAGCATCTGAAAATCGGCAATCCCGCTGATGTCGCATGGCCGGCCGGCCGACAGCCGCTTGAGAATCTCAAAGACTGCTGCGGGCGAAGTCCACTCGCGGAACATCTCGCTGCAGCCCCAGTATTCGGCAATCAAACGAAAGATCGCAAAATCGGCGAGCGCCTGGCCCGGCGCTTTGGCGACCTTCTGGACGACGCCGATGCGGCGCTCGGAGTTGATGAACGTTCCAGACTTCTCACCCCACGCGGCAGCGGGCAGCACCAGGTCGGCCAGCCGCGCCGTTTCCGTGGTGCTATACATGTCCTGGACGACCAGAAAATCGAGCCGGCTGAGCACGTCTCGCAAGTGGTTGTTGTTGATCCACGAGTGGGCGGGGTTGGTGGCCACCACCCACAGGCCGCGGATCTTGCCCGCCAAGATGCCTTCGAGGATTTCGTGATAGGCCAGGCTGTTTGCACTGGGAATGCGCGACTCGTCAATGCCCAATACGTCAGCCACTTCCCGGCGATGTTCCGCATTGGCGAAGTCACGGCCGCCCAGCAGGTTGGTGGTATTGCTAAACAGCCGCGAGCCCATCGCGTTGCACTGGCCGGTGATCGAGTTCGCGCCTGTGCCGGGGCGGCCGATATTGCCCGTCATCAGCGCCAGGTTGATGATGCTCTGCGCGACGCGGGTCCCTTCGTGGCTCTGGTTGACCCCCATCGTCCACCAGAACGAGACGCGCGGTACTTCGTGAATGGTCCGCGCCAGGTCCTCAAGGACTTCGACGGCGATGCCGGTGGTTTCTGCCACGCCCTTCGGCGTAAACGAAGCGACGAACGCCGCGAAGTCGTCGAAGCCGGTCGTATGGGCGTCGATGAAGTCTCGATCGATCCAACTGTGGCGGATCAGCAGGTTGGCAAGCCCGTAACACAGCACCAGATCGCTTTTGGGCCGGATTGCCAGGTGCTGCGTCGCTTGCATTGCCGTTTCAGTACGGCGTGGGTCGACGACGATGATCCGCGGGCTGCGCCGGTTCCGCATTACGCGCTGCCAGAGGATCGGGTGCGCGATGCAAGGATTGGCGCCGATGAACACGAGCACGTCGGACTGCTCAAAATCGGCGTAGGCGAATGGGGGGGCGTCGAAGCCGAAGGCCTGCTTGTAGGCCACGACCGAAGTCGCCATACATTGGCGCGTGTTGCCGTCGCCGTGCAGCATGCCCATGCCGAATTTTCCCAGCGCGCCTAGGAAAGCGAGCTCTTCGGTCACAATTTGCCCGGTGCCCAGCCAGGCGACGGCGTGAGGGCCATGCTCCCCCTGAATGGCTTTCAGGCGTGCGACGAACGTGCGAAAGGCAGTGTCCCAGTCGACCGGAACTTGCTTGCCGTGCTCGTTCTTGAGCAATGGGACAACCGCTCGCTCGCTCGATTCGAGCACGGATAGCGCTTCCCACCCCTTCGGACAGGCCATCGCCAGGTTGACGGGATAATCGGCGGTGGGCGTAAGACCAACCGCTTTGCCGTGGCGAAGATGAACGTCCAGCGCGCAGCCTGTCGAGCAGAAACCGCAAATCGTGGTTCGGGTCGCTTCGGGCGCGGCTTTGTCAGGGACCAGCCCCAGGCCAAACTGCCCCGGCCGGAGGAGCAGCTCGCGCGTCAAGGCGCCCTCGCGCTGATGCAGCAATTGCCTCAGCCAGGACGCGGCGGCGGGTAACAGCGGGATCGGCATCAGACAATCCCTCCCGGCATCCGCGGCGCTACCGAGGCGGTAAAGAATAGATGACGCTCACAAAGCTCGCCGGCCAACAGCGAGGTGAAGCCGACGAGCACCGCAACGCCGAGCCATGGACCGTTCGTTTCGCTCGCAGACGTGGACAATTCTCGTAGCGCCAGCAAACAGGCGACACCCAACAATCCCAGCGCGAACCGCACGATGGTCCAGCGGCGCAGCGGGCCGATCATCAGCATCGCGCTACGCTTCAAGACCGTATGGTTTCGCGCGCCCAGGTGCACAAACTGCAACGCTTCGCAAGCGAGCTTCGCCACAGCCGCGAGCAATAGCGCTTGCACTCCCAGGCCGGCATAGGGACGAATGGCCGTGGCCGCGGTGAGGTCTGTGGTCAGAGCCGCCGGCACCAGCGCCAATAACAGGGAACCTGCCGATCCTAGCACCGCCGTGGTGAGGAAGAACTTCAGCGGCGTGGTTGGCCCGGTCCAACAAGGGCGCCGGGTCGAGCGATAGATCATCACAGAGCAAGCGACACCGGACAGTCCGGCTAACACGACGGCGCCACCTAACCAGCGCTGGACTGAATGCGAGGCTTCGAGCAGGTCACTCCTTTGCCACGACGCGACCGCGTAAACGGCGGCCAACAGTGCGAAGGCGCTAAAGCAGACGATCTCGCGGCTGAGCCAAGAGTGGGAAAGTCCCACCACCGCTCGAAACGCGTACTGCGGCCGGCCCAAGTGCAGCGTGCTGGCAGCCAAAGCGACGATGCCGGCTACCAATGCGCCGCCAGCCTGATACGGACGGTTCGCAGCGGCGAGCGCCGAGTTCGTCATGCCACCCTCCTGCAACAAGTAATCCACCAGGAACGTCCCCACCGAAAGCTGCGTCAGCACAAGCATCACGACGAGTGCCGGGTGGCTGTGATTGGCTTGCACCGAGAAATAGTCGGCCGGCAGCAGATTCCTCGGCAGCGGCCGGCGCGTCTTGTAGTTCGTGGTCGGCAGCGTGTGCTGCGGCTCAGGAGCGCCGGGCAGGAAGAGGTTCGTCTCACAATCTTGCACAACTTCCTGCCGGCTGACCGTGCGAATTCGAATCGCCTGATGCGGGCAGGCCTGCGCGCAGGCCGGCGGTTCGCCGACTGCCAGCCGCTGGCTGCACATGTCGCATTTGCGGACGATGCCTTTCTGGCGGTTGTACTTGGGCACATCGTACGGGCAGGCAAGCGTGCAGTACTGGCAGCCAAAGCACTGATCGTCCAGGTGGCGCACAATGCCGGTCAGCGGGTCTTTCTCGTAGGCATTGACGGGACAAGCCTGCATGCACGCCGGCTCCAGACAGTGGTGGCAGGCTGTGGTGACGTGCTGAATGACCGTCGAATCGCCGACGCCGCCGTGCAAGATGCCGACGTCGCGAAAGGTTTCACCGTCGTCGAGCCCGTTCAAGTTATGACAAGCGGTGACACAGGCCTTGCACCCTGAGCAGAGGTCAAGATCGACCTCAAAGGCGTACTGCTCGCCGTCTTTGGGAGGTGCGGCGGGGAGCAGGTCGCGGTAGAAGCGAGCGGTCGAGTGGCCGGTTTCGGTTTCACATCGCTGAGCGAACCGCTCGACGGCCGAGAGGTCCTGCTGATCGTCGAGCAGTTGCGCCAGCAGTGCCAGCGGCCGGTGCGCGAGGCGATCGCGCGCCTCGGAATCGGGGGGTGCGTCTGGTAGCAGAGCCGTGGCGGTCAAAAGCGTTGCCTCTTCATCGGTTTAGCCATCCGTGGCCGGGCATCCGCGCAGGACCGCCTGGACCGCGCGCTATCAATCCGATGAATCGCCCTAGGCAAGCGCTATGCCAAGTGGCGTGAGAGACCACTGCTAGCGTGACTACAAAGAGCGCAAGGCATAACTCGTCATCGACTTAACACACCACCGAGGCATCCGGTTCCTTTCTTCGTTTGGTTGATTTGCAGGGCGCATGCCGCGTGGATAGGCAACCCGCTGCCTTGTTTTTGAACAGCTTGCCTGCGATCGGCGTGCTCGGTTTGCCCCCTCGGTGTATGAATCGCATCCGCCGCAGCTTCACTGCGGCACCCCTGCCGCGACGCTGGGCTGCGGGCGATGGATCGACCGAAACCCGGCTTCATTTATGACCGTGTGTGGAGGGTCTTCTTGCCGGAGTGACGCTGTGATCGGGCGCCTACTCTTGGAATGAGCCCGCGCCGACTTTCGTCTATTGCGTTTGTTGCTTTTGTTGCGTTTGTGCTGTATACTGTTTTGAGGAGGGACAACAGTAGGTAATGACAGTGACCTTGAGTGCATTTTCCGAAACGGTGACGCCCACTAAAGCGGACGCTGAACTTGCGCAAGCCTCGGGCCGGCAACTGGTCAAAATCCTAGGCCGCAAGCGAAAACGCAAGAGCGTGCGCGTCCGATTTGAGTCGGACGGTGGAGCGGAACCTCTCGCCATACCCGTGGCTGCGTTTGAGCTGCTGTCGCACATTCTAACCGAGATGGGAAAAGGCAACGCAGTGACGCTCATTCCGATGCAGGCGGAACTGACCACTCAGCAGGCGGCGGACCTTTTGAATGTTTCGCGTCCCTTTCTGATCGAGCAGTTGGAGCAAGGAACAATCCCCTTTCGCAAAGTAGGGACGCACCGCCGAATCCTTTTTCAAGACCTGATGGCGTATAAACGCTTCCTGGACGAAAGACGCCTGAAGGTTTTGGAGGAGCTCGCCGCGCAGGCCCAGGATCTGAAGATGGGCTACTGAAGTGAGTCACTTCACCGCCGTTTACGACGCGTGCGTGTTGTATCCGGCGCCGTTGCGCGATCTCTTGATGCACCTGGCGTTGACGGATTTGTTCCGCGCGAAGTGGACCGATGTGATTCACGATCAATGGATACGCAACGTTCTTAAGGACCGACCGGACCTCACGGCCGAGCAATTAGAGCGGACTCGGACGTTGATGAACGCTCATGTCCGCGATTGCCTCGTCTCGAACTACGAAGACTTAATCCCGACCGTGGTCCTCCCCGATCCGGACGACCGTCATGTCCTAGCGGCGGCGATTCGAGCGGACGCGGATGTGATTGTGACCTACAACCTGACAGACTTTCCACGGTCGGCCTTAGACAAATATGGGATCGAGGCACAGCATCCCGACGAATTCATCACGCACCTGTTAAGGCTTGCTCCAACTGTGGTTTGTGCTGCAGTGAAGCGACAACGAGAGAATCTGAAGAATCCTCCCAAAACCGTGGAAGAACTCCTGGAGGCGTTCGAGCGTCAATCCCTGTCACACACAGTGGCATCCCTACGGGACTATGGAAAATTGCTCTAGATGCATCCCGCTCGCCGGCTTAGCTGCCACGCCGAGGTTTCTCATTGGTCGAGGCACAGTGCTTTTGTGGTCCGACTAATCGGAAGACTGCGACCAGCAAACAGGCGAATGAGCGTGTCCAACCGTAGGTCACTGTAATATTTTGCCCACCGGGTCCGTCAATATTATTGATGGCTCAGTCAACCCGGAAACGACGGCATGGACGAGTGGGATCAAGTCTATGAGCGGTACGGTTCGCTGGTCTGGGCGACGGTCTATCGTATTTTGGGCAATCATGCCGAGGCGCTCGACTGCTGTCAGGACGTGTTTGCCGAGGTATTCGATCGCTGCCAAGCGGGGGAAGTGCGGGAGTGGGCGGCCTTCTTGAGATGGTTGGCGACGCGGCGGGCGCTCGACCGGCTGCGACGGCATCGCGCCGAAAGCGGCTACTTTGAAGCGAATGGCGATCTTGCCGTGGTTCCTGCCGCGACAGCCGGTCCCGACGCCAGAGCGAACTTCAGTGAGTTGACGGATCGCTTGAAACGCGAGCTAAGCCGACTATCGCCGCAGCAGGCGGAGGCGTTTTGGCTCTTGTCGGTGGAACAAATGAGCTATCAGGAGATCGCCGAACAATTGGGAGTCGAAGGGAACCAGGTGGGTGTGTTGGTCCATCGGGCGCGGCGACGATTGCGGGAGTCGTTGGCCGATCTGAATCCGAGGACGCAGGAAATTCGGTCCGCTCCGAGGACGGCATGAGCGCGACGGAAGCGGTTGGGAATTGTGTTGGAGGTGGCCTATGAACGACGCAGATCAGCTATTGGATGAGGTTCTTATCCAGATTCGCGAACAGGACGTTCCGGCGTATCCGCGAGAGTCGATGGCGGCGAGGCTTGACGCTCTTTCAAACAAGCGCTCTGTCGGCCACGAAGTGCGCCATAGGTTCTCTCGGTGGCGAGCGTGGCAGTGGCTCGCAGCCGGAGCGCTGGCGGCCGGGATTGTGATTGGCGCCTTCTGGCTCCTCACCGCGGGCGATAGCAATCGAGCACTGGCGTTTGCGGACGTCCAGCAGGCGGTCGGCGAGACGCAAACGATTCGCTATCGCATTTTGCATTACTCCAACAATCCCAGCTATCTCTCTCAATACGAAGTTGAACCGGGAGAGCCGACTGTAAGCCAACTGTACTACTCGGGGAATCGAGTGCGGAATGAACAACCGCTAGGGATGGTGTCGATTGTGGACTTCGACAAGGGAGTGTCAATGTTCATTTGGCAGCGCCTGCAGCGGGCGGTGATCAGTCCCATCTATGGTACAGAAAACCAAAAAAGGTCGCTCGACTTTCGCATGAAGCTGCGGAACTTTCCGGAGTCAGGCGCAAAGAAACTGCCGGACCGCAAAGTGAACGGTCGGATGGTCAGTGAGTTCGTATTGCAAATCGATGACCAGGATTACACAGTCACCGTGGATCCTAAAACCAAGCTGCCCATTCGTATGGAAGTTGTTCGTAAGAAACAGCCAGAGAAGGGACAAGGCGAAGTGCGAGAGGTGTATACGGATTTTGTGTTTGACGCCCCCCTGGACGAGTCGCTATTTCGCATCGAGGCTCCCGCTGGGTACGAGGTGGTGAATCGTGTGCCGCGAAACGATCAGCCGCAGCCTCCGGAGACGATGCAGTTGGTTGTCTCGCCCGAAGATGGCATTGGGCCAGTCACGTATGGGACCAAGGTGGCCGACATCGTGCGGCTATTGGGTGAGCCCGATTGGCGGGATGACAAGGAGGATGTGGGGCCCGTGCCGTTTCCCGGAGCGGAGCCGCATCCGAAGGCGGTCAAAAAGGTGCGAACCGAGTTGGCCTACGACCGGCGTGGTTTTCGACTGATGGCAGATGACAAACGTGGCCTGTACTCCATTCACTGCTTTAACAAGCGCGGCGGTGTAATATCGACGGAGCTCGGTTTCCGTGGCAAGACGAAGGAGGCCATTGCGCTCGATGCCTCCTTGGACGAGGTGCTGAAGACATACGGCAAGCCCGATGCACAGATGGACTCGCTTTACCTGTTTTACCGTAAGCGAGGCTATGAGTTCATGTTCCGCGACAAAAAGTTGGTTTCGATACAGGTTAGGCGGCCGGATCCCAATGCCGAAATGGAAGTGCGAGGAGACGGAATCATCGAGTGGCAAGGGCCGCGAAAGAGAGAAGTCAGACCTTCTGCTGGACTGGGGCGGCGCGGGAATCGATAATCGGCGTTGGTCATTCATCTCCCAGGGACCAACGCTATGTCTCAACGGATCAAATCGAACGAGGAGTTCACGCGCCGTGCGCTATTGGGCGCCGGCGCCGCGGCGACGTTGACCGCGGCCTCTTATGCCCGCGTGCTGGGGGCGAACGACCGCGTCGGCGTTGGTTTTATCGGCTTCGGCCTGATCGGCAAGCGGCATGTGCTCGATTTCCAAGCCGAGGAGGACGCGGCGCTGGTGGCGATGGCCGAGACGCACAAGGGACGGCTCGACGAAGCAATCTCGGTGATGGGGTCGCAGGCGCGCGGCTACGGCGACTTCCGCAAGCTCTTGGAGAACCACGACGTCGACGCGGTCGTGGTCTCGACGCCCGACCATTGGCACGCGCTGCAAACCATGATGGCCTGCGCGGCCGGCAAGGACGTGTACGTCGAAAAACCGCTGACATTGTTTGTCCGTGAAGGGCGGTGGATGGCCGACGTGGCTCGGCGGCACAAGCGGGTCGTGCAGACTGGTACGCAGCAGCGCTCCGGTCCGCATTACGCGAAAGCGCGGGAGTTGATTCAATCGGGGCACATTGGGCCGGTCACCTCGGTTCGGATGTCGGCGACTCGGAACATCATGCCGGGCTACGGCAGCCCGCCGGATGGGACACCGCCGCCGGAGCTCGATTACGACATGTGGCTGGGTCCTGCGCCGTTGCGGCCGTATAACCCCAACCGCTCGATCTATCACTTCCGCTGGTTCTGGGATTACTCGGGCGGGCAGATGACCAACCTCGCGGCGCACTCGATCGATATTCTCGATTGGTTTCTCGGCGCGGCGGGACCGACGGCGGTGTCGAGCGTGGGCGGGCGGTTTTCGCTGCGCGACAACGGCGAGACACCCGACACCCAGGACGCGATCTTTCAGTATCCGGAGTTCACGGCGGCATGGTGGCATCGCGAGGCGTCGGACGCCGAGGAATCGAGCACGCCGCTTACGTTCTTTGGACCGAAGGGAAGTCTGTCGGTCACGCGGCAGTCGCTGATGGTCATCCCGGATGTTCAGATCGATCCTGCACGCACCGTTCCACAGTTCAGCGGTCGCGGGCCGCAGGGAGGGCGTGCCCAGCGCTTGGCGGCGCGCCAAGGCCGGCCACGGTGGACTGAACCGATTTCGGATCGCTCCGGTGATGTTTATCAGCAGTTCAAGCTACACGTGCGGAACTTTCTGGACTGTGTGAAGTCGCGCGAGCAACCGGTGTCGGATTTGGAGAGTGGGCATCGCGTGGCGACGGCGTGTCATCTTTCAAATCTCGCGCTGCGGTTGGGGCGGACGGTGCGTTGGGACGCCAAGCAGGAGACGGCGCTCGACGATGACAAGGCGGCGGCGATGCTCCAGCGGCCGTACCGGGCGCCATGGGATCGGGAGCTGAAGGTGCTGGTTAGCTGAGAATGACGAATGCCGAAATCCGAATGACGAAACAATGACGAATGTCGAATGACGAAGGAAGACCATGTCGATCTCGCGACGACAATTCATGAAAAAGTGTGCGGCGGCGGCGGCGCCGATTATCGCGGAGTCTGCGTCCGCAATGGCCGATGAGCCGACGAAAACGGCGGAGCGTGACCACCAGACAGGCCGCCTTGGGATTGTGATCCACTCGTATGGCATTCGGCGAGGGCATCGTCCAAGCGGGTTTGCCGACCCGCTGGTGTTTTTGGAGTATTGCCGCAAGCTCGGCGCGGGGGGCGTGCAAGTGAGCCTCGGACGGGGCGACGATGCGTTTGTCGGCCGCGTGACCGATGCGGTTCGAGCAAGTGGCATGTACCTGGAGGGCATTGCCGGCCTGCCGCGCGACCAGGCCGACGTGGCTCGATTCAACGATGAGTTGCGTACGGCGAAGGAGTGTGGCGCGACGGTGGTGCGGACGGTGATGCTTTCGGGTCGGCGCTATGAGACGTTCGACTCGGCGGATGCGTTTCGCAAATTCGCCGATCGAAGTTGGCAATCGCTGGTCTTGGCGAAGCCGGTTGTCGAGCGGCACGGCGTGCGGCTGGCGGTCGAGAATCACAAGGATTGGCGCGTGCCGGAGCTGTTGGGCATTCTCAAGCGGATCGACAGCCCGAACATCGGCGTCACGCTCGACACGGGCAACAGTATCGCGCTGTTGGAAGAGCCCCACGAAGTGGTCGAGGCGTATGCGCCTTACACGTTCACGCTGCATTTCAAGGATATGGCGGTGGCCGAGTACAACGACGGTTTTTTGCTCAGCGAGGTGCCGCTCGGCACAGGGTTCGTCGACCTGGCGCGGATCATCAAGCTGGTGCGCGACAAGCGGCCCGAGGCCAACTTTAACCTGGAAATGATCACGCGCGATCCCTTGCGCGTGCCCTGCCTGGGGACGAAGTATTGGGCCACGTTCGCCGACCTGCCGGCCAAGGAGCTCGCCCGCACGCTGGCGATGGTCCGCGACACGGCCGCCAAGCAGCCGCTGCCGCGGATTTCGGACTTGAGCCTCGACGACAAGCTCGCGCGCGAGGATGAAAATGTGCGGGCGAGTTTGCAATTTGCCCGGCAACGCCTTTTTGCGTAGGCCTGGCTCGCGGCAATCCGCTGGACCACCAGCGCTGGACGAGGCGGGCCGTTCGCCCGTCTGGCCCCGACTCGATGCTTCGCGCTGCCGGCCCCCCGAAACGCACATTAGGTTCCTGATACCTTTCCCTTGCTCACGTTTCTCTCGCTAACTTTAC
Organism: Pirellulales bacterium; assembly: GCA_040901795.1. Lineage (GTDB taxonomy): Bacteria > Planctomycetota > Planctomycetia > Pirellulales > JALHPA01 > JBBDYH01. Next base: position 13,898 of record JBBDYH010000166.1, read on the forward strand.
TTCACGCAATGCGACTCCCGGCGAAGCGGGCGGTATCGTCCGGGCGATGTTCCAACTTTCGCATGTTTCGCGCGAAATTGGGATCGCTGGTATTGGTGCCGATGCCTTGAAGGAGCTGGTTCAAGTTCTTCTCGTACGCATCGAGCGACTTGAGAAAGTCATAGACCCCAGAACATGGGTTCAAACTTAGTTTGATGATCTTCTTCAAAAGCGTGTCGATCTCGTCGAGCTTTTTCACAGCCGCCGCCACCTTGGCGACGTAATAGGGCGCCTTAAACTTCCACGGCGTGATGGCCATCAGGGCCATGAGCGGCATCTTAAGTTTGTACATCATGGGAAGCGAAAAGTAGATCCGATGCCGCTCGGTAACAAACTGACCCTGCGTGTTCCTGAAACCGAGGTTCCAGGTGATATACCCGCCGACTTGGAAGAGGAGGATGACAGAACCTGCCCCCGAGGTGGATACCGTTGAACATACGAAGCTGATTCCCGTATCATCGTTTCGCTTGCCGGTCACCAGCGGGGACGGGTGGTTGGGATATAGCTCGATGTCAAGGTTCGACAGCACGACAGCGTTGCATTGAGCCGGCTGCTGCGCTGGCTGAGGCGCGTCGTAGCGGAACTTCACAAACAGCTTCTTAAGACATGAATGAATGGACATCTGTTTTGGCCTTAATCTGAGCTGCCGGCTTGCAACTGGAGAATTTGCCGAACATCGGCAAGTTGGATTCTCGAAGCGATCCGCCAGGCCGCGTGTGGTTTTTTTGGGCCGCCGTTGCTTCCCATGACACTTTTTTGTTCGTGGCACACGGAATTGCCAACCCTTACTCCATGGAGCGCAATTCGCGGATCGATGTTACAGACTTTATTAGTCCGCTGGCCGTCTACTGGAAGAGTCGCTCAATCTCGGCAAGATCGGCGCTCGTGAGCTGGAGATCCGCCGCGCCGAACGTGCCTTGCGCTTGGGCGGCGTTGCGGGCGCCGACGATGGCGGCGGTGACATTGGGGTTGGCCAGCGTCCAGGCGATGGCGACTTCGCCGGCGGTGCGGCCGTGGCGCTGGCCGATGGCACGCAAGAGCTCGGCAAGCTGGAGATGCCGCGTGAGCTGCGGTTCCTGGAAGCGCGGGTTGCGCGTGCGCCAGTCGTCAGGCGGAAGTGCTGCGATGCGCTCGCGCGTCATGGCGCCGGTTAGCAGACCGGAGCCCATCGGTGAGTAGACGATCACGCCGATGTTGTGTCTGCCGGCGTAGGGCAGAATGCCCTCTTCGGCTGTGCGGTTGACGAGCGAATACGGCGGTTGGAGTGAAGTAACGGGGGCAACCTTGCGAATCCGCTCCATCTGGTCGACGTTGAAGTTCGAAACGCCGATCCAGCGCACTTTGCCTTCTTCTTTAAGACGCACGAGCGTCGCCCAACCTTCCTCGATGTCTTCCTCCGGCTCGGGCCAGTGGATTTGGTACAGGTCGATCACATCTACTTGCAAGCGGTCCAAGCTCGCTTCGCACTCGCGGCGAATCGAGTCGCCTTTGAGGCACTTCGTGATCTGCCGCTCGTTGGTCCAAGTGCGCGCGCATTTGGTGAAGACGTATGGCTTATTCGGTCGACCGGCAAGCGCTTTGGCGACGACCTCCTCGGAGTGGCCGAGGCCATACACCGCCGCGGTGTCGATCCAGTTGACGCCGCGATCGAGTGCGGCATGGATGGCGGCAATTGAGTCAGAGTCTTCCTGCTGACCCCAGGCGAACGCCCAGCCTGAGCCGCCGAGTGCCCAGGCGCCAAAGCCGAGGCGCGTGATGTGCAGATCCGAGTTGCCAAGATGGCGTGTGTCCATAGATGACAAAGGCTATAATAGAAAACGATCCTTATCAACAGCGAGGCACGGCCATGTCTGCCACCGCCATACGCACTGGTCACTACACGTTCGATGACTTTCTTCTGCTCATTAAAGAGCACGAGAAGGCGGATCTTTTAGATGGAGTGATCTACATGGCGTCCCCCGAGAGCACCGATGATAACGAACTTGGCGGCTGGCTCTATCGGCTAATGAGTGAATTTGCGAAGGAGACCAACCAAGGGAAGTGCTACTTTTCCCGCGTAGCTTTCCGCATCACCGATAAACGTGGTCCGGAGCCTGACGTGGCGTTTGTGGCCAAGGAGCGCTTACGGATCGTGGAACGAGGCTTTGTGGATGGTCCACCGGATATCGCCGTGGAGATCGTCAGCCCCGATAGCGCCCAGCGCGACTACGATCTCAAGATGAACATCTACGAAGCCGCGGGCGTCAAGGAGTATTGGGTCATTGATCCTGACGAGCAGCGGGCAACCTTTCTACGGCGGCACGGCGAGCGGTTTGTGGAAGTCAAGCCGCAAGATGGCCGCTATGAGAGTCAGGTGCTCGTGGGATTCTTTTTGGAAATTGCGTGGTTGTGGTCAAAAGAACGGCCGTCGCTTATGGCCGTCCTCCCGGGAATGCTGCGCGGACGTGATGGAACCTAGGTCCGATCGAAGCGATCGGCAACGTCGAGTGAGCACTTTGTTGTGCGCGTTTCCCGTTTTCGCACGCTGATTGTTCGAAGTCTGCTGTCACCGCGGAGACGGTCAGCAGTTTGGCACGGTCGGGAGACCGTGCCACAACCTTGGCAGGCGGAGCCTGCTGAGCAGGGCGTTCCCAAGCGGAGCCGAGCGGCGAGGGGGAAACGACGGTCAGCGCTTCAGCTCCACGACAATATTCCGCCATTTTCCGTCGCCGGCATTGATGGCCTCGTGAACGCTTTCGTCGGCGACTTCGCGGTAACGCACGTCGCCATCGCGCATCTCGCGGGGCGAGTCGCGGCTGCCGTCGGCGAACGCCGTTTGCAGCGCGCCGTCGCCGATGACAACGTACAGGAAGTCGTTGGTATGCCGATGCAAACCGGTGGATTCGCCCGGCGCGAGTTGCAAGTCCCACACGCGGACGCGGTCATTTTCGAACAACAACCGAGTGCCAACGTCCGGCGAGATTTCGCGTTTATTGGTCGTATTCATCGTTTACTCGAACACAAATGGGGAATGTTAGATTGGGGAATGGGGAATGCGGAGCTGTGATCCTTCCACTTCATTCCCCATTCCCCATTCGGACATTCCGCATTAAATCCCTCACTCCTCCGTCTGCACCGTCACCGCCATCACGATCGGGGCTGTGCGATCCCTTCCCTTGACCAGCTCGATCGATTCAATCATCTCGCTCCGCTTGGGTTCGATCGAAAGGTAACGGATTTGCTGGCCGCGGAGCCGGAAGGCCAGCTTCGACTCGGGCACGTCGATCGGTCGGATGTAGTCCGCGAAGTGAATGCCGTCTTTCAGCTCGTGGTCTTCGGTCTGGCCGTCCGCATATTTCAGCCGCACGATCATCGACACCGTCGAGCGAGGATCGCCACCGTTGTAGCCCCAACCGCTGACGCCGCTTAAGAGGTGAATCCGCCTGGCCGGCGTCTTGCACGCCAGCGACACCGACCGCGGCATCTTGGGCGGCATGACGCCATTGGGGCTGTGCAGCAGAATCACGTTCTTCACCCGGCCCCCCTGCGGATCGACGAGCAAGAACGGCACGCCCTCGAACGTCTTCAGCGACCAATCGGAGAAGACGAGCCGCTCGACCGCCGATTCCTCATCTTGAAACATGCCGCGCGTGCTGGTGATGGTGGCGACCTTACGCAAATCGAGCGGCAGATACTTGCCGCGCTGCGCCATGAACTCCATCAGGTCGGCAATCGCCGCGACCGAGACTTGCTTCTCAAAGCCGTCGGGCATCAGCGACTTCGACGACGTGGCCAGCTCTTCGATGTTCTCGCGCGCGATCGGGTGCCGCTTGCCTTCGGCGTCGAGGATTTCGATCGAGGTGCGCGTCTCGGTGGTCAACAGTCCGTTATAGACGAGGCCCTCGTCCGTCGTGACGGAGTATTGCACGTAGTTCCCTTCCACGCTGCGGCTGGGATCGAGCACGTGCACCAAGAGCTCCTCCTTCGGATGCACGGCCATGCCCGTGAGGTCCGGGCCAATGTGCACACCCTCGCCGCTGTGCGTGTGACACTTGGCGCATTGCTCCTTGAACACGGCCTTGCCTTTGACGGCGTCGCCGCCGGCCAGAACGAGCGGCGAGACCTCCTCGATCACCTTCTGCCGGTCGGCATCGGGCAGGCCGCCGCCTTGCGCCAGCAGCTTTTTGGCGCGCTCGGCGATCGACTTGTCCGGGTGCGCGGCGAGCGCCTGTTGCTGGTCGAGCGAGAGGTCGGTGATGCGGACGTTGCCAGCGTCAACCGCCGCGAGCAACGATTGCGTCGATTCGGCGCGACGCAGGATCGTTCGCACGAGCACGGGCCGCAGCGACGGCGTCGCGGCTTGCAGCGCGGCGACCAGCGCCTCGCCGGCCTCTTTCGCCTCGCTGGCGCCCACCGCCTCGACGAGCCCCGCCGCCAGATCCTGTGACGTGCGCGGTGTAATGAGGGCGAGCAACGTTGCGGCCGTCTCGGCATCGTTCTTCTTCATCTGCACAAGCTGCGCGGCCGCCTGACCACGCGCGGCGTCGGTCGCTTTTTCGTCGTTCACCGCCGCCAACAGCGTTGCCGCAATCTCGGTCGAGTACTTCTCGATCGCCCCGCTCCCCAGCCGCTCGGCCAACAGGATCAACTGGCTCTTGGCGGCCGGCGAAACGGTGACCAGCAATCGAGCCAGCGCCTTCTCCGCCGGTTCATCGAGCTTGGCCGGAGCGTTCCGCGGCCAACCGCGCGCGAGTCCCGCCACGATCAGCTCGCCCGTGTCGCTGCGCGCATTCTGCAGCGCACCGACGAGCGCGCCGATGGTCTCGGCCGGTGCCCCGCGTGCGTAGTGTTCCGCGATTCGTCCCACCATTTCCGCCGCCTTGGGCGCGAGCCGCCGGTCCGACTCCCGCGCTGCGATCGCTTGCAAGAAGTGCAAGTCATGGGCGGCCGCGGCACTCGTCACCGCCTCGGGCAGCCAGCGGTCGTTGAGGTTCGCCGGATTCGCCATCGCGGCGACGACCGCGTCCGCGACGGCGGACGACGGCGGCATGTCGGCCAGCGCCAGCAGCGCCGCCAGCCGGACTTGAGCGTCGCGGTCCTGCATGCTCCTGGCCCCCAATACCGCGGTAACGGAGCGTTCATCACGCGGCAACACCGCCAGCGCATTTCGTCGCACGCCCGCTGAGGGATGCTTGAGCGCTGCTTCCGCCGCCTGCCGTGCCGCGGCATCGCTTTTCAGTGCGCCGAGGCCATCCAGCACATACAGCGCATGGATCGCCGCGGTGTTCAGGCCAATTGAATCTACTGATGGGTCATCAACGAGCTTGACCAGTTGCGGAACAACGTCTTGTTTGCCGCGCTCAACCAGCAGCCGCTGCGCATGCAATCGCCAGAACTGGTTGTCGCTTTTCAAACCGGCGATCAGCGACTCACTATTGTTCGCATCAAGCTTAGGCTGCTCGTTCGAATCGACTTTGTTGTAGACGATTCGATAAACCCGCCCATGCTTCTTGTCGCGGAGGTCCGTCTCGTAGGCGGCGCCGCGGCCGGTCCGAAAACCCTGCGGCGTGGGGTTGTGCTGCACGATGTAGTTGTACCAATCGATCACCCACACGTTGCCGTCGGGCCCCACTTCAGCGGCGATCGGCGCAGTCCACTCATCACGGCTGGCCAGCAAGTTCCAGGAGTTGTGCGACGTGACGTCGCTCCCCTGCCGCTCCAGCAGAAACGTCGCCACCAGGTGCCCCGTCGGCTCGGCAACAAACGCCGTGCGGTTCCAATAGTGCTGTGGGTAGGTGCGGGCCGTATAGAGCGCATGCCCAGCTCCGGCCGTAAAGCCGCCGTGCCAATCGACTTGCCGCACCTTGTCCGTGATCGGATACATCCGGTTGTTGATGGCCGTGTTCCCCAGCACGGTGGGCGACCAGCCGCGGACGCGCTCGTAGTACCGGTTCGGGATCGGCAGGTAGACGCTCGGGCAGCCGTTCGCCGTCGAGCCAAAGACGAGGCCCTCCTCGCTGAAGCCGACGCCCCACGAGTTGTTGTTCGTGTTCCGCATAAACTCCAGCTTCGAGCCGTCGGGCTTGAAGCGGAAAAAACCCTGGCGGAAGTTGTGCCGCTCGCCGCCGACCGTGCCGCGGTAGCCGGAGTAACCCACCATGCCCCACACCCAGTTGTCAAATCCCCAGCGCAAGTTGCTCGGTCCGGCGTGCGTGTCGCGCGTCCCCCAACCGGTGAAGAGCACCTGCCGCTCATCGGCGCGGTCGTCGCCGTCGGTGTCGCGCAAAAAGAGCATGTCGGGCGCTTGGGAAACAATCACGCCATCGCCGTAACATACCAGGCTCGTCGGAATGCTCAGCTTGTCGGCGAAGACGGTGAACTTGTCGGCACGGCCGTCGCCATCGGTGTCTTCGCAGATTTTAATGCGGTCGCGGCCGCTGCCTTTCGGTTGCATCTCGTTGGGATAATCGAACGTCTCGGCGATCCACAGCCGCCCGCGGTGATCCCAGGTCATGGCAATCGGCTTGGTAATTTCCGGCTCGGCGGCGAACAGCCGCGGCTCGAAATCGCGCGGCACGACCAGATGCTTGATCGACTCCTCCGTCGGAAGCGGCTTCTGCATTTGGCGAATCGGTTCTCCCTGCGTCCCCCAGCGTGCATTGGGCAGATAGTTGGGCAGGTTCGCCTCGGCGTATTCAAAAGCCTTCGCACCGGTCGGCTTCGGCGGTTGCGAATCGAAAACGTCCCCCTTATTGGCCGCCCAGCGGATACCGCGCTCGACGAGCGCTTGAAACTCCGGTTGGTTCCAAGTGCGGGCGTCGTGCCCATACGCCGTGTAGAACACCCGGCCGCGGCCCTCGCTGCGCAACCACGTCCACGGCTCCTCGCGGTCTCCCTCCCGGCGGACCTGCAGCACGATCCGGTCGCGCTCGTTGTGCCGGTGATGCACGTAAGTCTCGTCCCAAGTGCGAAACGGCGTCAGCCCGCGCATGACCGGATGGTCGGATTGCTTGACTTCTGTGTTGAACTCGCCAGTGCCATGGCTGCGGAACTGCCCTCCGACGAGGGCTATATACTTGGCCGAGTTCAAGAAGCAGTACGATCCGCAGTGCAGCACAACCAGTCCGCGGCCGCCGGCAACATAATCCAGAAGCGCCTGCTCTTGCTCCGGCTCAATCCGCTCGATGTTGGCGTAGATAGCCAGCGCGTCGTACTTGCCGAGGGTCTCAGCGTTGAGGTCGCTCAGCTTCTCGGTATACGCAATCTCGATGCCGCGGTCGTACATGACCGGGATAAGTTGGCGCGCCCGCTCTGCCGGACGGTGATGCCCTTGATCGCCCAGAAAGAGCACCGAGATCGTTTCGCTAGGTTCGGCGGGCTGCGCCCACGTTGGCGCCGTCATTAAGAACGACGCCAACCAGACGCCGCGAATCATCCATCGCTGAATCGAAAACATGTTGGGTTCCCGGTAAAGATTGCCGGACATTCGGTTCGGACCATTTCAGTCGCTGCCATTGTAAGTTGACAGAGCATGGAACCCAAGGTCTCGGGTCAAGTGTAAAAGGCCCGGAGGGCACCCGGGCGAATCTCTCTCTTCGAGCCTGTCTTCGACCCTGAGGCTCAGACCCGAAGGGAGCCTCAGAGCCGAAGGCCTAGACCGGCGCCTCGCGTCTCGGCGAGAAGCGGCTACGGGCCGCAGCGCCGTCTTGTAAAACCTTCCAGCTCGCTTTCCCCGTTTTTTCAAGCTCCATCGGCGTTCCTGGAACCTGACCGAGGCCCTGTAGCGATTGTGCCCATAGAATCGGCCAAAAAGCCGCCGCGTTTCTTTGACGGCGCTTAAATCATGACCTATACTCGATGGTGGCCTCCGGGCATTGACCCGTTCGGCGGCCATGCGGCGTTGGCACGGACTGGCCGGCGCAGAAACGCACATAGGCTCGACATTTGCTCTCTCGCGGCACAGGAAATAGGGCCGTGGTCGCGCATGTCGAGGCTCTCGCCGGGTGCCTGCCAGGGTTGGCGTAGATTCCGCCAGTCCCCGTGCATCACACCGCAGGACACTCTCATGACACGATTTGGGGTCGCCCGCCATCGCGCCAAATTCTTCGGCGTCTTGTGCCTTTCGCTTTGGCTCCTGGTTGGAGCATCGTCGGCGCAGCTCAAGATCAAACTGCCTGCTCCGACACCAGAACTCGAGACGGTTCTGTCCGAGGGCCGCACGCTGGAGACGCAAAACCGCTGGAGCGAGGCGGTTTCGTTGTACGAAGAAGCTTCGCGAAAGACCCCCGGCCAGCCGGCGCTCGAGGAGCGACTCGATCTCGCCAAGCTCCATTACGACATCGCGCGCCGCTATGCCGATTCGACGTTCCGCAAAAACCTGGTCACGCTGAGCGACAGCGAAGCGCTGGATTTGTATTCGCAGGTGATGACGCGCGTTTCGACGCATTATGTGCAGCCGCCCGATTGGAAGCAGCTTGTCGATCGCGGCACGCTGGGTCTTTCCGTGGCCCTGTATGAAACCCCCTTTGTCGAAACGAATCTGGTCAACGTGGATGCGGATCGCCTCGCGCTGTTCCGCCGCCAACTTCAACAGGCCGCGGCCAACCGGCAGATCAGCAATCGCAACGAAGCCCGCGACACCGTCGCTCAAATTGCCCGGCTGGCTCAGAGTCAACTGGACGTTCGCCCTGCCGCGGTCGTCTTCGAATACCTCTGCGCGGCGCTCGCCGGTCTCGATGAATACTCGACGTTCCTGACCGCCGGACAACTGGCCGACATCTATTCACAGATCGACGGCAACTTCGTCGGCTTAGGTATCGAGCTCAAGGCGCAGGACAACGCCCTGTTGATCATGAACGTCATTCCGGGCAGCCCCGCCGACAAGGCCGGCATCAAGCGCGGCGATCGTCTGACCGGCGTGTCGGGCCGGACCACTCAGGACCTGAACACCGACCAGGCGGCCGAGCTTTTGCAGGGAGAAGTGGGCACCTCCGTCGAAGTTATGGCCGTGACGGGCGATGCAGCGCCGCGGGCTTTGGTCATTCGCCGCGACCATGTAGAAGTTCCCAGCATCGAGAGCGACCGCCTGATCGACGCCCAATCCGGCGTGGCCTACCTGAAACTGACCTGCTTTCAAAAGACGACCACGGGCGACCTCGACGCTGCGCTCTGGAAGCTCTACCGCCAGGGGATGAAGAGCCTGATCATCGACCTGCGTGGAAACCCAGGGGGGCTGTTGACCTCCAGCGTCGAGGTCGCCGACAAGTTTCTCGAACAGGGGAGCATCGTCTCGACGCGCGGCCGCAGCCCGAATGAGGATTTCAATTACACGGCCCACCGTGCCGGCACCTGGCGCGTTCCCCTGGTCGTCCTCATCGACGGCGAGAGCGCAAGCGCCAGCGAGATCTTCGCCGGCGCGATTCGCGACCATCGCCGCGGCACGGTCGTCGGCGTGCGAAGTTATGGCAAAGGATCGGTCCAAGGCATCTTCCCGCTCACCATCGGTGGGACCGGCGTGCGGCTAACCACCGCCAAGTTTTACTCGCCCACGGGACGCCCCTACAGCCGAGTCGGCGTCGAGCCCGACGTCCTGGTTCGCGCGGCGGAGAAGCCAATCACGAGGCTCAGCCCAGTCGCCGGAAGTGAGTTGTCCTTGGTGCATGACGCCGCATTGGGTATCGCGGAGGAAAGCAAAGAAGACGCCATCCTCGAGGCCGGCCTGCAAGTCGCGCGCCAGCAATTGGCCCGTGCGAAGTAGCCGCCCGGCCTTGTGCCGGCGGTACGCAGCAAGTGTCCCACGGCACTGAAACAGTCTGTCGAGTGCTAAACTCGCCCCGGAGGGGCCAAACTCTAGTAGCCGGGAGCGAAGCTCCCGGTTTGGGAAGGCGACGAATCCATGACCCCGAAGGGGTCAAACTTGGGGCGCGTTTGACCCCTTCGGGGTCAACGAGCAACTTCCGGACGCCATCCGGCGGCGTTGCCGCCGGCTACTGGGAGTGCAACGCCTCCGGCGTTGGGTTATTCGATCTTCCGTCCGGCGTGCGCCAATTTGGCGGCGATCAACGATGGGCAGACGGAAGAGTTGTCACGCAGAGCGCCGCCCGCACTCAATCAATCTCTTTCGTCTCCACCCGATAGATCTTCATCCCGCGAGCCTGGTAATTGGCCAGCGCCGCAGGATGATCGAGCGTGCAGGTGTGTACCCAGACGCGAGTCGGTTGCGTCGCCCACGCGATTTCCAGCGCGCTAGTGAGCAAGGCGCCCCCGAAGCCCCGTCCTACAAACTCCGGCAACAGGCCAAAGTATTCGATCTGAACGCCGCCGTCTTCGTCGCGGCGCAGCTCGTAGAATCCGGCCGGCGAGCCATCGTAATAGGCTGCGAACGTTCGCAGCCGGTCGGACTCGATATACTGGCGCCACTGCTGTTCCGTCCAACTGCGCTTTTCCATCCAACGCCACTGCTCGCCCACTGCGCAGTACAGAAAGCGATTGAACTGCCACTGGGGCGTTGTGGCCTCGTCAATCCGAAAGCGCGGATCACCGCAGCGCTTCGGATGAAGCTCATCGGGCGAGTGCATCTCCAGATACGTCGTGGTAACGCTGGTCACGAGGTCGATTTCCTCATCGCGTTCGTGGTGGTTCGACTATCGTACTGCACGACACTCTCGTTCCCAAGGTCCTCCTTGGGAATCCCGGCGCGCCGCAACGAAGCTCCGCCCGCCGCGGCGGGCGCCGGTTGACATTTCCTCTGTAGGGAACGGCCTCCGTGCCGTTCCGTTGGGCAAGAAAACGCAGCAACGCCGTTTGGCCCATCCGGAACGCCACCCGCCACGGCGGGCAAGCTCCGGGCGTTCCCTGCCCTTCACCCGGCGGGTACCATGATCTCCTGTCATGTTCGCTCGGCTCGGGAATCTCGTGACGAGACACTGGCTCCCGGTCATTCTCGCCTGGGCAGCCTTGGCGGTGGTGCTGCGCCTGCTGGCCCCGGAATGGAACGCGATCGCGCACGACGGCAACATGGCCTACTTGCCGGCCGGCATGACCAGCGTTCAAGGCGAGCAGCTTCTCCGCGAAGCCTTTCCTCAGAACCGCGCCAAAAGCCAGGTGATCGTCGTAGTCGCGCGCGATCTGGCGCCGCTCACCGACGACGACAAGGATGTGGCTGCCGACCTGTCCGACCAATTCCTCGAATTGGCTGATGAGCTGGCCATCGAGGATGTCTGGACTCACGACATGCAGGTCATCGGCGAAAAGCTCAAGAGCCCGGATGGACGGGCCGTGCTCATCGCGCTGCAAATGCAAGGCGAGTTCATGGCCGTCGAGAACATTCGCGTGCTCGACCGCGTGATGGCGGTGCTCAATGAAGCGCGCACGGCCGAAGATTACCCCGCCGGGTTGCAGTTGGGCGTCACGGGCTCGGCGGCGGTCGGAGGGGATATGCTCGCCTCGGCCGCCGAGAGTATCCGCAATACGGAGCTAACTACGGTTCTGGTCATCGTGGCAATTCTCTTGGCGGTGTATCGAGCGCCCATGTTGGTCATTGTTCCTTTGGCCGCGATCACTGTCTCGATCGTCGTCGGTACAAGCCTATTAGCGCTGTTAACTCAACTCAACCGGTTGCCGGCGATGGAGTGGTGGGACTTCAAAGTCTTCACCACCACGCGGATCTTCATCATCGTGATTCTGTTCGGCTCGGGAACAGACTTCTGCTTGTTTCTCATCGCGCGATATCGCGAAGAGCTCCTCCGCGGCCTGCCGCAGCGCGAAGCGCTGGCCGCCGCGATGGCCGGCGTGGGGGAAGCGCTGGTGGGCAGCGCCGCGACAACGATCGTCGGCCTGTCGATGATGTTCTTTGCCGACTTCGGCAAATTCCGCGACAGCGGACCAGCCATCGCCATTTGCCTGACCGTGGCGCTCGCCGCCTGTCTGACCTTAGCGCCCGCCCTGTTGCAGGCGACTCGGCACTACGTGTTTTGGCCTTCGAAGCTTACCTCCGAAGCTACGCTGACCGGGCGGTTTAATCCTCCGGCACACGCCACGGGAGATTCCCGCTTCTGGGCTCAAGTCAGTCAGCTTGTGATCCGGCGTCCCGGGTTGCTGCTTGTCACTTCGGTCGTGCTGTTGATCCCGCTGGCGGCCGCCGGCTTATCGGTTGAGATTACCTACGACCTCCTCAACGAGATGCGCGCCAGTCGGCCTAGCGTCGCCGGCAGCCGCTTGTTGCGCGAGCATTTTCCCGCCGGCGAGACCGGACCGCTGACCGTGCTTGTCCACCGGCCGGATACCAACTTTCGCACGACCGGGGGGCGCGACGAGGTGGCCAGCCTCACGGCTCATTTCCTCGAGCTGGACGGCGTGAAGACCGTCCGCAGCCTGACGCAGCCGTTTGGGCAGCCCATCGGCGGCTTGGGCTCGATCCTTGGCGGCGGGGCGGCGCGAGTTCTGGCTGCGAACACTTCCCGAGCCCGGGACACCTATGCTACGCCGGTCGAGGAGCTGGCGGGCTCCGTAGCGCGCTTCGACCTCATCCTGGCCGAAGAACCCTTCTCGCGCGAGGCCGCGGAGCAGCTCGATGCGATTGAGCGCAACCTCAATCAAATGCAGATGCAGGACTCCCATTGGCGCGAGGCGAGTTTTTTCTTTACCGGCACCACCTCGGCCACGCGCGATCTGGAGCGCGTGACCAGCAGCGATCAGATCCGCATTCAGCGGTTGGTTTTGTTGGCTGTGCTCGCGGTCCTGCTGGTGCTGTTGCGGCAGCCGCTGGTGTGCCTGTATTTGACCCTCTCAGTGCTATTCAGCTACTACGTCACTTTGGGCGCGACCGAACTTTTTTTCGAGTGGTTGTACCGCGGCAGCTTCACGGGGCTCGACTGGAAAGTGCCGCTCTTCTTGTTTGTGATCCTGATCGCAGTGGGTGAGGACTACAACATCTACCTCATGACCCGTGTGGTCGAAGAGCAACAGCGGCACGGCCCGATCCGCGGACTGCAACGCGCAGTGGCGCGGACCGGCGGCATCATCACAAGCTGCGGCATCATCATGGCGGCCACGTTTATCTCGATGGCCACCGGCACGCTCCGCGGCATGCAGGAGCTTGGCTTTGCCCTCGCGCTCGGCGTGCTCCTCGACACGCTCGTCGTCCGCACTGTCCTCGTGCCGGCATTCCTCACGCTCGTCGATCGCGTTGCGTGGGCGCGCGCCGCGCGGCAAGCTCACGCACATGGCGATGCACGACAATAGCGAATAATCTGCGAGGCACATCATGGATCCCTTTTCTGCCGATTCGGACCGTATATCAGTCCGGCCATCACGTTGAAGCGCACGGGTTCCTCTTCTCTGTTTTTAACCAGACAACGAAAGTCGTTATCGCACTTAACCGACGTACGAAACTTGAAGACGACGCGCAGCGGATAGGTTCCAGCACACGCATCATGCGAGCGTGCCAAATAGCTTTGTAGCTAACGGACAAGGGGTCCGCGAAGCCCTCCAGGTCCGAGGCGCCGCCGATAGAGGAAGGATCATGGACGCACAAATGCGCTACGGGAATGATGTGATTTTTCGCACAATCGACAAGATGGCCGAGCGAATCCATCAGTACGCGGTCGAGCCGGAGTTTGCACAGGAAATTAGGCGTCGCGAGGCGGAGCCATCGTTTGACTTGGACGACGACGCCATCCTGAAGCGAATGATACTGCTCATCGCATTCAGCCAACAGGTCCGCTCCGCTATCATCTCCGATATAGTGCATAGGGGTGTATTCGAACGAGTCTTCCTCTCCTTTTGTCCTGCCGATGTCGCCACGATTGATCCGAAACAGTTGCGCGAATTGTATTGGGACAACCCGTCAAAGCCGAATGAGCGTCTGGCGCCGCTACGGTTTCCGGGAAAGCTGACGAGCATGGTCGAGTGTGCAAAGAGTCTGCAACAGATCGCGTCGCGGCACGGTTCCTTCATGCGTTTTCTACAATTGCAGCAGCTTCCGATCAGAATTCGCTCTCGCACGGACGCAGATCAGTTCTGGATTGCCTTTGAGAAGACACGGCTGCAACTGACGGCCATCGGCACACCGTTCTTTAATAAGTTCACATCTCTTTGTCACCTCCTTCAGTATTTGGGATTCGACTGCGCAAAGCCGGATAGCGTTGTAATGGACGTCGGCGCGCGCCTCGGTATCGTGGCAAAGCCGGCGACGACTTTTCCAGAGGCCGATCGGCGAACTGTCGTTCAAACCATGCAATTGTATTCCGCGGCCAAGGGCATCCGCACCGGAGTTGTGGACTTATACTTCTTGATCCATGGTGGGCAAACTGATGCGCAGAAGTATGTCACGCCCGCCTACTACGGCGAAGTTGGTTCACTAGGCGGCTGAAGAGCGCCTCGTGCGGGCTGCTGCAACCAGGGTACGTCAACTTGCGCACGATTACAGAGATCCACCGCGGCGTCGAAGAGCGTTAATCTGTGAACTTGACACCAAAGATCGAGTTGATTCCCAGCCGCTCCGCACGTGAAGCATCGAAAGGCGTTTCTCGCCAGGTTGACCGAAAAGGAACGGCTCTGTGTCGAGGACGACCGGTGAATGGGGCACGGTCCGCGGTGCTGCTTTCCGTTCCGCTGCGCCGCGACGAATCCGAGCAGTTCCAGAACCCGCGTCATCGGGATGGATCGGCGAACCATTTCGTAGTCGATCGCAGACATAATGACGCAGTCAAAACAGAGAAGAGGAACCCGTAGGCTTTTAAATGCGATTCTATCTGCTGAAGTGGTGGTTTACGGGTCGGCGAACTTGTGAGACAGTCCAGGTCGCGTGCCGGCGATCGTCACGGTTCGCACAATCCGAATTCCCAGCACGAGCGCGTTTCCAGCGCACCGGCTCTCACCTTAGCTGGCAATGTTGCCGCCGGTTCACAGCCCATACTTCGTTATAGACGACCATGCAACAGACCGAGGGCTGCGCGCCGTGATTCCCGTGCTCGAGCACAAATTGTGCGACTGGACCAGCCGCGCGTTAGCGGCGCTCTTTCCGCCCCCTTCGTATGACGACTTTACTGAAGCCGAGCTCCGCGATCTCCATTTCCGCAACGATTGAATCGACCAGCGCTGTTCGTTGGCCTGCGTCGCCGGAATGCTTGTCGGCCTGGCCCTGGCCTACGTCAAGCCTACGGTCAGCGGGTGGGATGTCCTGGTGATGTTCGGCTTGGCCACCGCGCTGCCCATTCTCTTTGTGATCGTGATGACCGTTTACCTCGGCGACGGGCGATTGCGAGAATTTCTGCTGTACTATTCTCTGAAGCACGGCTACCACTGGCTCGGCGTCATGTGCGTCTTGTACGTGCCGCTTTTACTCGCGGGGGCGCTGGGCGCCTACATGAGCTACCTGCATTGATCCAAACCGCCTATTTGCGCGCAGTTTCCTAGGACGCCCGCACTTAACCGATGGCAAAACCGCCTAGCATGCTCGGCGGCGTTTCGCTACACTTCGGCCGCTTTTCGCCGCCAATCGTTCTTGGTTGGCATCACCTTGTGCGCTGAACGTGCGCACAACGTCATCACTTATGCCTAACGGATGTGCCATGACAAATCGGCATTGGGTGTTGCTGTTGGTATTGGCTATTTCGCTTGTTGTCGCGGTGCGCAGCCAAGCCAACCCCTGGCAAAAACTGCTCCCCTTCAAAAAGGTCGAAGCCGACCCAGGCAAGAGCTACTCTTTAACCGACGCCGATGGGCCCTGGATGATTCTAGCCACCGTATTTCGCGGCGACGACGCGGAACGGCAGGCTCAGCAGCTTGTCTTTGAGCTGCGAAAGAAGTTCAAGCTCGAGGCCTACACGCATGTGCAGGTGTTTGACCATACCACATACGGACGCGCTCGAGGCTTCAATCCCGATGGCTCCCCGAGCGTGAGGTGGCAGGCGCGCGAGAGCGATGTGAAAGAGATCGCTGTTCTGGTGGGCAACTTCGGCAGCATTGACGACGATCGGGCGACGGACACGCTCAAGAAAGTCAAAACCATCGAGCCGGAGGCGCTGCGGACGGATCCTCGGAAGTCCAGTCAGGTGTTTGCCGGACTGCGGCAGGCGATGCACACCAAGAAGAAGAAGGGACCGATGGGCAGCGCTTTCGTGGTCACCAACCCGCTGCTGCCGCCGGAGTACTTCAATTCGCCTGGGCTCGACAAGCTGGTGCTGGAGATGAATGAGGAAGTGCCGCATAGTTTGTTGAATTGCCCGGGCAAGTACACGGTGCGCGTGGCGCGGTTTACAGGGACCAGCGTGATCGACCAGCGCAAGATTCGAGACACGCTGCGCAGTGGATCGATCAAGCACAGTCTTCAGGAGGCCGCCGAAAACGCGCACCTGCTAACGGAAGAGCTTCGTCGGCGCGGCCACGACGCCTACGAGTTCCATGACCAGGATGACAGCATTGTCTGTGTGGGAAGTTTTGATCGATTGACATTTCCTGGACCGAACGGGCAACAGTTTCCCAATCCGCAAATCGACCGGTATCTCCAATTGTTCGGCGCTCAATCATCCGCTGGCTTGGGCGCGGTGGTGTCACAACTCTCCGACGCCGAGGTCGCCCGCCGCAAAACACTCGTGGGCGACAAGTACTGGGCCCTCCTCGAGATTCGGCCGAAGGCCATCGAAGTTCCGAAAGCGCCGCTCAGCGCGGCCTATCGGCGGTAACCGGATGGAGTAGGCATATTCTGTGTGCCGTCTTCTGCCGTGTGCCACTGCTCGCCGCGAGCAGTGCCACGACCAGCGCGCGGTATACACTATCTAGTGCGGTCGCGCTCAATCGCACTCCCCTCAAATGCCCGTTTGCGATTCTTCCATGCTCCTCGTTCTTGGCACGCACAACCGCAAGAAGGCAATCGAGCTAGTCGATCTGCTCGCCCCTTGGGGCTTTCAATGTCAGTCGCTGGCGGACCACCCGAATGCCATCGAAATCGACGAGACAGGCAACACCTTTGCCGAAAACGCGCGGCTGAAAGCCTGTGAGCAGGGCAAACACCTCGGTCGCTGGGTGCTCGGCGAAGACAGTGGGCTGTCCGTGGACGCGCTCGGCGGAGCGCCGGGAGTTTACTCCGCGCGGTTCTCAGGTTCAGGCGCCACCGACGAATCGAACAACCGCTTGCTCATTGAAAAACTCGGCGCGCTGCCGCTCGAACGGCGCACGGCCCACTACGTCTCCCACGTGGTGCTGGCCGACCCGCAGGGAAGCATCCGCGGCGAAAGCACCGGCACGTGCGACGGCCGCATTCGCTTCGAACCGGCGGGCAGTGGCGGATTCGGCTACGATCCATACTTTGAGATCGTCGAGTATCACCGCACATTCGCCGAGCTCGGCAACGTCGTCAAATCCATCCTCAGCCACCGCGCCCGCGCCGTCCGCGCACTCATTCCGCAGGTCCTGCAATGCGTTCGAGATGGAGTGTGGATCGAGTAGGCGATTCGTCCGTAGCCCCGGATGGGGCGGCATTCTCTAGCCGGGAGTGCAAGCCCCCGGAATTGGTTCCGTTAAAAGTTACAAAGCCCCGGAGGGGCGACATTGCCAGGCCGTTGATTGCACCGTAATCTCCGTGGCGAGACCGTCATCTGCATACTACACCGTTGCTATAATCATCCGCGGTAGGGCGCGTTACGTATTCGTTGCTCGAGCACGTTGAATCAGCTATGTCCGACAATTCGTCGCGCACCCTCGTCGAACTCTTCGCTCGCCGCCTCGCGGAGTCGGCCGATCGCGTTGCGTTGCACTCCCTGGCAAACGGCCGCTTCGTGACCCGCACGTGGCGCGAAATCGCCGTTGACGTCGCGCGGTGGACGTCGGCATTAGCCAGCATGGGCGTCAAGCCAGGCGATCGTGTGATTCAGATCGCTGAAAACCGCTACGAATGGATTGTCGCCGAGCTGGCGATTCATCTGGCCGGCGGCGTGCATGTGGCGGTGCACGCCACGCTCTCCGGGCCGCAGATGGCTTTCCAGATTCTCGATACCAACGCGCGCGTCGTCTTGCTCAGCGGGTCGGCCGCTGCCGAAGCATTGAGCCAGGCACAGGCCGATTGGCCCGGCGACGTGCAGTTCTTCTCCTACGAACCCGTTCAAACTGCCATCGGTGGCCGGCGCGTTGACTGGTGGAATGACGTGGTTAGAGGCGCAGGGCAGGTTGCGCCTGTCACGGTGGGCCGAACGGTGGGCACAGCCCACCCTACACTTGCAGCGGCCGTCAAGCGGACAAAGCCAGACGACCTGGCAACGATCCTCTACTCGTCGGGCACGACCGGCGAGCCGAAGGGCGTCGTGCTTAGCCACGGCAACCTGGCCTCAAACGCCATCGCCACCGATTTGCTGTTCTTGCCCGGCGAGAGCGACATAAAACTGTGCTGGCTCCCGCTGTCGCACATCTTCGCTCGCACCTGCGACCTGTACTGCTGGATCGTGCGTGGCTCGGAGCTGGCGCTCGCCGAAAGCCGCGACACGATCCTGGCAAACTGCCAGCAGTTCCGGCCGACGCTGATCAACGGCGTGCCGTACTTCTTCGACAAGGTGCATCGCCACATCGCCTCGCAGGGCGGCAGTGACGACGAGCAGCGCGAGCGCTTGCATGCCGCCTTCGGAAGACAACTCCAGATAGCGTGCTCAGGCGGGGCGCCTTTGGCCGATGCGACCGCGGAGTTCTACCAGCGCCACGGCATACCCCTCGTGCAAGGCTACGGCTTGACCGAATCTTCGCCGGTAATTAGTGTCTCGACGCCCCGCGCGTACAAGACCGGTTCGGTTGGCCGCCCACTCGAGGGTGTCGAAGTGAAGATCGCCCCCGACGGTGAGATCCTCACGCGCGGACCGCACGTCATGCTCGGCTACTGGAAGCAACCGCAAGCCACCGCCGATACGATCGACGCCGAAGGCTGGCTGTGCACGGGCGACATGGGCCACGTCGATGAAGATGGCTTCTTGTGGATCACTGGTCGCAAGAAGGAGCTGATCGTCACCGCCGGCGGGAAAAACATTGCGCCCGCCTATCTGGAGCGATTGCTGGCCGAAGACCCGCTGATCCTGCAGGCCCTCATCGTCGGTGACCGCCGCAATTACCTGGCGGCGCTCCTCGTGCCCAACTTGGACACGCTGCAGAGCGAAATCACAGCTCAGGGCACTACCGTGGCCTCGCGCGAAGAGCTGCTGGTCCATCCCGATGTGCTGCGGCTCATCCGCGCGCGGATCGAAGCGCGGCTCTCGGTGGTAGCGCACTGTGAACAGATCGGCCGCTTTACGCTTCTAGGCCGCGGCTTCACCGTCGAGCATGATGAGCTCACGCCGACGCTCAAGCTCCGCCGCAGCGTCATCCAGCAGCATTTCGCCCGCGAAATCGAGGCCATGTACGCCGACGAGGGCGCGCCTATTCTATAATAGGACAGGAACCGCAGAGACGCAGAGGAACGCGCAGCAATGGTTTAGCCACAGATGAACTCAGATGAACACGGATCAAGAGTTGATTAATCGGCTTCATCTGCGTGCACCCGTGTTCATCTGTGGCCAATCTTCCTCTCCTCTCTGTGTCTCAGCGCCTCGGCGGTTTTAACACCTTGGGGCAATACAAAAATGAACACTCCCGCCGAGGTCGATCCCATCAACGCCGCACCCGGCCCTGCGCAGAGCGAGCCGCTGGACAATTGTGCCTCATTTGCCGAAACCGCGCTCACGCTCGGCGGCAAGAGCGAAGAGGAAGCCCGCCGGACCGGCGCCATCGACAAGGCCGATGATCAGGTCGAGGGGCTCTTCGCCGCCCGCTTTCAGACGATCAACAGTCCGATCCACCGCGCGGTCTGGGAGCGCCGCCTGCCCGTCGAGCTGTTTCAAAGCACTGCCGTCGAAACGCCCGCCGCCGTCGAGCGCGTCATGCAAGATTCGTTGGCCGTTGTGCGCCGCCATCGCGCGTCGGGCTCGCTGCTGGACGAGCGAGGCAAGATCAGCCGGCTGGTGCTCGGCGAGCTGGCGACCGCTGGCTACTGGGGTCTGCTCGTCGATCCGGAGTACGGCGGCACGGGCGCGCCGTTCCGTGCGTTCGCGCCGTTTCTGGCGGAGATGGCCACGCTCGATCCCACGATTGCCGGCCTGGCCAGCGTGCATGGCTGCATCGGCGCGGTCGATCCCGTACGGACATTTGGAAACCCCGAACAGAAACAGCGATTTTTACCTAGGCTGGCCAGCGGAGAGCGGCTCTCGGCGTTCGCATTGACCGAGCCAGGCGCCGGCTCCGATTTGACCGCGCTGCGCACGTGCGCCGAGCTTCGTGGCAGCGAGTTTGTCGTCAACGGCGAGAAGCTGTTCATTACGAATGTCACCCCCGGTCGCACGATCGGCCTAGTCTGCCTGATCGAAAACCGCCCGGCGGTGCTGGTCATTGACCTTCCCGACGCAGAGAACGAGCACTTTCGGCTCCGCAAATACGGCCTCTACGCGCTCAAGCACACGCACAACCAAGGCATCGTCTTCCGCGACTTCCGCGTGCCTGCCGAGAACCTGCTCGTTCCATCGCGCGGCGACGGGTTGACGATTGCCTATCACGGACTGAACCTCGGCCGCGTCGCCTTGTGCGCCAACGCCAGCGGCACCATGCGCGTGCTCTTGGCGAACATGCTCCCCTGGGCGCACTACCGAAAGACCTATGGCGAGACGATCGCACGGCGCGAGCTGGTGCGCCGGCGGATTGGCCGGCTCGCCGGTCTGATTGTCGCCTGCGATGCGCTCGTCGAATGGTGCGCGGGTCTATTGGACGCGGGCTACCGCGGCGAGATGGAGTGCATCATCGCCAAGATCTTCGGCAGCGAGGCGCTCAAGGAGGCCGCGGTCGAATTGTTCATGAAGACACACGGCGGGCGCTCGTTCCTCCACGGCCACCTCTTCGGCGACAACGTTCACGAGTATCTCGCCCCCTGCATCTACGAAGGCGAAGGCGAGATGCTCGGCATGGCGTTTTTCAAGTCGCTGGTCAAACACCACGGCACGCGGTTCTTCGAGCCCATCGGCAAGGCTCTGGCCGCCGCCGGCATCAAAAGGCCCAATCCGCTGAATCCCGCGCACGCCTGGGCGCTGCGCGGCGCGATCGGACCGTACGCAGGTTGGCTATTGTCCGAGAAATTCGCGCGCAAGTCGACGAGCGAGCTGCCGTCCATGCCGACCGGCTTGCGAGCACATGTCGAGTTCGCCTGCGACTACTTACAAAACTCGCCGCGCACGATCGACCGTGTCATGCGGAAGCACCAGCTCGCGCTGGCCGACCGGCAATGCCGGATGTCGTACCTTTCCGGTCAGATCCAAGATGCCGTAGTCATTCTCTGCACCGCATTGTATGCCGCGCGACAGTCGGATGACGTTTTTCGGAACGCCGCCGATCTCGTCTGCCAAGACCTGACGCGAAAGCTCACCGGCAAGCCCCCGAGCGACCGCTATTTCCGCGCCATCACCCAACTCGGCGAGCGCATCGCCGACGGCGGTTTTCCGGCTTTGACGGGCATCGATGCGGCGGAGATCATGATGCCGTACGACGGGCAATAAAGGGTCGCGGTAAGATCGATTCGGCGGGCGGTGCCTCCCTAGTCTTTTCACTCCAGCGAGACTGCCCAGTTCGAGCCCACCAGATTCCAGTTTTGAAACGTCTGTTGTTCGCGGCCGCGGACCGAAAAGCGCACACGGATTACCGCTTTGTCCGACTGTCGTTGAAGCACCTCGACGGAGGTCACTTTGGCTTCGAATCGTTCGCCGAAACTGGCGACCAGTGCCGCTCGTCTTGGCGCCGCCCAGTGTTTCAACCTGCCTCGATGCGATTCGATCACGAATGTCTCGGCAAGCTCCAAATCGCCTGCCAGCCATGCGCTCTGAAAAGATTCGGCTGCCCCGACCAATGCTTCTGTCTCGACGGCCGGACTGGCCTGGGGATCGCGAAAGATAAGTAGAGGCGGCAGAGCCGCCAGCACCGCGGCCAGAAACAAGCCGCCCACGATCACATAAGAGCACGCCGTTTTTCCGCGTGGTTTCGCGCGTTGCGCCGGAGCGATCTTCTTCTCGACAACCGCCGTTCGCACTCCCCCCACCGGCTTCGGCGCCCGATGAATACCTTCTCTGCCGATCACGACGCGCTTGCGACAATAGGGGCAACGGAGCACGGACCGCATGTGCGACACCGCGACACGTCCCGTCCGGCGGCACGCAGGACAATCAAACACAAGCTCCCAGTCCTGGACCTGGCCCATGGCATTCTCAAGCCACCGCGGAGCGGGAAAGGAAACTCTCCACAGGGCACGCACGCCCCCGACGGAGAACTAGCGATAACCCGGATGGGGCTTCGGCAGCAGCCGATTGCTGCCGCTTCCGCTGAACCATCGGTTCGTGGCTTTCCACTCGTTCTTCTCGGGGACGCTGTTGCCGTTCGAGTCAGCGAACAGCTCACTCAAGTTGTTGTACGCGAACGAACCATCCGCGCGGACGACGTACCCAAACTCCTCGGGTGTCATGCTCGCCACGTGCCCGTCTGCAAAGACGGCGTTCGCCAGGCCGCGGTGGCGCGCCTCCACCGCGTTGAACCCGTATTGAGCGTTGGGCGCCGATCCGCCCGCTTCGCAGCTCATCTCTCCAACGTTCCCCAGCGACGGCTTTCCGTCGGCGCCGAGGTACCACGCGATGGGTGGATCGAGACTGTACGCGTGGTTCCCTAACGAGTTGCACCGCTTGGAAGCAAACGAATACGGCTCGCGCCGCGCCTGGGGATAGCCCGAACCCGTGCCCAGGCTGTCGGCCACCATCACCGTGTGGGCCGTATTCTTCAGCGACGCGTGGTTTATCGGATAGTTGATGTAGGGTGGCGACCGGGGCGATCCGGGCGTCAGCACGCGCGCATGACCGAGGAAATGATAGTTGTAGCCGTAACTGCTATCCCGCGAATTGTTGCGTTCCGGCGCATTCGGGCAGATGAAGACGGCGTTTCCAAAGGGCGTGAAATCATCGTCAAAATCGGCGACGCCATCGCCATCCGGGTCAAGGACATCGGTGTCGAGCGAACCTTCGATAAATGGACCAATCAGCAAGTTCCAGCGAGGCTGGTCGACGCGGATCGTCTCGTCGTTGAACGTCAGCGAGAAAGGCGGCCCAGGATCGTACCAACGATACGTGGGCAACGCGCCGTTGTGGTGGTGAGAGTAGTTGAGGATCGCAAGCCCGATCTGACGCAGATTATTCTTGCACTGGATTGTCCGCGCCGATTCGCGCGCGGAGAAGATGGCGGGCAGCAACAAACCCATCAGCACGGCGATGATTACGATGACCACCATTAACTCGACGAGCGTAAAGCCCTGCCTTGGCGGCTTCGGGCGGGATGTCGCGTGCATGTTCGGTTTTCCTTGGTGTAGGGGTTAGCACGGGCCAAAAGGCCCTGGCTTCGTAAAAGGTCTTCGCGGACCGATTTGTGGCGCTAAACAAATTATTTATATGTACAAAACTTGAAATTTCGATCACTCAAACTTCAAGAGTTTACCGGTTAGGCGTCACGTGTCAATACGCCCACCCACTTAGAAAAAGACTTTTTAAAATCAGAGGCGTCTTCCTATGGCCCAAGGTCCTAAAACCCGCTCGACCGCCGTTGACTCCCTGGCAGCTTTGGACGATACTTCCGTATGCGAGGCGTATTGCGCCATCATCGCAGTAAGTCCTTGTTAATTCAGCTCTTATCCATCGTGACACATGGCATACGGCGGGCGTAAAGCCCGCCGCTCGCACGTCATGGCGACCGCCGAACAAACCGATCTCGTCACCTACTGCCTCGATGTCGCCAAGCGCGCGCGAGCGGCCAGCGGAGAGCTTGCGCTTGCCAAGGGGGCTGCCAAGATCGAGTGGCTGAAGCGTTCGGCCGCGCTGCTGCATGAGCGGGCGGACGACATTCTGGCCGCCAATCAGCTCGATGTCGACGCAGCGCCGGGTTACGGTCTTTCCGGTGCCGCGATCGATCGTCTCAAACTCAACCCCGGTCGCATCGAATCGATCGCCCTGGCGCTTGAGCAAGTCGCCTCGCTTCCCGACCCCGTCGGCGAAGTCATCGAATCGAGCATCCGCCCTAACGGCTTACAGATCCTCAAGACGCGCGTGCCGCTGGGCGTGGTATTCTTCATCTACGAGTCGCGGCCGAATGTCACCGCCGACGCCGCGGCGATCTGCGTGAAGAGCGGCAATGCCGTGATCCTCCGCGGCGGCAAAGAGGCGATGCACTCCAGCCGCGCGATCGCGGAACTGCTCTGCGAGACGCTGGCCGACATGAGTTTGCCGCGCGATGCGGTACAGCTCGTCAATACAACCGACCGCGAAGCCGTCGGCCACTTTCTGCGGCTGCCCGAATACATCGACGTGGCGATTCCGCGCGGCGGCGAGGGGCTGATCCGCCGCGTAACCGACGAGGCCCGCATGCCGGTAATCAAACACTTCACCGGCAATTGCCACGTCTACGTCGATCGTGCGGCCGACCTCGAAATGGCGGCACGCGTCACGGTGAACGCCAAGTGCCAACGAATGGGGGTCTGCAATGCGGCCGAATCGCTATTGGTCCACGCCGCCGTAGCCGATCGTTTCCTACCGCTGATCGGCCTTGAGCTCAACGAGCGCGGCATCGAAATACGCGGCGACGCACGAACCTGCTCATTGGTCCGGCCGGCAAAGCGGGCCAGTGAAGACGACTATGCCACCGAATACCTCGGCCCCACGATCTCCTGCCGGGTGGTCGATTCGCTCGACGACGCAATCGAGCACATCAACCGCTACGGCTCCAAACACACGGATGCGATCATCACCGCCGATCTGACTGCCGCCCGCGAGTTCACCGCCCGCGTCGACAGCGCCGCCGTGATGGTCAACGCCAGCACGCGGTTCAACGACGGCGGCGAGTTCGGCCTCGGCGCCGAAATCGGCATCAGCACCGATAAGTTTCACGCCCGCGGCCCCTGCGGTCTGAAGGAATTGACGAGCTACAAGTACGTGGTGTGGGGGGACGGACAGATCAGAGAATGACCAATGTCCAATGACCAATGACCAAAAGCGCCGCGCGATAAGAATCCTTGGTCATTAGTCATTGGGATTTGGTCATTTGAGTCAAGGAGGACTTCTTGAGCGACGTTCTCAGCCAGGCCGAAGTCGAGACATTGCTCAGCGCCATGGAGACGACGACGGCGCCCGCGCGCGCTTCGCTCGCGCGCGATGCGGCGGATCAGCCCGCCGTTTTCCGGCCGCGCGAGAAGGTCACCCCCTACGACTTCAAGCGCCCCGAACGCGTCGGCAAGGAGCAGATGCGCGCCCTGCAGACGCTGCACGAAGGCTTCGGCCGCAACTTTGGTGCGGCCCTTTCCGGCCTGTTGCGGGCGATCGTCGAAGTCAAGCTCACCAGCGTCGACCAGCTCACCTACAGCGAGTTCGTCTTTAGCCTGGAGAACCCGACGTGCTTCAACCTGCTGCGCGCCGATCCCCTCGAAGGCAACCTGATCCTCGACATCAACCCTTCGATCCTCTACCCGATCATCGACCGGCTTCTGGGCGGCGGCAAAGACTCGGGCCCGCTGGCCCGCCGGCCGCTCACCGAAATCGAGCTGCGCTTGGTGTCGCGCATCACGTCGCTGTTTCTCGATGAGATGCGACGCGCTTGGGCGAACGTGGTCGACCTGAACCTCTCCGTCGAGCGCGTCGAGAGCAACCCGCAGCTTGTGCAGATCGTTCCGCCGAACGAAGTCGTGGTGCTCATCAGCTTTGAGCTCACGCTGCAGGAGGTCCGCGGGATGGTCAACCTCTGCATCCCGTTCAACAGCATCGAACGCATCGGCAACAAGCTCTCGGCCAACAACTGGCTGGCCTACAGCCGCCGCGGCGCCACACCCGAGAGCATCCAGCATATCGGCCGCGGACTCAAAGGCGCCCTGATCGAGCTGGTCGTCGAGCTGGCCGAAAGCAAGCTCGCCACCGGCGACCTGTTGGGCCTGCGCGTGGGCGACATCATCACCACCGAAAAAGACACGCGCGAACCGCTCAACGTGCTGGTGCAAGGCGTGCCCAAGTACCGCGCCAAGGCGGGCGCCTTCAAGGGCCGCAAGGCGATCCAGATCGAGCAGACAATCGCCACCGTGACCGGCCCGGCCATCTTCGCGGCCATGCCCCCCGCGCCACAAGCAGCAACGCAGCAGGCAGCCGCCAACGCCGCCAGCGCATCCGCCGGCAAGAAGAGGTGACGCGACCACTCTTGTTCCCAGGCTCTGCCTGGGAACAAACCGCCCGCGAGGCTCTGCCTCGCAAGCACCGCCAAGCAAGGCGGCGCCACAGAATCACGGCAGGCGGAGCCTGCCCTACAGCCCGTTCCCAGGCGGAGCCTGGGAACGAGACTACTGACACTACGCCAGCGCCGCGATTCGCTCCTTCGCGTGCGCGACAACATTCCGCTCATTCTTAAACGCCAGCCGTTCGATCGCCTCGTCGATCGGCAGCCAGCGGGCTTCGAGCACTTCATGATCGTGGTCGGCCACGTTGCCCGAGATGTACCGCATCAGATAGAAGTGCACTTTTTTGTGAAAGCGGACTCGGCGGCCGCGCGAATCACCCACATACCAATACTCGACCACGTCGAGCGGCTCGACAATCTCCGTCTGCACACCCGCCTCCTCGCGGACTTCGCGGAGAGCGGCGGCCTCGGGCGCCTCGCCGTGCTCGATGGTCCCCTTGGGCAATTGCCAGCGACGTTTTTCGCCGACTGCGATGAGCGCAACCTCTACGCCGCCTTCCATCCCCGCGCGAAACGCCACGCCGCCGGCCGAGAATTGTGCCTCGATGGGGAACATGCACCGCCTCCGCCGCTCGTCATACTCAGACGTCGATCATTTGCCCGGAGCGCCGCCCAGCGGCGGCGCGAGGCCCAACGCCGCCAATGAAAATGCCGCAATGTGATCCGCAAGCTGATCGGTCGTGTATCGGCTAGCCAACTCGTCGGCAGGCACGAGCAACCCAATCACATCCCCCGCCAGCCGGTAATGCAGGCATTGACCGATCACGCTGAACGCGATCTGACGCCGCGTGTGCGGCGGCGTATCCGGCGGAACCGCTTCGCCGACGATCCGCTGCAACAGCTCGAAGTGCGGCCGGAAGTATTCCTCGACCAACTCGCGGCAGGCGGACGTCGGCTGCACGACTTCGCGCTGCATCAGTCGCACCTGCCACGGCGCCTGTGTGGTGCCGAGCATCCTCGTGAGAATCGTATAGATGAAGCTGCGCAACTTGATCGCAGTCGGCGTACCCGCGGGCCATTCGGGCATCGGCGCTTGTTCCGCGCGAAGCTGCGCCGCGCGCTTCACCGTCTCGATGTACAGCCGCTCTTTATCGCGAAAGTAGTAGTTGACGCTCGCCAGGTTCACGCCCGCCGCCGCGCAGATTTCGCGCACGGTCGCCTTCTGATAGCCTTTCTCGGCAAAGATCGGCCCGGCGGCGTTGAGCAAGCGCGAAGCGGTGTCGTCGTGGGACATATCAAACGTTCGTTTAAAACAAATATACGGCCTCCGATGCCGAGCGGCAAACTTCGAGCCCGATTCGCTTTACCAACTCTTTGCGGTCGGCTTCGTTTTCTGGTTGAATGAGGGCCTTCACGCTGGCCATTCCTTTTGGTCATGGGCTAATCAACGCACCCGTCTCAGGGACACCACGATGTCTGCCATCAACCTCAAAACGCTGGTCAACAAGCTGAACCCCATTTGCAAGCGAGCGTTGGAAGGGGCCGCCGGGCTGTGCCTGTCGCGCACCAACTACAACGTCGAAATGGAGCACTGGCTGCTCAAGCTGCTGGAGCCCGCCGACAGCGATCTGGCCAAGATCCTCAGGCAGTACGACGTCAATCCCTCGCGCGTCAACCGCGAGCTCACGCAAACTCTGGACCGCGTCAAGACCGGCAACGCGCGTGCCCCGGAGCTGTCGCCCGACATCACGGATATGACACGCGAGGCCTGGACGCTCGCCTCGTTGAAATACAACAGCCATACGATCCGTTCCGGGTTTTTGTTGCTGGCGCTGCTCGCTGACCGGACCCTGTCTATACGGCTTCGCAGCAGTTCGCCCGAGCTGGCCAAGATCCCGCCCGAGCGGCTCGAAAATGAGTTGATGGCGATCGTCGCCAATTCGGCCGAAGACGTCGAGGCCCCTGCCGAGGACGGCGCTGGTGGAGGTCCGTCTGGTGATCAGCCTCGCGCCGCAGGCTTCAGCAAGACGCCCGCCCTCGATCAGTTCACCACCAACCTCACCGAGCAGGCCAAGCGCGGTAAGATCGACCCGGTCCTTGGCCGCGACCCGGAAATCCGCCAGGTGATCGACATCCTCACGCGCCGCCGCCAGAACAACCCGATCCTCACCGGCGAGGCGGGTGTGGGCAAAACCGCGGTCGTCGAAGGGTTTGCCTTGCGCATCGCCGACGGCGACGTCCCCGAGCCGCTCAAGAACGTCATCTTGCGGACGCTCGATCTCGGGCTGCTGCAAGCGGGCGCCGGCGTAAAGGGCGAATTCGAGAACCGGTTGAAGAGCGTCATCGAGGAAGTGAAATCGTCCCCCACGCCGATCATTCTTTTCATCGACGAAGCCCACACCATGATCGGCGCCGGCGGACAGGCGGGTCAGGGGGACGCGGCCAACCTGCTCAAGCCCGCCCTCGCGCGCGGCGAGCTCCGCACGATCGCGGCCACCACCTGGAGCGAATACAAAAAGTACTTCGAGAAGGACCCCGCGCTCACACGGCGGTTTCAGGTGGTCAAAGTCGAGGAGCCCAGCGAAGACGTGGCGGTGCAGATGATGCGCGGTCTCTCGGCCACGCTGGAGAAGCATCACCAGGTGCGGCTCTTGGACGAAGCGGTGATCGACGCCGTGCGGCTCTCGAACCGCTACATCTCCGGACGGCAACTCCCCGACAAGAGCGTGAGCCTGCTCGACACGGCGTGCGCCCGCGTGACGATCGGCCAGAGCAGCACTCCCCCGGCGGTCGAAGACGCGCGCCGCCGCATCCAACACTTGCAGACGGCGATCGATATTCTGGAGCGCGAAAACATCACCGGCGCCGGGCACGATGCAAAACTTGCCGAGTACCAGAAGGACCTGACCGAGGCCGAGGCGCACCTCAAGTCGCTCGATGAGCGCTGGGCGCAAGAGAAGGAGCTCGTGGGTCAGATCCGCGCGCTGCGCGAGCAGCTCGAAGGCAAGCCCGGCGACGGCAAAGCCGGCAGGTCGGCCGATCGCGCGCAAGCCGCGTCCGCTGCTCAGGCGGCGATGACCCCCGGCGACGCCGCGGCGACAAAAGCATTCGACGCGCTCAAATCGGCAGAGGGCGCCATGAAAGACGTAGCGGGCAAAGCCGGCGCTGGCAAAGATGCCGCCAAGCGCGTCGAGCTCACGCCCGAACAACGCGAGAAGGCTCTTAACGAGCTGGCCGCACTCAGCGAAAAACTCGCCGCGCTGCAGGGCGAAACGCCGCTGATGAGCGTTTGCGTCGATAAGAACGCCATCGCCGACATCGTCTCGTCGTGGACCGGCATCCCTGTCGGCCGCATGCTCTCTGACGAAGTCCGCACCGTGCTCAACCTCAGGGAGAAGATGGAAGAGCGGATCGTGGGCCAGTCGCACGCGCTCGACGCCATCGCCCAGGCGATCCGCACCTCGCGCGCGGGTCTGACCGATCCCCGCCGGCCGATCGGCGTGTTCATGCTCGTCGGCCCCAGCGGTGTCGGCAAAACCGAAACGGCGATCGTACTCGCCGAGCTGCTTTACGGCGGCGAGCAGAACATGACCGTCATCAACATGTCGGAGTTCAAGGAAGAGCACAAAGTTTCGCTCCTGATGGGTTCGCCGCCGGGTTACGTCGGCTACGGCGAGGGGGGCGTGCTCACCGAGGCGGTCCGCCGCCGGCCGTATAGCGTGGTGCTGCTCGACGAGTTGGAAAAGGCCCACCCGGGTGTGCAGGAAATCTTCTACCAGGTCTTCGACAAGGGGACGCTCCGCGACGGCGAAGGCCGCGACATCGATTTCAAGAACACGGTCATCCTGATGACCTCGAACGCCGCCAGCGACGTGGTCATGAAGCTTTGCGCCGATCCCGACACGATGCCCGACGCGGCCGGGCTGACGCAGGCGCTGCACCCGGAACTGCTCAAGGTGTTCAAACCGGCGTTCCTGGGCCGGTTGAATTTGGTCCCTTACTTCCCGCTCGCCGACAACGTGATGAAGCAGATCATCGAGCTCAAGCTGGGCCACGTGCGGCGGCGGATCCACGACAACTACCAGGCCGAGTTCAGCTATGCGCCCGAGCTGGTCCAGACGATCGCCGCCCGCTGCACCGAGGTCGAAACGGGCGCTCGCAACATCGACCACATCATCAACCGCACGCTGCTGCCGGAGCTCTCCAGCGAGTTCCTCTCGCGGATGGTGGATGGCGGCTCGATCAAGCGGGTGCACATCAACGTCACCGGCGACGGCAAGTTTGCGTATGAGCTGGGGTAGGGCTTGTTGGAGTTCAAGCTTTAGCTTGCCCGGCCCGCAGGGCGCAAACCTGATCTGATGAGGATGTGCTGCGTATCGGCGCGGATTCTGGCGAAAATAATTCAAATCTCGGAAAACGCGCACTAATTCGATTTCTCGACGTGGGGACGTTCGTCCCAAGTGACGTTGTGGCACGAATTTGATGCCCTCGCCTGTTCGCTTCGTCGGTGAATTAGTGCGCATTTGATCGCGCCTTATGTGCCCCATGAAGGGTTGGGCGCGTTCGCGGACGAAGGGGTATGTGCTCGGTCGGAGGACGGGCGGGCGGGCGTTTGGAAAATCACGCGGAAGGCAAACTAATTCGCGCCGGGACGTGAGCTGGGGTCGGCGCAACATCTTGTTGAGAGTGCTCTTACGGTTTGGCGGAGGAAGAAAAGACGGGGTGAATTCAGGGACGAAACGGCGCATGGCGGCGTGGTTTTTAAAGAAAGGCCACAACCAAAGGATTAGCCGCGAATGGAACGCGGATGGACGCAAATAGATGGGGGTTTCGACATGGAATAGAACTGAAAACGGATTAACCGAAGAAAATGACGTTAACGACGACCGACGACGCAGAACGATCGTCAAGAAGCCGCGAGAAGAAGTACCCCCTTCGACAGGCTCAGGGCGAGCCTTGTTTACGAGGAGCCTCGACTGGTCGGCCGAGAAGCATCTATACTGTACACTATTTCACGTACTTTGTCAAGAGGCCAATTGCAAGAATTCTGGGTTCGGAGGGGAGAGGGGGAGACTGGGAGAGGGGGAGACTGGGAGAGGGGGTCGAAGACCTCGAACGTGGAACCTGGAACCTTGAACTTGGAACCTATTCCGCGCTGCTAAACAACCTCCCCTGCTCAAAATCATTCGGCGGCAACTCCACCCGCGCCCCGTGCCAGATCGGAGGCACCAGCGTATGCCGCCTCTTCGGCATCGGCCGAAAACCGCCACCGTAAGGGCCGCCATGTTGGAGTTCAAGCTTTAGCTTGTCGACCAGCCCCGGCAGGGGCGGCATTTTGTAGCCCGGGGTGAAGCGCAGCGCAACCCCGGAACCACGCTCCTCAAGAATCTCCCAAAAGCCCCGGTAGGGGCGACATTGCTAGAGGATCGTAACGCCTAAAAGGACGCAGCACTTGACGGAGCAGCACAGTTCGTTGCTGCGGATGCACTTAGAACCGCTAACAATAGTAACCCGACGCGTAAGCGAGGCCATCTGCCGCTCCTCGCTCACGCTTCGGGTTACTGGGT
Organism: Pirellulales bacterium; assembly: GCA_040901795.1. Taxonomy (GTDB): domain Bacteria; phylum Planctomycetota; class Planctomycetia; order Pirellulales; family JALHPA01; genus JBBDYH01. Next base: position 45,721 of record JBBDYH010000166.1, read on the forward strand.
GCCGGTTGTGTTAGCGGTTCTTAGTCACCAGAACCCAAACGCTTCGTCACTGTCGTGGGTTATGATGCGCGTTAGGATCGTTCGAGCCGAATCGAAACGTCCATGTCAAATCCCGCGCGCCGGCGCTCGGGTCTAAGGTCACGCCCGAGTGTCGGTGGCGCTGTCGGCGGTTGAGCATCGCGAATTGTCCAACGACCCAGCCTAGCGCCAGAAGCACTGCGATTCCAAAGTAGAACCACTCGCCCTGGTCGCCCGCGCCCCAGGGCTGCCACACGATGACCAGCACAACCACCGCGAGAATCGCCGCGACGATTAGCCCCAAGAACACTCGGTAGACTGCAACCAAGACTCGATCAACGGAGTCGAGGCCCTGCAGCAGACGGTGACGATCCTCGTTCGACCGATTCATCGCTGGCTCGCTTACAAAATGGGATGGATCGTGCAGAGTCGACGTTGTCCCGCACACACGAAACATAGCTCATCAGGGTCACATCCTGCGTAGCGATTATTCCGAAAAGAGTGAGTGTACGGCTGCCCCTCGTGAATGCCGTTGTACTCGTGTTCGACGATCCCCAAGTAAGGATCGCGCGCCGGCTCTGATCTTCGTCACCACCGGCTACCGCCCGAGCCAGCCGATCTACGCCATCCGCCCGGGCGCGACCGGCGACATCTCCCTCAAGGCCCGTTCGACGGGCCTTCTCGCTTTACCTTTGGCCGCTTCGCCTCTAGTGCAGGGCCGCCATCGCTTTTAGTCCCGAAGGGACGCCGATGGTGTAGCCCCGGGTGGAGCGCAGCCCCGGGCACCGTCACGCGCATGACCGCCAACGTCCATGTTGCGCTATCGAGGACGGAAATGGAGTAGGCGCCGGCGCTTATCCTGGCATTCGCGTTTGCCGTGTCGGATCAGGCGGCGCGCCGCAACGCAGTGACGAACCATCCACAAACCACCAGCCATCCAGGCAATAGGCCCGCGCAATAGCGCTCGTTTCCAGGGACTTAGCATGCTTGTGCGTGAACAGGATCAACGGCGGCAACCAATCACTTACAGGATTGCTGTTGCGAAAGTTAGCCAAGAATTGTGGTCGATCATTCCGCACATAAAAGGATCGGTGTCGAAACCCGCGCATTTTATAAATCTGGCATGGCAAGTCGATCACGATCACACTACAAATGTCTTGACGGAATTCGTTCGGTATTCGCCGCAGTGTTTCAGGCGTAGCCAGAAAAATGTTGGAGTGGACTCGGGGCAATTCCATCGTGGACAGCTTTATAGGAGGCCTTTCCGGCGATTGAAACCACTCGTCGATAACCACTGCAGCCGTTCTCTCATGATCAGCCACAATCACCCAACGAGGTGTTTTTGACCGTTGTTCTAAGTTTCGTAGGAGTTCGACGATTCGCCCTACTGAGTGGCATCCGCCGATAAATACTCCTAGGTTATTCCTGCCGAGCTGCCATGCAGTAGCTGCATCAAGTCGGAAGTAGCCAAGCCGTTGCTCTTCAAGGCGCGTAATGCGCAGACCGCGAATATACGCCTCGGCGTAAAGTTCACGCAACTGTATGGGAATCTCGTCCGTCATTTGGCCACTCAACCCAGGTTGTGACCGCAGTTCTTACAGAACCTATCCCCTTTTGCGATTAATGCACTACAGGATGGACAGGTCACTACAGCATCCGGCGCAAGCAATGCGGCACTGTCATCGCTTCGAATCGTCACGTGCGCCGATTCTGTAACAATCATGTCGCGAAGGGTCCGCAATAGCCGCGCAGTTGCATTCTTGCTCGTTGGATCACTTTGGCGCGGATTGGCGATACAGCGAAAGCACCCCACGTCTTCAATGCAGTCACACGTCGTAACTCGTTCGAGCGCCTTTTCAATAAGCAACTCAATCTTGTCGAATGCACCTGTCGTCAGATCAACGCCATCATAGACGTTGTCGTACAGATAAACGGCTGCCGCGCCGTCCTTGAGAATCTCACTGAAGGACGAAAAGTCTTGAATGTCGCATGGTCCGCTAACCGTTGGGAAAAGGCTCGAAATAAGCCGCTCACATGATGCTAAGGCCGCCTTCGCGTTACCATTTCCTAGGTCGCGAACAATGTCGTCCCACATCGGCTTTTTGATGAGAATCTGTGTCGCGACGGTTGGGACAGTATGGGCTGGCACCCCGGCGGAACCCTGCCAGGGCTGCACCACATTGCCCGAACGATCCTTCTCTACTACATTCACGATGAACTCTGTGACGTCCACATCGACAGTCGCCACAGTCAACATTGAGTACTCTGCCACTGAATTTCGGCGCTTCAGCCGTATTTGTTTTTGAATAAATGCCGTGGTTTCGTTCCACGAATACTCACGATCGAGCCGAATCACTTTCTTGCCCTTAAATACGTCCTTAACCCGATAACCGATTCCGCCATGCCGATAAATGGCGTTCCGGTAAGCCTCTCTCAGCAGGTGGAAGCCATCAATCTCACCGACCTCATTGCTCCCGCACTGCAATGAATAAGACCCATCGCCCATGCTTCGGATGTTGACTTCGGAATGGGGATCCGAACGGTAGAAAATATCTTGGTCAAGCGCCCCGCTAGCCCTCATCTCAGCCACAGTTGATATTGCTTCCCCCAGTGACTCTAGATGGAGTCGGTCATCTACACCTCCAACCTCGTTCACCGCACATGCGTAATGACAGTACACGACTCGACGGTTTGTGAGGCTCAGCGCTAAAGGCTCGTTTTCCTTCTGGAAGAGTTCATCGGGATGCGCGGCATAATAGGAGTCAATAGGCGTGTCGGCCGGGATTAGGAGGATCGCGCCTTCCTTGCCTGCTCGTGCTACGCGACCGGATCGCTGCCAAAGACTCATCATACTGCTCGGCAAGCCGACGCACACGACAACATCTAGGGCCCCAATATCGATCCCCAATTCCAGTGCACTTGTCGAAAATACTAGACGCACTGATTTATCACGCAGACCAGCTTCGATTGCTTCGCGCTCCGCAGCTGTTAAGCCTGCCCGATAGACTTTGACAAACGGCAACTCGTCGTCCTTCGACGATAATACCCTCGCCATCATCTTCTCGGCTGCAATGCGGCTGGGGCAGAATGCAAGGACACTCAGGCCTCGTTTGGCCAGGTCCAACGCAATTTTTCGACCGAGGTCATAAAAATGGTCGTGGCCGCTCACCATCCAAAATTTTTTGCGGCCCTGAATACTGCCGTCAGACTCCGGACCAACGCATGCGAATGGCACTCCCGTCAGCTTCTCCAAATGCTCGCGCGGCTCCCGAATCGTCGCCGAAGTGGCGACAAACGTCGGCGAAGAGCCGTGAATGTCGCAAATCTGCCGCAGGCGCCGAAGTACGTAGGCGACGTTCGTGCCGAAAATCCCGCGATATTCATGGCACTCATCGATAATTACGTACTTGAGCCGCTGGAAGAACCTCGCCCAGTTTCGCTCGTGATGCTGGAGAATTCCGATGTGCAGCATGTCCGGATTGGTGAGTGCGATTTGGACCTGTGCGCGAACATCGTTCCGCGCGTTCTGCGGCGTGGAACCGTCGTAGCGAGCGATGAAGTAAGGATGCGCTGCGAGCGCGCCTTTTAATGGCCTGAGGCGCTGTGCGATCTCCATTAGCTTTCCGTGCTGGTCGTTCGCGAGCGCCTTTTGCGGATAGATGAAAAGCGAGGTCGCGCTCGAGTCGCGCAAGAGTGCATCAAAGACCGGAGCACTATATATCAATGATTTCCCCGAGGAAGTCTGAGTAGCCACGACCGTGTTCGTCCCATCCAGGAGCTGCTGAATTGCAATAGCCTGATGCCGGAAGAGCCCGGAGACGTATTCGCTTGCCAGCGCGTCGGCAAGCGCTTGGTGCAGCGGAAGCGCCGAAACGGGCAAAAAGTGACCCGTCGCAGCGTCTGTTCCTGGTGGATCATAGTGGACCGTTAGGTCCCCGTGTTCCCTCAAAACCTCCGAGACCCGTGCAATGACTGATTCTTGAGACATTGCTTTCCCCGTAGAGAATCGCCATACCGGCTCAGCACAGAAACCGCCAATGCGGGAGACGGAACCGGATTATGACCGTGTCGAGTGCGTGTTGCAAGCTAAGCTGAGAGAGAGCGATCGAGCATTAGTCCAGACGGTCCTCCGCCGGCGGTGGCACGTTCGGGACAGCGGAGAGGTAGCGCTCGAAGTCTTCGCGGCGGCCGGCAATGGCCTCGCGGCGGAGGTGGTCCATCGTCATTATGACCGCCAGCTTTTCGCCCGCGGCGCTCGCCAGGAACTGGATCACCGTATAGCCCTCCTTGGCCGCCAAGGCTTCGATGCTCTTGGCTAACGACTCGGGCAAGTGAACGGACAGCGTGCTCATGATCGCTTTCGGATGAGGTTGGCTTCATCGGTGGACAAGCTGCGGAGCCAGAGGCGCGGCGGGCTTCGGTTTGCGTCATCTCCGGCACGTACCCGTGGCCTGGCGAATTGTGGTATAATCGTGGTATGAGCACCGTTAGTTATCTCGATCGGTTTCTGGAGCCGGTGACCGAGTCATTCACGCCCGAGCTTGCCCGCACGCTCGTCGAACTACGCGCCGACGACGAATTGCACTCGGAGATTGAAGCGCTTCGGCAAAAAGCGAATCTTGGTACGCTCACCTCTGAAGAAGAAGCCGCCTACAAGGATTTTGTAGAAGCCCTCGACGTGCTCTCCATCATCCAGTCGAAAGCCCGCCGATTCCTCGCCAATCACTCGGCATAGCATGCGCGCCGAGCGACGGTTCGATTGCTGCACATGAACGACGCGCGGCGTGTCGAACTGCGGCTGCGATGGCTGGAGGAGGGTGGCCGTATTTAGCCTGGACCCCAATCGACAGGCGCGGCTGGTACTGGGGAGTGGAACGCCGTCCGCCTTCCTCGGGGGGCGGGACGGGTTACACAGTCGACGGCCCGTGGCATGCCGACGTCATCATGACCGCCAGCTTTTGGCCGGGCGGCGCTCGCCAGGAACTGGCTCACCGTATAGCCCTCCTTGGCGGCCAAGGCTTCGATGCTCTCGGCTAACGATTCGGGTAAATGAACGGTCAGAGTGCTCTTGGTCGCTTTCGGAGGAGGTTGACCCGTCGCTTCGCCACGCTTGCCGGCGTATCATGGCAGCGTAAACTGGCGGTAGCGTGGGATTGTCGCTCTTCTGCGCGAGGGCCAATTACCGCGTAGCGTCCCGGCGACTACTGTGCCAGTCTTGCAGCCAGGCTGAACTCGACGGAGAAACGCCCATGAACGACGCATCTCAACAAGCCACGAGCGGTATGAAGGCGGTGGCCTTATTGATCGGCTGGATCAGCTTTGCCCAACTGGATCCTCGCGACCCGTTCAATTTGCCCGAGACGGCGTACAACGCCGTCGTGCTTGTTGCGGCGATCGCGGGAGTCGTGGCCGCGATCAGTATCTGGCTGAACGCGTCGTGGATGATATTTGCGTACGGCGCATGGCTTGTGCTCATGATCGTCGCCCGCGTATGGCATGACGCGCAAATCGAACCGGTAATCTGGAAAGTGGCGCTCGGCGCCGTCATCCCGGCGATCTTTCTCGGTGTGGTCGGCTGGTTTCTGCACCGAGATCAGAGGCGGACTCGAGTTTAGCCAGGCGACGGTTTCCGCTGCATACCGATGCGAACCGATCGCCGGCGCGAGAGCCGCACTTCGAGACTCCGTTCGTACGGAGCCTGCCTGCCAGGGGAGACGGGCAGAGGGGGAGAGGGGGAGACGGGGAGACGAACTTGCTTCCTGGTTTGCAAACAAGGCTCCACCCGCACAAGGCGGGCGGTGGCCGGGACATCCTGAAGCGCGATCGTCGTCTGGTTTGTATACATCGCTCCGCCCCGGCAAGCGGGGCGGTGGCGAGTCGACCTGGACGACCGAGAGGGGGTGACAAGGAGAGGGGGAGACGAACTTGCTTCCTGGTATGCAAACAAGGCTCCGCCCGCACAAGGCGGGCGGTGGCCGGGACACTTCTCGAGTGCGATCGAAGTCTGGTTTGTAAACACCGCTCCGCCCCGGCAAGCGGGGCGGTGGCGAGTCGACCTGGACGACAGAGAGGGGGAGACGGGGAGAGGGGGAGACCGGGAGACTTGGAGACTGGGAGACCGGGAGACTGGGAGACTCGGAGATAAGTCCCGCCAAGTCACAGACACCAGGCCACCAGACGCTTGTTGAAATCCAAAGCGGCGACGAGCCGCCGCACTCCATAGACACCAGGTCACTCGACCACACCACCCCTTACGCCGGCGGCTTCGAGCGCTCGATGTACTCGCCGGTGCGCGTATCCACCTTGATGTATTCGCCTTGCTCGAGGAACGCCGGTCCTTGGATCGTCGCGCCGGTTTCAACCTTGCAGGGCTTGGTGACGTTGGTCGCCGTGTTGCCGCGCACGCCCGGCTCGCAGTACTCGATCTTGAGGATCATGTGGTTGGGCGGCTCGATGCTGATCGGGCGGTCGTTGAAGAGCATCACCTGGCAGACCGTCCCTTCCTTGAGCCATTGCCAGGCATCGCCGACGATGTCCTTATTCAACTCGTACTGCTCGTAGCTGGTGTTGTCCATGAAGACAAACTGGTCCCCCTGGGTATAGAGGAACTGGGCGTCGATCGTGCTCACATCGGCCTCGTCCAGCGAGTCGCCGCTCTTGTAGGTGCGGTCGAGCATCGTGCCGCGGATCAGGTTTTTCATTTTGCACTTGTACAGCGCCTGCCCTTTTCCCGGCTTGACGAAGTTGCACTCGACCATCAGGTACGGGTCGCCGTCGATCTGGACTTTGAGGCCTTTGCGAAAGTCGCTGGTGTTGTACGCCACGAGTGGATTCCTGCTACGATTGAAGAACGGTAATTGTTATGCTGGCGAGACGATTGCTGCATTCGGCGAACGTTATGTAGGGAACGGTTTCAGTGCCGTTCCGTTGGGCGCGTTGACGTTTTTACGTCGATTGGCGCTTCCGGAACGCCACCCGCCACGGCGGGCAAGCTTTGGGCGTTCCCTACAGAGTAAGAACCGCTAACAATACTAACCCGACGCGTAAGCGAGGCCGAGTTTGGCCGCTTCTCGCTCACGCTTCGGGTTACTGTGTGCAGTTGTGTTAGCGGTTGTAAATTCATTTTCAAGTACATCCGTCACGAGTAACTGCAAATTGGCTACCGCTGACACCAGTTTGTCCACCAGTTCGCGGCGGCAATTCGCCGCACCCCAACGGCATTTTGCGGAGACCGCCGAGCCGCTGTACGACACCTGGCAGCAGGCCCTCAAGGACGCGATTCGTGATCCATTTGAGCTATGCCGGCTGCTGGAACTTCCTGCGGAATGGGCGGCTGCGGCGCGGCGCGTGGAAAGATCGTTTTCTCTATTTGCTCCAAGGAGTTACGTCGCCCGGATGCGCTCCGGCGACCCGGCGGACCCGCTCTTGCGGCAAGTGCTTCCTGTCGAGGCGGAGGCCGATGTAGCCAGGGGCTTCTCGCAGGATCCCGTGGGGGACCGGCAGGCGAGCCTTTCGCCCGGCCTCTTACACAAGTACGCAGGCCGGGTTTTGATCGTAACAACTGGGGCTTGCGCCGTCCATTGCCGTTACTGTTTCCGCCGGCATTTTCCGTACCAGGAAACACCGCGTACGCCGGAGGACTGGAGTGATGCGCTTGATTCGATCGCGGCGGATGAGAGCGTCCATGAGGTGATTCTCAGCGGCGGCGACCCGCTGACGCTGGTTGATGCTTCGTTGGCGGCGCTCGCGGAACGGATTGCCGCCATTGGGCACGTCCGGCGGCTGCGCGTGCACACGCGATTGCCGATCATGATTCCCCAGCGCGTAACGGCCGAACTTTTGGACTGGCTCACCGGCACGCGGCTGGCGCCGGTGATGGTAATCCACGCCAACCACGCGGCGGAGCTGCAAGGCTCGGCAGCCGTGGCGGTGCGGAAAATCGTGGCGGCCGGCGTGCCGACGCTCAATCAGGCGGTGCTGTTGCGGGGCGTCAACGACGCGGTCGAAACGCTCGTTGAGCTCTCGGAGCGGCTCGTCGATCTGGGCGTCATGCCGTATTATTTGCATCAACTCGACCGCGTTGCCGGCGCCGCGCACTTTGAGGCGCCCGTGGACGAAGGCCTGCGGATCGTCGAAGAGATGCGGCGCCGCCTCCCCGGTTACGCGGCGCCGCGGTATGTGCAGGAAGTGGCAGGAGAACCGTACAAGATTGAAGTGGGAATGACTCGTTCCCAGGCTCCGCCTGGGAACGGACTGTAGGGCAGGCTCCGCCTGCCGAACGAGTTTTTTTGCGTACCATTTTGGATGTTGCAAGGCAGAGCCTTGCAGGCAGTCTGTTCCCAGGCGGAGCCTGGGAACAAGAATTCGAACGCACTCCCATGAAAATTCTCATCGGCATCGACGGCTCGGAACATAGCTTCGCGGCGGCGTCGCTTGCCGGACGGCTGCTTGCTCACGGCCGCGATCAGATTGCGTTGTATCACTCCTGCGGACCACTCACCCTCGCCGATCAGGTGGACTCATCGCTGCACGAGCGGGCGTGCCAGGCGGTGGCCAACGTGATTCTGGACGAAGCGAAACGGCGGCTGCCCCAACCCCTTCAAGCCGACGTTGAGGCTTTTCAGGGGGATGGTCGAGCAGCCGAAGCCATCGTCGAACAAGCGCAGCGATGGGGGGCGGAGCTAATCGTTCTCGGCGCTCGTGGGCTCGGCCGGATGGAAGGTTTGCTCTTGGGGAGCGTGTCGAGCAGCGTGGTGCGGACCGCGCACGTCCCGGTCTTGGTGGCACGCGGCAATCATGACGAGGCGGAGGCATTGCGGGTGCTCATCGCGTACGACCCCGTCCATGCGGCGCAGCACGCTGACTTCATCGGCAAACTGACGTGGCCCGAGGGGGCCGTGGGACGCGTGGCCGCAGTGATCGACTCGATGTTGCCCAGCCACCTGCCGGAGTGGATTCAGAAGCGGGCCCGCGATGCCGACACCGAGGCGATGTCGCAGGTCTGGGTCCGCGAGCACGAGCAAGCGCGCAAAGCGAAGGAGCAGGAGCTGGCGTCTTACACGCAGCGGCTGCCGGGGCCATTCCGGTCGAGTGCGCCCATTGTTCTCGAAGGGAATCCGGCCGAGCAGTTGATGGCGCTGGTTGATCGTGAGAAGCCGTCGATCATTGTGATGGGCAAGGCGATGAAGAACTTTTTCGATCGCTGGTTTATCGGCAGCGTTTCGGAAAAGGTGCTGGCGCACGCGGGTTGCTCGGTGCTGGTGATTCCGGCGGGTAAGGGGTGAGAGGCATTCGTCGCGATAATTTTGGAGTGCGACGACTGGTCGTCGCTTTCTTTTTCAAACCGCGACGCGAGCGAATCAGATGACGATGACGAAGCACGATTCGTAACGCGACGGAAGAGATTGAAATCCAAAGCTACGACAAGTCGTAGCACTCCAAATGCAACTCACGCCCGAGCATCTCGAAACTACGCACACTGCCGACGCGATCACTGCGCGGCTGGGAACGGTGGGGCATCACAGCTATCTGGGCGATTTCGTGCTCGGCGCCATTGATGGGGCCGTGACCACATTCGCGATCGTCGCCGGCGTGTCGGGGGCGCAGCTTTCCAACCAGGTGGCCGTGATCCTCGGTCTGGCTAACCTGCTGGCCGACGGTTTCAGCATGGCGGTCAGCAACTATTTGGGGGCGCGGGCGGAAGTGCAGGTGGTCGATCGCGTGCGGCGGATCGAAGAGAAACACATCGAGACAGTTCCCGAGGGCGAGCGCGAAGAAATCCGGCAGATCTTCGCCGGCAAAGGTTTTTCCGGCGAGCTGCTCGAACAGATCGTCGAGGTGATCACGCAAGACCGCAAGCGCTGGGTCGATACGATGATCACCGAAGAGTTTGGCCTGCCGCTGGAGCGGCCGTTGCCGTGGCGCGCCGGCTTCTCGACGTTTGTCGCCTTTGTATTGGCGGGTTTCGTGCCGCTCATTCCGTTCACGATTCCGCTAGGCGTCTCGGCCGGGCGGCTGTTTCCCCTGAGTGCGATATTAACCGGAGTGACGTTTTTTCTGATCGGCGCCGCCAAGGGCCGCATCGTGCATCGTTCGATCGTTTGGTCGGGTCTCGAAACGCTGTTGGTCGGCGCCGTCGCCGCCATGCTGGCCTACCTGGTTGGTGTGGCGTTTCATGGCGCCGGATGAACGTGATTGGCACATGCATTGCACTTAGGCTTTTCGCCATTCGTTGCCTAATGCACTTAAGGAGATTCGCTGATGAAAAAGCACACCGCACCCACCGCCGGTAAGGCGGAAAAGAAGGCCGCTCGCAAGTCCGCTCAAGGAAAGGCCCGCATACTGCGCGATAATACGATGAATCGCGAGGAGCAGCGGCGGCAGACCATTGCGCGACAGGGACACCCGAAGTGAGCCGTGGCGAAAAATCACTCGCCGATCCGCATTTCACTTGGCACGGCGCAGCGGCGCGGTAAACTTACTGTGAGGACGTGACCGAAACACTGGCGGCACGCTATGGCGTGAATCACCCCAGTGACGCGCTTGACACATTTTCCTTTGTTCAAGGAGAAACGACCGTTATACGGACAGCGCTTTCGGCCACGTCCTTCTATTTCGAACGCGCGAGAACGCCCTGGCACGCCGCCGGGGCGTTTTTTTGGTTAAGGTTCCTGTGTTCCAGGTTGCCTGAAATGTCTGGTAGTCTGGTGAGTGGCGAGTGACATGGTCTACTGAACCCGGAACCCTGAACCCTGAACCCTATTCCGTGTTTCGCCTCGCCTGGCTCACCGATCTGCACCTGAACTTTCTGCCTTACGTCCAGGTGGATGAGTTTCTCGGCCGCGTGGAGTCGCTGGAAGCGGATGCCGTCGTGATCACCGGCGACATCTCTGAGGCCCGCGAGCTCGGCCGCATGCTCGGGCATATCGAGCAACGCCTGCAGCATCCGGTGTACTTTGTGCTCGGCAACCATGACTTTTATCACGGTTCAATACGTGAGGTGCGGGCGACGGCGTCGCGCGCGTGTGAGGCGGCCGGCGCGGCGGGACGGCTGCACTATCTCACCGCCATGCCCGATCCGGTCGAGCTGACGGCGACGGTGGGCTTGGTTGGCCATGACGGCTGGGCCGACGCGCGGCTAGGAGACTATGAGCGCAGCCTGGTGATGATGAATGACTACCGGCTGATCGCCGAGCTGGCCGTGCATGGCAAGCGCGACCGCCGGCCGATTCTGCAGGCTCTCGGCGACGAGGCGGCGCAACATATTCGCGAGCTCTTACCGGCGGCGCTTGCGCGGTATGAGCAGGTGCTGCTGGCGACGCATGTGCCGCCGTTGCGCGAGGCTTGTTGGCACGAAGGCCACCCGTCAGACGATGAGTGGGCGCCGCACTTCACGTGCAAAGCAATGGGCGATGCCATCCTGGAGATCATGCGTGACTTTCCGGAGCGGCAATTGATGGTTTTTTGCGGCCATACCCACAGCCCCGGCGAGTGCCGCCCCTTGCCGAACATCCACATCCTCACCGGCGGGGCGAAGTACGGACAGCCGACGGTACAGCGCGTGTTCGAGTTTCCGTGATCAAGCATAGCTTTGCATCGCTGTCCGTCACGCGGTAATCTGTGGCGAGCAAAACGTTCACTTGTCGAGGAGCTTGCCATGTTCGCCGTCCGGGTTCAATTCGCAGTGCTGATCGCCCTGGTCGTTACCGCAGGGTCAACTGTTTCGGCTCAAGAAAAGCACCAGCCGCTCGCCCTGCATCCGGACAATGGGCATTATTTTCTATTCCGCGGCAAGCCGACGGTGATCGTGACCTCGGCCGAGCACTACGGCGCCGTGCTGAACCTCGACTTCGACTACGTGAAGTACCTTGACGAGTTGGCGGCGCATGGGTTGAACAATACGCGCACGTTCAGCGGGGCGTACGTCGAAGACTCCAAGGCGTTCAATATCGCGCGCAATACTCTGGCGCCGGCGAAGGGGCGGTTCATCTGCCCTTGGGCGCGCAGTGATGAACCCGGCTACGCCCACGGCGGCAACAAGTTCGCCCTGATGAAGTGGGATGACGCGTATTTCAAACGGCTAAAGGATTTTGTCGCCGCGGCGGCCCGGCGCGGCGTAATCGTCGAGATGAACCTGTTCTGCCCGTTCTATCAGGACTCGATGTGGAACATCAGCCCGCAGAACGCGGCCAACAACATCAACAATGTCGGCCGTTGCAAGCGCGAAGAGGCCTACACGCTCGACAAGAACGACGGCCTGCTCGCGATCCAAGAGGAGATGACGCGCAAGATCGTCCGCGAGCTCAACGGGTTCGACAACTTGTATTACGAAATCTGTAACGAGCCCTACTTCGGCGGCGTGACGATGGATTGGCAGCACCGAATCGTTGATACGATCGTGGCGACGGAAAAGGAGCTGCCGAACAAACACCTGATCTCGTTGAACATCGCCAACGGCTCGAAGAAGATCGAGAAGCCGCACCCCGCGGTGAGCGTTTTCAACTTCCATTACGCCAGCCCGCCCACGGCAGTGGCGGAGAACTATCATCTTAACAAGGTCATCGGCGACAACGAGACCGGCTTTAAGGGGACCAAGGATGACCACTACCGGATGGAGGCTTGGGAGTTCATCCTGGCGGGCGGCGGGCTATATAACAATCTGGACTACTCATTCACCGTCGGCCATGAAGACGGCACGTTCCAATACCCTGCAAAGCAGCCCGGCGGCGGCAACCGCGGGTTTCGCCGGCAGATGAAAGTGCTCAAGGATTTTATCGACGGTTTTGACTTCGTGCGGATGAAGCCGGCCAAGGGCGTGATCGGCGGACTAGACAAGGACGAGCGGGCTACTGTGCTTGCCGAGGAAGGGAAGCAGTATGCCGCGTACTTGCGAGTTAAGCGGCCCAAGCAGGTCACGATCGAGCTGCCGGCGGGCACGTACGAAGCCGCTTGGATCAACGTGCTCACCGGCAAGACGATCGGGAAGCAACGATTCACGCACGAGAGCGGTGACGCGAAACTCCAAACCGCCGGGCAGACGCCGGAGGTAGCGCTGCGGATCATGCGCGTGGAATAGGATTGTTGTGGGTCGCCGCGGCGACCTCGCGGCGAGCAGTGGCACGCGGCGGAACTTACTTGGTTTGATCTGACGAATCCGGCTCGGCGGGCGGGGCCTCGTCGACGTTCTCACGCTCGGGCGGGACAGCGTCGAACGGGTTGGGAGGAACAATTCCGGGTGGTGGCAATTCCGGACCGTCACCACTCACAGTGGGTCCCCCGCCATTGGGCAGGTGAATCAGCCATCCGCCATCGACTTTCCGGAACTCGACGGGCTGATCGCCGCGTTCCGTTTCGGCCATGGCCGTGGCCTCGTCGCCGTCGATCTTGACCTCGCCGAGGTTCTTGATCTCGAAGGTCGGACTGCCGCTGGTACTGTTCTTGTTTAGCCAGGCAAAGAGGTCCTCAATCAGCGCCGGCTTGTTCTCGACGTCGGCCACGAAGGAAGGCATGGCGGCGGCGTCTTTGTCGGCCGGCTCTTTGGGCTCGGCATCCATGTCGATCTCGTAACGCTTGAGGAGTTGTTTCAGGTCCTTCGCCTTTTCCGTGTCGCCAAACGTCGCGAACGACGACCCGAAGATGAGCCCATCGGCCATCGTCGCTTGCGATTCGGGGGTCAGGCAACGTGCGGCGGCTTGCCAATCCTCGGCTTCCATGGCCTTTTGAAAGGCGTTGAATGCCGCCTCGGGTGTGTCGAATTTGCTGGTGGTTCCCTTGCCGCAACCCGCGGCCCAGGCCAGCAGACCAAATAACGCGAAAGCACGCAGTGGGGACATGTGAACCTCCTGTCGCGGGTTGCGAAATTGCAGATGTTGAAGAGAAGAGCGTACGACGCCGGCGGAGTTTGAGCAAGTGGGGCTACATCAACCACCAATCGTCGCTAGCCAGGACGTAGACGCCTAACAGGAGATTCGTGATCGCGTGTGCGGCGACGCAGTCCCAGACGTTTTTTGTTCGGAGAAGCAGCCAGGCGACCGCGGCGAACCAGACCACGGCGGCCAGCGCCTCCTGCGGGTGCATGAGGACCGGGAACACAATCGCGGCGGCGATGCCCAGGCGGTCGGGCGTGCCGATGGGGACGTTCCACCAATCAGGCCGGATGAAGTATCGCATCACAAATCCCCGGAGGAACATCTCTTCGATTAGCGGCACGATGGCGGCGAGGCCCAAGAATCGAATCCCGAGGAACAGATAACCCGCCGGCGTATGGCCGAGCTGTTCGAGCGGGTTGTAGCCGGGACGCATGCCGCCCAACCAATTCGTCATGGCTTCGATGTCGAGCGTCGCCACGAGCCACTTTTGCAAGTGGGCCAGCGCGACCCAGGCGACGACACCGAGCACGCCAACGACGAAGGCAAGCGGGTGCAGAGCCTTCCGCGGCGGATACCCGCGGGCGACGGCCACGATCGCGACGACGGTGAGCAGGATCTTGATGCCGTAGATCCACGGATAATGCTCGTATCGCAGTCCGAGGTCGAGCCAAGGCTCAGTGGCCGCTTGGCCGGGCGCTGCTGGTGGCGGCGGCTCAAAGGACCCCACGACCAGGTAGACGGCGAACGGGAGGAGGAAGACGACCCAGGGGCTGCGGAAGAGGCCGCTTGGATCGTTCGAAGAAGTCTCGACGGGCGAGCGGTCGACGGGCATGAACAGAGGCCCGGAGGGCCGACATGAAGTAGCCCTGGCCGTCAGGCCAGGGGACAGGACGGGTTCATATGTTACAAGGCCCGGAGGGCCGGCACCAGTTCGCCAGTGCCGGTCCTCCGGACCTTAAGCATAAAGCTTGACGTTTTTCCCGGCCCTCACGGGCCGAGCTATTGCCTGTCGGCCCTCCGGGCCTACTTTTCAGCCGATGACTTTGTCGGGGTATCGTCGAGAGCATCCGAGGAAGGTGCGGCCGGATCGTCGACCGGTTGCAATGGCGAAGCGCCGGTGGCCGGTTCAATACTCGGCGTTGGTTTCGATTCGCGCGATGGGGCATCACGCCCTCGTCGGGGCTCGCGGCGCACTGGATTAGCTTGCCCATCGCCAGGTTGCCGACTGGCGGCGCCGTAACCCGGTTGCCCGCCGACGCCACCATAGCCGCCCTGAGTAGAACCGTAGCCGGCACCGCCGCCAGTTTGTCCGTAACCGGGTTGCATTCGTGCGCCGCCGTAGCCGCCGCGGGACATACTCCCGTAACCGCCCGCCGCGCCATAGCCGGGCTGACCCGCGGCTCCGTAGCCGCTGCCCTCAGCACTCTCTGCTGCCTTTCTCGGCCCTTTGGCCAAAACCGGCTCCAGATCTTTGAGCAGCTTTTCGATATCTTGATGCGCTTCGGACGTTTGCGAAATCACGAGCGAATCGCGGAATGGTACGATAGCGCCTAGGCCGCCACCCGTTGCCCAAGTGGCAGGGGCCACTGTCGACGGAATGAGCTGAATGAGCTCGTTCGTGCTGTCCGCTGGGACGTAATAGACGCGCGTTTCCGGGCTAGCGTCGATTTCGGCCTGCGACGAAACCATGACGACTCCGCTACGCAGTGTGTACGCGAGTTGATGCGGCCGAAGGATCAGGTCGAGCGCCATTTCGGCAGGCACTTGCTTTAAGCCGAGCGTGACGGGATCATCTGACGTTATGGCAAGATCGACCAACGCCTTCGGGTCCAGATAGACTTGCGTTCCAATCTTTGTTGAGAAGCCGTCCAATGCCGTACCAAGAGGCGTTTCGGTAAACTCGACGTCGATCAGCGTGGCGAGTTTGTCCCTTGTTTCGACGTTCGCCATTTCATTGCGACTAAATGTGACGCTCTTGGCGACACCGATTCGTTCTTTACGCGCCGGTTTATCGGATGGCGGTTCGGTTTTTGGTTCATCCTGGGCCTGTACAATCGTCGCGTCGTCTCGCACTTCCGGCCGAAACGCCAACATAGCGACTACCAAACCAGTCATCACTACGGTCGTACCAATCGTGCACCGCATGATCAGTCTCCTTCTTCTCATTCCGACCAGGGCGGAAAAGTTCGCGGCCAACGCGGCCGCATCACCAAACTCTTCCAAGGCCCGCCGCACTGCCTCTTCGTGCGTGCGTCCACTCGCCTCCAAGTGGGCGACGTGTTCGATCAGGTGATCGCGCAGCTCGCCGGAAATGCTCTCCCGCTGCGTCCGCCGCAAGCGGAGCATGCCGGAAAGCAAGGCCAGGTAATTTTCGAATTCGCGATCGGACATCGGCAGGGTTCAAGGTTCCAGGTTCAAGGTTCAAGGTTCAAGGTTCAAGGTTCAAGGTTCAAGGTTCAAGGTTCA
>JBBDYH010000167.1:0-11252 GCA_040901795.1 Pirellulales bacterium
GTTAAAGAAAGCAGCGTAAAACAAACTTAGTGCCATTGGGCACAGCCCACCCTACATTTCGCATCACTCACCACTCACCACTCACTCTCCGAGAACATCCGACAACACGTCCTCCGACACATAGATCGGCAGCGCCGGATCCGCGGTAACAGCCACGGCAATCGCGTCGCTGGGACGCGAGTCGATTTCGATGAGCTCGCCATCGTGCCGGACGCGCAGCACGGCGAAGTAGGTGTGGTCGCGAAGTTCGGTGATGACCACGTCCTGCAGTTCGCCCCCCATCTGCTCGATGGTGTTGACCAGCAGATCGTGGGTCAGCGGCCGGGGAGTCTGAATCTGCTTGACGTGGCGGTCGATGCTGGTGGCCTCGAAGATGCCGATCAAAATCGGGAACATGCGGTTCCCGTCGACCTCTTTCAGATAAATGACCTGCTGATCGTTGATCTCGCTGATGATGATCCGCGACAACTCCATCTGGACGGGCATATCGTCACGCGCTGGCTGGCGCGCCTCATTGACAAAGCTCGACAACGTGCAGCAACCGTGAAAACGGCCGCCTAATTCACGAAGTCGATTATAGATGAGCGGCAATGGCAGAGACTAGAGGTGCGCCACTTTCATTGAAACCGCAGAGTCGCAAAGGCGCGGGGAGGACAAGGATATTGGCCACAGATGAACACGGATGCACACAGATACAGACAACCAGCCGTCCTCGCTGATCTGTGTTCATCTGCGTTTATCCGTGGCTAATTCACGGTGCCTTTGCGGCTCTGTGTTTTAGCGGTTTTTCCCAGAGATTCAGATTCGCTTCCGCAGATCGGCAAGCGCGGCCGCGGTGCTGGCCAGGCGATCGCGCAGCTCTTGAAGCTGCTCGCGCTCGCGGGCGACCACGTCGGCGGGTGCGCGGCTGGTAAAACTCTCGTTGGCGAGTTTTTTCTCTTTGGCCGCAAGATGGGCCTGGAGTTTCTCCACTTCCTTCTCGTTACGGGCAATCTCAGCGGCGACGTCGATGTGCTCGGCCAGGTCGACGAACACTTCGCATCCGGCAGCGGTGAAATTGGCCGAGAGCGCGGGCGATTGCACTTGTGTTCCCCAGGCAGTTGCTGTGGCGCCGGCCATCGCGGCAAAGTAGGCCTCCATCGGCTGGAGTAGTTTCACGGTGTCGGAATCGCAGCGGACGGCGAAATGGATCGCTGTCTTGGGAGCAATGTTCTGCCGCGCGCGGACTTCGCGCAAACCGCCGAGCAGCGCCTGAAACTTCGCGAAGCGGGCTTCGATCTCGGCGTTCTGGAACGTCGCGTCCGCCGGCGGCCAGGGGGCGATGATGATGCTTTCTGCCGGCGCGGCAAGCTTATTAAGCCCGCGTTCGGGCGCGTATTCGGCCAACAAGTGCCAAACCTCTTCGGTCAGGAACGGCACAATCGGGTGCAAGAGCCGCAAGAGCGTATCGAGCGAGTAGGCGAGGACGTGTTGGGCCACGGGCCGCGACTCAGTGTCGGACAAGCGCGTCTTCACCATCTCTACGTAAAAACTGCAGAACTCGTCCCAGGCGAAGTCGTAGAGCGCGCGAGCGGCGTCGGCGAAGTGATAGCCGTCTAGCGACTCGGTCACCTGCCCGGTCACCGTCGCAAGCCGGCTTAACATCCAGCGATCTTCCACGGCGAGCTCGCGACGATCGACCGGCGCCGGCTCGTACCCTTCGAGGTTCATGAGCACAAACCGCGACGCGTTCCACAGCTTGTTGCAGAAGTTGCGAGCGACTTCGAACCGCTCGCTGATCACCGCCGCCCGCGGCAGGGCCGTATCCTCCGGCTTGCTCGCCCACTGCGTGCTGAAGTCCTGGCCGCATTGGGGGCACTTGATGCGAGGCAAAACACGGTTCTTTTGAGTTTGCTCGATCGTCTTCTGGCAGTGCGGGCACTCGAACTCGACCGGCATTCGCACGTCCTGCGTCTCGGTCGCCATGTGCGCCAGGCCGAACCGCAGGGCATCGGCGCCGAACTTGGCGATCACATCCAATGGATCGATGCCGTTGCCCTTCGATTTCGACATCGTCTCGCCATAGGCGTCAAGAATCTTGGGATGGATATACACTTGGCGGAACGGCACGTCGCCCACGTTGTAGAGTCCCGTCAGCACCATCCGCGCCACCCAAAGCGTGATGATATCGCGCGAGGTGACGAGCACGCTGGTGGGATAGAAGTAGCGGAGCTTCTCCCAGTCGGGGCTTTCATTGTCCGAATCGTCGCTCGGCAATGCCGGCCCAGGCCAGCCGAGCGTGCTGTGGGGCCAGAGGGCGGAAGAGAACCAGGTGTCGAGGACGTCAGGGTCTTGAACGAAGCCTAGTGCCTCAAGTTCAGCCTGCGCGCTCGATATCTCACCGCGCAAGCAAACTGAATCGCCGACCATGATCGATTGGCGACCGCTTGGTCCCGCCTCTCGAAGGCTCGAGAAGCTTTGTATCGAGACCTCTTCTGGGTACTTGTCGCGCAGAGCCCGGACTTGTTGTTGAATCCCTGTAATCGACTCCGCGGCAGAAGCGCCTTCGTCGGACAAACGCCACACCGGTATCCGATGCCCCCACCAAAGCTGCCGGCTCACAGGCCAGTCGCGCTTTTCACCGAGCCAATCGAGGTAGCTCTTTGCGTACCGCGGCGGGTGGACCTGCACACGGCCGTCAATCACCGCGTCCATGGCCATCTGGGCCAAGCCCGAACTCTGTAGGGAACGGCCTCTGTGCCGTTCCGTTGGGCTTGTTGGCGTGGCCACGCCGATCGGCGCTTCCGGAACGCCACGGAGGGCGTTCCCTACAGAGGCGTTTGCAGAACCACCTGCGGTTTCCGCATCGTCGAGGTCCCTCATCTTCACAAACCACTGATCCGCCAAGTACGGCTCGATCGGGGTCTTTGAGCGGTCCGAATGCGCGATCTCGATCTCGCGGTCTTCCACGCGCTCCAAGAGCCCCTGCGATTCCAGATCGGTGACGACCTGCACGCGGGCCTTCTTGATCGTCAGGCCCTTGTACGCGCCAGCATTCTCGTTCAGCGTGCCATCCGGATTAAGGATGTTGATCATCGGCAGAGACCGCCGCTTGCCGACTTCGTAATCGTTTGGATCGTGCGCGGGCGTGATTTTCACACAGCCGCTGCCCAGTTCCGGCTTGGCCCACTCGTCGGCGACCAAGGAAATCGGCCGCTGCATCAACGGCAACATCACCTTCCGCCCCGCGTTGGCCATATCGCGGAGCTTGATCAACTGCGGCAGCACTGTCTGTCGTCGCTCCGCCAGATCGTCGAGCTGTTTCTGTATGTCGGCTCGCTCCTTCTGCGGAGCGCCGGCCAGCTTCTCTTGCAGCTCCCGCTCCGCGCGATCGAGCGCGGCCGCCGGATCAGGATGCACCGCCACCGCCGTGTCGCCCAGCATCGTCTCCGGCCGCGTCGTGGCCACCGAGACAAACTCCGGCTCGCCCGGCTGCGGGTCGATGATCGGGTAGCGGATGTGCCAAAAGTGGCCTTTCACCGTCTCGTGAAACACCTCGTCGTCGCTGACCGCCGTCTGGAGGAATGTGTCCCAGTTCACCAGTCGCTTGCCGCGATAGATCAGGCGGTCCTTGAACATCCGGAAAAACGTGTGTCGCACCGCGCGGGCACAGACGGCGTCGAGCGTGAATCGCGTGCGGTTCCAGTCACAGCTACAACCCATCTGCTGGAGCTGCTGGAGAATGCGTTTCTCGTAGGTCTCCTTCCACTGCCAGATCCGATCCACAAGCTTCTCGCGGCCAAGCTGATGCCGCGTAGTTTTCTCCTCTTCCAAGAGCCGCTTTTCGACCACCGCCTGCGTGGCGATGCCGGCGTGATCGGCGCCGGGCATCCAAAGGGCGTTGTAACCTTGCATCCGCTTCGTACGGATGAGGATGTCTTGCAGCGTGTTGTTGAGGGCGTGACCCAGATGAAGGGCGCCGGTCACGTTCGGCGGCGGGATGACAATTGTGAATGGCTGCCGATTCTGATCCGGCTCGGCATGGAAGTAGTTCTTCGCCAGCCAATGCGCCGTCCAGCGCTCCTGCGCGGGGCCGTGCTCGAATTGTTTGGGAAGGTCGATAGCGGATGTTGACATGGTGATGAAGGCGTATGCCGCCATCTCACGGCGGTTAAGTGTATATCCAAACCAAGTTGAACAAATATAAAAAAAGCCCCGCGGGGGCGACACTCCAAGTATCGCCCCTCCGGGGCTTCGCAATCCAGGGTGGTTGCTTACCCCGGGCTTACGCCCGGGGCTACTACATGCCGCTCCTCCGGAGCTAGGGCAGTCTGATTCGTCCGAGGAGCGGTATCCTTTGCGACTCTCATCGTTTCAACCTTGCACAGCTTGTACTCAAACGAATCGACCAGCGCCAGCCAACTTGCCTCGATGACGTTTTCGCTCACGCCCACGGTGCCCCACACATCGTGCTCGTCGCGACTCTCGATCACCACGCGCACGCCGGCCGCGGTGCCCGCCTCGGAATTGATCACGCGGACCTTGTAATCGACAAGCGTCATCTCCGCAAGGTTCGGATAAGCTACCTCCAGCGCCTTTCGCATTGCGGCGTCGAGTGCGTTGACCGGCCCATCACCCTCGGCCACCTCGTGCTGCACGGCATCGCCAATGCGGAGCTTGACGGTAGCCTCGGTGTTCAGCTCGCCGTGCCGGTCGCTTTCCACATCGACGTGGTAGCTCAGCCGCTCGAAATGGGGCGTGAACAACCCGGCGGTGCGTCGCACCAACAGGTCGAACGACGCCTCGGCCGCCTCGAACTGATACCCCTGGTTCTCCATCGCGACGACCTGCGCGAGGATCTTGTCCATCAGCTCGCGGTTGTCGTGCAGGTTATACTGCTTAGTCAGCTCCATGATGTTCGACCGGCCGGACAGCTCGCTAACGAGGATTCGCCGCTCGTTCCCCACCAGCGCGGGATCGATGTGCTCGTAGCTGCTCGACACGCGGGCGACGGCGTGAACGTGCATGCCTCCTTTATGCGCAAATGCGCTTTGCCCCACGAACGGCTGGTTGGCGCGGAAGTTCATGTTGGCGATTTCGTAGACGTAGCGCGACAGCTCGGTGAGGTGCTGCACGCCGTCAGCCGCCTTGAGCACTTCATAACCTCGCTTCTTCACGGCCAGGTTGGCGACCACCGTAATCAGATCCGCATTGCCGCAGCGCTCGCCGACGCCATTGATCGTCCCTTGCACCTGAACCGCCCCGGCATCGACCGCGGCCAAGGAATTGGCCGTCGCCAGGTCGCAGTCATTGTGGCAATGAATCCCCACCGGCACGGGCAGGCCAGCGATGGCGGCCTTAGTCAGCTCGGCGATTTCCTCCGGCATGCTCCCGCCGTTGGTGTCGCAGAGGACGACCATCGAGGCTCCGGCTTCAGCGGCGGCTCGGACCGTTTTAAGGGCGTACTCGGGATTCAGCTTCCAACCGTCGAAGAAATGCTCGGCGTCGTAGATCACTTCCCGGCCCTGGTCACATAGATAGCGGGCCGTGTCAGCGATCATCGCCAGGTTTTCTTCGAGCGTCACGCGCAGCACTTCGGTCGCATGAAACGCCGAAGTCTTGCCCACGATCGTGATCGTCTTCGCGCCGCTGTCGAGCAACGCGCGCATCCCCGGATCGGCCTCGGGCCGCGCCCCCTTGCGGCGCGTCATCCCGAAGGCGCAGACGCGAGAGTGCTGTAAATCCATTTCCCGCACGCGCTGGAAGTACTGTGCGTCCTTCTCGTTCGAAAGCGGATACCCGCCTTCGATGTAGTCAAAACCCAACCGGTCGAGCTGCTCGGTGATCAGCAGCTTGTCTTGCAGCGAGAAGTTCACCCCCTCGCCTTGGCTGCCATCGCGAAGCGTGGTGTCGTAGATCTGAATGCAGGCCATAGGGTTCAGGGTTCGGGGTTCAGGGTTCAGCAAATGGGGAATGTGGGAATCGGGAATCGGGAATGGGGAATGGGGAATGGGGAATGGGGAATGGGGAATGACGACGCCAGGCCTCGATGGTTCGCGGTGATTAACTATCCCCCCATCTCCCTCCCCATCCCCCAATCTCCAACAAAAAAAGCCCCGCAGTCTTTATCGACCGCAGGGCTTTGGTAAACCGTGTTGACAGCACGACGCCCTTACGGCCGGACCTCCGTAATTCGAATAATCGCTACGCCTACACCGACATTCACCGGGCGGGCGAAATCGCGAATCGACGCTGGCACGGCGGACGATCGCATGATGTTAGAAATCGGTAAAAGACAAGCCGCTTGAAACTATTGAGCTAAGCTTCACTTTGGAAATCTACGCCGTTCGGCCGGGCCTGTCAACAGACCCCGCCGGTTGGGCCGGTTTCCGGTCAGCCGTGACGCCGACATTCGGCCGGTGCGATGGTGGGCCCGCTTATCCCGTTGGTATCCGTTTAACCCAATCGGGCGGCAGCGACTCGTTCGTCTTACCGTTCGATCACCTTTGAAAGGCACCTGTGATGAGACGCAACTTCTACCACAATCGGCGGAGGCTCAAGCTCGAGCAACTCGAATCGCGACAAATGCTGGCAGGCGACGTGACTGTCAGCGTCGTGGGCGGCGACTTGTTCATTACCGGCGACAACCAGTTCAACGTTATTACGCTTACGGCCACAGGGACCGCGGGTGAATTCGTGGTCTCCGGCTCTGGCACCACGATCAACGGTGGGGGCGTGCCAGTCACCGCGACTGGAGTCACCGGCGACGTGACGATCCAGCTCGGCGATGATTACGACTCGTTGACGTTCGATACCAATCCCGCAGCGATCAATTTCGCAGGCGACCTCAGTGTCGATCTTGGACAGGGCTATCCCGGGTGGCTCGCAATGCACTCGCTCAGCGTGGCTGGCTCAAATAATTTTTCAGTCGCCGGCTCATTGACAGTAGCTGCCGGCTTTAACACGAGTATTGGATTGGAGAGTGCGATTATTGGCGGAGACCTCGAAATCGCAATGTCGAGCGATTTGGGAAACGTCTCGATCGACGGCGGCTCGGTTGGTGGAGACCTGAGCATAAGCTCGACGGGTCATCACAATGTTACTATTAGCACTTCAGTGAACGGCACTATTCGCGCCCTAATGGGCCCCGGTAACCTCGAATTGGTCGACTGTGACGTCGGTGGTGATTTCGTTACAGAGACAACACGCAACGTTGTGCTCACGCGTGCAAGAATTGACGGGCATGTCGTCGCAACTTTCAATGATAGCGCCACGATTCGCACTGGTTTCGGCGCTGCCAGTCCACAGTTCAATCATGTTGGCGGCAACTTCATCGTTATTTCAAATGCTGGATACGCTGGTATTGAATTAGAGTACTTAAACGTCGAACATGATCTTGTGGTCCATGGTGGCGCCGTAGGCAACGATGTCCGCCTGAACAACGTCCGCGCCGGTAACTCGCTCCTTATCGAAACAGGCACCGGCAATGACATCGTCTGGGTCCACAACAGTTCCGCCGACGGCGAGGCGGCGATCCTGGCCGGCGCGGGCAGCGACTACGTACTCGTGGGCAATTTCCTCGGCGCCCATAGTCTGTTTGT
This sequence comes from Pirellulales bacterium, assembly GCA_040901795.1. GTDB lineage: Bacteria > Planctomycetota > Planctomycetia > Pirellulales > JALHPA01 > JBBDYH01. Next base: position 7,581 of record JBBDYH010000167.1, read on the forward strand.
CGACACGGCGGCCGGCTTTGACCTGGTCAACGTCTCGTATGCGTCCTTCGTTGAGAATCTGTATGTCTGGCTCGGCGGCGACAGCGATCAGGCAACGGTTTATGCGGCAAGCGCATACTACTTGTCCGTCGATGCCGGAAGCGGATACGACACCGTGGCCATTCAATACTCCGCCGCCGACCATCTGTTTGCCGGATTGGGCGAGGGAAATGATTCGCTGGCTGTCGTCGGCTCGCTATCCCGTCTAAGCGCGCTTTTGGACGGCGGAGCGGGCAATGACCTGTTGTCGATGAGCGGCAACCTACTGGCTGGCCTGGTGCGGCAAAACTTTGAGGCGGTGGGGCCGTAGTTCGACGACGGACCCCAATTTCGTCAACGGCGGCGGGCTACGCCGAACGGCGTAGCCGCTGCTGTTGCTCGCGGAGACGCTTCGCCCGAAGGCGCTCCAGTAACGCTGGATTGATATGCGAATAGCGCTCGTCGTCGACGGCTTCCTCAGAGGGTTCAGCGTCTACGTCGTTGTCATCGGCATCGTCGTCATCACCACCCCCTGAGTGGGTCCGAGCGAACGAGCCGCCCTCTGCATCGCATTCATCGGCCGCCTCTTCGTCGGCTGGTTCAACCATCAAGGTTGCCGATGCGGTCGATCGCGGGTTGATTGAGCCGGCACGATGCGGCCCGCGCACCGGCGGACGGTCCTCCGCGTCGTCATCTTCGTCCTCCGCATCGTCGTCATCGGGGTCGTCGTCGAACGGTGCATCATCGTCATCGGGGTCATCTCCATTATCATCGTCGTCGTCGTCCGGATCTTCATCCGGTTCCTCGTCGTCGGTGTCGAACACCTCCTCGCGTGCCGGCAGAATCCTATTCTTTTTCGGTTTCGACGGCGGCGGAGATGGATCGGGATCGAGTTTCTCGCCTTGCATCTCCGCCCATTGCTCCAACGAGATCAACACATCGCGGGCTTGCGAGCCGTTGTACTCGCCGACAATGCCGTCTTCCGCCATGTAATCAATCAATCGCGCGGCGCGGCCGTAGCCGATTCCCAACGCCCGCTGCAACAGCGACACACTCCCCCGGCCCTCACGGATCACAAGATCGACGGCCGCTTCGTACAGGTCATCGCGGTTCTTCAGGTTGACGCTCCCTTTGCCGTCGTCGGAACTCTTCGGCTTGAGCGCCACCAGCTCCTTGGCAAACTGCGGCTCCGTCGTGCCGACGAAATCGACCACGCGGTTGATTTCGTCATCGGACAAGTACGTCCCTTGACCCCGCAACAGCGTGCTGGTGCCCGGCCAGAGAAACAGCATATCGCCGTTGCCCAACAGCTTGTCGGCGCCCATCTCATCGAGCACCACGCGGCTGTCCACGCGGCTGGCCACCTGAAACGCGATCCGTGCGGGTAAGTTGGACTTGATCAGGCCGGTGATGACATCGACAGTCGGCTTCTGCGTCGCCAGGATCAAGTGAATGCCCACCGCCCGGCTCTTTTGCGCCAGTCGGATAATGTGCTGCTCCACCTCCTTCCCCGAGGTCATCATCAAGTCCGCCATCTCGTCCGCCACAATCACGATGTACGGCAGGTTGAGCGGAATGCTTTGCCGCTCCTCATCGGTTTCGGGCTGCAAGCGGTCCATCAGCTCTTCTTCGCCAAGCTGGTTGTAGACGCTGATGTGCCGCACACCTGCCCGCGCCAATAGCGCATACCGCTCTTCCATCTTCTCCACCGCCCAGGCCAGAATCGCCTCGGCCTTCCGCATGTCGGTCACCACGGGGTGCATCAGGTGCGGCAGCCGTTTGTACGGACTAAGCTCCACCATCTTGGGATCGATCATCAGCATCTTCACTTCGTCGGGCCGCCGCGTCATCAGCATGCTGACGATGATCGAGTTCAAACACACGCTCTTGCCCGTCCCCGTCCGCCCCGCGATCAGCAAGTGCGGCAGCGTGGTGAGATCGACGATCATCGGGTTGCCCGCCACATCCTTGCCCAGATAGACCGGGATGCGCATCTTCTTGGTTTTCCCGTTGGTCTCTTCGATCACCTCACGCAACCGCACAAGCTGCCGCGTGGCGTTGGGGACCTCGATGCCCACGGTGTTCTTGCCGGGGATCGGGGCCACGATGCGTACGCTGGGTACGCGAAGTGCAATCGCCAGGTCTTCGGCCAGGCTGGTGATCTTCGACAGTCGGAGTCCGGCCTCCAACTCAACCTCGTACTGCGCGATTACAGGGCCGGTCTCGATCTCGACTACCTTGACCTTAAAACCGAAGCTAGCAAACGTGTTTTCGAGTTTTTTTGCTTTTTCGCGCACCTCCTTCTCGTGCTCCTCTTGAAACACGGTTTCGTTGGGGAGCAGCAAGTCGATCGGGGGCAACACGTAGTCGGCGGCGGCGTCTTCACGCGCGGCCGCCGCTTCAAGCTCCTCGATCACCTGCTCGCGCTCCTTGCCCAAGTTCTTAATCCGCAGCGCCGCAGCCAGCCGCTCGCCGATCGACGGCTTCGCAGTTGCCCCTCCGGCGCCGCCGCCCGTAGCTCCCGTAACTGTCTCCTCATCTTCGCTGTCGCTCTCAGATTCATCGTCAGCCGAATCCTCATCGTCTAATTCGGTGTCGTCCTCTGCGGCCTCCTCTTTCACGCGCTTTCCACGGACCCTAACCGCTGGCCCACTGGTTGCATCCTGATCGTCTCTTTCAAGCGGTTCGTCCACATCGCTGCGTCGGCCATTCGCCTTCACCCGCGTACCGCGTCGCCTGTCATTCGCCGACGAGCGGCCGATGGCCCGCCGCCCCAATCGCGCCGCCACCAACGTTGGCTTGCCCACGATCAACGCGCTCAGCCGGAACAGTACATAGTCGGTACATAAGAGCAATCCGGCCACAATCACACTCGACGTCAACACAAACGACCCCACCGCGGCGAAGTTCATCTCCAGAATCGTCCGACCCGCCGCCCCCACGTAGCCGCCCGGTCCGATGACCGGTCCTTCCCACGACGGAAACGCCAACGCCGCGAACGTGCAGATTCCCACCAGCGCCATCACCCAACCCACGGTGCGGAAGATCGGCTCGGTAACAGATCGCCGTGCGAGCAGAAACACATCAAACACCGCCAGCGACAGCCAGACAAAATACGCCCCCACGCCTACCCCACGGAGCAGCATTTCGGCCATAAACGCCCCCGAACGACCGCAAGCGTTAGCCACCGTTCCAGTCGGCGGGTAGAAGAGCGTGCTCGGCGTGTCGGCCGAGTGATAGGTCAACAGCGCAATGCCCAGGAAGGCGGAGAACGCCAACAGGGCCAGCGCAAAGAGGTCCAAGCGCAAACTGCGTGGTTGGTGCATGACGCGCAAACAAACGTGGCCAATCTACGGCAGCCGCCTTTTCGTGCGGCAGAGCCAACGTGGGCGCGTCCATGCCCAACCGAGGTCCGTGTTGTCGAGATCTCATCACGATCTCACCACTACCTTCGGCGGTTCGCCGATCCGCTTTAAAATCCGGCTCGATCGCACCTTGTCGTTTGCCCACAGGCGCACAGCGCCACATTGCATATCGCCGAAACATCCCGCAAAACCGGACGTTCTGAGTGGCACGCCGAGAGTGGGCGTGATGCGGCGGCATTGTCAGGCCACGCCCTTTCCAGGGCGCAAAATAACGAAGGGGGGGGGGGGG
>JBBDYH010000167.1:11262-21460 GCA_040901795.1 Pirellulales bacterium
GCTCGAGGAGCCACGCCCTTCTATTTGTCGGCATGTACGACGGCCTTCCGAGGCCGTCGTACTTACGGGTCGGCCTTGGAAGGCCGGCCTACGATTCAACCTAGTTCTCGTCGCTGAACGAAACATCCGGAGTAGCCGGCACAAACTCTTCAGTCTCACCGAACTTTGCAGTCATCAGCCCGCCGAACATCGCTGTCAGTCCAGCGGCCGCCTGGTCGAATTCCGCTTGGCTGTTCGCGGCCAACAACTGGTCGAGGGTCTGTTCAAATTGGCCGATCACGCCCAGAAACATCTCGCGCGACGGTCCCGCAAAGTCCATCTGCGAAATCGACTGCTTGACTTGCGCTACGCCTGTGTCCCAATTGGCGACCATCTCGGCCGGCAGCCATTTGCCTTCAAACCGAACCATTTCGACGGTCTTCGCCGGCTGGTCCGGTGCTTCGATTGACAGCGTGGCGTTGTCGCCTTCGCTCGTGACAACGGTCACCTTGGTCTGGCCGAGCTGCGCAAACGTCTCCGCGGTCTCTTGATCGGCGACCGCAGTCGCCAGATCCTTAAAGTTCTGGCTGAGGCGGCTGCCGGTGGTGGCCAGGAACTTCTCCGGGTTAAGCGTCTTGAGGCCTTCCACGGTCTTGATGTCCGAGGCGACAATCGTCTCAAAGATCGCCACCACGCGGTCCCAGTTTTCATTGAGCTTTTCGAGCTTCTCCTCGTCGAGCTGCTCGATCGGGCTGTCTCCGATCGTCGCCAGAATGAATTCCTTCTTCTCCTTGGCGACGCGCGAAATCTTGCCCAACACGGCAAAGGTGCGGTTCCACAGATCGGCGTCCATCTTGTCGGCAAAGGCGACAATCACTTCGCGGATGTCGGTCTGGTAGCTGGCCGGCAGCGCGCGCCAGACCACCTGCGGCCGGTCGTTAGCCAGCTCGCTGGTTACCGCCTGGACCGTGCCATCGGGCGTTGAGGGGATCGCAACAACGCTCCCGCAGCCCGCAAACAGTGCAAACAATACGGCAATCGAAAACCAACGCAAGGCGTGCATAGTGCCTCCGAGAGAAAGTGCAGAAAACTCAGGTGGGTGGACGGTAGGACCGGCGGCGCGGCTCTCGCCGCGTGCCGAATGTCCAGAAATATCTACCTTAAATCTGGCCGCCGGGCCGGGGAGCGGGTGGCGCTGAACCGCCGCGGCGACCCACGATTGTCGATGGAATGGGCCGTGAGGGTGGCTAGCGCTGGCTGTATCGCAGTCGAGCCGGCTTACGAAAACGCAGGCGCCGATCCGCCGCGGAAAAGTCGGCAAATCCGTCACCCACGCCGGCCACAATTCTGAGAATGGCATAGGGCAGTTGTCGCCCGTCGCCGCCTGTCGCCGCCCTACCCCCCAGCGTGGCGAGGCGGTCTGTTGAGCCGCCCCGCAGTCGGCAACCGATTAGTCCAGCAGGCTGGCACCCTTGAGCTGGGTCCCTACTCAAATCGCCTTTGCCAAGGCGGCAGGCGCCGCTATAATGTCCGGGCGGGGTTGCCAGGGTAGGCTCCGCACCCTCTTTCGAGATCCTTCCTCTCAGCTCCGCTCTTGGGCGGTCTGCCGCGGACGTTTCTGTGAACGTGGTGGAGGCTGCCTTTTCAATGTTGCCCGCGGGGCCGCTGAACCTGTCAAATCTGGTTCGACGGCCTGCTGGCGGTAGTTTCGTTTACTTCTTTCGAGAGGAATCAGCGTATGGCCGAAGGCACAATCAAGAAGCTCGTCCCCGATAAGGGTTTTGGCTTTATTAAGGGACCGCAGGGGGAGCTGTTCTTTCATCAGTCGGCAGTGCAAGGCGTGGCGTTCGAGGATCTGCATGAGGGCCAGAAGGTGACCTACTCCGAAGGCCGCGGGCCAAAAGGTCCACGCGCCGAATCCGTCAGCGTCGCCTAAGCCGCCGGTACAACGCCGGTGGTTCAACCGGCCTCAGTGCCCGCAGGCTAATGAGTGTCCTCAGACATGATGGATGCGCGCCGACGTTCCTGAGACCCACGACTTCGTAAGACATCAAAAACCAGGACATCAGACGCATGGCCAAAAAACAGAACACCTTCGCCAAACGGCAGCGCGAGCAGGAAAAAAAGCAGAAGGCCGAGCGGAAACGGACTCGCCGTGAACGCAGCAAGTCCGAATTGGCAAGAAGTCCCGCCCCGGAGGAAGTGGAATCCGAGATGAACCGGACCCCGTAGGCCGAGCGGACGCACGACCGCGAACCCCACCCCAGCAGCCGCCGGCGTCAGGCCGGCGGCTGCCGGAGTCGAATGCCGGCTCGCCCGTTATTCACTCGCTTTCGTCTCCTTCTCCTTCTTCAACGGTGTGGTCCAGAGGTAGACCGGACGTTCCCGGTCGTCCTCCACCTCCACGGTGACCTCCTGGTCCGGCTTCACGCCCTGCATATCGAAGTCGTGCGAGACGATCCGTACGCCCGGCTTGAGCTTGTCGAGCTGCGGGATGAGCTTCACGTTCAACGAAGGGAGCAGATACAGCGTGATCACGTCGGCTTCTTTCAGGTCGAGCTTGAAGATGTCGGCTTCAATGATCTCGACTTTGTCCTCGACTTTGTTCTTCTTGACGTTCTCCAGTGACTCCTTGATTCGCTGCGGGTCGATGTCAAAACCCTTCCCCTTGGCGCCGAACTTCTTGGCGGCGGTCACCACGATGCGGCCGTCGCCGCAGCCGAGGTCATACACCACTTCGCCCTTCTTGACCTTGGCCAATTCCAGCATCTTGTCGACGACAACCTGCGGCGTCGGTACGAAAATCACGTCTGGCCGCCGTTTTTTCGTTTCCTGCTTTTCTGTGTCTTTCTTGGTCGTGGTTTGTTTTTTAGTCGCGGTGTCTTTCTGGGCCTGGCAAACCAACGCCGCTCCAAACAACGCTGTCATTACCACCGCAGTCCGAATCGCGAATTGAGTCCCAAAGAACAATCGCATGCTGTCCTCCCGTAAATTGGTCTAGTCAAAAAAACCGGTTGTCTGAACTACGAAACACCAACGCCACGCTTAAGTGCCGGCGGGGACAAACCCCGCCGCTCGCTACACCGTCCTCCGCCTCGAAACCAGATACAGCGGCAGCCCGGCCAACAACAAAACCGCGCCCACCAGTCCCAATCGCCCGGCATAGGCGGCGGCGCTATACAGCATATAACCGCAGCTCGCGGTAAATACCAGCGGCAGCTCGGGGTAAAACGGGACCTTGAACGGCCGCGTCGCCTGACTATCGAGCCACCGCAGGCGAATCAATGACAGGCTCGTCAACATGAAGAACAGCCAAAAGACCGGGGCCGACATGGCCAGCAGCGATGAAAAGCCTTTGCGACCCTCCCAGGTGAAATCCCCTTCGATTCCCATCGAAGTGAAGGCTCGGCTAAGTTGCTCCTGACCTGACGCGCTGCCCACCGCCAGGATCATCAACAGCGTGATCACCGCCTGCACCGCCAGGGCATACACCGGCGCGCCCAACCGCGGATGCCAGCGCCCCAGCGCCCCGAAAATCGCATAATCCGCTCCTACCGTGGCGTACAGCCGTGACCCGGTATAGATCAAACCGTTGGCCGCGCCCAACGCCGAGATCATCACCAGCGCCGAGATGATCCGGCCGCCAGACTCGCCTAAAACGCGGTCGAGCACATCGGCGGCGACGGCCTTGGAAGCGCTCACGCCCTCGTAACCGAGCACGGCCAGATAAGCGCCGTTCACAGCCAGGTAAATCAACATCACCGCCAGCGTGCCCAGGATCAACGCCGGCGCAATGCGGCGCGAATCCTGCATCTCGGCCACCACAAACGCCGCGTCGTTCCAGCCGCCGTAGGTGTACAGCACAAACACCATTGCCAGCCCGAGCATTACCGGCGCCCCGGAATCTCCGGCGCTCGCAGCCACACTAGCGGCCTCGCTCTCCGCGCCCATTCCTCTTGCCAACAAGTACACTGCGGCGGCGACGATGCCCCCCAGCCCGAGCACCTTCGCCGCCGACAAAATGTTCTGCGTCACCTTGCCCACCGACACGCCAAACACGTTCACCACCGTCAACACCGCCACCGCTCCCGCCGCGTAGCCGAACGACGTATCGGCGCCGGTGTCAAAAAACCGGGCGGCATAGTCGCCAAAAATGTACGCCATCATGCCGATGCTGCCGGTCATGATCACGGCCAACTGCGCCCAGCCAAACAAGAACCCTGCCCACGGACCGTACGCGCGCGTCAGGTAAACGTAGTCGCCCCCAGACCGCGGATACGTCGTCGCCAGCTCGGCATACGTGAACGCGCCCACCAGCGAAAGAATTCCGCCCAACGCCCAAACGCCCAGCCCGCTCCACATGCCGCCCGCCAAACCAAACACCAAGGGCGGCGTCTCATAGATTCCCGCGCCAATCACGATCCCCACGATCACGCTGATGGTGTCGAGCAAGCTCAGCCGACGCGTCATAGGTTCGGGGGTTTGAGGGGTTCGGGTTCGGGTTCGGGTTCGGCGGTTCGAAGTTCGGAGCCGCGGCGTCCCCGCCGCGTGGTGAGGAGTTCGCCGTCCGCCGTTTAGCCGCCGCCGGCACGGCGGCGAGCAGAGCGGGTGGCATCTGGGACGAGGCTGCCGCGGCCGCCGGCCCACCAACTCAACGTCAAACATCCAAAGCACGCACGCTCAAGGTAGCGGCCCGCGGTATAAGGTTCAAGCTTTGGTGTGCGATGACACCGAGCCGATCTTTTCTTCGCTTGGCTTGTCGTAGAGGCAACCTAGGCGGGCGCGGACAAGCACGCGGCATTTAGAACCGCTAACAATAGTAACCCGACGCGTAAGCGAGGCCGAATCTGCCGGTTCCTCGCTCACGCTTCGGGTTACTGTGTGCCGGTTGTGTTAGCGGTTCTTAGGATAACCCAACTACCGAGAGCGCAAGCGCTCAGAGCTCTTGGGTGCTTTTGTTGCGGCGGAGTTTGAGCTTAAGGATGACGGCGCGAGCAGAACCTCGAGCCCTGCTGTGTCCAAAGCGAACTGTTGCCGTTCGTCCACCACGAGCTGCCAGCGAATACCTTCTCCAGTTCCGTCTCCGATAAACCGAATCAACGGCTCCTTTTGATGCCGGTTAAGCGAATTAATGGTGTCATGCAGTCTTCGCTTCGGTTCCAGATCTCCTTGCGGCGGAAGCGGGTCATCGATGTGGAGTGGCCAACCTTCCTCCTCGAAGGCGGCCAGAATCATTTGCTGATTGGGCGCCGGCGTCATGAAACGCTTGACGACTTTATTCCCGAGCCGCAATTCTTGGAGATCATAATCCCAGGTCGGGATCAGCGCTTCTGGATTTCGTTCAGGCGATGCCTCGGGGGGAAGCAGTGGGAGCCTTTCATAAAGGCACTGTCCCGGGCACTGTCCCCCTTCTCTGACAAAGTCGACCCCGGCCGCAGTTAGCACGAAACAACTTGCTCGCTGAAAGGCGATTGCGCCCGCCCGTTCAAATCTCCGATGAGGGTCGCCTGGTAAAGTAGTCTCCTGCATATGGTCGACGAGTCGTTGACATAAGAGCCAACGGAGGTCGTTCACCGAGAGACCCGCTCGATAAAGAGTGCTTCGGTCGAGAGCAAAGTCCGAACCGTCTTGTGCAAGCAGCGTGGCGTAATCGCGCGCCTGCAGCAACAAGGCCAGCGCCTTCTTGCCGCGGACGCGAATCAATTCCGCGACGTTTAAATCAGCGACGGGATGATCAACGGCGATAGTCGAGCTGCCATCCATAGTGCCAAGAATCCGATGCTCAAACCAGAGCAGCGGCCAAAGTGGGGCTGCTCGGGAGATGATTTGCGCGATCTGCATAAACTTTTCGGCGGTGGCCGTTCCGGGATAGCGAAATCCGTGCCAAACCGCCTCGGAAACCGGCCCTCGGCTAGCGCACATAAAGGCCGGAGCGACCAGCTCATTGAGGGAAGCAAAGCCTGCGGATCCGTGGAACAATAGCATCGTCAACATCTTGGCGGGTGGTCTACTGTGCGTCAGGTGCTTACGACGGGTTGCAGCAGCCCGCGCCGTAAGCGCCCGTGACGAATCGCCATCGGAATCATCATCGAGTGACCTTGAGCCCGAACAGAGCAGCGCGTACGCTCGGAGTCCACCGAACACCTATAGATCGATCAAGTCCGGTGGCCTGGGTTCGGCTCCCTACTACTTGACCAGCGCCGCGCATGGAGCGAGCGAGAAATCACTAGCTCCGGTCACGGCGTTCCGATAATCCGAAGGCTAGCTTTTAATCACGACCAAAGAATCGGATAGTTCGTTCGTGTCATTCTCTGCCCGCGGCAGTAGAACCGCGAGACGTTGGCCAAGTGAGACAGCCGTATCGCACAAGGCGTCGGTTGGAGTTCCTCGATGCAACCGGTCGGTAAACTCACTGCAGATTCCGTCGATCTGCTCCTGGCCTAGCTTGTCCAGGATACTCTGGTCGGCGATGACCGCGGCCATGTGTTCGAACAGGGAGACATACAGCAGCACACCGGCGCTGCCCTCCGTGTGGTGAACCCGTTTGTCGAAGAAAACTGCTCGCGCCCGACCATAGACTTCATCGCGCATCTGCGCCTGCGGTGTGAATAACCTGCGCAGCCAGTGTATCCGCTCACCGATCAATGCGCCGGCCATGAAACCGACTAGCGCCCCAGCGAGCAGTGCCACAAGTTGCCACACCGGCGAGGGGGCATCCCAGTTGCCTGGTTCAGATTCCGGCAGGGGATACACCATCCACACGATAATCATCGCCAGCCCCCCGAACCACAGTCCCACGATATCTTCGGCTCGGTCGTATCGACCTGAACTCTGAGCCACCACGGGCAGGATCTCGGCGCTGGTCGCCGATTCGGCCTCCCGAATGGCCCCGTTCACGCGTTCGCGATCCGCCTCGCTGAAGATTATCGATGCACGTGCCACGAATGCTCTCCTGGTTTATGGTTCCATCGCCTACCACGATCCGGTGGCGCCGCCTCCACCCGATGAACCGCCGCCAAATGAACCGCCTGAAAAGCCCCCGCCACCACTCGATCGGCTCGTCGCCATTTGATACAGGATCATACCCACTATCCCAAACACAGCGGCCCACATCAGCCACGCCCACCCGCTCGATCCTCGGCGGATCAAGGAAATGATCGTAAACACCATGAGACCGAAGAAAACCGCCCCGACGAGGTAATGCCAGGTCGGTCGCGGCCGGGTCGGCAGCTCCAGATCGCGGGCCATTTTGTCGAGCCCCTCGACCCCAGCCACGATCCCGCCCGAGAAATCTCCGCTCTTAAACCGAGGAACGATGAGCTCGTTCATGATTTTCTCAGCCACTGCATCTTTCTCGCGTCTCCATCCTGCGCCCAGCTCAATTCGTGCCTGGCGATCGTGCTTCGAGACCAGTAGCAGCATTCCGTAATTCCATGACGTATCACCGAGCTTCACTGGGCCGATGCCCCATTGATCGAACAGCAGTCGGGCAAACGTTTCGATTCTCAATCCTGAGCCGCCGTACTGTGTCATGGACTCGATGGTGACAACGATAATGGGCGCCGCCTTATCCGTCAGCAACTTATCAGCAAGTTGTTTGATTGCTTGCGTATCGGCGTCGCTAATCAGGTTCGCCTGGTCCAGGACAAACTCGCGCTCACCGGGTCGTTCAATTGCAATCTGACCGAAAGTTGCTCGCGGTACCGATTCGTCCGCCTCGGCGCGGACTGGCGCATCTTCAATCTGCCCAGGCGATTGGCGGGGAACCATCAAAGGGACCAAGAAGAAGGCTACGAATGATACGCAACTGAAAGTACCAGCGGTGAGATTCGTTGTCAGGCACGGTACCATTGATCAGTCGTCCTTCGGCTGGGCGCGGTTAACTATTTCGAGTTGCAGGCAAGCGTTACTCAGATCTCCACCGCTTGGCGCTAAAGATGACGTGCGAACCATGGATGGCCGGCGAAGCCATCGAGAGGTGCGGGTTTTGTTTCGACTGCTGTTCCCAGTGGTAAGCGGCGCCTAGTGCCGCCCAAACAATGTCCGGCAATTCTTGCAGGGCCGCCAAACTCTGTCCCTCAGGATGCTGCTTAATCGCAGCTACGATGGCGTCGCGCTCCACTTTTCGCTCAGCAAGTGGAATTGGACCATCTCTGACAATTCGTAGTTGTTCGATGATTTCGCTCAACCAATTCGGCCGACTTTCCGTGAAACTCATCTCGCCTTCTTCGCAGGTCTGGCCCGCAACTTAAGAGAAACCTGCCTGCCGACAGGCAAAAACGTTGACGGCAATTGTATCGCAGGATCAGAGCAGCGTCTGCCGTGGATGCCGCAACGGCTGCTGGGCTTCTGTGGGGAACTTCCCCTCGGACCCCAATCATGGAGACATCTGAGAGGGTTCATTCTTTTGCATCGCCAGGTATTCAAGCAGGTCGGCCGCTTGGTGGGCCGTGAGGTCGGCCAGTTGCCCGTCCGGCATCAGCGACGTGCGCAGCGGTCGCAATTCCTCCACGCTTTCGGCTGCCAGAGTAATCTCTTTACCTTCATTGTCACGGAGCACGACGGAGTGTTCGTCTCGCTTGATCAAGAGACCGGTCAACGAACGGCCGTCTCCTGTATGGACCAGATACGCTGCGTACTTCGGCTCGATCCTCCGCGTTGGCGACAAAAGACTTTCCAGCAGGTCCTCAGCGGAGCGAAGTTTTCCCACGCTCGACAGATCTGGCCCGACGGGCTTGCCGCGGTCGCCAACACGATGACACTTGCCGCAGTTGATCGCTTGCGACCAAAAAAGTGTCTCACCTCGGTCAGCATCTCCTTTCAAGCCAAGGATGATAGAGGGCCGCGGGTTCGAGCCAAGCTTACGTTCCGCTTTCGAGACCAGAGGAAGGTAACCCTCGAACAGGTCGCGAACGGGACCTGACGGCAGCTTGGAAACCGCCGTCAGCAGCGCATCCCTCTCGGTTGCGTTCAGCCGGCCCCGGCCGAGCTTTCGCGCCAGCGGCATTGCCGACTGCGGGCTCGCCAATAACTGATCCGATGGCGCACCCTCCGAGCTCGCCTCGGTCGGTTTCGCGCTAGCGTTCATACTGGCAATCCATTGCTCGATGAGCGTAAGTCCCGCTTCGTCCGGCCATTCGGAACCGATGTGTGGCATTCGATCGCGGCCGAACTTGGCCATGCGGAAGTAGAACGTGCTCGCATACGGCTTACCCGGCTTGATAATCGCCGCGTCCGGCAGCCCGAAGTCGCCGCGCGCCGGACGGACTCCGACCGCCTGCATTTCGGCAACGGGCACAGAGAACGGCAGACGCAGAGGGACGGCGCCGCCGCCATGGTCGGAGTGGCAGTGGCCGCAATTGGCGTGCAAGTAAGCGCGGGCCCGCGCCTCCAGCGGCGTACCTTCGTCGGTCGGATCGGCGATCCTTCGTTCTTGCGCAGCCGAAACGGCGTCGAACGGCGGCAAAGGCTGGCCATCGTTATCGGCTCGGCGGATGAACCCTGCCTCGGTGAGCGCGACGAGTTGGTTCCCGCCGCCGAGTCCGGGACGGTTCAGTTGTTCCGGCAGGAACGCCAGTGCATATTCTGACTGGTTGCTGTGACACGACATACACTGACTGCGGCTCTGGAACTGCCACACGCGATGCTGCTTCCCATCGGTAACCTCCTTCTCGGCGCCGTCGGCAGGGACGAGATCTGCGTCGGTTTGGTCGTCGCGCCAGGCGTACGTGTAAGCGCGCCAGTCCATGCCGTCGTAGTGCAACAGTTGTGTCTCGAGCCGCTTGCCTCCCCAGGAGAGCGTCCTCATCAGCACGGCATCCTTGGGGAAGTGCATCCGGAAGTTGTGCCAATACACCAAGCCCGGGATCGGTTTGCCGGTCGCATGGAGAGTAGCGGACGAGACGCCGGGAAAGGCGACCCAGTGCTCCGCCGTCGCGCCGTCCAGCCACTGCCGGCTATTGATCGTAAAGGGGATTACGCCCTCGGCCGTCTGATGGTGCTTGACCGATCTGAACAACCCGGTTTGCGATAGCTGGGTTGGAAAGTCTGCGTTTTGTGCGCTGGCGTCATTCCGTTCCAGGGTGTGCACCGTGCCGTGATCGTGGTCGAGGAAGTAGAGTTCGCCATCGTGATCCTCACCGAAGGCGACGATGCGCACCGAGGGACGCGTGATGTCGGGCATCTCCTGGATCTGGTCGCCCTGAAAGCGCGCCGCCCA
>JBBDYH010000167.1:21470-230818 GCA_040901795.1 Pirellulales bacterium
CCGGCGGCCGCGTTTCCCAATCGCCAAAAACATAGGCCCCACGCAACTCTGGGAACTTTTTACCGCGATAGACGAATCCACCGGTGACGCTACAGGCGATGGTGTGTGGCAGCTCGATCAGCGCCGGATGGATGGGGGTGGGACCGACTTCCTCGGGCTTAATGGGCTGCGGTCCTTCGGTTGCGGCCCAGCCATAGTTGCCGCCTTTCTCGACTCGATGAACCATCTCCCACAGCTCCCAGCCGACGTCGCCGACGAACAACTCGCCCGTCTGGCGATCGAAGCTCATTCGCCAGGGATTGCGGAAGCCGTAGGCCCAAACTTCGGGTCGCGCCCCCGGCATTCCGATGAACGGGTTGTCGTTTGGGACCGCATAGTTTTTCCCTTCGTCCCTCCGGTCCACGTCGATCCGCAGGATGGAAGAGAGCAGATCCGAGATGTCCTGTCCGGTGTTTAGATCGTCGGGCGGGTTGGGACTCGCGCCGTCTCCGGTTGAGATGTAGAGCAAACCGTCGGGGCCGAAGTGGAGGTCCCCGCCATTATGGCCGCCTTGCAGGAACGTCAGCACAATCTCCTCGCTCGCGGCTTCGATTCGCGGCGGTTCTGTCCTGGTAACGGTGAATCGTGATACTCGCGTTCCGTCCTTCAAGTTTCGGTTGCGGGCATCTTTGCCGCGGACGGTATAGCAAACAAAGCATTGCCGGTTCCTTGCGAAGTCAGGATGAAACGCCAGTCCATAAACCGCCTCGACGTCCTTTGCCTCCGGCAGCAAGTGAAGCGTTTTGAGTTCCTTCCGCAGATCGCAGAAGAGTTCGGCTCGGGCGTCTTGATCGTGGCGAAACGAATACAAGACGCCGGTCTCTTCCCCCACAAACAGACGATCGCTTCCCGGACAACGAGCCAGGAGCAAGGGTCGCTTGAACTGCAGATTCGGAAACGCTCGAACTATTTTGAAGGGCGGCGCGGGGTCGGGTGATCCCACGACGCGAGAAGTGGTCCAAGGCGACCGAACCGTCTCGGCCGCCTCAGATGCGAACGAACAGGTCTGCGCCAAGAATGCCGAAGCCAGCAAGAACGTCAAGGCTAGAAACATCCGAATGAGGCGGTGACCCGCTTGGCAAGGCAACGGCATGAGTCCCACTCCAGAAATTAATGCGTCGTGTGGCGCTGGGCGAGCAGTCGTCCATTGTAATGCGTCGGGGATTATCGTGAGCGGCGCACGATCGATTTTACGATCAATTCCCCGAATGTTACCCAGTGATATAGTTAGAGCCTGACGAGTGTGACTGAACAGCTTACAACGTGCGCTGACAGCAAACACTCGCTGAAAGACACGAGCCCGCGATGATTGAAGCCATGAAACTTGTGCCCACAACCACGCGAACGGCCTTACGTCAACTCATTAGCGCCAACGGCCGTCCGTGCGGCCGGCACGAACTCCCGCGTACGGTTACTATCGAGTGCGGCTAAAGCTGACGTCGCTCGCAGATTGTCGCTACCAGGACATGGCGAAGATGATCACTACGGCAGCGACGGCGGCGATGGACGCAATCTCCAGCCAGATAACCCACCAGCGCTGGCCATTCGGTTCGTCCATGTCCACGAATTGTAGCCAATTGGCGCAAGAACCGTAGCGCTCTCGGGCCCAAATTGTGGTCTCTAACAGAAGGGGATTGCTTGCGCGGTCATGCATGATTAAATAAGTCCCTAAAAGCTAGTTCCTGGGAGGGGACAATCTATGCCGACGGATCGCGCTGTCTATCGGGAGAACTGCCTTCGAGACGGCGTGACCTACGAACTGGTTGTGTACTCTATGGCCGGCGGGCTTTACGGCACATTCACCTGTCCAATCTGCGCGCTAACGGAAGTCAATTCCGTCTTGAGTGCGACCCAACCGGAAGCCTATGGAGTAACCCTAGTTGGCATTGATTCGCACCATTCCGCGAACCATACACCGGGGCCGCCCTGACTTCATGGGCCGAATCGATTCTTGCAGTCATTGGGTTGGTAGTTTAGCATCTGGGGCTTGCGCCTCCCGCCAAGTCGAAATCGGTCCTGCCCCACGGGTTCGACGAAACGGAGCCGCTTCTTTTTTGCCGGAGCCCAGCCGCTTTAGCGCGTTACCCAGCTCAGTTGGTGAACCTTCGGCGCCGCTCTCCGCACGGTATGATGCAGGCGGTGATGTTGTTCGACGATCGCCTTTGCGAGCTGAATCGCGACCGGCTCCGGGGCGTTGAGCGGGCAGCATTCTCCACATCCGCACAACTTGCAGGCCCACATAGTTCGCAGTCCGGCCTCAGTGCTGAGAATCTTCACCGTGTAGACAGCGTCGTCAATCGTGATTTCTTCGTCGTGCATGCTGAAGTGTGCGTCATGGCCGAGAACAGGCAAGCAAGTGGCGGAAGACCGCATGGTCAGCCTGCGGAACTCCGCAGTCAGTTTGCCCCATTCTGCGCCTAGGCTTGCGGCATGAATGTGCTCATCATCGAAGACTCATTGACCACGGCGATGACGTGTGAAACAACGGGGTGTCTATCGGCCCGTCTTGGCTTCCATGCGGTCTGGTAACAGCGGTGGGGACTGTGTGATTTTGGCCCGACCGTTGACTTCGTCATAGCTCAGCTCGCGGCGCTCAAGCATTCCGCCGCCAGCTTGCCAGATTTCGTACGTGAGCCGCGTCTCGTGCGCCGTAGGGTCGAGGTCGAGAACCGCCCACAGCTTGCCTTCGTCGCTGCCGGTAAAGCGTTCGGGATTCTCTTGCAGCGCAGCATTGCCGCTTCCCAATGGACCGCTTGTGAACTCGAGATGGCGGCCTTGCACCTGGTAGCCGGCGGTGAAATGGCGGTCGCCCGATAATAGGGCGACCGGCGAGAGCTACCTCCTCCAGGACGCTCGCCGCCAAGGACGCGACATCAGGATAGACGGCCACTCCGCCGGTCGAAGAACCGCCGAAAGAATCGCCAGGTGCGAATGCTTTGCATTATCGGAATACCTTACGTAAACTAAACTCCGTTCACCCCGAGCGCTACACTATTGGCCCGACACGCGCTGCCCTATTCGAGCGACGTTCACACGTTTTGGCGGTTTCTCGGTTTCTCCGTGGAGGCATAGCGATGCGATTGGGATTCCTAGCGCTGCTCGCCCCGATATTGCTGGTCGCGGGTTCGGCCGTTGGCCAGGCGCCAGCCGCTAAGTCTGCCAACGCGGGCAGCAGACTAATCACCGAACCCAGCAAGGAGATCTTCTCCGGACCGCAGGTCGGCGAGAAGTTGCCAAGTTTTAATGTGCGCGGAGTGTTTGGCGACAGTGGCGGCAAGGAACTGAACTTCGTCAAAACGGCCGACGGCAAGCCGATCGTGCTGGTGTTCATCCATGACGTGAATCGGCAGTCGATCGGCATGACGCGCATCTTGACGACTTACACCGTCAGCCGAGCGAAGGACGGGCTGGCGACCGGCGTGGTGCTGCTCGACGACGATGCCACCGAAGCCGAGAACACACTCCAGCGGATCTCCCACGCGCTCGCGCCCGGCGCGCCGACCGGCATCTCGCTCGACGGCCGCGAAGGGCCGGGCAGCTATGGCCTCAATCGCAACGTCACGCTGACAATCCTGGTGGCGAAGGAGGGAAAAGTCGCCGCCAACTTCGCGCTGGTTCAGCCGAGCGTGCAAGCCGATCTGCCCAAGATTCTTAAAGAGATTGTCGGCGTCGCCGGCGGAACGGTCCCGAAGCTCGAGGAGCTTGCCGGGATGGGCGAAATGCGGCGGCCAGCCGCGCGCGGCGAGCCGGACCCGAAATTGCGCGGCCTCATCCGCCCGGTGATTCAGCGTGATGCCACACCGGAGGCGGTCGATAAGGCCGCGGCCGCCGTCGAGGAGTATCTCAAGAAGAACGAAGCCGCGCGGCGCGATGTGGGCCGCATCGCCACAACGATCGTCGATAGCGGCAAGCTGTCGAATTACGGAACCGAGCGGGCCCAAGAGCACCTACGCAAATGGGCCAAAGAGTACGGCGCGGCCAAGGGAAAGCCCGAGAGCCCGGAGGGCAAGTGATGTCCGCTGCGTCGTTCCTCGTCGCCGCGTCGCTCCTTGTCGCCGTCGCGCTGGACTCGCCGACCGCCGCTGCGCCGGCTGCCGCGCCGGCCACGGGTCCTGCACCGCCGCACTTCGATACGGAAATTGTGCCGGTTCTAACACGGGCTGGTTGCAACGCGGGCGCGTGCCACGGGGCGGCCAAGGGGCGCGGCGGGTTTCGGCTGTCGCTCTTGGGCGGCGACGCCGCCGCGGACTATGCCGCAATCGTCCAGGAACGCGAAGGGCGGCGGATCAACCTCGCTTGGCCCGAGGCGAGCCTCGTCCTCGCCAAGCCGACGGGACTGTTGGACCACGGCGGAGACGTGCCGCTTGACGCCGACGGCGCCGGCGCGAAGCGGCTCGTCGACTGGATCGCCGCCGGAGCGCCGCGCGGCCCGCCGCGACGCCTGACACAATTCGAGGTCAACCCGCCCGCTGCGGTCGTCCTGCACGCGGGCGCGACGCTGCCGCTGCGGGCGATCGCGCGGTTCGACAACGGCCCGGCCCAGGACGTGACTGCGTGGACCGTCATTACCGCCGCCGATCCGTCGGCCCTGGCGATCGACGCAAGCTCGCACCGGGCCACGGTCCTGCGCCGCGGGCAGCATACGGCAATCGCCCGCTTTCTGGATCGCGTCGTTCCGCTCTCGGTGACGCTGCCGCTCGCCGATGAGCCGGTCGATCATGCCAGTCAGCCACGAGCCGGTTTTGTGGATGATGAGATTCTGGCGACGCTGACGACGTTGCGACTGCCGGTCTCGCCCCCCGCGGACGATCGGGCGTTCTTTCGCCGCGTTTGGCTCGATCTTGCCGGGCGCCTGCCGCCGCTCAACGAACTGGCGACGTTCCTCGCCGATCCCGCGTCCGACAAGCGCGCCCGCGCGATCGATCGGCTGCTGGCAAGCGACGCCTTCGTCGAATACTGGACGCTCCGGCTTGGCCGCTTGCTCCGCGCCGCCTCGCTGCCGGGCGACGCGACTGGCGTCGAAATCTATCGCCGTTGGCTCGCGGACCAAATTGCTGGCGGCGTTTCGTTCGACGAAGTTGCGCGGCAATTGCTGACGGCAACGGGGGATTCGCATCGCGTCGGTCCGGCGAACTTTGTTCGCACGGCCACCGACGCCCGCGATCACGCCGAGTTGGTCGGTCACGTGTTCCTGGGCAGCCGCATCCAGTGCGCCAATTGCCACAACCATCCGCTCGACCGTTGGACCCAGGACGACTACCACGGTCTGGCCGCGGTCTTCGCGCGGCTGGAGCGGGGGCGCGTGGTGACGGTCGCGGCTCGCGGCGCTGTGACGAATCTCCGTACAGCCGAGCCGGCCGTGCCGCGGATTCCGGGCAACCGCGATCTCGATCCCAATGCGGACAACCGCGCCGCGTTCGCCGCTTGGCTGACCGCGGCGGAAAATCCTTACTTTGCCCGGGCAACGGTCAATCGCCTTTGGCAGGCGCTGTTCGGTCGCGGGCTGGTGGAGCCGGCGGACGACCTGCGGGCAACGAACCCGGCGACGCATCCCGAGCTGCTCGACCGGCTGGCCGCGGACTTTGTTGCCAGCGGGTTCGATCTCCGCCACACGCTGCGGCAGCTTGCCAACAGCGAGACGTATCGCCGCAGCGCGACGGCACTGCCGGCAAACGCGGTGGACGACCGTTTCTATTCTCGCGCCTACGCGCGACCGGTCGAGCCGGAGGTGGCCGCGGATATGATTGCCGACGTGACAGGCGTAGCGGACCAATTCGCCCAACAGCCGCCCGGCACGCGCGCGGTTGCGTTATTCGACCCGCATGCGCCCGCACCGGCGCTCGACGTGCTTGGCCGCTGTTCGCGAGTCTCATCCTGTGACGGCGGCACGGCCGTTGGTGGATTGCCCGCGAAATTGCACCTGCTCAACGGCGAGCTCGTCAACGGCAAGATCGCGGCTGCCGACGGTCGGCTGCATCGCCTGGTCGACGCGGGAGCGAGCGATGAAGCGATTATTGCGGAGTTCTACGTCCGCGCGCTGGTCCGCGGGCCTAGCGAAGCTGAACGCAAATTTTGGCAGGACGCCGCCGCCGCAGCCGTGGCGCAGCCGGATGAAGCCGCCACGAGGGCGCGCGCGCAGTTCCTGGAAGACTTTGTATGGAGCCTTCTCAACAGCCGCGAATTTCGGATGAACCGATGATGGAAACGAAGAGGGCGAGGTTATGACGTTTATGAATGGCGCATCTCACCGCTGCGACGGCGTTACCCGGCGGGACATGCTCCGCGCCGGCGGCCTCGCCGCGCTGGGTTTTGGGTTGTTCGACCGGCTTGGCGCGCGGGCGGCACTCGCTGGGCAAGGCGGCGCCTCGGCTCGGGGCTTCGGCACGGCGAAGTCCTGCATTTTGCTATGGCTCGATGGCGGGCCCAGCCACCTCGAGACGTTCGACCCCAAACCTGCCGCACCGAGCGAAGTCCGCGGCCCCTTTGCGCCGATTGCCACGAGTGTGCCCGGCGTGCAGATCTGCGAGCTGCTACCCAAGACGGCTGGCCTGGCGCACGAGATTGCCATCATCCGCTCGATGACATCGCCGCTGGGTGAGCACGGCATCGCGAATGCGTATTTGCTGACCGGCTACAAGCCGTCGCCGGTTCTCGAGTATCCGAGTTATGGCGCAGTCGTGGCACACGTGCGCGATGGGCCGCGCGTGCTGCCGCCTTACGTGGCGATTCCCGAATTCCGTGCGACTGCCGGCGCGGGTTTTCTCGGCGCGGCGGCGCGGCCCTTCGCAACGGGCGGCGATCCCGCGAAGGCCGATTTCCGCGTCCGCGATCTCGATTTTTATCCGGGCACCGGCGCCGCGCGCGTCGAACGCCGCCGCGCGTTCTTGTCGCAGCTCGACCGCTTCCAGCAGTCGGTAGAAGGGTCGCCGCCGGTGGCCGACCCAGAGTTCGAGCAAGCCTACCGCCTGGTGACGTCGCCCAAGGCCAAGCAGGCGTTCGATCTGTCGGACGAAGAAGCCAAAGTCCGCGCGCGGTACGGCCCGCGGACGCTGGGACAAAGCTGCCTGCTCGCGCGGCGGCTCGTCGAGCGCGGCGTGCCATTCGTTAACGTGGTCAATAACGGCTGGGACACGCACGAGCAGCTCGTGCTCCGGCTGCGCGACGGTTACAGCGGCGCGCAGGTCGGCGTGGGCCTGATCCCCACGTTCGACCTCGCCTTCGCCGCGCTGGTTGGCGACCTGAAGGAGCGCGGCCTGCTCGACGAAACGCTGGTCATCGCCATGGGGGAATTCGGCCGCACGCCGAAGCTCAACACCAACGGCGGGCGCGACCACTGGCCGCGCGTGTTTAGCGTCGTGCTGGCCGGCGGCGGCGTTCGCGGCGGTCAGGTGATTGGCGCGAGCGATCGCGACGGCGAAGGCCCGCACGAACGGCCAGTCACACCCGCGGACCTGGCGACAACCATTTATACGCTGTTGGGGGTCGATCCCGATCGCGAGCTGCACACCGCTGACGGCCGCCCCGTACCGGTGAATCAAGGCGGCAAGTTGATCCAGGAGCTGCTCGTATGACCTGGTCGCGAGTGATCGCTTGCTGGGCGGCGCTAGCGGTTGCTTTGGCGGCGGCCGACTTGTGCAGGGCTCAGTCGAGCAAAGCCTCGCGCATCGGTGGGCGCGGCGCTGGTAAGCCGCCCGTCACGGCGCTGGCCGTGGCGCCGGATGGGAAAGCGCTGTTCGTCGGTTCGCAGGCCGGGCTTGAGGTTCGTTCGTGGCCCGATCTTGCGTCGATCCGCACGCTGCCCACGGAACTCGCGCACGTTCACGATTTGGCATTTTCGCCAGACGGCGAACTGCTGGCCGCCTCGGGCGGAGAGCCTGCCGAGCGCGGGGCGGTTGAAGTGTATCGCTGGCCTTCGCTGGAGCTTGCCTATCGCCGCGCGTCGCACAAGGACGTAATTTACGCCGTCGCTTGGCGCGGCGATTCGGCTGTCTTCGCCACCGCCGCCGCCGACGCGGGCGTTGCCGTTCACGACGCGGCGACGGGCGAAGTGATGCATCGGCTCGCGGGCCATAGCCGCGCCGTGCTCACCGTGTGCTACCTGGCGGAGGGCGAACGGCTCGTCACCGCCGGCGCAGACGAAACGCTGCGCCTTTGGGACGGCCATGGAGATCTGCTGCGCACGCTCACGAACCACACGCAGGCCGTGAATCACATGGCGCTGCGCCCCATCAGCAAATCTCAGCCTCAGTCGATGCTCGCTTCGGCCAGTGACGATCGCACGGTGCGCTTTTGGCAGCCGGCGATCGGCCGGCTCGTGCGCTTCGTGCGACTGGAAAACGTCCCGCAGGCAATCGCGTGGTCGGCGGACGGCGCGACTCTCTTGGCAGCTTGCAGCGACGGCCGCCTGCGCGTAATCGACGCCGAAACAGCCGAGCAGCGCGAAGATCGAGAAGTGATTGATGGCGTGGCCTATACAATCGCGTCAGCGCCCGACGGCAGCCTGGCAGTGGGCGGAGCAAACGGTCAAGTACGGCGCCTCGCCGCAGGAAAGGACGCGCCTTGACGCGTCGCGCAGTTCGGTAGAGTAAGCTGCACCCACCCGCGGTAATCAGGAAGGCGGTCAAAAACGCGTGGAACAGACAACGCCGGGTCATTTCAGCTCTCCGATGCGCGAAATCAGACAGATAGGTTTACGGGGGACGCGGATCTCCAAACTCCACCTCTCAGCCAATTAAACCCCCGGCGCCGAGAGATGGCATTGAACGATCCGCCAAAAACCTTGCCTGATCCTATTGCGGCAAGGGGAATCAATTCAGCGGAGAGCTAACTTGTCTTCTGGCCATGTTTTTCCGGCGGCGGAGACCGTTCGGGCCGCTAAGTGCAAGATGATCGCCCATGTCCGGCTCTTTTGTGCTTTGCCCACCGACCTGCAGGGCGGACACATTTTTGCGCGGCGGCGACCCGAACATCCTTCGATACTCCCGACTGAATTGTGATGGGCTTTCATACCCAACGCGGAAAGCGGCCCTTGTTGCGTCGAGCCCTTCAGCAAGCATAAATCGTCGTGCTTCTTGCAGGCGTAGCTGCTTCTGGAACTGCAGTGGGCTCATCGCCGTCACGCCTTTGAAGTGAAGGTGGAATGCCGATGGACTCATTCGGACCCGACGAGCAAGCGACTCGACTCGCAACGGGTCGGCGTAGTGCTCTTTCAGCCAACGGATCGCGCTAGCGATCCGATAAGCGGGACCGCCAGTCGAGGCGAGCTGGCGTAGTCTCGCTCCTTGCGATCCAGTTAGCACCCGGTAGACAATTTCACGCTTTACCAGCGGTGTCAAAGCCTTGATGTCTTGCGGGAAGTCGAGGAGTGCAACAAGGCGCGCGACCGCGTCCAGCAGAGGCGGATCAACGGAACCGGTCGCGAGTCCCCGCTCTGACGATAGCGGTAAATCGGTTGTTGCGTTGTCTGCGAGCAGCTCTCCAACCACCGCCAAATCAAGCGCTATCCGAACTGCCAGGCAGGGCCTTTCGGATGACGCTTCTATGACTCGTGACGTAGCCGGCAGGTCCACAGAAACAAGAAGGGAGTGCAAGGGATCGTACCGGAATGCCTCACCTCCCACGATGATCTCCTTCGCTCCCTGTGCAATGATGCAAAGGCACGGTTCGTAGACCGTAGCATCATGTTCCGAGATCAATGACGCCCGATAAAGTGCCAGGCCAGGCACTGCCGTTTCCAGGATGCCGTCACTGGTCGTGTGGCGTTCAACATCGGAAACAAGTTGAGCCAGATGGTTCGATCCCAAAGTACTTCTCCTGTGTTTAAGCCTCGCGCTAAGCTCTCAGATTGTATCCGCCCGCCTCCGGGAAAACCAAAACTGGTGGAGGATTAGGCAAGAGATCAGGACGATCGTTCTACCGCGTTTTCGGCTACCGTCCCTAGTATTTGGTTGATTGCAGACGCTAGACGGGCAGCTCGGCCGAACAGCCACGTACGAGACGAAAGGAACATCAGATGGCTATTGCAAATTCCTCCAGACTCATCGCGTTCGCCACCAGTGCGATGCTTTTCTCGGTCGTACCAGCCATCGTGGCTGGTTTTCTGATTCGTACATCCCCTGCGGAGG
This sequence comes from Pirellulales bacterium, assembly GCA_040901795.1. Taxonomy (GTDB): domain Bacteria; phylum Planctomycetota; class Planctomycetia; order Pirellulales; family JALHPA01; genus JBBDYH01. The sequence goes on from JBBDYH010000167.1 coordinate 31,634, forward strand.
CTCAAGCGATGCCAACTGACGCAAACAATTTCTACAAGAGCGACAAGGTGACCGCGCGGAAGGTTACTTTCAAGAGCCAGTATCAAATGAACGTCGTGGGGAATCTCTTTACCCCCAAAAATCTGAATGAACGTACAGAAAGTGCCGCGATCATTGTCGGGCATCCGATGGGTGCCGTGAAGGAACAAAGCGCGAATCTCTATGCCGCCAAGTTGGCTGAGCGTGGATTCGTGACCTTGTCCTTGGATCTATCGTTCTGGGGCGAAAGCGAAGGCCAGCCCCGCAACGCCGTTGCGCCGGACATTTACTCGGAAAGTTTCAGCGCTGCGGTGGACTTCCTCGGCACCCAGCCTTTTGTTGACCGGAAGCGGATCGGCGCTCTCGGAATCTGCGGCAGCGGAAGCTTCGTCATTAGTGCCGCCAAGATCGACCCGCGCATGCGGGCCATTGCGACGGTCAGCATGTACGACATGGGCGCCGCGAACCGTCACGCGCTCCGGCATTCTTTGACCTTGGAACAACGGAAACAAATCATTGCGGAGGCAGCGGAGCAGCGCTATATGGAGTTTTCCGGCGGTGAAGCCAAATACACGAGCGGAACCGTCCATGAGCTCGATGAGAACACTCACCCGATTCAGCGTGAGTTTTTCGACTTCTATCGCACGCCACGCGGTGAATTCACTCCGGAAGGCGGGTCGCCCAAGCTTACCACTCATCCGACGCTTTCAAGCAACGTCAAATTCATGAACTTTTACCCGTTCAATGACATTGAGACGATCTCCCCTCGTCCGATGCTGTTCATCGCTGGTGAGAATGCCCATTCCATCGAGTTCAGCGAAGATGCATACCGCAGAGCAGCCGAGCCAAAGGAACTGGTCATTGTGCCCAATGCGGGCCATGTCGACTTATACGACCGGGTGAACCTTATCCCGTGGGATAAGCTTCAGTCCTTCTTCGATAAAAACCTCAGATAGCACTTTCCTGCTCACAAATCCGGCGGATCGGGCGCTAGAGTTGCGGACGACCACGGCATGGATTAGCCGCTGCGCGCTAGCCCACGGTTCTCGCATCGGAACCGGACGCTAGCGCTGGCCGGCTGATATTGCGAACCATAATTCCTGACGATGACAAAGCACCAAGCAGGGAACATGAGCGATTCAGCCGAAATCATCCGGCGTCATTTCCTCAAAGCCACTGGGGCCGCTGCGCTCGCCCTTCCGGCATTTCTCAACCAGCCAGTTGACGCAGGCATGGCGAATAAACAGGAGTCCAATATGGAAATCAAGCGAGTTGGCTCACAACCGTCGAGCAAAGGGCCGGCAGACTGGTTTATGGGCACGGTCCGTATCGATCCATTGTTTGAGACGAAGGAACCCGCACGTGCGGGCGGCGCCAGTGTCACTTTCGAGCCCGGCGCCAGGACAGCGTGGCACACTCATCCACTTGGACAGATTCTGATCGTGACGGCTGGCTGCGGGCGAGCGCAGCGCTGGGGCAGCCCTATTGAGGAGATTCGGCCGGGCGACGTGGTGTGGTTCCCACCGGCGGTGAAGCACTGGCACGGAGCCTCGCCTAAAAACGCCATGACCCATATCGCCATCCAGGAGAGTTTGGAGGGCAAAGTCGTGGACTGGATGGAGCATGTCACTGATGAGCAATACGGCGGGTGACACTGTTGATCTCACGTGGTCCAGCGGTGAGCCGGGATGACAACTTTCGACGCTATGCAAGAAGGAAGAATGGTTAAGGAGCCTTTCATGACGGATTCAACTGAACGTAGCGATCCCAGCCGGCTGGACCGCCGTCAAATCCTTCACGCCGGTTTGGGGTTCGCCGCTGCAGGCTCGGCCGTGTGGAGCTTCGACGGTTGCGCTCAGTCGCAGGCATCGGCACAAATGCCATCCGCCAACACAATGGAAAACTCGGACGGCGCGAACCGAGTCGACCGAGCTACCCATAAGTATCAGCAGTTGTTTGGCCCGAAGACCGTGGCGGAATCGTCTGATCCTGAATTGATGGACATTCTCCAGAGGCTCATCTTTGGCGAGGTGTTCTATATAGGGAATCTCGATGACAAGACCCGAGAACTGATCACCATCACCGTTCTGGCAACGGACCAAACTTTGCCGCAATTGAAGGCGCACACAAACGCGGCCCTCAATATTGGGGTGACTCCGGTTGAAATCCGGGAAGTAATTTACCAGGCCGCTCCTTTCGTCGGCTTTCCCAAGGTGTTGAACGCGCTGGGTGCTCTCAATGAGGTCTTCCGAAGCAAGGGCATTCAACTGCCCTTGGAAGCCCAGGGAACCGTCACGGAAAGCCAGCGTTTCGAGAAGGGGAAGGAGAAGCAGCATCCCCTCTATGGAGATGCGATGGCGTAGAACATGAAGGATTTGCCGGGCGGGCATGCCCAAGCGATCCCCCGGCTCTTGACCGAATCGTGTTTCGGGGACTTTTACACACGCAAGGGATTGGACATCAGGACGAGAGAGCTAACGATCTTCTGTGCGCTGGCAGCGCTGGGAGGAACCGAAAGACAAATGGCATCGCATGCTGTCGGAAACATCAAGGTTGGCAATAACAAGGAAACCCTCATCTCCGCGATGGTGCATTGCTATCCCTATACCGGCTTCCCACGGATTGCGAACGCGATCAGCGTCATCAAAGCGGCGAAGATGGAATGAGTTGCGGACGGCGTCCGCCCCAACACACACGGAAGGCATCGAGAAGACCATTCGAGGCGATAGCCATGGGACAAAGAGTACTTGGCAACAGTGGCCTAGAGGTTTCGGCTTTGGGATTGGGTTGCATGGGCATGAGTTGGTCGTACGGCCCACCGCACGACAAGGAGGAGATGATTGCGCTTCTTCACCACGCCGTGGATCGCGGTGTGACGTTCTTCGATACGGCCGAAGTCTATGGCGACAACGAAGCGCTCGTGGGGGAAGCGCTGGCCGCCTTCCGCCAGGTAGTTATTGCAACAAAATTCGGCTGGAGGCCGGCGTACGAAGGAGAGGCGAGGTGGAGCCAGATCGACAGCCGGCCGGAACACATTAAGAAGGCAGTCGAAGGATCGCTCAAGCGGCTCCGAGTCGAGACCATCAAACTCTACTATCAACATAGAGTCGATCCAAACGTGCCTATCGAGGATGTCGCAGGCGCGGTGAAGGAACTGATCCAGGACGGCAAGGTCCAGCACTTTGGACTGTCGGAATCGTCGGCTGCAACTATCCGTCGCGCCCACAAGGTTCATCCGGTCGCCGCGTTGCAAAGCGAGTAATCACTGTGGTATCGCGAGCCGGAGAAGGAGGTGTTGCCCCTGTGTGAAGAGCTTGGCATCGGCTTCGTGCCTTTCAGCCCACTGGGAAAGGGGTTCCTTACGGGCAAGATTGACGCGACAACGCAGTTCGACAGTTCCGATTTCCGCAGCACCGTTCCGCGCTTCACTCCCGAGAATCGAAACGCGAACCAGGCGCTGGTGGACCTGCTTCAAGAGATCGCTACACGAAAGAAGGCGACCTCGAGCCAGATAGCCCTCGCCTGGCTCATTGCACAGAAGCCTTGGATAGTCCCGATCCCGGGCACAACCAAGCTCCATCGCCTCGAGGAGAATATCGGAGCTGCAGAAGTCGAACTAACGCCCGACGACCTTCGCGCCATCGCCAGCGCCCTTTCCCAGATCACTATTCACGGCGCCCGTTATTCCGAGAGTCAGGAGAAGTTTACGGGGCGTTGAGGGCAATTCGGGCACAGGACAAATGCTCAGCGATTCAGGGGTATGACAATCAAAGACCGGAAGGAGCCAACATGGCCTCGTGGACAAAAGATGAAGTCAGCAGGATCGCTGATAGCGACGACTTGCACATTGCGCCGTTCCGTGAGGACGGCAAGTCCTATGGCACGCCAACGTGGATTTGGTCGGTCGCGGTCGATGATGACCTCTACGTGCGTGCGTACCACGGGCAGGACTCGCGGTGGTACCGGGCCGCTATCACGCAGAAGGCCGGGCGGATTACCGCGGCAGGCTTGATGAAGGAAGTGAGCTTCGAGCCGGTCGAGGGACCGATTGACGACCGCATCGACAACGCCTACCGCGCGAAGTACAGCAGCAGCCCGTACCTTGCGCCCATGATCGGACAGCGCGCCCGCGCCGCCACCATCAGGATAAACCCGCGTTAGATTGCAGGGAGACGAACATGCCCCACGTCATCGTGAAATTGTGGCCCGGCAAGTCTGAGCGGCAGAAAGCGGAGTTGGCCGCACGGATCACTGAGGCCGCCACCAGTGTGCTCGGCTACGGCGATGAGTCGGTCTCGGTCTCGATGCAGGAAATTACCTCACGGGACTGGAAAGCTAAGGTGTACGAGCCTGACATCCAGAACGGGTCGGGCAAACTCTACAAGAAGCCCGGCTACACCATGTGAATCAGGAGATGAACCATGCGAGGAACGGTCCTTTATGGCCCGGGGGACATCCGCTTCGAGGAACGTCAGACGCCAAAGATCATCGAACCGACAGATGCGATCATCCGAATCTCAGGAACATGCGTCTGCGGATCGGACCTTTGGCCATATCGTGGTTTTCAAGCGATCAACGGACCGACACCAATGGGCCACGAATACTGCGGCATCGTTGAGGAGGCCGGCAGCGCGGTAAAGTCGGTCAAGCCGGGCCAGTTCGTCATCGGTTCGTTTGCCACTTCCGACAACACCTGCCCCAACTGCCGGTATGGTTATCAATCGTCATGCATGCACCGCGAATTCATCACTCGGGCGCAAGCGCCGGTGCTGCGCGTGCCGTTGGCGGACGGGACGCTTGTGCCGACGCCAGGCATGCCGCCGGACGACCTGATCCCGAGCCTGCTGGCGACGTCCGATGTGCTGGGCACCGGCTGGTTCGCTGCCGTTGCCGCCAACGTGAAGCCGGGCGCGACTGTGGTGGTTGTGGGCGATGGCGCAGTCGGCCTGCTGGGTTTGCTCTCGGCGAAGCAGATGGGAGCTGAGCGCATTATCGCGATGAGCCGACACGAGTCGCGGCAAAAACTTGCCCGCGAGTTCGGCGCAACCGACATCGTGGCCCAGCGCGGCGACGAGGGCGTGAAGCGCGTTATGGACATGACCAAGGGCGTCGGCGCGGATTCGGTGCTGGAATGTGTCGGCACACAGCAGTCGATGATGCAGGCGATCCACTGCACGCGCAAGGGCGGCTACGTCTCCTATGTCGGCGTCCCGCATGGCGTCGAATTGAAGGGCGAGGAACTGTTCTTCAGCCACGTCCACCTCCACGGCGGCCCCGCCCCGGTGCGCCGCTATCTGCCCGAACTGATTGATTTGGTGTGGAATGAGAAAATCAACCCCGGAAAGGTCTTCGATTTGACTTTGCCGCTTGAGCAGGTGGCGGAGGGCTATCGGGCCATGGACGAACGCCGCGCGATCAAGTCGCTGTTGCGGCCGTGAGCTCGTTTACAGTAACGACTTCAGTGAGCGCAGCCAGGCAATGCTTTGATTGGACTCAAGCTCGTACCCGCCATTAGCTTGCATCAGCTACCAGTCGCCGCAGGCCGGTCGCCCAAGCGGGAGAACTAGAAGACTTCGTGGTCGCTATCCCTGAACCTGCAAGCGCAGCCTTGCTAGCAATCGGGCTATGTTTCATCGCGGCACGGCGACTGCGATTCTCGCGGCGTGGTATCGAGAATTGCGCCCATTGACGACCCTTTCCCGCGCCGTCGGCGAATTGCCCGAGTCAACGCACGAGGCAGTCGCGGTGTAGCCAATCGGTAGCCCAGTGCCCGGACAGTGGCGGACACGGCCGACAGTCGCGGAATTGCGGCGATCGCGGCAGGGTAGAATTGCTCAGCACCGCGCACCGGATAGGCACTGTGGAATTGGGGAGCGAGGCGTGATAAGTTCGTTTCATGCGCCTCCCCACGGGTTCCGAGCACTACACGTCGCAGACAGAGATGCCGGCCGATGCGTTCGTACTTCTGGAACGGTACGCTTACGACCTGGGGCAAACGTACGATTCATATCTCGTCACGGAAGTTGACCGCGAGTATTTCTGGTGCGCCGGCCGCCGCGGAGTCGTGGGCTTCATTCGCAGGGGGCGAAATGCCTACGTCGTCGGCGGCCTGATCGCTTCGCCGGAAAACCGCGAGGCGTTGCTGGCCGCATTCTTGGACTTTGCCGCCTCTCGCAAACTAGTAGTGTCGTTTCTCAACATTGGCCGCAATGACTTGGCGTTGTTCCGCCGCCACAATTGCCAAGTCTCCAAGTTCGGCGAGGAACCGCTGATCGACTTGGAAAAGACAACGTGGAACGGAAAGGCCTACGAGTGGCTGCGGCGGCAGGAGAACTTCTGCATACGCCAGGGTCTCCAGTTCCACGAAATCGCACACGATCCTGGAGATGCCGTGTATCGCGATCAGATTGTGCCCGAACTGGAGGAGATCTCGCGCGTGCACGTCGCCGGCACGCTGCACGGCAAGGAGCTTGAGTTCTTGGAGGGACGCTTCCGGCCGCTGGCCCTCGGTCGCAGAAGGTTGTTCGTCGCCGTGCGGCAGGCACGGACCGAGGCCTTCGTCGTCTGCAACCCTTGCCTGGCCGGAGGGATGTGGGCCTTCGAAATGTACCGCCGCCGGCCGGACGCCACGCGCGGTGTAATTCCCTACGCCATGCTGCAGGCGATGCGGAAGCTGAAGACCGAAGGCGTCACCTATGCTTCACTATCGTTAATTCCCTTCGTGCGCTCCGACATCGCCATGCGCGGCGACAGCCGTCTGATCCACTCGGCGGCCTGGTTTTGGTGGCGGTACCTGAACTGGATCTTCGACATGCGCGGCATTTATCACTACAAGAGCCGCTTCCGACCCGACTTTCGAGAGATGTACCTGGCCGCCTGGCCGCGAGTCACCGTGATGTCCTTGCTTGGCCTGGCGGCGGTTTGGAGAGTGTTTTCCGTGAATCCATTCAGGCTCGCCAACCACGTATGGCGGAAGTGGCAAAAATCCTCGCGCGAAACACTCGCCAGGCCGGAGTGGCGCCCGAAGCGCCTGTTGCGCGAGCTCCGCCCCCGCGCACGGTGCAACGAAGAGACATGCCAGCCATTCAACGTGCCGCCACCCGAATTGCCCAGCGAGCTAACGTGAACCCACCGAAGGCAAGGGCGCCGTGGTACCAGGGCCGGCTGTGGTCGGGAATGGGCTTCTTCGCCTGGACGCGGCTTTTGGCGCGGAACCGTTTCGCCGTCAGTTTCACTCGCCTGCCGATGGCGCTGGCGATCACGTTGTTGAGCGTGGTCAACAGCGTCTTGCGGTGGCTTCAATGGCTACTCATCGGCCGGCGCGTGGCGCGGACCACGCTGACGGATGATCCATTGTTCATCATCGGCCACTGGCGGACGGGCACGACGATGCTGCACGAGTTGCTGGCCCTGGACACACGCCACCGCGCCCCCACGACGTACGAGTGCCTGGCTGCCAATCATTTCCTGATCAGCGAGGGCGCCGTTAAGCGCTGGCTACGGTTCCTCATCCCCCGCAAGCGCCCATTCGACAACATGCGCATGGGCTTTGACTTGCCGCAGGAGGACGAGGCGGCCCTGGCCATCCGTGGACTGCCCAGCCCGTTTTTGACGGTGGCCTTTCCGAATCGTCCGGTGCAATACCCGCGGTACGTGGACCTGGAAGGTCTCAGCGCCCGGGAACTCCGCCGCTGGCAGCGCGGGCTGGTCGACTTCCTCAAAGCGATCACCTACAGGAAGCCCGGCCGGATCATACTGAAATCACCACAGCACACATTCAGGCTCCCGGTGCTTACGGCAATGTTTCCACGGGCTCGATTCGTCCACATCGTGCGAGACCCATACGTGGTTTTCCCTTCGACGGTGCACTTTTGGAAAACCATGTATGAGGGTCATGGACTTCAGCGGCCCACGTTGCGCGGCCTCGATGAATTCGTGTTCGAGATATTCTCGCGGATGCACGACAAGCTTGAAGAGACGCGGCAGCTCGTCGATCCGATGCGGTTCTACGAGCTGCGCTACGAGGACCTGATTCGCGATCCAGTCGGTCAAATGCGGGCCCTTTACGACTATCTGCAACTCGGCGACTTCGAAGTCGTGGAGCCGGCGATTCAGCGCTACGCCAAGCGCACGAAGAACTACCAAACCAACCGCTACGAGCTGAGTAGCGAGCTTCGCGACGAAATCACGCGGCGGTGGCGGCCTTACATCGAGAAATACCAGTACGTACGGGAGCCGGGTTCCCAAAGCATGCCGCTCGAGCGGTGACGCGCCAAGGTTCCGAGCAAAAATAGAGGTTCTTCGTGGACTTTAGTGGCTGCTTGAGGCGGTCATCGAGTGTCGCTACCTTACACCTACACCCAGCGCGCCGCGGAGTTCTTCGAGGATTGGTATGCCTGGGCCGTTCGCAGCCGACTCAAGCCGATGGTCAAGAAGGCGAAGATGCTCAAGCGTCATTTCATTGAACTGCTGAACTACTTCCGGCAGCGGATCACCAACGCCAAGGCGGAGGGCTTCAACCGCCGCATTCAATCCATCAAGTCCGCAGCACGTGGCTTTCGGGCGTTTGAAAACTACCGAACGCGAATCCTGTTTTACTGCGGCAAGCTTCAGCTCGCTCCTGATCGGATTAGCCACTAAAAGTCACGAAGAACCGTTTTTATAGGAGTTCATCATGCCCCGTTCGTCGCGGTACTTGGTTGCGGTAGTTGCACTTGTGTTGTCGGCCGGCGGAATTCCAGCGGCGTTAGGCCAAAAGTCCGACATAAAGCGGCTTGCTGCGAACGAGGTGAAACCGCCCCCCGCAGATAAAACCGCGTTGCAACACCTCTCTCCTGATTCTGCGGTGTGGCTCGATAAGCAGAACAAGCGCTTGATCGTCGAGGGAGAGGTTTGTCTGACCAGGGGGCTTTTGGAGATGTTCGCGTGTCCCAAGGACTCCAAAGAGCATGAGTCGATCGTCGCGGTGCAGGGAAAGGCTTACGTCGTTCACGCCGGCTTGCTTGCCTTGGGCGCCAAAGAAGGGCGGCCCGTTCAGTTCGACCCCGAATATGTACCCGCCAGCGGGGCGAGAGTTGATGTGATTTGTTTTTGGACCGACGACAAGGGGAAGCAACAGCAGACGCCCGCGCAGCAGTGGATTCGCAATGTGAAGACCAAGAAGCCGATGGAGTATCACTGGGTGTTCGCGGGGAGCGATTTCTGGCTTGACGAGAATACCGGCAAGCGGCATTATCTGGGCGATGCCGGTGACTTTATCTGCGTCTCGAATTTTCCCAGCGCCACGTTGGACTTGCCCGTCAAGAGTCCACAAGACAACGAGAACCTGCTGTATGAGGCGTTTACGGAAAAGATTCCTCCGCGGGGGACCAAGGTGACGCTGGTGCTGGTTCCGCATTTGGAAAAGGAGGCCGCAAAGAGCAGCAGCAACGACGAGAAGAAAAAACAAGCGAATTGATCGACTCGAATCAGCGCTTGGCGTCCACGTTACGAAACCTCTTCGCCGACTTGCATGTCGCCGGCGAAGTCATGGCCGATGCGGTGCAGGAGCCAATCTTCGCTGGAGCCGCCGAAGAGACGATCGAGCGAGAAATCGTTGAAGATGGTGGTCGCATCCAGGCGGAGCGGCAGAGAGGCGGTGCGCAAGCCGGCGACACGGTTGCTGTAGGTGTCGACGCGCGTCCAGCTCTGATAGACACCGGCCAGGAAGGCGATGTCGTAATCGAATACCGAGAAATCGGCTAGCAAAAGATCGCTGTCGTCGCCGGGGCTGGCGCCGCTGAAATCGCTCCCCTGCAAGTAATCCGCGCCTAAGCCGCCGAACAACAGATCCCGGCCGCCGGAGCCGTAGAGGATGTCGTCGCCGAGACTGCCGACGAGAATGTCGTTGGCCGCGCCGCCGACGAGGATGTCGTTCCCTTCCTGGCCGAACAGCAACGCGGGGACGCCCAAGAAGGGACTAACCTGAATCAGATCGTCGCCGGTCTGGCCATAGGCGGCGATCGAGCCGTTGAAGTTAAAGCTGCCCATGTCCGAGCCGTTGTAGTACAGCCGAACGCGCGCGCCATTCGGCTCAGGCTCAAAGAGGATCAGGTCGTCGACAGCGGCGAGGCCACCTACAACTAAGGCGGTCTTGTTGGCGTCGTGAGGATCGGGCTGCAGCGTGATCGTCTGTACGGTGACGAAGCCGTCGACGACCGTCTGGTTGTTTTGGCTGTCGCTCACTGTCAGCCGCGGCCGGAAATCGCCAAAGCCGGCGTAGGTGTGCCAGAAAGAGATCGTGCCGGCGGTTGTGCTGCCATTGGTAGTTTCGCCGACGAAGGCATTCTGGACTGTTCCGTCGCCCCAGTCGATCGTGGCCGTGTGCGTCCCGGCGGCAGCGGTGTCGGTGAAGGTGACGAAGTAGCTACGCAATTGGCCGGGTACGGCGACTGTCGGGCCATTGATCGCCGAGACAGTCAATTGTGGCTGAGCTGTGACGTCGACTGTCGTTTGCGCGTCGGGCCGAGCAGGTGCCAATTCCACATGGCCGACGTTGTCGGTGGCGACGCTGTAGAAGCTGTAGGTACTGCCGGGAGCTCCTGTGAACTGAGCCGACGTGGCGGTCGTGTTGTCCTGGAACAGCGTGAACTCACCACCGTTTTCGGAGACGAAGATGTCGAAGGAAGCAATGCCCGAGCCGGCGTTATCGTCGGTGCCGGACCAGGACACGGTAAACGTAGTGGAGCTCCTCGGACCGTCAAACGAGGCCACGGAACTGGTCGGTGAACCGATGTCGATGCTGTTGGTGAACGTGTTGGTGACAAGCGGTTCATTGAAATCGAAGACGATCGACGCCTGCTGATCGACCGTCGTGCCGGTCGTGAGGTTTGAGCGCGGCTCGATGGTGTAGAAAACGAAACCTTCGCCGCGGCCGCTGCCGTCGTTCACCGGCAGGAAACCGGCAAAGACCTCTTCCGGGAATGTGCCCGTCGCAGGATCGACCGAGCGGAAGGTCCAGGTCACGACGCCCATTTGCAGGTCGAGCGCCGCGGCCACGTCGACCAACAGCGGCGAGCCGTCCGGGTTCTGGTACTCAACGCGCGTCTCATACGACTGGACGCCCGCGGGCACGGTCACGATCTGTGACCCGAACCCGATTTCGCTCAGCTCGAAGGAACTCCAATCCAGATCGGCGTCGAGCTGGTGCGTGATGAAGACTTCCTGCGCCGGGGCGGTGGCCTTCAACGGATCGTTCTCGAAGCGGATCGTGTCGGGCCAGACGCCCTCCAGCTGGATGAAGTTTTGCTCGCCGAACCCGGCGGGGCCGGTGATGTCGTTGGGGTCGATCGCTCGTGCCTTTCGCGACTGTCCGGTTTCAGTCGCCGGCGGAACGCCGGTCGGCGGCAGAGGAGCTGCCGGCGGGGGCTTGCCTGTGCTGCCGTGTGGGGCCATGCGTGCTGCCGGCTTGTCCGGATCACACTTGCCGGAGTTTATCTGGTTGTTGATTCTGTGGAGCTCGTCGACGATTTCATAGAGGCGGTTGTTGATCTTTTGAAAATCTCTCCTTTGATCTGCGTCCGATACGTCCGAATCCCGGCCAAGACCAAACTCCCGTTTGGTTTCCCGAAACTGTGCCCCGATCAGGGCGAACAGAATCTCTCCTCCCAAAGTCTGAAACAGTGCTCTAGCCACGTCTCCGTCGTCATCCCCCGCCTCCTCCACCGGACGCATATACTCATAATATTTATCACTCTCGTCTTGGAAATCCTGCTCCAATCGAGCACGTTGCTTCTCTAGCTCGGTGCAGTTCGATTTCAGCCCCGAGGGATCAATCCGGTTCACCGGATCATTGCCCACGTAGCGTCGCAGATTGGAATCACCGCCCGCCAAACCTATGGGGTCATCGGAGATGAATCGGCCCGTGACAGGATCGTAGTCGCGGGCGCGCATATGCAAGAGCCCACTGCCAGCGGTGCGCACGCCGTACTCGCCAATGTAGGCGAACGGGTTTGGCACCGCCGCGGCAACCGTCGTCGTCTCGCCAAAGGGCAGATAGCTGTAGCGGTTGACATAGCCGCCGGCGTCGCTGGTCAGGCCGACCGTCGAGCCGGTATGGTCGAAGTCGTAGTAGGCGTCGGCGCCAGCGGTATCCACGCGGCTGACCAACCCCAGGCCGTGCGTGTATCGCGCCACGACCGCGCCCGAGGCGTCAAATTCGGCCACGACGTCGCCCAGCCCTGCCGGGTCGACCAGGTACTCGGTCCGCAGACCGTTGTGGACCTCGGCCACGCGGTTTCCGAAGACGTCGTATTCGTACACCCACGTATCTGCGCCTCGCGTGACGCTCAAGAGGCGGTTTTCGTCATCGTAAGTGTAATTAGTCGTTCCCGCGCCGTCCGACTGAGCGATCAGGTTGCCGTCGGCGTCGTAAGTCAGCGTCTCGTTCCCAACCGCCGTGTACTGGTTGAGATCGTTGGTCTGGTAAGCGGTGCTGGCCGCGGCGTCGACCACCGACGTGCGATTGCCTTCGGCGTCGTAGCGGTACTGGATCGTGCGGCCGCCCGGCAAAGTCACGCTGGTGAGCTGGGCCGTAGCGTCATAGCCGTAGGTGGTCACCCCCTCCAACGTGGCGATGCTCGTCACCTGGCCGAGGAGACTATAGGTGTAATCGAACCGCGAGTTCACGGCGCCACCGGGCGCGTGGTTGACGAGATGCGCGAGCTGCCCGGCCAGATCGTACTCGTAGGTTGTAAAAGTGCCGTTGCCGAGCTCCTTGCGGCTCAGGCGGCCGGCCTCGTCGTACGTATAGCCAACAATGGTCCCTCCCGATCCATCGGCCAATCGAGAAAGCCGCCCGCCGGCATCGTACTCGTAGTTCACCGTGAAGCCGTGCTGGTCGACGCTGCGAGTTCGTCGCCCGTTCTCGTCGTAGGTGAACTCCAGGGACCGGCCGCTGGGATAAGTGATCTTCGTCAGCCGGTCTGCCGCATCGTCCGCTAACGCCGTCGTGCCAGTAACGTCGCTTGCGGTCAGGAGGTTGCCGCGAGCATCGTAGGTGTAGTCGACGAGGCGGCCGTCGTCGAACTCTTTGCGCGTGACCAGTCCGCGGCTGTCGTAGCTGTAGCCGATTGCATCGCCGCGACGGTTCACTGCCTCGAGCAGGTTGCCCAGCGCGTCGTACGAGAATTGCTCCGCGCTACCATCAGCATAAGCAATGGCGATCAGATTCCCCTCGCCGTCGTAACGGTATTCAAGCGCGTTGCCGCGCGCATCGCGGAGCTGCGACAGGGCCTCGAAGCGCTCGTCATAGCTGAGCGTTCGCGTATTGCCCAGGGCGTTGGTGCTCTGAACCAGATTGCCGTGCGCGTCATACTCGAATGCCGTGCTTGTGCCGGCCGGCGTCACCGAGGTGGTCAGATTGCCGAGCGAATCGTAGCGGTATTGGCTCACGCGGCCGAGCGGGTCGCGCGCTTCGGCCAGATCGCCAAAGTCGTTGTAGAGCAGCGTCGTGGGGCCGCTCAGCGCATCGCTGACTGTCACAGTGCCGGCCGGCCCATAGCTGAAGGTGACCCCCTCGGTGTCGACGCCGCGCGCCGCCCGGACGAGTCTTCCTCGCCGAGGGCGAAGTTGAACAGTCGCCGCAGGTCATGAGTGTACGTGCCAAGGTCGCTCAGATAAGTCGCCAACTGGGCCATGGAATTTTGATAGGCGCCCATCGTCAGTCCGGATGCAGTCACAACGTTGTCCCAGATCGCGTTCCACGCTTCACTGGTCACCGCCGCTGGGCGGTTTGCTTCCTTAAGCGATTCCCAATCAACGGCGGCGTCGAACTCGGACAGCAATCCCAATGAAAAGTCGGCGGTGTCACCGTCTGCTGTGGCCAAGAACTTCACGCGAACCTGGCCCTCTTGCCCTGGCCGGAGGACTCCCGCCGGTCCGTCTGGAGCAATACCCAACAAGCTGAGCGCCGAGCCGCTGTAGACGCTGTGTTCGGGGAGCCGGAGCAAGGCGCCCTCGGCAGCCAGGTCGAGGATTGGCGCGACGGCGTCTGTGTTTCCAAGATTCGTGTATTTGATGAGGAGCGAGCCTTCTCGGTTGAACCGGACGAACGCCGGCACGACGAGCTGCACATCGATCTGACTTACGGACGGCAGGATCTCGAAGGCAGCTTCTCGCACTGCAGTCTCGTTGCCATCGGTCGCGCGTACGTCGTAGACGCCCAGCGGCCGGCCCGATAAATCAAATGTCGCAAACAATAGCGCCTGGTTCGCGAAGTCGACGTCCGCGGCATCGATCATTGTGCTGCCCGACACCAGACTGACCATGGTCTGGTTCGTGAACTCGCTGCCTTCAATCTCGATCGTTACGCGGCCTGAGTTGCCGCCTTGATTCGATGAGACATTCTGGATCGTAAAGCCCGGCAGGCTCGCAGTAACGGTGAAATTGGCCGTCGCCGCGGCCCCGGCACGGCTCTGCGCCAAAACATAGTACGTGCCCGGCTGTGTCAGCGGAACAACGAGCGTCTGGTCCGCCACTCCGATGGCTCGATTGACGAGGTCGAAGTCCCACGCGGTCGGCAAGTCGCCGCGACGCAGGTACAGCTCGGTGCTCCCCTCGGTGGCCGCGCTGTCGAGTGTGACAAACATCGTCTCGCCGGCGCCGACCATTAATTGATAGTAACGGGCCTGATTGGGGCCAGTGAATTGGTCGGCGAAGGGTACGCCCAGTGTGAGCGCAGGAATTGAGAGCGAAACGATATCGGATGCCAAGACGTTGTTGGCGCGGTTCTCGTCGTTGGCCACTTGCGCGCGGCGATCGGTCTGGACAATGACCCGATAATTGCCCACGGCTACGGCCGGCGCCGAGACGTTGAGTGTTTGTTGATAACTTCCGCCGGCCGTCAAACCGCCTGTATGGGGCACCACGGCCAGAAGCTGGTCGCTCGCATCGAGAACCGCATCCTGCGAGAGATAGACGGCGTCCTGCCAATCGCCGATGACCGGTTGTGCGGCGTTGTTCTGCACGGACCAGTTGACGGGAAACTCGCGGCCAATCGGCGCCATAGCCGGTGCATGGACGTTGGCGACTTGAATGTCGATCTGCGCCACTGCGGCGGCAAAGTCGCGGCCGGTCTCAATTGCTCGGTCATCGCTGAGAGTAACCGTATAAGTCCCGGGAGCGGTGGGTAGAGTTTGTGCGTAGCGGCCAGGGACCACGAGCGCTACGGTGTAGGTTCCTGCGGCCACGCCGGTGAACGCATAGTTGCCGGCGAGGTCGGTTTGGACGTTTATTTCGCCAGGATCAAATTGGCCGTTACCATTGGCATCGATGTAGATCGTCCAGTGCGCGAGGGCGGTTTCGCCAACGTCGCGGCTGCCGCTGCCGTTCTCGTCGTTGAAGACCGCCCCGCGGATTTGGCCCGCGCCGGCGAACCCGTACGCGAACACATCAGTGACAAAGTTGCGATCACCGCTGAAGAGGTTGCCGGCGTCAATGTCGAAGAAGAAATGCTCGCCGTTTTCACTGAACTCGAAGCTGCTGAGAAAGAAGTTGCCGGTATCGGAACCGGTCAACCCGGTATGACTCACGGTGGCCAGCGCCGTGACTCCGTCGGCAAGGCGCCGCACAAACAGATCGTCGCGCGATTCGCCATTGATATCGACAAAATTCGGAACCAGGTTTGCCGCGTTGCTCAAGATGGCGACGAGACTGCCATCGGCGCTGATTTCCAAGGCGGATGAGTGATCGTTGCCAGCGGATCCGTCTGGCGCCGCGCTGACAAGCGTCGTGATTCCGGTGGCCAAATTGCGCAAAAAGGCGTCTCGGCGGTTGTTCGTGTCGCCGGCAACGAGATTGTTTGCACTGCTGGTGAACGCGACAAAGTTGCCGTCATGGCTGGCTGACAAGCCGAACGACTGACTGTTGCCGACCGTCCCACCGCTGTCCACGCTCACCGGCGTGGTCGTGTTTGTGTCCAAGTCACGTCGAAAAATGTCACGCGACGTGTTGTTGTCTCCGGACACCAAATCGCTTGCGACACTGCCGAAGAAAACATAGCGGCCATCGGCGGAGAAGACGAACTGGGTATCAGCGGCGTCACCTGAGGCGGCGTTGCCCGTGGCCCCTCCACTGGCGGCGACGCTTGCCGCTTCGATCTGTGTGGAGGCAATGTCATACACGAAGAGGTCGATGTTGCTGTTCGAGTCGCTCACGCCTGCCGCCAAATCGGCTGCCAGGCTGGCGAATGCCAGCTTGCTGCCATCGGGGCTGAAAATCGGCCAGAACGATGAACCATTGCCCCCGCTCGTGGCATTGCCGGGAAGATGACTGACCAGCCGCGTCGTGCCGGTGACCACGTCGCGGATAAATATGTCGCGACCGAGGCCAAACTCGCTGCCGTTGTTGTCGATGAAGCCGTTCACCAGGTCGCCGGACTGGGTGCTAAAGGCGACGTAGCGGCCGTCTGGGCTGAACGCGAACTCCCGCGGACCCAGGTCAACTCCATTCGACGCCTGGCTGGCCGTGGTCACCGTCACCATCTGCGTAGCGCCCGTGTCGCGATTGCGAAGATATAGCTGACCTCGGCGGTTGGGATCCGGGACGTTCGAATCCAGGCTGGCGACGCTGCCAAAAACGATGAACCGCCCGTCGTCGCTGAGCTGCGCAGCGCGTGGGCTGCCGTCGCGGGCGACCCCGCCGGCCACGTCCTCAACTGTGACCTGACCACTGACCCGGTCGCGCACGTAGAGGTGCGGTCCAAACTCGATCGGCACATCGGCTATCAATGGGGCGCTAGCAAGAAACGCCACATAGCGGCCGTCGGCCGTCACGTCCGCTAGGGCGCCACCTTTGAGCTCCTCGCGCGGCAGAAAGCTGCTGCGCTGGGAAGCGAGCTGGGTGTTGCCGGCGCTTAGATTGCGCACAAAGACGTCTAGGAAACCTGAGTTGTCCTGACCGGCGACGAGATCGCTGGAATGGCTTTCGAAGGCGATGACGCTTCCGTCTGCGCTCATCGCAGGCGTATAGGCGCCGTTGTTTCCGGTGCCCGAGCCTGCGCGATTCATGCTCACCAGCGCCGTGGTATTCGCCTGCATGTCTCGGACGAAGATGTCGCGACGGCGCATGCCGCCTTGCTCCCCCGGCTGATCGAGAGCCCCATCGTTGTTGTCGGCCAGGTCGACCACTAGATTGGTGGCCTCGCTGGTGAAGGCAACATAGCGGCCGTCGCTGGTCAGCACCGGCGCACCGGCAGAAAAATCGAAGGGGTATTGAGACGTTCCCGAGACCCGGTTCCCGGTGGCCGTACCGGTCGCATTCAAGCTCACCGCTCGCGTGGCGCCGGTTTGCAAGTCGCGGAGAATGACGTCGTTGGCCCCATTCGTATCGCTGAGTCCCGCGATCAAATCAATTTCTCCGCTCACAAACGCCACAAAGCGGCCGTCGGGCGTCATCGAACCCGCAACGCCACCGGTGGCCGTATTGCCGTTGGCACTGATCGTAACCACCGTGGTCGTGCCAAGCTGCCGATCGCGAAGATAGACGTTCGTGCCCTCGAACGTGGCATTTTGCGGGACGAGGTTATCGGAACTGGTTTCGAAGATGACGAAGCGGCCGTCGGCGCTGATCGCGCGGCCAAGGCCCAGAGATGCTCCCCCGTTGGCGCGGTCCACCTCCTGGGAATCGGTCGAGATTAACTCCGTCGTGTTCGCGACGAGGTCACGGGCATAGATCTGCGAGCGGTGGTCGGTCTCGCTGATGCTGGCAAAGATAACCACGCGGCCGTTGTCGCTGATCCGCGGCCCGGAGCTCTGGGTAGTCTCCGGCGCGTCGGGAAGGTCGCGGCTCACTAGGACCGTCGTCCCCAGCAACAGGTCGCGCACAAACACGTCGCGGCCGGGGTTGACGTCGTCGCCTGTGAGGTTGCTGGCGAAGCTGTCGAAGGCCACGTAGCGACCATCAGCGCTGATGCTGGCATTGAACGAACCTAGGTTGCCCCCCGTTGTGCCGCTGAGGCTCTTACTGACTAGCGTGGTGGTCCCCGTCTGCAGATTGCGCAAGAAGAGATCGGGATGTCCGCTGCCGCTGATAATGCTCTCAGTTGTTAAATTGCCAGCCTCGCTCTCGAACAAGATATAACGGCCGTCCGGGCTGATCTTCGGGTTAAACGAGGGGTTGTCGCCGCTGCCGGTTCCGGCGGCGTTGAAACTGATGAGTGAAGTCTCGCCGGTGCTGCGGTTGAACAAGAAAACGTCCGTGAGAGGCGTGGCGCTGTTCGAAGCTCGATTGGTGTCATTAGGCACCAGATCATTGGCGTCGCTCTGAAACACAACCAGTTGCCCGTCGGCGCTGATGCTGGTGGCCTGGCCCCGCAGCAAAGAATTTCCCTCGCCGGTGGAGCCGAGCAAACTCGCGTCGGCCAGGCTGATGGGCTCGACGGCCAGCAGGATCCGGTTCTCCAGTCGCTCGAACAGGTGCGACCGACTTCGACGTGTCGAGCGAAGAACGGCAAAAGCCGACGAACCCGCGCGCCTTTGCCGTCGTCGTGCGCGATTTCGCAACCTCATCGAGCACCCCCGTTGGAATCCGGCCAGCAAAGAACTAAGCCGCGTGCGAAGAAAGGAAGATCGTCGTCGCTATGGACCGTGTAAGTCGACGCGGCACTACGTTGCGCCTCAACATCCGAACCGGCAGTCAGTGCCCGCGACGCGGCTTGCAGGGTCTTACGTCCTGGCTATGGTAATACCCAGTCGCTGCAATGCAAGCGCGTGGATTGTCAATAGTAGACAATTGGGCTAACGCGGCTTAAACAGCAGACGATTCATTATCCATGTTGCCGTCCAGCCGTTGTGTTCGGCTGCGTCAGCAGCGACACCACGACCAATACCGCAAAGCCCAGCGGGATCGTGACGATGCCGGGCTGGCTGAAGGGGACGGGCGAGTTGGCAGCCGGCAAACCGTAGACGCTCGTAAACGTGTCGCCGCTGAGGAGGATCCAGGCCAGCGACGACGCCATGCCCACCACGATCGCCGCGGCAATGCCTTGTTTGGTGGTCCGCTTCCAAAACAAGAGCATCACCAGTGACGGCAGGTTCGCTGACGCCGCGACGCTGAACGCCCAGCCGACCAGGTAGCTGACGTTAAGCTCTTTAAAGAGGATGCCCAGCACGATGGCGATCAGGCCGACGACGACGGCCGAGATCTTGCCGATGCGGACTTTTTCGTGATCGGTCATCTCGAAGCGAAATACGCTGTTCAACAGATCATGGACCACCGCGCCGCTGGCGGCGACGATGAGACCACTCACGGTGCCCAGCACCGTCGTAAACGCGATGGCCGAAATGATCGCGAATAACCAGCCCCCGTCGGGGAAGCTCTTCGCCAACAGCGGCGCGGCCATGTTCGTGTCGCTCACGTCGAGCGCGCCGCTCACCATGGCGCCCAGTCCCAGATAAAGCGTGAGGATATAAAAGAAGCCGATGCTGCCGATGCCGACTAAAGTGCTCTTTCGCGCGGCCGCCTGATCCTTCACCGTGTAATAGCGAATGAGGATGTGCGGCAGCGAGGCGGTGCCCGCGAACAGCGCCAGCATCAGCGAGATGAAGTTGAGCTTGTCGAAGAGTTTGTCGCTGCGGATTCCGCTGAACTGCGGGTGGTTGCCGGGACGCAGCACTTCGCCCCCGTCCGTCGAGTTGGGGGAGTAGGTGACCACGCGCGTGCCGTCGTCGAGCCTTTGTTCCGTCGATCGCCAGAGCACAATTTCGCTCTGTTGAATGGTGCTGAGGAACTCCAGCGGCCCGAGCGGTCCCGTCTCACGAACGCCTCCGGGCAACCGGCTAATATGACCCACTGGCCGCAGATCGGTCATGCCGGAACCAGTGCCTTGCGGCAGGCCGTTGATCAGTTTATCTCCATCCGGTTCAATGGTAACAATCTGCGGATCCATTGCTTCCGGACGGTCGTCAACGTCGAGCCCGCGCACAAGGATCAACCCAGTCAGGATCGCGCTAAACAGCACCAGCAGCGAGCCTTTCAGAAACTGCACGTACGTTGTCGAAACCATGCCCGCCGTGACGACAATCAACACCACGATCGCGCCGACGAGGATCACGCCAACTTCGTGGGGAAAGCCCAACAGCGGCCGGATCAGCACGCCAGCGCCGACCATCTGCGGAATCAAGTAAAAGATACTCACCACGAGCGTGCTGATGGCGGCTGTGAGCTTGATCGCTCGCGATTGGAATCGGCTGTCAAGCGCGTCGGCGAACGTGTAGCGGCCCAATCGCTTGAGCGGCTCCGCGACGACGAACAACGCGACGATCCACCCGGCCAGGTAGCCGACCGAATAGAGAAACCCGTCGTAGCCGTAGAAGGCGATCATGCCGCAGATGCCGAGGAACGACGCCGCCGAGAGGTAATCGCCGGCAAAGGCCACACCATTGATGAACCAGGGAATGTTGCCGCCGGCTGCATAGTAGCCGTGTGCCGAACGCGAGCGCCGTGCGAAATAGAAGCTTAGTCCCAGCGTCAGCGCGACGAACAGTCCGAATACGACGATCGCCAGCACAGACACTTCGTGGATCACTGCGGCCTCTTCGCGGAACGTGCCGGAACGGGAAGGCGGCAGAGCCAGACATAGACCAGAGCCAACACGAACGCGGCCACGATTAGCCCTAGCCCGTAGACGATGGCCAGATTCACGCCGGCCATCACGACGGTGTCCATGATTTTGGGATTGAAGGCGTTGATGGCCACGAAACCGCCGTAAAGGAGAAGATAGGCCAGAAACAAGACCGCGCCGTAGCGGGCGTTGCGAGCGGCACTTTTGGGATCGTACGTTTCTGGCTGGGTTGGTTGGTGTTCAAAAGCCGGCATCTTGCGACTCCGTTTTGCGCTTGCATTCCTGTGTTCTTGAGTTGAGGCCGCCAACGCTGCCCAACTCCTAGATCACACAATTACCACGAATGGAGCAGGTGGGCAACTGGAATCGAACATCTGCTCGTTCGCAGACTATGCGACCGGTAATTTTGATTGAGTTGGTTCCGCTTGCGGACCGCTGTCAAAAGGTCCCGCCCGGCAGGCGGGGCGCACAAGGCGCGTTTACGCCACTGGCATGAACCGAGAAGCGCGGCTAACCTAGGGAGGCATTTTCCCACGTATCGCGCTCGTAACACCGATTCATGCTCCAGTTCACCAGCGAAATCGACGAAGCCGCAGCAGCCATCGGCCGGCTGTGGGAATGCCGGCCCCGAGTCGGCATTATTCTGGGAACCGGCTTAGGCGGCTTCGTGGATCACATCGAGGTGGACGGGGCAATTCCGTTTGACCGCATGCCGCATTTCGCACGGTCGACTGCGGATGGGCATGATGGCCGGCTGGTGTGCGGGCGACTTGCGGGAGTGTCGGTTATCACCATGTCGGGGCGGTGTCATGGCTACGAGGGTTATTCGTCGGCGCAAATTACGCTCCCAGTGCGGCTGATGAGGGCGCTGGGCGTTCGGCTGCTGATCCTCTCGAATGCCAGCGGCGGCATGAACCCCAGCTATCGGTCGGGCGACGTGATGGTAATCGAGGATCATATCAACTTGATGGGGCGGAAGCTGCGGCTGGATTATGACCAGAGTTTACCGGGGAAATGCGGATCGGCGCCGCCATCGTGGTATTGCAGTAACTTGATCGAGCTCGCGCTTGCGAGCGGGCGAAACGGAGGCTTTGCGGCCCATCGCGGCGTCTATGCCGCCATGACCGGACCGAACTATGAGACGCGGGCGGAGTACCGCATGTTGCGCGCGATCGGCGCTGACGCCGTTGGCATGTCCACCGTCCCTGAAGTCCTTGTTGCGGCGCGTTGTGGAATGCGTGTTCTGGCACTCTCGACGATCACGAACATCTGCGTGCCGGATCGTCTGACTCCGGCCCGGCACGAGGACGTGCTGGCGGCCGCAGCAGCGGCCGAACCGAAAGTGCGGCGAATAATCATCGATGTCGTCGTCGCCGACTCCGAACCGGAGGTCTGTAGGGAACGGCCTCCGTGCCGTTCCATTGCGCAAGTTGACGCAGCTACGCCGCTGAGCGCTTCCGGAACGCCACTGAGGGCGTTCCCTACAGAGGGTTTCGCCGAGCTGCCAAAGCAAATTCAAGGGAGATGACTACCATGCGTATCGCCGGCGTGCAAATGGACGTCGCATTGGGCGCGGTCGCCGCCAATCTCGGCCGCATGGAAAAGCGCCTCGCGGAAGCGGCCGGGCAAGGCGCAAAACTCGTGGTCTTTCCCGAGTGCGCAGCGACGGGATACTGCTTCGAGTCAGCGGCCGAAGCACGCGAAGTGGCCGAGCCGATTCCCGGCCCCATCACTGAGCGCATGAGCCAACTCTGCCGCGAGCACGGCACGTATACCGCCTTCGGCATGGTCGAGCTCGATGCCGACCGATTATTCAATGCCGCTGTGCTGGTCGGCCCCGAGGGAGTGCTCGGCAGCTATCGCAAAATCCACCTTCCCTACCTTGGTCTCGACATGTTCACCACACCGGGCGACCGGCTGTTTCGCGTGGACCATGTCGGCAACGTCCGCGTCGGCATGACGATCTGCTATGACGGGTCGTTCCCCGAATCGACGCGTTCGCTGGCGTTGCTCGGCGCCGATCTGATCCTCTTGCCGACGAACTGGCCGCCAGGCGCCGAGACCACGGCCGAGTATGTCACCAATGCGCGGGCGGTCGAGAACAACGTCTATTTCATGGCGGTCAATCGCGTCGGCACGGAGCGCGGCTTCCGGTTCATCGGCCACAGCAAGATCGCCGGTCCGCACGGCAACACGCTGGCCGAAGCGCGCGGAACAGACGAACAAATCCTCTACGCGGAGATTGATCCGCATCTGGCGCGGCGGAAGCACCTGGTGCGCGTGCCGGGCAAGCACGAGATCGATCGCATGGCCGACCGGCGGCCGGAAATGTACGGGCTATTGACGGAGCCGCACCATCTGCGTTCTCCGGGACGCTAGCGGCTGGAATGGCCTGACAGGCAACGCTAAGATAGCGCCTGCCTCAGGCACGACGTTCCGAAGATCTCATCTTGGAGGACTTCTCATGGCCCAACGTCTTTACTTCCTGATCGTGTGTGGACTGGCCAGTGGTGTCCCCGCGCGGCCGGCCGACTCGGCCGAACACAAACCGAACATCTTGGTCATTCTCTGCGATGATGTAGGGTGGGGCGAGATCGGCTTTCAGGGCGCCAAAGACGCTCCTACCCCACACATCGACTCGATCGCCAACAATGGCATGCGCTTTACCCAGGGCTATGTCTCCGGCACTTATTGCAGCCCAACCCGGGCTGGCCTATTGACTGGACGATACCAGACACGATTCGGGCACGAGTTCAATAGCGTCGCGCGGCAAAGCGGGCTGGCGCTCAGTGAAAAGACGTTGGCCGATCGGCTCAAGGCTGCCGGCTACGCGACCTGCGCGATCGGCAAGTGGCACCTCGGCGGCACACCGCAGTACCGTCCGACCAAGCGCGGCTTCGACGAGTTTTATGGTACGCTGGCCAACACGCCGTTTTTCCATCCGACACAGTTCGTGGATTCCCGCGTCTCACCCGACGTGCAGCCGGTTAGCGACGACTCCTTCTACACCACCGATGCCTATGCACAGCGCGCGGTCGATTGGCTGGCACAGCATCCGGACGCACCTTGGTTCCTCTACCTGCCGTTCAACGCGCAACATGCACCACTGCAGGCGCCGCAAAAGTACTTGGACCGGTTTTCGCAGATTCAAGATGAAAAGCGGCGAACTTTTGCCGCCATGATGTCGGCGATGGATGACGCGGTGGGACGAGTGCTCGACAAGATTCGGCAGCTCGGTCAGGAAGAGGACACGCTCATCTTTTTTCTCTCCGATAATGGCGGCCCCACGCGGCAGACGACCTCCAGCAACCTCCCGCTCCGCGGGTTCAAAGCGACGACGTGGGAAGGTGGCGTGCGCGTGCCGTTTTGTGTGCAATGGAAGGCGAAGTTGCCGAACGGCAAAACGTACGAGCATTCGGTGATTCAACTCGACATCGTGCCGACGTGCCTGGCGGCAGCAGGAGTTGAAGTGGAATCGCGATGGAAGCTCGACGGCGTAAATTTGCTGCCGTATCTCGCCGGCGAAAAGGCTGGCCCACCCCACGCGACGTTGTATTGGCGCTTTGGTCAACAGTGGGCGATTCGCCATGGTGACTGGAAGCTGCTCGTGGCTAACGGCGGCGGCAGCGAGCCGGAACTCTACAACCTGGCGGCCGATATCAGCGAGTCGCAGAATCTGGCCGCCGAGCACCCAGACAAGGCGAAAGAACTCCGAGCGCTGTGGGAAGAGTGGAACGCTCAACAAGCCCCATCCAGTGCCCCCCGTGAGCGGCCAGCCAAGGCGAAAGCCGGGAAGGGGAAGAAAAAGGCCAAGCGCTTTTAGCAGATTTGTTTGACACTGCTATGCATCAGCCTGACGTGCTGGACGACTTGATCGTCAACCTAACTTCGCGCGATGGCCCCGGTGCAGCTTGAGCCGGCGCCTGCGGTGCAGCCGAAGCAATGACGGCCGGTGATGATTCGCCGCCTCGCAAGTAATTCGAATCCCCCAGAACCGTCGCGGAGCCATGAGCGCAGCTCATCGATTGTGCGCGGCAGCGCAGACGCGAGCTCCAGATCGAGCATCTGGTTGAAGTCGCAGTCATAGAGCCGGCCGTCCCAACCGACCGAAAGCAGCGTGCGGCACATCACCACGCCGGCCGCGACGGGATTGTAAGCGTTGATGAGCTTCTGCATGTACTCATCGTAGCGCCCCGTTCGCACAAGATCGTCGAGGAAGCGACTGATCGGCATGTTGGTGATCGTGTATAGGCCGTTGAAGACGATCCCGTACCGCTGGTCCAACTCGCGGTGATACGCCTCCGCAAGCGCGGCCTGCGGCGGTGGGAGGCTCGGGCCAATCGGATTGTAAACCAGCACGAGCGACAGCCCGGTCTCCGGCCGACCGTAGCCCAGATTGTTCAGCCGCTGAAGCGCCTCGATCGATCGCGCAAACACACCGTTGCCGCGCTGACGATCAGTATTCTCCGCCGAGTAACACGGTAATGACGCCACAATCTCGACCTGATGCGCGGCAAGAAACTCCGGCAGATCACGAAAGCCTGGGGCCAGCAGGATTGTCAGGTTTGAGCGATCGATGACGCGCTTGCCCAGCCGGCGACCTTCCACGACCAGTCGCCGAAACTCCGGATTCATTTCTGGAGCGCCGCCAGTGATGTCCAAGGTTGCAATGCCGCTGGCCGCGAGCACGTCGAGACAGGCGGTCGCTACTTGGGCGGACATGACTTCGCGGCGGTCGGGACCGGCGTCGACGTGACAATGAGCGCAGGTCTGATTGCACAACTTACCGACGTTAACTTGCAAGACCTCGATGCCTGTCGCACACAAGCACTCGATGCCGCTCTCGATCAAGGCATCGTCGAAGTCCTTGGGGCCGGGCGCATTCAAAACCGCACGTTGCTCAGCCGGATTGGAGAGCGGGTTGCCAGCGCGGAGCAGCGTGAGCGTGGACATCACTCCACCTCGTCCCAGGGACTGCGGGGGAGCTGAGTCGCCGGCGCGTGGAGCGCCGCCAACGCCGCCTCTTCTTCGGCGACGCGCGTCGGGCTGGCGGCGCGCACCAGTCGCACCTCCGCCAGAATGCTCCACAAATTGCACACAAGCATCGCCAACCCAACCGCCGCGACGATCCAAACTGCGCTGACCGCGTCGATGGAGCCGCCCCGACCCCCGCCAGCGTCCACAACTTCCTCAATGGTCCAGAATGGGTTGCCGACGTGCAGCAGGTGATAGCCCGACAACCGGAAATCGGACATCAAATGGATCACCAGGGGAATCCCACATCCTGCCAGTAACAAAATCACATGCACGAGCACGCTGGTCAACGCCCCCACGACCGAATAATTTCGCAGCCAGGCCAGGACCAGCTTGCCTAACCCAAGGTAGAAGGCCACATAACCCAAACAGAGCACTCCCAACATCACGACCTGATCGAATCGCACAGGCCGCAGGAGCCCGGGCGCCGGCGGATACACCGCCTCCCACGCAAGCATGCCCAATAGCGCCATCCCGACGGCGGCCGCCATGTTGGCCAGCACGAAGACATAGCCCCGCGCAGGGCCGGGAAAGAACCAGCTTAAGAGCGCCCGCCCCGCCGATGTTTTCGGCAGTGTCCTTTGGATGCGCGGCGAAAGCTGCGGCGATTCGCCGACCAGGAACATGCCCATGATCGACCAGTGAAACGTCGCCAGCGAGATACCGATGACCATCGGGACTCCAATCGTCATGTACTGTATCTCCCCCTGCTCCTCCCAAACCATCAGTGCGATCCAGCCGGCCAAGAGCGCATGCTGCGCGAGCATACAGATCCGTAGCGGGGTGGAACGGTTGTCGCTGGCGAACGTCAATTGCGCGGCGGCGGCGCAAAAGAACAACGCGAAGTAGCTGAGATAGGCCGTGGCGGCGGCCCCGTGCGCAAGCCAGAACCAACGTTCTTCGATCGCGAATGCTGAGAACCGCAGGACCTCGTAGCAGGCGATGCAACTCAGGAAAAACGCGAAGCACAGCGCGACCACGACGCCCAGCGAAATCACCGTTTGCCAGTGCCGCTCGCGCGACACCGTGGCCAACAGCAGCGCCACCAGCGAAAACGCCAGCGATCCCGCGAACAGGTAAGCCAGGATAAAGACGATCGAAACCACGTCGATGCCCCGCAGCATGTATGTAAAGGTGAGGCAGGGAGAGACGGCCGAGAGGTACACCAGCATCTGCACGACTGCGCTGGCCAGCTTGCCGCTGACGATTTGCCGCGGCCGCAACGTGGTAATCGAGAGCAGCTCGAATGTGCGGTCCTCGCGCTCGCCGGCCAGCGAGCGGAACGCGGTATAAGGCACAATCACCAACAGTGGAAACGCCAGGATCATGTAATAGCCAAAAAACATCTCCGGCCCGTCGAAGCTGTAGTACACGCCCGGTCCCAGGATGGCGATGCCGGCGATCGACCAGAGCCAAGCGCACAACAGCACGAGCGCAAAGGTGATCACGAACTGCTTGCTCTTCAACGCCTGCCGGCATTCTTTCACCAGGATCGGGTTGAGCCACTCGCCGATCTTCTCCAGCCGCTCGTCGAACCGCGTCAGCCACGTTGGCGGCGCAGGTTCGCCGGCAGCGCTGGGAGCTGCGGCAATGCCGCGAGTGGATTGTACTTCGATCGTGCTCATCGTCGGCGAAGTGTCACTTGATTTCTGAACCCTGAACCCTGAACCCTGTTACTGCACCAACCCCTCAGTCACTTGCATGAAGACCTCTTCCAGCGATTTGGTCTGCGAGCCGAATGCGGCGATCGGAAATCCGGCCAGCACCATTTCGCGAAGGAGGTCGGCGTGGGCCTGCTCCTGTCCATGGTGCGCAAAGCTCACGAGCTCGCCGTCATGTTGCAGCTCGTGGACGTCGGTCCGTTCGGCCAGCCAGTTCGCCAGTCCGCCGCCGCCCCCCAGCACGCGCACGCGAACCCAGGTCCGCGTCTGGACACCGCTTCGGCCACGTTGGATGTCATGTACCGAACCGACGGCCAGCATCCGTCCCTGCTCGATGATGCCCACGACATCGCACATCTCGGCCAACTCGGTGAGGATGTGCGAACTGATCAGGATCGTCTTGCCGTCGGCCGCCAGTCGGCGGATCATCTCGCGAAGCTGGATCCGCGCCCGCGGGTCTAGGCCCGCCGCCGGCTCGTCGAGGATCAGTACGGCTGGGTCGTGAATCATCGTGCGTCCCAGGCAGAGTCGCTGCTTCATTCCCTTCGAAAGTCCGCCGATCGGCTTGAGCGCCAGCTTGTCGAGCTCCGTAAAGTCCATCACATAATTGAGCGCTTTTGTACGCTCCGTGCCGCGAAGGCCATAGGCGCGCGCGAAGAAGTCCAGGTATTCCCGGACGTTGACATTCGGATAAATGCCAAAGTAATCCGGCATGAACCCCAGTCGCCGTCGTACGCGATCCGGATCATCGAGCACCGAAAAGCCATCGATAAACGCATCGCCAAAACTGGGCAGCTCCAACGTAGCCAGGATCCGCATACTCGTGGTCTTACCGGCGCCGTTGGGGCCGATGTAACCAAACACCTTGCCTGCTTCGACCTCAAACGACACGTCGTTGACCGCCTTCGTGCGGCCAAAGAAGCGATGCAGCCGGTGAAGCTCGATCATCGAGTGCGACGCGACCATGAGAGTTCAGGGTTCAGGGTTCAGACGCGGTTGGAGTTCAAGCTTTAGCTTGTTAAAGGTCAATCAGCGTATGACCAGCAAGCTAAAGCTTGAACTCCAACTCAAGCTAAAGCTTGAACTCCAGCGATTACCAACGTCCATAAATCACGTGCAGACTGCTTTCATCCTCGGCGGACTCGAGTCCCAACTCGAACTCCGGCGAACGCTCCACAATGGCCACGTAGCTTCGCGGCGGCAATCCTTGTTCGACTGCCGCGCGGAGTGTTTCGCTCAATGATTGTTCCAACATGCCGGTTTGCATCACGCTCATCGGCATCCCGGGATTGATAAACCGTCGGCCATAATACTGTCGGCGAATTCCGAAAATTGAATCCGAGCCACCCAACTGGACGCCATCCGGTGGTTGTAACGCCTTGTCGCGCTCAATCGCAGTCAGCTCTGTTGGCACTTCGCCACCGGTCAGCGGCGCGAGCTTTGACTGCGCATCGTGAGCCAGATCACGAGCAACCGAGTAATCGCCAGCGGCATCGCGAACCAGCAAGATCGAGACGGAGACCCCAAGTTCGTTGGTGACCGACGATGCACGATTTCTCTCCGACGCGATCGCGACCCGTGCCCTCGTCTTCCGCGCGCGGACCGTGACTAACTGCGTCTGGACGCGCGATTGCAGCCAGCCGCTTTCGAGCTGCTGCATGCCGACGGCGTCGTCGTCCCCGTCAAACGACCAGGCCAAACGGCGACTCCCGCCCGCATCAAACTGCGTGGCAATCGGCGACTCGCTTAGCGGATAGACGGTAATGTCGCCGCTAAACGAGAGCCCTTTGGAGGGCGTCAAGCCGGCATAGTACGTGATCCGGCCAAGGCAGGTCGCTTCGCCGGTCTGCTGGTTCAGCTCGGTGAAGCTTCGCGTCCGCACACGCACTCCAAAACCGTCGGAAAAAACCGCGTAAAGCAGCAGCGCCACGGTGACCACCGCCGCACTGACCGGTACGGTGACCAGCAGCAGGTTGAGCTTGTGCCAGCGACGGAGCAGATAAAAGTTCAAGGGACCGATGGCCAGCACAAACAGCGTGATCAGCACCTGAAACGCCGTCACCGGCGCCGCGCCGACGCCGGGAATCAGGAAGTTCCAGTAGTTCTCGTTCGGACTGGTAAAGTTGACCCCGTTTCGCGTGGGCCAGTGCCACTGTTCGGGACCGACGTTGTTGAACACCTCTTGCCAAACAAAGTTCGGGTTATTGGTCGGATCGACATCGGGTATCGCCACGATGATTCCCTGACCAAACGGCCGCATGGCAAACGGAAACTTCGGCTCCTTGCGTCCGGATTCGGCTTCCGACGGAAGACCTGGAACGGTATCCGCTGGAGTTGTGACGATCTGGGAACCCGCAAAGTATTGATTTGGAAACGTCAACGGCATGCTTGGATCCCCAGCCCGCCACCCGCGCAACGCGGGAACCTCCGGCCAGAGCGATTCCTGCTCTTCCGTCGGGAAGTCAATCCATTTGTTGAGCTCATCCAGATTGGCCCACGGCTTGTCGTGGGCAAGGTTCCACTGCCGCCAGCTTTGATTGGGCTTGACCACGCCGACGTCGTACACCCACAGACTCCCGCCGGCGAGAATCCAGCGGCGAATGGCGCGCCATTGGGGCAGCTCGACCAGTGTTTGCAGGTCCTGTCGCGAGGCTACGATGACGTCCAAGATGCTGTAGTCGATCCAGCGATCGGGCAGGTCGGCCAGGGTAGGGATCGTATTGGCCTGGTTGACCAGGAGTTGCCGACGGGGATTCCCTGCGAGAATCGTGATCGAGGTCGAGATGCTGTTGCTTGGGCCGACTTGCAGCACCGGCTGTCCGGCGCGGCTCATGGCATTGAGAATCATGGAGCTATTGGCGGCGCTATTGAGCATCAGGATGGAGGGCGAAGCATTGTCGCCGGAGTACTGACTCATCCCGATCCCCATGCCGCTCCGCGGAAACGACAACTCGCGGAGATGCTCGCCATCTTCAAACACATCGAACGCGATCGTGTACCACGGTCCGACCTGCGGCACCGAGAGCGTAGTCGTCACGCTAGTGAACCCGGCGGGTAATTCGATATCGCGCGTGACCGCGATTGAGTTATCTGGCCGGAAGCTGACGCGGAGCGATCGGTCGGCCTGGGTGGGCGCGGTCGGCGTAACAGTGACACGAACGGGACGATAACCGTTGCCGTCGAGCCAGGTCGTATCGAGCGTCAGCACCAGGCCGGTCGTGTTGCCGGCGGCCGGCGTGGTTGGAGCGGCGATTTGCGCCGGAGCAACGGCCGGGGCGAAAGGCGTCGCCTGTTTTTGCGGCCAGCCAGGCAGCATGACGCGGAAGCCGGTCGCGCTGCTCGCCGAGCCGGCGCCCCCAAGGACGATGAAGAGCAGTGCGACGGCCGAGCATACGGGCGGCGCATGGCAGCTTGGAGCCTTCATGGTCAAAGTGATTCGCTGGCCGGTGGTGGCACAAGATTAGAGTTATCGCGGGGTGGAGCCGATAGCGAATCAGCACCCGTCGTTCCTACACGACTGAGACGGCGCGGAATTGCCTGCCGTTGAAAGACCTTCGAAACAACAAACACCAGGCCAAATGCCGCGGCATAAGCGAGGAAGGCGAACACCAACGCGGCCAACGCCATGGTCGCACCCATCGCCCACGCGGAGCCTTGCAAGCCCCGCGACATCACCAGGGACACAAACCCCAGCACGGCGACCAGACCAAGCACCATGCGCAGCGAGAATTGCGGTAGGACCATAGTAATTCGATTCTCGCACGGTACGCTGCGTTTGCAACCCAAGCTTTGTCGTCTTTCGCTCCGCGAAAGAACGCCCTTTCGCGGAGCGAAAGGCGACGCTGTTGCCCCAACACATGTTCGCCGGCCGACCACGAGTCTTAGTGGCAATGCCGGTTATACTTTCTGGTGGCAACAGATGTTTCGCCGGAGCGCCAGCATGATTCAACCCCAGGACCGAAAACGCTTTGACGAGATTCTGGAGGAGGTGCTCGCCGAGCTGCCCGATGCCGTCCACAAGATCCTCGACGAGGTGCCGCTGATCGTCGAGGACCACCCATCACCGGATGTGATGAAGGAGATGGACGTACGAGCCGACGATGAGCTATGCGGCCTGCACGACGGCATACCGCTGACCGAGCCCGAACAGCGTTCCTGGCGTTCGCGGCCGGAGGGTATCCTGATCTTCCGTGCGGGCATTATGTCGATCGCCCGAAAGTCAGATGGGAGGATCAGCCGCAGTGAGTTGCGGCGGCAGATCCGCATCACTATTCTGCACGAAGTCGGACACCACTACGGGCTGAGTGAAGAGGATCTCAAAGAGCTGGGGTACGATTAGGGTTCAGGGTTTAGCTTTCAGGGTTCAGCGTTCAAACCCAAGCTAGTACCGGCGTAACGGGATTTACGCTATCATACCCCCCAAACTTTGTGGCGATCAGGTTCATCCTCTCCTGAACCCCGAACCCTGAACCCTGAACCCTCCCATGCAACGTTATTTAGCTGAGTTCCTCGGCACCTTTATCCTCGTGCTTACTGGTTGCGGTGCGATCGCGGTGAACAGCCTGAGCGGCGAGCCGCAGTTCGTAGGCATCGGATTGATCTGGGGGCTGATCGTAATGGCGGTGATCTTCACCATCGGGGACATTTCGGGCGCTCACATCAACCCGGCCGTGACCATCGCCTTTTGGGTTGCCAGGCGGTTCTCGACACTGGACGTCGTGCCGTACATCGTCGCACAATGCCTGGGCGCAACCGCCGCGGCCGGTGTACTTTGGTATCTGTTTGGGAACCATGCCGAAACGGGCGTGACGCACTTTAATCCTGAGGTCCTCGATCTGACCCAGGCGTTTGTCCTGGAGGTTTTGCTGACCTGGTTTTTGATGTTCGCGGTGATCAACGTCTCGACCGGCGCCAAGGAAAAGGGCATCACCGCGGCCATTGCGATCGGCGGCGTGATTAGCATCGACGTTCTATTTGGCGGTCAGGTCACGGGGGCGTCGATGAACCCGGCGCGCTCGCTCGGCCCGGCGCTGGTCAGCGGCGACTTCGACCAATTGTGGGTCTACATCGCCGGACCGATCATCGGCGCAATTCTGGCCATCGGCTCCGCCGCGGCGATTCGTCCCGGCGTCTGCTGCCCCCCGTCAGCCCCCTAAACGCTGAACCCTGAACCCCGAACTCTGAACCCTTGCTCACGCGGTTTGCTCCAACAATGCCAACAGCTCGTTCATTGCCGCGAGGTACTCGGGCGGCCCCTCGCGTGTAAAGAGCGCGATTAAGTTCAAGAGCATCCGCGCAATCCACTGGCGATGCGTGGCCAGCGGCACAGCGTCGGCTGGTCGCAGCAGCGCTTGGCCCGTGAGCTGCGCGACGCGTTCGCCGATCTCGTCGCGGGTAACCACACGGCCACGCTGAAATGGATCGACGAACATCCATTGATCATCGAGCTCCACGGCGGCCAGGAAATGTCCGGGGGAGTTAACACCGTGGGCTGTCAGGCCAACCCGCTCGGCGACGCTCTTGTAGATCAGCGAAAGGACGATTGGCAAGCCCTGCCGTGTGCTCAGTACGGAGGGCAAGTAGCTGTTTTGCGCAGCATAGTAATCCTCGATATTGCCCCTCAGCCCCACTTCATCGAACAGTACGTGATGCAAATGAGCCAACATGGCCCGCGGCTGTTTGCTCCGCACGCGCGAACGGACCGAATAAGCGAGGCTCGTCAATTCGTCGTCGATCTGCGATGGCTCGACATCCTCCAGCTCGTGCATCGAGACGGCAATCGCCGCATGGACCAACCCCTCGGTCGAGTCAATTCGCGGCAGTTGGGCAGCAAAGTGCTCAAAGGCGGCCGGTCGGCAATGGTGCGGGGCGAGGCGCATGTTGAATCGACCGAATCGTGGTGTGTTCCCTGGCCCCCAATACTCACTCGCTCTTCCCACGCAGCTCCGCCAATAGCCCTTCGGCGTTGTAAACCTTGTCGAGGGCCTCGATGATGCCGGCCGAGTGGACTGAAACCGCCCGCGATTGCTCGTCGGTATAGACGAAATCCAGCACCAGCGAATAAATGTTGCCGTCGAAGATGATGCCGACGACCTCGCCCGCGCGGTTGATCACCGGGCTGCCGGAGTTGCCGCCGATGATGTCCGGCGTGCTCACGAAGTTATAGGGCGTATCGAGGTCGAGCTTGTCCTTGTTTTCAATCCAGCTCTCGGGGAGTTTGAACGGATAGACGTTGCCGTGCTTTTCCGCATGAGGAAACGCGCCGCCGAGGGTCGTCCAAGGGGGAACTTGCTGCCCCGCGTCGCGGTAGCCTTTCACCGTGCCAAACGCCAGGCGAAGCGTAAAAGTCGCGTCGGGGTATTGATCGGTCCCGCTCTTGGCGAACTTGGCCTCGGCGATCTTGGCATAGGCCTGGCGCAGCGGCTCTTCGACTTCGGTTTCGTACTTTTTCCGCAGCTCGCGGTCGCGCGCGTCAACCAGCCGGGCAAGCTTGATCATCGGATCGTCCGAGGCTTCGATCGCCGAGCGGCCGCCCTCAAAAAGCTCCTTGCGGTGAGCAATCTCATGCAGCCGAGTGCCTTCCACAAGCTGAGCGGCGCGCTCGCGCGGCGACTTGCCGTCGAGGACTTCGTTGAGCAGTTTCCATTCCGGCGATTGAGCCCGCGCACGGCGGCCGCCACCCGCCGCTTTCCCGTAAGCGTCATAACCGCCACGCCCTGCCAAACGCTCTTCGCGGGCCTGCAGGCCGACCCACTCCAAGTACATGCCCAATGAATCGCCTAGCTTGGCGGTCTCCAGGTCTTTGTAGATCGGCGCCTCAGAAAAGAGCTGCTGCTTGAGCGAGTCTAAGCTCGACTGGCTGTATTCCGGCAAACGCTCCGCATTCGGCTTGGTGGACTCCTCGGCCAACCGCACCAGGTCGCGGGCAATGCTGAAGAGCGTGGTGTTGAACGCCGTGCCGCGCAAGAGACCGTGCATCTGGTAGATTTCGTCCCAGACCATCATCGCGCGGGCAACATCGTCCCAGGCCTGGGCGGCGTCCTTGAGCTTGGGGTTTTTGGCGACAAAGTCGCGGAGCGCCGTTTCGTCCTTTTGCTTTTGTTCCATGATCGAAGGATCTTGCAATCCGGCCAGGCCGCCCAGCCGCGCCTTGCGGCTGTTCTGGTAACCGAAGAGCTCGTCCTCGGCGCGGCGGGCGTTTTCGAGGCTCTCGTCGCTATAGGTTTTCAGCAGAACTTCGCGGCGGCGGATGGTGTTGAGCACCGACGGGAACTGCCGGTCGCGAATGAACTCCAGATGCGCGACTGTGTTCAAACGGCTGGTGCGGCCGGGGTGTCCGGCGACGAAGACCAGCTCGTCTTCCTTAGCACCGGCTTTGCTCCATTTCAAATAATGCTCGACCTTGGCCGGCTTGTCGTCCTCGTAGACGCGAAAGAAACAGATATCGAGGTCGTAGCGCGGAAACTCGAAGTTGTCGGGGTCGCCGCCGAAAAACGCGATCTCCTTTTCCGGCGCGAAGACCAGCCGCACGTCGGTGTACTTTTTATAGCGGTACAGGTGATACTTGGCGCCTTGGTAAAGCGTCACGACATCGCTGCGCAGGCCGGTCTTTTCCAGCGACTCTTGTTCGATCGTGTTGGTTACCGCGCGGCGGGCTTGCTGCGCATCCGCCGGCGACATGCCGGGCTTTACCGCGGCGCTTACCCGGTCCGTTACGTCTTCGATGCTCTGGAGCACGTTGAGCTCCAGATCCACGGCCTTGATTTCTTCGTCGCGGCTCTTGGCGTGAAAGCCGGTGCTGAGGTAGTCCTTTTCCGGAGTGCTGATCTTGGCCAGGGCATCGGCGCCAACGTGGTGGTTGGTAAAGACCAACCCATCGGCCGACACAAACGACCCGCTGCCGCCGCTGTTGAACCGCACGGCGGAGCGCTGGACATGCTCCAGCCACTCTTCCGTCGGCTCAAACCCGTAGCGCTCCTTGAGCAGCTTTGTGGGCGGGTCGGTGAAGAGCCACATGCCTTCTTCGGCGTGGAGAGAAAGTGCGGACATAAGCACAATCGCAAGTGGTGCAAGAACGGAGCGCATAAGAGTTCCCGTAAGGCGAATGAAGTTAGGGTCGTTTGCTGCGTTCGACCCCTTGGATCTTATTAGTACGTAACAGCTTTTCGGAACCGACCAAAGCCAGAAACAGGATCAAAAGGGAGAACATGACCACTGCGGGCAACTGGCTCGTCTGCCAGGTCTCGGGCAAGTACTCCTGCAAAGTCAGCGCCTGGTTCCAACCGGGCGGCAGAAACTCCATAAATGCTACCAGCACGCCCGCGATCGCGCCGCCGGCAATGTAACCCGAACACAAGAGGACGCCGGGACTGAACTCGGCCTCGGCGCTCGCGCTGCCGCGGCGTGCGCGGTATTTGTCGACGGCCAAACGCATCATGCCACCCACGAAAATCGGCGCGGAGACTTGAATGGGTAAATAGACGCCGACCGCGAACGGCAACGAAGGGACCTTGGCCAACTCGAGCGTGATCGCAATCAGCACGCCGATGAGTACGAGGCCCCAGGGGAGCTTCTGGTTAAGAATTCCGTCGATAATCAAGGCCATCAGCCGCGTTTTCGGAGCGTCAAAGCTGTTGCTGACCTCGCTGCCGTCGTCGCGAACGCGCGCCTCGTTGCCTTGGGCGTTGCGGCCGCGAACACGGCCATTGATTGCCGGATCGATAAGGTAGCGGATCTGGCCGCCGTCATCGACCAGGTACTTTCCTTGCGGCACGCCCTCGATCTCGCCTTCGCCAATGTTGAGCACGTGGTAGAGCTGATCGTCCTGTGCGGCGTATTCGCCGCCGGGACGTTCCATTTGCGTCAGCTCTTCGAGAGTCTCTGGCGGCACGACATAGTTGGGAAGATATTCGTCGCGCGTTGTATAGACGGTGCCGGCCTCGTTGAGCAACAGCAGCGTCACGCCCATGAACAGCGCCGAAGTCAATGCGCCGATAATGATCGCCCACTGTTGGTTCTTGGGCGTGGCGCCGACCAGATGTCCTGTTTTCAGGTCCTGCGCCGTCGTACCGCCGTTCGACGCGGCAATGCACACGACGGCCGCTACCGTCAATGCGGTGAGTGTCGCCGGTTTGTCGGTGCGGCCCATCAGGAGAAAAACCAGGCACGTCAACAGCAGCGTGGCCACCGTCATGCCGGAGATCGGGTTCGATGACGAGCCAATCAGGCCGGTGAGCCGCGAAGACACCGTCACAAACAAAAAGCCAAAGATAACGATCATCGCCGCTCCCACCAGACCGTGAAGGTCGAAGCCCAAGCCCAGGTTCGGGAAAGCGGCCAACGCCAGCACGAGCGCGAGGCTCCCAAACAGGACGACCGACATCGGCATGTCCCGCTCGGTTCGCGCAGTTCTTGCACTTGCAGTCCGCTCGCCGCGACTGCCGCGCAGATCGCGCAGCCCGGCGGCCATCGAGCCGATGATCAGCGGCAGCGCCTGGAACATGCTGATGATGCCGCCCGCCGCGACCGCCCCTGCGCCGATATACAGGATATAGTGGTCGCGAATGTTGCTGGGCGACATATTGCCGATCAGCCCCCGGTCGACTCCGTTGACCACCTCCGAGCGGGCTGGAAAGACCGGCTCGGTGAGCTGGCTGCCAAACAACACGATCGCCGGCACCAGCACCAGGTAGGCCAACACGCCGCCGGCGAACGTGATCGACGCGATTCGCGGACCGATGATGTAGCCCACGCCGAGCAGCTCGGGTGTGATCTCGGCGCCAAGAACGCCGCCTCTTAAACCTTCGCCCTCCGCGGTGTAAAGCGGCTGATTGACGTCGCCGTGCCAGAGCCTCAGCTTCTTCATCAGCAGGTTGTAGACGAACGCGATGCCGAAGCCGGCGAAAACGGTCTTCGCCGACGAACCGCCTTCCTCGCCGACAATCAGCACGTCCGCACAGGCGGTCCCTTCAGGGTAGGGCAATTCCTTGTGTTGCTTGACGATGAACGCGCGGCGGAGCGGAATCATCATCAGAATGCCCAACAACCCGCCGAGCACGCCGACCGTCATCACACGCGTGACTTCCATGTCGAAGCCCAAGAGCATTAGCGCGGGTATGGTCACGCCCACGCCAAAGGCGATCGATTCGCCGGCCGAACCGGTGGTTTGGACGATGTTGTTTTCGAGGATCGTGGCGCGGCGAAAGCCAAATACGTGCGACAGGCCGCGGAACAACGTGATGGAGAGGACCGCTACCGGGATCGAAGCCGACACCGTCATGCCGACCTTCAGGACGAGATAGAGCGACGACGCCCCGAAGATGATTCCGAGAATCGCGCCCACCGCCACCGCGGACCAGGTAAGCTCCGTCATCTGGACGTCCGCGGGGACGTACGGCTCGTGGATATCCGCGTTGGCGTCCGTCGCCGGCGTCACGCGGTCCACGTCGTCGCGGATTCGTTCGACCTTTTCGCCGGCACCCATCGAATGCTTCGCCTCGTGCGCCTAAAGCTGTCCTCAAGCCAGCCCACTGTCCGCGCTAAGGCGCGGGGCCAGGGTGCAAAGACGCTATAACTTGGCAGCATCCGGGCGGGAATGCAAGACGATCCGGAAAGCGGCCTTACGGCTGCTCCGGGTTGATCACCACAAAACCCTCGGCCTGCGCTACCGAGCAGAAGTTCGTGTCAGAAGCGACAATGTGCGTGATTCGGCCCTGGCGCCGAAGTTCGACTGCGACAGCCAATTGTAGCGCGTCGAGAGTTCGGAGGCCAAGCTGCAGACCGTACCGCAAGAGCAAAGCTTCTGAATTGCGGTAATGCTTGCCCCGCATGCGCAGAATGCGAATGATGTGGCCTGCCTGGTCGTTTTGGAAACGAGCCCGCATCGCTTGAGTACTCGCGGCAGTTATCGTGCCCATCCGTGCCTTGATTGAGAATGCGGACAATAACTCGACGGCGCCGAGTCGCGATGTGCTATGGGTCGCAGTTGGATCAGCGAACAGAAGGTCCACCTCGGCCGTGCCCAGCTCAGTATGGTATCGCTTGACCAGGGCACTAGTATCGTAGAAATAGTCCGGCATTTAATAGCGCGCGTTCCGTCGCTCCTCGACGATGAAATCGCTCATCGAACCCTCAATCACGGACAGCATCTTTCGAACTTCTTCCAAGCTCGGTGCATCTTTTGAATTCTCGCGGCACCAGCGCATGTATTCCACGTCGTAAATCTCCGGATCGAGTTCGTCGAGATCATCTTTCGGCCGATCCGCGTGTGAGGTGGAGTGATCGTGGGTAGCGCGATCCCCCAGCGTGAGCGATACCTGCTGCTTCTCCGCAAGATTCAGCGGCGCGAGTGGTCGCAGTACACCGTTCTCATAAATTGCTTCGAATGTCATAGCTGCTTATGCCTTTACGGCAAAAGAATTCGTTCAAGATCTCGGTCCATTAGTTAAGAGCGCCACTCCAATTGGATTATACCTTGCACACCCGTCGGAATTGCATTCGTCCATGCACGGGTTTGTCGGACTCGGCGATTTGAAATGGCGCCTTTCGTATGGTAAGTAAGGGTACTTTGCGTGTCCTACCAAGCTCAGAACCACTAGTCTTGGTTGATCTTCGCGACCCTTCGCACGCCGATTTTGAGGTGGCCGCATGTTGCGCGTCAAGCTTGCCATTTCCGCTGCAGTGGTGTTCATCGCCGTAGCTCAATCGTCGATGGCGGCCCCCAAGGTGGTGCTCGTGACCGGAGGCGCCGACGGCGGCGATGGGACCACGGCGGTTCGGACCAAGCTCGATAGCCCGTTCGGCGTCGACTTCGATCGCGCCGGCAACTTGTACCTGGTCGAATTGACCGGCCAGCGCGTGCGTAGAATCGACAAGGCAGGTTTGCTATCGACGATCGCCGGCGATGGCACCAAGGGAAGCGCCGGCGAGGGCGGCCCGGCCGCCGCGGCACAGTTTAACGGGATGCACGCACTGGCGATCGGTCCCAACAATACGCTGTACATCGCTGACACTTGGAACAATTGCGTACGAGCCATCGATCTGGACAATGGCTTAATTCGCCGTATCGCGGGCACAGGCGAGAAGGGCTACAGCGGCGACGGCGGCCCGGCGACCGCCGCCAGGTTCGGCGGCATTTACTGCGCTTCGCTAGACCCAGCCGGAGACGCGCTGTACCTGGCCGATCTCGACAATCGTCGGATTCGGCGCGTGGATTTGGGGACCGGCATCGTCAGCACTGTGGCCGGCAACGGCGCCCGCGGCGTGCCGGAGGAAGGGGCGCCGGCTGTCGAGTCGCCGCTGGTTGACCCGCGCGCCGTGGCGGTCGACAAAGAAGGCAACGTCTATGTGCTGGAGCGAAGCGGACACGCGCTCCGCGTCGTCGATCCGGCAGGCAAGATCCGCACGCTTATCGGCACGGGAAAGGCGGGTGCGTCGGACGGCGGCGGAGATGCCCGCAAGGCCACGCTCAACGGTCCCAAGCATCTTTGCATCGACCATGATGGCAACGTGATCATTGCCGACACGGAAAACCATTTGATCCAAAAGTATTTTCCGCGGGAACGAAAGATCGTTCGGATCGTCGGCAGCGGTCGCAAAGGTAGCCGTGGCATCGGCGGCCCGCCGCTCGAGGTAGAGCTGAACCAACCTCACGGCGTCTACCTCTACCGCGACGGCACGCTGTACATCAGCGACAGCTCGAATCACCGCGTCCTGAAGGTAGTGAACGAATAAGGCGGCTATTCGCTTTTTCCTCGCTCCCACAACATTGCTGACCAAGGTGACAGCCTCAGCCGCATCGTCCCATCCATGGTCAATTCGGCTGGCCCGGTTTCTTCGGGACCATGCCAGCGCTTCGCGGCCGAGTTAAGCTGCTGTATCCAGCGACCCGCGGCAAGGTGAAACTCTACGGGCCTCTCGCGCTCGGATAAGTTGAACACCGCCGCGATCTCGTGTTCCACGAGCGGTCCCATGGACCAGCGCCGCATGACCAGCACTTCATGATGATCCAGCGGCACCACCTCCATCTGCTTCTTGCTCAATTGCCGTAGCGCCGGCAATTCCTTTCGCAGTCGAACCAGCTCGCGATACCAAGCGAGCAACAGCGCGTGCTGGCCTTCACCGCGCAAGCGCTGGCTCAATCGGCTCTTCTCAAACGTCGCCGGATCGGCCGGATCAAAATCCTTGCCGCGCCAATCGTTGTCTTTGAAGTAGGCCCGTCGGCCGCGGCGGACGTTTTCGTTCAAACCGCGGTCGGCAAAGTCGGTGAAGAACAAAAACGGCGCTGGTTCGTCGTATTCCTCTCCCATGAACAACAGCGGCACATACGGTGACAAGAGCAAAACCGCCGCCGCCAGCTTCCGTCGTTCCAGATCGACCAGGTGCCCGAAGCGCTCGCCGCCGGGCCGGTTGCCCGCCTGGTCGTGATTTTGCAAAAACACCAAGAGCCGCTCGGCCGGCGTGCGGTGCGATGACTCGCCGACGTTGCGCGCTTTGTAATTCGAAAACTGTCCCGTCAGCACAAAGCCCTCGGCCAGCGCCTTGGTGATCTGCCCTGGCGCGCCAAAGTCACGGTAGTGGCTTTCGCGCTCACCGGTCAGCCGGGCGTGCAAGGCGTAGTGAAAATCGTCGTTCCACTGTGCGTCGAGCCCGTCCCCGCCTTCCTCGCGTGTCATCGTGAGCCGCGGAATATTGGCGTTGCTCTCGGCGATGACGTACGCGGGCCGGCCGAGCGTAGCGGCGCGTTGATGCATGGCAATGGCCAGCTCCTTGAGAAAGTGCTCAGCCGACTCGTCGTAGATCGCATGAATGGCGTCGAGCCGCAATCCGTCGAGGTGAAATTCCGTGATCCAGCGCAGCGCGTTGGCGATGAAGAACCGCCGTACTTCGCGGCTCTCAGGACCGTCAAAGTTGATCGCCTCGCCCCAGGCTGTCGAGTACTTCCGCGTGAAGTACGGACCATAGTCGGCCAGATAGTTCCCCTCCGGGCCCAAGTGGTTGTAAACCACATCGAGCACGACCGCCAGACCGCGGCGGTGGCACTCATTGACTAGCCGCTTCAAGCCTTCCGGTCCGCCGTAGTTATGCTGGACCGCGAACGGGTACACTCCGTCGTAGCCCCAATCGCGCATCCCGGCAAACGCGGCCACGGGCATCAGCTCGACTGCGGTGATCCCCAAATCAACGAGCCGGTCGAGATTGGGAACGACGCCGTCAAATGTCCCCTCGCTAGTGAACGTACCAACGTGCAGCTCATATAGGATGTACTCGGCAAGTGGCCGCGCGCGCCAGTCTTGATCGCCCCACGCGAAATCGGCGCTTACGACTTCCGAGGGGCCGTGAACGCCTTGCGGTTGCAACCGCGACGCCGGATCGGGGCGTTCGAGCGCCATATCGAGCCGGTAGAAATACAACGCGCCAGGGTGAACGTCGTCGACCTCGGCCTCGAAGTAGCCGTCCCCGACGTCCTTGAGCCGCACAGTCTGATCGCGTGGACTAACCACATGCACCTGGACGCGCCTTCGCCGCGGCGCCCAGATGCGAAAACGGCAGCGCCCGTCGCCCAGATAGAGTGCGCCGCTTGTGGTTTCTTCAATCTGCATAATGAACCGCTGAGCCGCAGAGAAGCGGAGTGGATCGCTAGCACCATGAACTCGACATTGCTGACTCTGCGACTCCGCGTCTCCGCGGTTATTAAACTCCTCCTGCGACACATCGGTCATCGCGGTATGTGAAAGATATGCGCCGGCGTGACCGAAGGGTCGAGCGAGATGAACGCCCGCGGACCCTGCCATACGAACTCCATTCCCGCCAGCAGATCGACCACGCGATACGCCTGATCGGTCGATAGGCCGATTTCCGCGAGTTCCAGCTCCAGCCATCCCGATTGCGCCGCATGGGGGTTCAGGTTGACAATCGTCAGCACGAAGTCGCCGCTCCGCTCGTCGCGCTTGCTGTACGCCAGGAGATGTTCATTGCCGATCGTGTGAAACCGCAGACTCCAATCGCTCTGCAAGGCGACATGCTCGCGCCGAATGCGATTCACCTGTGCAATCAGCGGCCGCAGACTGTCGGGCTGCTCCAGTTCCCACGTGCGAACCTCATACTTCTCGCTGTTGAGGTACTCTTCGCTTTTCGGCTCGCGCGGCACATTCTCGCACAGTTCGAATGCTGGAGCGTACATGCCGTAATTTGCTCCCAGCGTCGCAGCCAGAACGAGCCGCGCGATGAATGCCGGCCGCCCACCGGTTTGCAGGAATTCGTGCAATATGTCTGGCGTGTTTGGCCACAAGTTCGGTCGAAACACCTCCCGTACGTCGGTCTGCGTGAGCTCCGTGAAATACTCGATCAGCTCCTGTTTGGTGTTCCGCCACGTAAAATAAGTGTACGACTGGGTGAAGCCCAGCTTCGCCAGCCGGCACATGATCTTGGGTCGTGTGAACGCCTCCGATAGAAAAATCAGGTCGGGATGCTTCTCTTTGAGCGACGTGATCGCCCATTCCCAAAAGCCAAAGGGCTTAGTGTGCGGATTGTCCACACGGAAGCAATTCACGCCCTGGTCGATCCAGAACTGAAAGACGCTCCGCAGCTCGTGCCAGAGCGCCTGCCAGTTGTCGCATTCAAAATCGAACGGATAGATGTCCTGGTACTTCTTCGGCGGGTTCTCGGCGTATTGAATTGTGCCGTCGGGCCGCTTGCGGAACCACTCCGGATGCTCCTTGACGTACGGGTGGTCAGGCGAGCACTGAAACGCGATATCGAGCGCGACTTCCATACCCTGTGACTTCGCCGCGTTGCACAGCGCGCGAAAATCCTCGAGCGAGCCCAGCTCCGGGTGAATAGACTTGTGACCGCCTTCCCGGCCACCGATGGCCCACGGGCTGCCGACGTCGTCCGGCGCTGCCGAGACAGCGTTGTTCTTTCCCTTGCGGAAGGCGGTTCCAATGGGGTGAACCGGCGGCAGGTACAGAATGTCGAAACCCATCTGCGCGATCTCCGGCAAATGGTCGATACAGTCACGAAACGACCCGTGCTTGCCGGGCGTCGTGCTCCACGACCGCGGAAACAATTCATACCAGGTGCTGAACCGGGCTCGGAGTCGATCGACAATGATCTCCAGCGCCGGCTTGTGAGTCGTTGCAAGTTTGCGGTCGGCGTAGCGGTCCACCAGCGCGAGCAGCTCTTGATCCAGCGCAATCTCAACCCGCTGTTTCTGATCAGTGCCGCCACGCAGCCGCTGAACCGCCTGCAAGATTTGTCGCTGATCTCCGCCGATGGCGCGGTTAGCAGTGGCTTCGATCAGCTCCGCGCCGATCAACAGATCGATCGCCACATCCTGTCCTGCCGCGGCGCGCTTGGTTAAGTCATAGCGCCAGGTGTGAAATCGATCGATCCAAGCTTCGACCGTGAACTGATAACGTCCCAACTCCTCGACCGCGAACGACGCCCGATAGCGATCGTTGAAGATCGATTCCATGGGCGTCTCGATCCATTCGACGCCCCCCTTCTTGCGGTGCAACAGCAACACCACAATATGGTCATGACCATCGGCGAACGCGTCGGCCTCGATGGCCACTGCATCGCCGACCACGCGCTTGATAGCGAACCGGCCGCTGTCCGATCGCGGACGGATGTTCTCAATAACAACCCGTTGCCGGCCCAGCGTAGTGTCTTCCATGATCGACTCTCAACGAGCGAAAATGCCTTAGGTTGGCGGAATCATACCGAGCTATTGGCCACGCGAACAGACCCGCCGACGGCCGCCGTGCCTGACTCTGTTCAAATCACGTGCCAGAACTACTCGTTCCCACGCTCCGCGTGGGAACGTCCTCGTGCCGCTCCGCGGCAAGAACAGAATCTGGTGAACCGCCACCAAACCCAATAGACTCGGAACATGTCCCGACCCGAACCAAACGATCGCACCCACCTCCGTACTCTAACCGTCGAGGGCAGCGAGCGCCGTTATCTCCTCCACTACCCGCCGCAATACGACGCCGCGCGCCCC
Organism: Pirellulales bacterium; assembly: GCA_040901795.1. GTDB lineage: Bacteria > Planctomycetota > Planctomycetia > Pirellulales > JALHPA01 > JBBDYH01. The sequence continues at coordinate 75,948 of JBBDYH010000167.1, forward strand.
TGGCCGGTGGTGCTATCGTTTCACGGCAGCAACAGCAACGGCCAGATCCAGCTTGAGTTCACAGCGCTGAACGAGACCGCTGACCGCGAAGGGTTTATCGCGGTCTATCCCTACGGTACCAGCGAGCGCGAGCGGCTATTGTTCTGGAATGCAGGCAACTGTTGTGGATTCGCACACAAAGAGAAGATCGACGATGTCGCCTTGGTGCGCGCATTGCTCGACCAGCTTGCCGGCGAATTTAACATCGACGCGGCACGGGTGTACGCCGCCGGCATGTCCAATGGTGCCATGATGGCCTATCGGCTCGCGTCCGAGATGGCCGAGGTTTTCGCCGCGGTAGCCACCGTGGCTGGAACAATGGGAACCGAAACCTGTCATCCCTCGCGGCCGGTTCCCATCATTCATTTTCATGGGACCAACGACGAGTTTGTCCCTCTCGCAGGAGGCGTTGGCCGGCGCAGTGTCACCGGCACAAATCACTTCTCGGTCGAGCATTCGATCCGCGCCTGGGTCGACGCCAACCGCTGCCCGCCGACGCCGATCGTTACCTCACTTCCCAACGCGCAAGACGACGGGACGTCCACAGTGCGCCACGTCTATGGACCGGGCCATGAAGGATCCGAAGTTGTTCTTTATCTGATCCGCGGCGCAGGACACATCTGGCCGGGCCGGCCGCCGCGACCTTATTACCTTGGAAAGACCACGTATAACGTCGTCGCCAACGACCTGATCTGGGAGTTCTTTCAGCGGCATTCGCGTGGTCCGTAGGACTGATCCCCTTGGGAGTGCGACGACTTGTCGTCGCTTTCTTTTGCAGACAGGTTTCCAAGTGATGAACCGTTGTCCGGATTTCTCGCCCTTACCGAAATCCAAAGCGATGACGAGTCACCGCACTCCAACTTCTTGCGGTTCACCACACCCCCGACTACTATGCCTTTTTGCGGTTCCCCTGTGATATGCAACCTGTACTGCCCCGCGGGTTCGGCGCATGGGAGCCGCTTATTCTTGCGCTTTACGGCCCCAATTCCCCTCTGCGGAAAATGGGCCTAACTGCGTCGTTTACGGCGCGCCGCTCGCCCCGCCGGTTTCCTGACAGCCAAACGGCGCGCACATTGCATACGTTTCCTCAGCGACGAGAAACGGAGGCGCTTGCGCCGCGATCGTGATTCTTGCGCCGCCAACTTGACGACACTTCCTCCCGCGGAGGATCCAGATCATGAGAATGATGCGTTTTATCGTACTGGCCAGCGGCCTCTTGGCCGTGGTCCTCAGCGTGAGTTATTTCACTTCGCTCTTCGCCCAGCAGGGCGTGCCCGAAGATCCTCGCCCGGCGGCTCTCTCGCCCGAGGAGTTGCAACCGATTCCTGAAGATAGTGTGGAAATACAGACCAGCGGCCCGATTCACGAGGCCTTTGCGACCCCCTTAACCACCGAAGTCCACGAAGGGATCGTCATCGACCGCCAGCCTCCGGAACCAATCGAAGAGCTTCCGCCGGAGCAAAGACCGGAGGGGTCCAACGTCGTCTGGATTCCCGGTTATTTCGGCTGGGACGAACAACGCAACGACTTTATCTGGATTAGCGGCTTTTGGCGCGACATTCCGCCCGGCCGTGTGTGGGTGAGCGGCTATTGGGCGCAAGCGGCGAATGGCTTTCAATGGGTTCCCGGTTTTTGGACCTCCGCCGAGCAAAATGAGGTCACGTATCTACCTCAGCCGCCCGAGATCATTGAAACGGGTCCCTCCATCGAGCAGCCTTCGACAGACCATTTTTGGGTTCCGGGTCACTGGTCGTGGTTCGGCGATCATTACGTATGGCGGCCCGGTTATTGGTCGCGTATTCATCCCGATTGGGTCTGGGTGCCGGCGCACTATATGTGGTGCCCCAGTGGGTTCGTGTTCGTGGATGGGTACTGGGACTATCCGGTCGTCCGCCGTGGGTTGTTGTTCGCGCCCGCCTACTTCAACCCCGTGGTTTATCGCCGGCATTACTACTACACGCCGTCGATCGTGTGGAGCACGCACCTACTGACAAGGCACCTGTGGGTGCGGCCGGCATACCACCACTATTACTTTGGCGATTACTATGACGATCGCTTTGTCGATTCTGGATATCGCCCCTGGTATCTGTCGTTCACGTTCGGCCGCGTCAGCTATGACCCGCTATTCAGCTATTACCGCTGGCGCCACCGAGGAGATCGCGATTGGGTGGGTGACGTTCGCGACCGGCATGATTATTACCGGCGGAATCGGGATCACCGTCCGCCGCGGACGTATCGCGACCAACAACGGATCGTCTCGCGCGCCGAGAATCGGAACGTGATCCGCGACACGGTCGTGGCGGCGCCGATCACGCAGATCGTCAACAACACCACGGTCAACAATGTGACCGCCAACATTATCGACACCAACTTCGGCACGTCTTTCCGGTTTGACCGCGTCGCTCAGCAAGAGCGGCGACAAATCGCGCGCCAAGCGGATGAAATGCGGAGCGTAGTGCGTCAGCGGCGAGAAGTGGAGACGCGCGAGAACGTCGCGCGCGTGGAAGATGGCCAACGCGCGGGCGCCCGGAAAGGCGAAGACCAGCGCGTCCGGCGGCCGGCGCGCCGTGGTCTGGATATCAGCAACATCGCCAAGGCCATCGGCGCAACACCGGACCGTCGCGGACCCGAAGCGCGGCGACGTGGCGACGAGGCAGGACGAGGCCCGGAAGGCCGCGACTCGGCGAGCCTTCGCGCTACGGTCGAAGAGGGAGCACCTGCAAAAGGCGCCGATACGCAACGGCCGGATCGCGGTCGCGCGAAAGACCTTGTGCGACCTGGTCTTGCCCCACAGGATCAAGGACTAGACGTTGGCCGGCGCGGTCGAGGTCCGGATCTCAGTCGGCCCGCTCGTCCGCGCGACCTCATACAACCCGATCGTGTACCTGATGCCACAGGACCGGACGCCGCGCCAGAGACCAAGCGCCGCGGTCGTGGGCCCGAGCGAAAGGGCCGCGACCCTGATCCCCTCGATATTCAGCGCGACGCACCGCGGCCGCCCGTGCGGAGTCCAGTCCTGCGGGGGCCCGATGGCGGACCGCCTGAGACGCGAGGGCAGCGCCGTAGCCTGCGGGACTTGAGTCCCACACTCCCCAGCCTGCCGGGCGCAAGGCCGATTGAGTCGCCCAGCCGCGGTCGTGGACCGGCGATGGATCGAGGGCCGAGCGGTGACCGACCGCCGGTGGAACGTGGCAGTGGCGCACGCGGTCGCGAAGAACGCATTCCACGACAGGTCTTCAGCCCCGATCCGGCGAGCGTCATGCGGCTGCCGCGTGGTATCGACCGCGAGCCGGCAGCCCGCCCACGAGTGGAGCGACCTTCAATACCCAGCGGGCGACAATTCCCGCACGAGTTGGGTTTCTCGCGCGGTGCTGCGGGCGGTCAGCCGCCGGCTGTAGGATCGCCAGGACGTGCCGACCCCGTCGCCCCGTTGCGCTTCGGCGGCCCACGACAAAATCCTCGAAGCGCCGCGGTAGCTCCGCCTGAAGTCCGCTCGCGACCGGAGCCCTCGGCCGCACGCGAACCGCGGGGTTCGCCAGGCGGAGGTCGCGGCGCGGAGCCGCGCGGCGGAGATGCAGGGCGCAAACGTGGTCGCGACCGTGATTGAGACGGTGGCACTGACAAGCTGCCGCAGCTTGTCAGTGTTGTTCAGGACAAAGCAGCGGGTGGCGCTGACACGCGACAGCCTGAAAGCTCACCCGCCCACCAACTCGCGGACGAACTCCACGCGCGGCTGACCAGCCCCTTTGTTGGCCATCCCCTTGACGAATTCACTCACGTACCGAAGCGGCTCGCGCGGTCGATCGGGATCGCGAAAGTTGTCCCCCTTTTGCAGAATCGGCCGGTGCTCGGGAATGCCGCCGAAGGACCGAGTGCCTGCCGCCTGACAAGGGAACCAGTGGCCGTTCCCCTTCTCGTCGACCAGATAAAACTCCGGGTAACAGTGCTCGTGCACCCACACCATCCGGGCCGGGATGCGGTTGTTGCGACACAGCGCGATAAACAGCGACGTCAGCTCTTCGCAGTCGCCGGTGCCGTCGGCCAGCGCCTTCGCAGCGCCCTTGAGCTCGCCATTTTTGTACTCGACCTTTTCACGCGTCAGGTCATAGATCGCTTCCACTTTTTCCCAGCCCTCTTTACCCGTGCCGGCTTGGCGAGCCAGCTTCACGATCTGTGGATGACGTGTTTCGATGTAGGGGCTCGATCCCAGATACGTTTGCAATTGCCGGTCTACCTTAGTCGGAACTTTGTACACCGACGTGTCCTCGGGCGGTAGCAGCGAGCTGCGCTCGACCTCGAAAACGACCATCGCCGTCGCCTTCTCGCCCGAGCGAATGTACGGGATCTCGACAACCATCTGCTCCACGCCCGCACTCAGCGCTCGGTACTGAAGGCGCTTAACGTTCGGCGTAGTTTTCTCATCGACGACGCGAACCTTCTGTTCAGGCCATGCGGTCGGGATCGGCAGCGTCGCCCGCAGACCGCGGCACGGTCCGCCTTCGGCGGTCACTTTGACGCCGATCTTGATCTTCTGGACGAGCGTCGTATCGATTCGCGGCCCGCCGCTGCTCTCGACGGCCTCGAATTGGGCGTATGCCGAGTGGCCTGTCATCACCAGAGCCGCGGCAACTAGAAGAAACGTCGCCCCGCGTAGAGTCCCGGAGGGGCGACATTCTGTAGCCGGGGGCGCCAGCCCCCGGTTCGCGTCAATACATGGAGCGCGTAGTCCCGTAGGGGCGAAATTGCTCGAACAGAGTCGCTTCGTAGGTTTTAGCACGGTTGAGCCTCCCAAAGCCGGGCCTCCGTGCAACAAGTCACCTCCTCAAAGAGCATCCATTTATCTTAATCTAACATCCCACGATCTCTCCTGGAATCATTGTCCCAACCAATCACAAGAGCGCTCTCCAATGGCCTTTTCACTCCGTTCTTTGTTCGTTGGCGTCGCCTTCTTGGCCGTTTTCGCGGTGTCGCTGATCTTTGCCAACGACGCTTGGCTTTCTGTCAGTATGACGGTGATCTATCTCGTTCTGGTCGTTGCCATCTTGGGGGCGATTCATTGCGGGCCTCCCTGGCGGACATTCTGGAACGGTTTCGCGATCGCGGGCTGGGCTTACTTTATCATCTTAACCGGCGACGTACTCACGTTCGTGGGCCAGCCACAGAACTTGGTTACCACAATGGCACTTGATGCAGTTCACGCGCAAGTTGCGCGCTACGAAACTCTTCCGCCGGACCACAGTCCCGGTGACCCCGCAACATTTCGCATTATTGGCACGCACAACGACGGATCGCCGATCTATGCTGTGCCTGTGCCATCAAGGAGCCAATTTCGTCAAGTGGGACATAATTTCTTTGCCGTGATAGCAGGCGTTCTCGGCGGATTTATCTCATTGTGCTTTTCCGATAAGCGACGTACCAGGAGCGGTTAATAGATAGCCGCGAAGTTCCCGCAGAATCTCCTGTTGGGCCGTCCGGTGCTCGGGACTATAATCCGTCCCGCGCGGCCGCTGGCCTGACGGCGGCCGTGATGGGGCGATACCAGTCCGGTTCTTCCCAGCCGCGGACACAAGGAGAAGCAAGGATGCGATACCATTTCAAGCGAACGCTGTCCACCACACTGGCGGTGGCCCTGTTGGGTTGTGCCGTGATGCTTTCGGTAAGCGCGGCCAAGGGTCCCCCCCGCCCTGCGGGTGAAAACGCCTTTGAAGGCCCGCCAGTGGGGCACCCCGATAAGGCATTGATTTCGACGAGTTGGATCGACGAGGGGACTGCGGAGCCGTTCGCGTCGGACGATCAAGCGTTCGATTGGGGCCTGGAGTGCGGCGCTGGCTGTCCCAAATGCGGCTTCAAGGATCCGCACGTGACGCCTGTCGTACTCGACATGCCGGAGTTGCTCGGCGGCAGCGACGAGGCGGCGATCGACGTCATCAAGCGCAAGCTGGGCATCAACGCCTTCCGCGGCGGCATCTTCGACGGACCCGCGGCGCCCACGGCCCAATTGCTGAAGCACGATGCGCCGGCGGAGCTGAAGACGTTTGACTGTGTGCTTGAGAAGTTGACCGGTAACTTTGCCCAGAGCACATGCGGTGTCGAGTGTCTGGAATCTCAAGCCGCTGTTTGCGCGGCCGGGCCGGCTGGTTGTGCGGAATCGTGTGCGGCCGCGTGCAAAGCTACGGACGTGGCGGTTGAAAGCGTTTCCGATTCCTGCACACTGACCCCGGTTGCCACGGCGCCAGAGGCTTCTGAATACAACGCCGAACTAACGCTGGTTCCTGAGCCATCCGACCGCGTTGAACTGTTACGCCACGTTAGTCCTGGTTTGGACGAGTTGGCCAACGAGCTCGAGCAGGCCGACCTCTACGCCGAAGCCGACGCCGTTCGCCATGCAGCGCAGCAGCTCCGTCTCAAGGCCCGTGAGCTAAAGACCGGCGCCACGGCGGCCACCCATCCGCGCCCCTGGAAGCCCGTCAGCACCACCACAGCCACCTGCGACTGCTGCAAAAACCAATGCGGCAGCGAGTGCAAGTGCTCCCAGGCCGCCTCGTCGTCCAACCAACGGGCCTCTGCCACTGAGATTCTGAATCAGCACCGCTAACACGACCGGCACAAAGAAACCCGAAGCGTGAGCGAGGAACCCGCAGTGCGGGCCTCGCTTACGCGTCGGGTTAGTACCGATAGCGGATCTTAGAACGATCAGCGTGCTGAAACGAGTGTGCGCCCCGGCTTGCGGTCTCGCTGGCGCAGCCGCTCCAGCATCGACGTTCCAAAGTGCTCGATCTCCAGAAAATTCGCCACGCTCGGCGCCGGCTTGTAAATCTTGAACGTCCGCATGATGCCAAAGGTGTTGGCGCTCTCAATCGGGCTGAAGAAGCTGCAATCCTTATCCAGGAAGTGCGGCTGCCGCGACCAGTGCTCCATCTGCTCGGCATTCAGGAAAAAGCCGCCGCAATGAGGGTTGAGCGTTCGCCGGCAAGGGATCGGCACGCCCATCGAAATCAGGGCCAGCTCCGGTTGCTCGTCAATGTTTTGGTACTTCCGCACCAGCCGTTCGTCCAGGTCCCCATCAATATAGGTCTTCCGCGCCGCATGTAGGGTGGGCTGAGTCCGCGAGGCCCACGCGTCCGTCTCTCCGTTGCGGTCAATCGGTAGGGTGCGCCGAGTCGTAGGGTGGGACAAGGCCGCCGCGGCCGCCGGCCCACCAAGGTCGCTCCGCGCTCCATGTTCCACCTCAAACCGGTTAGGCTGCAACACGCACTCGTTCCCCGCCCGCAGGTTAAAAAACCGCTGCTTGGCGAAAAACCACGGATCGTGAATCAACAAGTCGTCTTCCAGGTAACAGAAGTAGTCGTACCGCCCCACGCTGTCGCGCAAGAGCGCATGGCACTCGAAGCCAAGCATGATCGGCTCACATTGCCGTGGCTCATGGTGAAAATATGTGGATGGTACGTCCAATTCACGCAGCAAATGCCGCTGTCCGCTCGTGCAAACCACGACGTCGATCTCATGCGCCAGTGCTGTGTTCGACGCCGCGAACGCCGTGCGGATCAGGCTCGCTTCCCGCTGCTCACTCCCAAACGTCTGGTGTAACAACCTCAGACAACCGCTCAACGCCTCAATCCGCTCGCTCGCCGATCCGTTGAACGAATGATACGGCTTGCTCGGATCCCGCCCAAACGCATGCGGAATCGCGAACAACACGCGAATCGCCTCCCCTGTAGGTCCCGCTTGCCGAGCGGGACCTCGCTTGCCCACCGCCTTTCGATTTCGACGCACTGACTCAAACCGCACGGGTACATTGCTCTCGTTCCCAGGCTCCGCCTGGGAACGCACTGCCCCAGAGGCTCCGCCTCGCGCGTCATCCGCCGGCCCGCTCACAGAGTCAACCTCACTAAACGTAAACAAAGGCAACCGCGCAGCCGCATGCCCGTTCGACTCCGCACCCGCCCCCACACCATCGTAGTCGGCACACTCCGTGTGCCGTGCTTCCGCATCCGCCGCGGCGGACGGTCTACCTGGTTCAGTCGGAAACCCGCACCTCGCATATCCTGCAATCGTCCGCTCATACAAATCAATCATTTTCGGCAAACAAACATCCAGGCTATACTTCTCCTCGATCATCCGCACCGCCGCCTCCCCCAACGGCCGATACGCCTGCGGATCATCCAGCACCTTGTTCGCCAGCTCCACAAACCGATCCACGTCGTAAAAATCGGCCAGCAAGCCGTTCTCCTCATGCTGGATCATTTCCTGTACCGGCGGGGTGGCCGAGCCGAGCACCGTGCAACCGCAAGCCAGTGCGTTCATAAACGACCAGCTCAACACAAACGGCACCGTCAGATAGACGTGCAAGTCGCTCACGCTGAAGATTCTCGCCAATTCCTCCCGCGATACGCGGCCGGTGAAAATAAACCGGCTCAGGTCATAGCTGTCCTGCGCCAGCACATGCTCGCGAAAGCTCTTCCCCAGCGTGAATCGCTTGTCGGGGCCGTAATGAATCTCATCCGTTCCTACGCACACAAACAACACGTCGCTGCGCATTTCGCACAGCCGCTTGGCGACTTTCATGAAGATGTCGAATCCCCGTATCGACTCAAAACCCCGCGAAACGTAAGTCACAACCTTTGTCTCCGCCGGCAGTTTTCGCCCCCAAACCCACCGCGGTTTCCCCGGCGCCAATGGACGGCGAAACCAGAAGTCGGCGTCGATGCCGTCAAAAACCGTCTCGATCTTCTCTTGGTATTCGGCCGGAAACCGGCTCCGCTGCCATTGAGTAGGACTATACCCCGCGTCACAGTTTTGCAGGTCGACTAACACTCCCGCGTTCCGCAGCCGGCAGCGCAGATTTCCGATGTCAGTCGAAGGAAACTCCGGACGAAAATCAATGTCCGAACCGTGCCGATGATAGTAGTACTCGAAAAAGTTGATAATCGGGCAGTCATACAGCTCGCGCAACAGCGCCGTCGAGCCAAACCCGCAGTGCCCAACAATCAAATCCGGCTGAACCTCGCGATGCGCCTTCAGCTTTTTCAACACGGCCAAACAATGCCGACCGTACTCGTCGAAGGGCTGCGCGATCGGATGAACCCCGTCCTTGTTTCGTTCATCGATCTTATATTGCAGCAACCGAATCCCACCGGGATTCCCTCCCGGCCGCTCACTCGCGAACGTGCACTGCCAGCCGCGCTCCTCGATCAGCCGAGCAGCAATGTGCCCGAACTGCGCCGGAAAATTCCGATGAACATAAAGAATGTGCATTTGACTGTTTCAGGGGTTGAAGGCCCCAAACTCGAAAGCCCAGGCCGAAGGCCTGGGAAATGCAATCGCAGGAGTTCAATCAAGGCCCAATGGGCCGCGACCCTATAAACCACCCCTTCTCCGTGTCTTCGTGCCTCCGTGGTTTATTTCGGCGCCCGCCAATCCTTCGACGATCGGCTGACGTCGCGAATGTGTCGTTCCTTCTTCAGCCAGTACCCGTAGTAATAATCCTCCATCGCCACACCGCTTGGCCAGCGATACGACAGGTTGTACACGTGGTACTCCGCTACACTGAATTGAGCGCGCCCGAATAAGCTCCGCCAGCCGCGGTCACTGAACAAGCTGTAGTGGTTTGGGTTGTCAACGTGCAGACTATCCGGCTGCGGCACCTCGACATAGCAATTCCCGCCGGTCTTGAGGACGCGGTTGTACTCAAACAGCGTCAACAGCGGCATCGGACTGTGTTCCAGGCAATGCCGCGACCACACTACATCAAACGACTCGTCGGCGAACTCTAAAAAGCTTTGGTCGCCATGGCTCACCTCGAAGCCCTTGGCCTGACAGGCCTCCCGATCCTTTCGGCTCAACGTGACTCCAACCGCTGAAATCCCTGCATCACGGCACAACTGCAACATCAGGCCTTGGCCACAACCGACATCAAGCAGTTTGCCGATGCTCGTCTTCTTCGGGACTACGAATGTCTGAAACGCCTCGCGCGAGATCCGCGCGTGATTAACCGTCACCGGCTCGTCGTAAACGTCCTTTTCAAGCAACTCGACGTACTCGTCGATAAGTTCCCACCGTCTTCGCATTGCACTAACACGCGAGAAAGATTACATGGACCAATCGCCGCAGCCACAATCCTCTTCGTTGGTAACTAGCGCGAGCAACGTCTCCAAGTCACCCGCAAGGAACATGTCCCGCCAACGGCGGACAGTTGTGCGCTCCTCTTCGTTCATGCCGTAATAGCGCAAAAAGGAATTAAAATCTTCAATGCTCAAAGTGGACAGAAGCCGCAACGCAAATCGCTGGTCGCGATAACCGACGGTTTGCTCAGCAATCAGTACCGGAGCGCCTTCAAGCATTTCAGGACCAGCAAAGCCAGGATCGCAGGGATCAGATACGTCAGCATCAAACGGTTCTTCTGGTGTCATAACGTCCCGGCCAGGTCCTCCATCCATGAGATTATCGGTGGCTAGATTGTCGGCGCCACCGTCGCCCGTATCGTCTTGAGCACCGCCCGAAATGGAATCCTTTCCCGCATCGCCGTATAGATTATCACATCCTCCTTCACCCCACAATGTGTCGGCGCCCGCGCCGCCGCGAATTGAATCGCTCTCGGAGCCTCCTTGTACAAAGTCGTCGCCACCTCCTCCAATCAACGTGTCGTCTCCGGGGTCGCCGTAGATATCGTCTCTGAAGTTCCCACCGTCTATAGAATCATTGTGATTGCCGCCGGAAAGAGTGTCGTTACCACTCGCTACGCTGGTAGCAGAGATTCCGGCGTCCCCTAGGATAGTGTCGTCTCCATCGTCACCGTAAATCCTGTCATCGCCGCCGCCAAACGAGGCGCTCTGCCCGCCTCCGTACAGCTCGTCATCACCTTGGTCGCCATGAATCTCGTCATCGCCAAATTCGCCATCGATCACATCCGAGTCGCCGCTATTCCCCCATTGTGCATCATCGCCGTAAATTGTATCGTCCCAGCTACCACCGCCAGCGAGGGTTGAACCGTTGTCTCCAAATATTTCATCAAAGCCGGTCCCCCCAGTAATGGAGTCATTGCCGTCTCCTCCAAAGATCAGATCATCACCGCCACCTATATTCGGGACCGCGCGCTCTCCATACAAGGTATCATTGCCGCTTCCTCCGGAGATTGCATCGTCGTCCCAGTGTCCGTAAATAATATCGTCCCCTGCCTCGCCGTACAACCAGTCTAACAATTCCGAGCCAAAAATATCGTCATCGCTAGCCCCACCCTGCACCACAATGTCGCCCGGCGCATTAAGCCCAGTGAACAGTGTGCCATCAAGCAGCGATAGGTCTAGAAAGTCAGCTCCATTACCGCTAGTCAGGAGCAGAGAATTTATAGAATTTGGCGGTGCTCCAAACAAAGTCATATCGTAAGGAGACTTCCCATCCTCATCGATTACTGTTCTTCCAAGCGGGTCGGCAAAAATGTAAATTGCGTCTGCAAACCCCGAGCCGTCGACGTGTAGGTGGCCATTCGTAAAGGTCACCGTAACACTGAGAGTCATCAACCGACGATCCTCAAGTCTTTCAAAACTGTACTGCCGCTTCAATGGTGACCGCTGCCTTGGTCTACGCGACATTCCACACCTCCGTTGTTTAGGTCCTCCCTTCGGAAAGGGAGATCTCGGCGATCTCAACGCGTTTCATCTGCTGGGAGTGGCTCTGGCCTCCTGAAAGGTTACCAATGCACCTGTCTTGGCGCGTATTGCCGCGGCGCCCTTCTGGGTGACAGATGTTCCCTCCAACCGGACTTGTGTCAAGCTCGGTACGCCTGCGAGTTCAAGAGCCGCCGCATCGTCAATGGAGGGATTATCCATCAGCGACAAGTGCGATAGTTTCTTCAAGCGCTGTAGCGCCGCCAAACCTTTGTCGGTGACTCGTGAACCATCCAGTCGTAGCATGATGAGGTTCGGACAATGTGACACGATCATCGACAATCCTTCATCGGTGATTGGCCCGGTCACGCCAAACTCGTCGAGGTCTTTTCCTTGAACAAGATTTCTTAAAGCGGCATCGGTGATGTCTGGCGACGCGAATAGTCCATGTTGATCGTGGCAAACATACAGGCCTTTAAGGCCGCATAGATGCGCCAAATGCCGCGTTCCCTCGTCGGTTACGGCCGTGTTTTCGAGCGCGAGTAGTTTAAGCTGGTCAAAGCCACGAACGAATCGAAGGCTCTGGTCTGTGATATGCCGCCCACCGAGCAATAACTCCTCCGCCTCAGTCCAACCCTTCACCCATTCGAAGGTTTTCGCGTCGAGTTCGCGCCCAATTACGATCCGCCGCACCGTCACGGCGGCATCGCCAACTAACGGACGCCAGAACCATTCATTGGATAGTGGTTTCAGCGTGACATTAGGGTGATACTTGAACCACTCATATTGCTTCTTAAGGAGACGCGCTTGATAAGCCACCCAGCCGCAGAAAATGCCCGCGGCAAGAACAAACAGAAACAACGCGCGGAGCGAGAAGCGTCGCCAGGAGCGCTTCGGCCGCGGAGATGTGTCAGGGATTGACGTGATGTCTGTGATTGCTGTTGTTCCGGTATTGGACAGCGCCTGACAGCGAGTAACGTACCGCCGGTCGAAGTTACCAAGGTAAAGGTCACTGTCAACAATGAAAATCAGTAGTGTGTGGAAAGTTCATCGAAATTGTGCGTCACCACATGCAGGATGCTTGCGCGCCCAAGCAATCATGATCAGAATCAAGCAATGAGCGTCTTCTGGTAAGCTGAAAAGCCGGCGGCGACTCGGCCCGCTCATTGCCACGCCTGCGAACGGCGGTCTGGCTGTCAGGGGCTGACATAGATGGCCTCGCTAGTTCGATCGGCTCCCCCGCCGAGAACTGCTCTCTGCCCTGACGAAGCCTACTATACCCGACCCGCCTAGCCCTGCAAAGAATTTTTTTTTCGTGCGCAGCCAACTTCTCAGGAAGGAACGCAGATGGCCACAGATGAATACGGATGAACACAGATCCAGCGGCGACGCGGAAACTTCGTTACCTTTGCGTCCTTCTGTTCCAAATGTCTTGTCAGGAAAACAATCGCGACCAAATACTTTTGATTGCGTTTAAACCGCCGTGCTAGCAGCATGTGCTTTCATACGCGCGGAGCGCAGTCGTGGCGGCGGCTTGCCAGGTGAACTCAGTCAGGATCCGCGACCGGAGGCGCATGCGAAGCTCCGCGTCGCGCTCGTAGCGCTCCCAGGCGCTCTGGACCGCCTCGCGAATCGAATCCGCGTCCGCCGGATCGCAGTAGTAGCCGAATCCCTCGTAGTATTCGCACTCATAACCCGCCGTGCTTAGTACCAGGCTGCAATCGGCCAGCGCCGCTTCCATGCTCACCAGCCCGCAGGTTTCCACCCAGCTTGGCAACGCGTGAACGCGCGCGGCGGCATACGCGCTGGCAAGTTGCTCCTGCGGCAGGTGCTCGATTACGAGCGAGTACTTGGGCAGCAAACGCCGGCAAGCCTCAGCGTAGCCGCGATGCGCGGGATGACCGATCAGCACCAAGGGAAGATCGAGCGATTTCATGGCGTAGCAGAGCATCGCCTGGTTCTTCGCCGGCTCGACTCGGCCTACCTGAAGCACGAAATCCCGTAAGCCGAATCGCTTAACGAACGGCTCAGGATCGGCGTTCAAGAACAGGCCGGCGTCGGCGCCGTAAGGAACGACCGTGAACGGGATCGAGGTAACGCCTAGCGTGCACATCAAGGCGCTCATCTCCATCGCACTATTGGGCAACAGATGGCATACCCGCGCGAGAATCCTACGCTGGCGGTCGTCGTAGTCGGGAAAAGGTCGGTTCACGCCGTCGCCGCGCAGGATTGTGCCGGGGCCCGAACAAGCTGAAGCTTGAACTCCAACGGGCTGCTGCAAGTCGAGCGTGCGCAGTTTAAGCTTCTCTAGCAGCTCCGCTAGCTCGCTCTCCGAGCGCGGCTCGCTGAAGATTTGCGCCACCGCCGTGCTCCCCCACAGCGCCTGGCTGATCTCCAGGTAAATCGGCGACATCACAATTGGGACGTCATACCGCGCGAGCGCCGCCACCTGCCGCTCGGTGGCGTCAATTGTCCGCAGATTAAACACGTGCGCGACGTCAAATCCCCGCCCGTCCGGCTCCGCGTGGGTGGAGATCACCACCTCGACGCCCAACTGCACGAGCGCCTCCGCGGTCTTCACCATCTGTAACGTGTCGCCCCCCTTCAGCTTCGGCGACTGCGGCGTGTTGACCATCAAAACTTTCACATCCGGCCTCCTCCCGGCTATTTTGCCTCTAAAGCGGCAGCCACTGCGGCCAGCATCTCCCCCATCTCGCGCAGCAGACGCCGCACGTAACGGCGTTTGACGGGCTTCGGCTTGTCCAGTTTTCCGTCACCGGTGTACTCCACGAGCTGCCTTTCTAGCTCCTGAAAATGATCTTGCACATCGCCAATCAACTCACGTACCGCATCCGACCTTGCCAGGGCTTGGTCGGGACCGAATGCGATCGAGTCGAGAATCATCGATGGCGACCGCTTTGACCGTCCGGCCTTCCGTCGCGAGTCCATGTCTCGCGATTGACCTTCGCGTATCTGCTCGCGCGCGACTCGCAGCAACCCCGCAGCGGTCACTTCCTTTCCCTCTTCTTGTGCCTTGGCGACGTAGAGCTCGAACAGCTCCTCCGGCACGCGGGCCTCACGCTGCCACCGCGAAGATTGGCTTTTGTTAATCCCCAGGTCCGCCAAAACGGTCGCGTCCTGCGACCGTTTTTCCTTGGCGGGCCTTCCGCCATGCACGTTCAGTTCCATCAATAGCAGTCCAGCCTTCCGTTCGCAGCTCAGCTTGTATGCGGCGCACTGGTTCTGCTTCTCCAATCCGAGCATCGCGCGTTGGGCGTAGGTCCGCGCTGCTTCCGCTCTGTCCCGCAGCTCTTTAACTTCTTCTACCGTTTGGGCTTGCGCCAATGCGCGGTGAGCCTCGCCCAGTACCGCTAACTCCTGTGGAAGCTTCTCGTTCATGCCTGTTCCCTCCGTTGAATGGGTGCGCAGCGCCCCGGCCCTCCGCCTGATAGCTATGTCACGGATTTGGACCAAAACCGGACAAGGAATCCGCCCAAAATCAAAAAAAAATCCGAAATTACGGTAAACCCGCAATCTGTTGCGTGGGCCGGCGGTGTTGGCCCTGCCTGAAAACGTGCCGCCTTGTCGCCCCGCTAAGGCTATGTAGCGAAACCGGACAAGAATTCCGCCCAAAATCCAAAAATATTTTGCTCCCGAAATCCGTAACGCGTTGATCCCGGACGTTCCGTCGGCGGCTAAACAGGTCTGTTCCCTTGATCAGCGAAGTTCAGCGCTCACTTCTTCGTTTCCTTAGTTACCTTCTGTCGAACTGCCTCTCCCAGTCTCCTCTTCTCCCGGTCTCCAAGTCTCCTTGTCTCGCGTTTACCGCTGCATTCTGCCCTCTGCCCCCTTGACAACTGTGCCACTGATAGTGTATACATAAGACCACTATCAGCGCTGGACCCGCGCTTCGCGCTCTTTGACAATTCGAAACGCGTCTGCGAGCTTCTGGATGCCCGCGTGTCCACATTGCCGCCCGGTGCATGAAGCGCCCGAAATAGCGCGCAAACAAAAGCGCATCAATTACCACACCCTCTATGTTCACGGGTTCACGCAAGTTCAATCACAGCATAGACTTTCACCATATCGACGGCAGCACCGCACAGCCGGTTACTGCGCATAATCCGTGATTTAATTATTTTCATCGAAATCCCGCTCCGCGGTGCGCGGTACTTCGTTCCGCCCCTGACGGAGTTCCCTTTGACGCAATTCGCCAGCGCCGCTACACTCTCCCCGGTTTTTTGCCGACCCGCTCGTTGGCCGAGAATGTACAATACCCGCATGAGCGTTCCCACGGAGAGCACGATGGCCCGTCACTTCAATAAAGGGATCATTCTGGCCGGCGGCGCGGGTACACGCCTCTACCCCGTCACGCGCGCGATGAGCAAGCAGCTCTTGCCCATCTACGACAAGCCGATGATTTACTACCCGCTCTCCACGCTGATGCTGGCTGGCATCCGCAACGTGCTGTTGATCTCGACGCCCGAGGACATCGGCCACTTCCGCCGGCTGTTGGGCGACGGCAGCAACGTCGGCATCAACATCCAGTACGCTGTGCAGCCCAAGCCCGAAGGGCTCGCCCAGGCGTTCATCCTCGGTCGCGAGTTCGTGGGCGGCGACAACGTGGCGCTGGTGCTCGGCGACAACATCTTTTACGGCGTGGGTCTGCAGCAAATGCTGCTGCGTGCGTCGACTCGGCAAGCCGGAGCAACCATCTTCGGCTATCCGGTGAAGGATCCGGAGCGTTACGGCGTGGCCGAAATCGACAACGACGGTAACGTGCTGTCGCTGGAGGAAAAGCCGAAAGCCCCGAAATCAAATCTGGCCGTGACGGGCCTGTACTTTTACGACAACCAGGTGCTCGACATCGCCGCCAAACTGAAACCTTCGGCGCGCGGCGAGCTCGAGATCACCGACGTCAATCGCGAATACCTGCGCCGCGGGCAGCTCACTGTCGAGCGGTTCACGCGCGGCTTCGCCTGGCTCGACACCGGCACGCATGAGTCGCTGATCCAAGCCGCCAGCTTCGTCCAGACGATCGAGCAGCGGCAGGGTCTGAAGATCGCCTGCATCGAGGAAGTGGCCTATCATCAGCGGTTCATCACGCGCGAGCAGCTCGAGCAGCTTGGCCGCGCGATGAAGAACGAATACGGCGAGTACCTGCTCCAGTTGCTCCACCTGCCGCAGTAGGAGCCTCCTGTGCAAACGTATTCCACCGACTTGGGAATCAACGCGGGGCCGACCAACGTGCCCGTTCCAGGAACATCAGTCGCCGGCCCGGGCTCGCTTGAGCCACTCTCCATTTGTGCCACCGAGTTCCCCGGCCTCACGGTAATCGAGCCGCGCGTGTTCGAGGACCTACGCGGCTTCTTCATGGAGACTTACCACCGCGAGCGTTTCGCGATGTCCGGGCTGCCGACCAGCTTCGCGCAGGACAACCACTCGCTCTCCCGCCGGAACGTAATCCGCGGATTGCATTACCAGATCGAGCGGCCGCAAGGCAAACTCGTGCGGGCGATTCGCGGTACGGTGTTCGACGTGGCCGTGGATCTGCGTCGCAGCTCGCCGACGTTCAGCCGCTGGTTCGCCGTCGAACTTTCGGAATCGAACCGCAAGCAAGTTTACATTCCGCCCGGCTTCGCGCACGGCTTCTGTGCTCTCTCCGACGTCGCCGAAGTGATCTACCGATGCACCGAAGTCTATCACCCGGCCGGCGAGCGGACGATCGTCTGGAACGATCCGCAGCTTGCCATTCGCTGGCCGGTGGCCGAGCCGATTTTAGCCGAGAAGGACCAGCGCGGGCTGCGATTGGTCGATGCGCCATATTACGACTGAGCGGCCGGTGTGGCGGTCATCTCCTGCAACTTGTCTGGTTCCCAAGCTCTGCTTGGAAACCCGGAATCCCGAAGCTCTGCTTCGTCAGCGGCGGCGGACGCAAACTCCGGCCATTTCGCGTATGCAGTCACCGCGCGGGCGATCCGCTCCAGATGCCGTTCGCTGAGGTCCTGAAAAATCGGAATCTCAACGGCGTGATTGACGAGAAACTCCGTGCCCGGAAACATGCCACGTTGCAGATAGCGATGGTGGATGCCCCAGACGGGAATCGCCTCGATTTTCTCTTGCGCGAGAGCGGCGACGGTCCCGAATTTGTCCGCAACCAGGATCGGCAGGAACAGCGGAACCGCTCCACGCGGCAAATCTTGCCGAAGGAGGGCGACTCCGGTCCCGTTCAATCGCTCGGCCAACCACTCGTAGTTCGCCCGCCGTCGCCGCGCGATCGAACCGTAGTCCAGCCACTTGAGCAGCCCGCGCGTCAGCCGCCCCATTCCGCAGTCGAGCAGTCCGGGATCAAAGTCGAGCTCCTCGGGCGATTCCAGCGTGAAATTCCGCTTCACTCGTGATGCCTGGAAACAACGCTCGACCGCCAGGCGCGCCAAGTGACCCAACGGACCGCCATGGAGATCCCAGTGATGCACCAGCCGTTTCGCCGTTAGGTTGAGCTCCGAATAAAGCCGTCCGCCGCGCGGTCGTGGTGGCAGCGGAACGGCGGGATTGTTGACGGCCAGCATTCCACCCACGGCCACCGGCAGCGACTTGTACATGCAGAAGACGCTGATGTCTCCCCAGGTGCCCAGCGGCCGGCCGTCCACGTGCCCAAGCAAACCCAGCGCCACGTCTTCGATCAGATATAGCCCATGCTCGTTGGCCAGCCGCCGCAATTGCTCGATCGGGGCCGGAAAGCCGAAGAAGTGAATTGCGTAGATCGCCTTGGTGCGCGGGCCAATCAGCGATTCAATCTCTGCGAGGTCAATCTCAAGATTTCGATCAACTCCGTAAAAACGCAGATTGCATCCCAAGTGCATCAGCGGCGCGGCTTCGGTCCCGCTGTGGTACGAAGGGAACAAGACTTCGTCCCCCTGCTTCAATCCAAGCATTCGAGCGCCGTGATAGACCGCATTGCGGCCGAGATAATAATACCGAGCGCGGTCATGCGACAGTGGATACGGTAGCGCGCTGTGCTCTTGCCAACGCCAGCCGGATTTACGGCCCAAAGTCTGATAGGCGGGAATGGACGCAAGCATTGCCTGTTCGCCGGTTCACCCAGGGACTGTATGGCTGAACAAGCGTAGCTTGAAAATACGGCCAGAGCGCGGAATCATCGTCTCGGCAGCGCGATAAGCCGTTTCGTCTCCTGCAGCAAGAAGGCCGCATCCTTAAACGGCTCCGCGCCCGTTTCTTGCCAACGGACCAGGCCCCCCTTATCGATCAGGAATGTGCCGTGCAGCGGCTGCTGCTCGAAGTCGTCGAAGCAGCCATAAGCCTTGAATAATCGCAGGTCACCGTTGGAGAGAAGCGTAAACGGAAAGGCGCCTGCTCGCTTCGCAACATCTCCTGAACCCGACTCGACTGACTTCGGCGAGCTCAGTCGAGCCGAGCTCGTCGCAGGCTGAACCCCAAACCCTGAACCCTGATACGCTTCGATCGACTTCTTCAGATCCTCGATCGAATCGGTGCTGATGGCGACCAGCTCGATCCCTGCCTCGTTGAAATCCTTTGCCAGCGGAGCAAACTTTTGAAGCTGCTCGACGCAGTGCAAGCAGCCATAGCCGAGATAGAAGATGACGATCACCGGCTTACCCGCGTAGTCGTAAATCGACACCGGCTCTCCTTCCGCGTTGGCCAGCGTCCAGGTTACGGCCGGCGTCGGTTCCCAGCGGAACGGCCCTAGCGATTCGAGCGGCGGGCGGACGCCGACGTCGGCGGCCTCGGTAGCCGGTAAGCGCCACTGACTTGTATAGCCAAGCGCCGGAGCAATGTCGGCGAGCCGGTCGAAAACCGGCGCCTTAAGATCGCTGACGCTTGCCAGAGCGCGCAATTGCTCGAAGGCCTGCTTCGCCTCGTCAGGCTTCGCTTCGTCCGCCTTCACCTCGTCCTGCTGGCCAATTGCGTACAGCACTTCGACATAAGTAGCTAGCGCGTAGACCTGGTTCTTGCCGCTGTCCACCGCCTCGCGCGCCAGCTTCTTAGCCTTCTCCCGATCGCCCGCGCGCAGGTACGCTCGCGCGAGATGAGGCTTAGAGATGTCGCCGGCCTGCTCGAACAGGCCCACCGCGGTTTGATGGTCACCGGTGGCGGCTGCCTGCAGGCCGTGCAGATGTCCGATTGCCTTCTCGATTGCTTTTGCGCGCTCGTCGAACGCCTTGCGAGCGTCGTCGCGAGCCTTTTGCACCTCGGCATCCGGCTTCTGCTCTTCGCGGGCCTTCGCTTCAGCAGTTTTGCCGGCTCCGTCCTGCTCGGTCTTGAGCTTAGCCAGCCGTCCTTCGAGCAGTGCGAGCTGTTCGCCCCCTTGGATGCGGTTGCCGACCGCAAGATGCGCGGCGCCCAACCAGCGGATCCGCCGGACCTGTTCCCGATCAGAGTCGCCCGGGTCGAGATACGCTGTCTCCGCCAGCCGGATGTAATCGTTCCACAGCTCGTAAAGCACAAGCGTGTCGAATAGCCGCTCGCGGCCAAACAATGCGGCATTGCCACTGCTGGTTGGCGAATTGAGCTTGGGATGGCGGGGTACTTCGATCAGGTTCTGAGCCACGTGCACCGCATCGCGCACGCGGCCAACATGGACCAGGTTCCGCACCAGCCATTCGTTGTTGTGCGCGTAGTTGTGAATGCGGTAGGGGATGATACGGTCGCGCGACATGTACGCGTGATCGACGCGGGCGGACGCTTCCTGCTGATAGACCGCGTCCTGGTAGCGGTGCAGCTTCGAGTAGATGTGACCCGGCATGTGCCACATGTGCGCAATCGACGGCGCGGACCGGCCGCCGGCGGCGGCGCTGGTGAGGGCCCGCTCCGGCTTCGGGTCATCCCAGAGGTGAATGCGGTAGTGATGCGCGGGATGCATGGGCTCTGACTGGAACACCTGACTCAACAGCGCATCGACGGACTCGCGGTCCTCGATCGGCACATCGTCCTTCCAACTCCAGCGGTAGTAGGCCAGAAACGCCTTGGCTTCGAGATCGGCGGGGAATTCCTTAGTGATCGCTTCGAGCTTCTGCAGATACTCCTGTTTTCGCCGCTTCTCGGCCGCTTTCTTGGGATCGTTGTCGGCGCCGCGACGGCCGCGACGGCCGCGTCCTTTACGGGTGGGTTCGGGTTTGTCTTCTCCGCTTGCTTGTTCGGCGGGCCGGGAAGGCTCCGCGGCGGCGGTAGCGGCATTGGCACTCTTTGCCTTGTCCCAGTCTTCGTAGTAGGCGCTTAAGGCGTCGATATACAATGACTCATGGCGCGTCGTGTCTGTGTTGCGTTTAGCGGCTTCACGGCTAAACTTGAGGGCCCGATCGCTGTTGTTGACGTTGGCCATCGCCATGCCCCAATAGGCCATTGCGCACTCGGGATCGACCGCCGCGGCCTGACGGAATGACCGCTCGGCCTCCCAGTACCAAAAGCCGTGGAGTTGACCCAGCCCCTGATCGAACAACAGTTGGACAACGGGACTCTTGGTGCTAATGGACAAATGAACTTTCCCCGTGCCTCCCATCAGATAAGCGGCCTGACGCGGCCCGTCATTGAACGCCTCGCCGTGCATCGAGTGCCCGGCCGGCAGGTCGTTCTTCGGCGGCTCAGCGATCTCGTCAACTACCGCTGGACTCGCTGGTTTGTCGGCGGGCCGAGCGGACAGGGCGGGGGCCGCTTCTTGGCCAACCACCACGTCGAGCGCCGATCCGCCCAGTAAAAGAGCGGCCGCCACAACGATCGAAAGCACAGACGCCGGCAGACTTGAGAAGATGAGGCGCATGTTGGCTCGCAATCGTGGCAGGAGCGATAGGGTAGGGCACTCCTGCAAGCTAGCTGAGCCACGATGCGCGGTCAAGGAATGAGCGTCCTCCTACCGCCACAGCGATTCGCGCCAGAGCGAATCGGCGGCGCGCGGCTTGCGACCGTTCGCTAGTCGCGGCTCGGACAGACCGTCGCCCATTGATGACGCGGCGTCAGAAACGATCGCTTCGGCGAGCAGATCTACCAGCGTGTCATCCCCATCGGTCTGGGGCAGTGGGATTGCCGCAGGACTGTAGAACACGCCCAACAATGTGGCATCGTCGTCGTCGACAAAGCCGTTGTACTCAAAGTCGCCGCGCGCCCAGAGAGCGCCCGCTGCCGTAGGCGCATACGATGCGCCCAGCACCGTGGCGTCGTCATCGTCAACGAAGCCATCCAGGTTCGCGTCCCCCGTTCGTGTGTAGGCGATCAGCACTGCAGTGTCATCCACTGCGATGCCGCGGAAGTTTGTATACGCTCCCAACGGCAGTGCAGCATTCTCCGCATAACCGATCGAGCGCGACTCCGGCTCGGCCAGATTGGCTTGCGCTACGTCGCTACTGGTAATCCCCGTGCCTCTCCAGCTTGCGCCCAGACCTGATCGGCCGCGGCCGGAGAGAATCTTTTCACGGATGCCGCCCAGCGGCGAAGCGCCGGTGTAGTCGACGACCAAAGCGTTGTTGCCGATGTCGAAGGTGGCGCCTGTGCCGAGCGTCAGTCTGGTGACCACACTCGTCTGACCGTCCGGCAGAAGTGTCACGCGGCTGCTGTTCTCCAGCACCAGGCCATTTTGCAAAAACCGGGTGGTGGAGAGACGCCCGGCGGATTGCACGATGGTATTCAGTACTCCGCCGCTATCTGCGCTGCTTTCGATCCGGGCACTGCCGCTGGCTAGCACCAGTTCATTGGCGCCTGTGCCGGCGTTGTAAATCAACTGCTCCACGCCGAGCGTCGTTTGTCCACCGCTAATGACGATTAGCATGTCGTCGCCGCCGAGCGTGTTGATCGTCAGCCTGTCGGCCATGGCCGCCAGCTCACTGGAATAGGCCGGCTGACCGACTGGAGTGGTGTTTTCGTAGACACTCAAGAGCGTGCCCACCCGGATGACGTGGTACGTGTCATGGCCGGGGGTGCCGTTGATCGTAACAAGCTGCGGCGTCATGGCACTGACCGTTTCGCTCGCCGGGCCGTCCCCCGCGGCGTTGTAGGCGCGCACACGGTACGAGTAGTTCAGCGACGACTGCAGATTCGCATCGTCGAAGCTTGTCACATTCGGGCCCACCGTGGCGATTTGAACGAAATTGCCGGCCTCCAACCGGTCAATCTTGAAGCCCGATTCGTTGGTAAACGAATCGGCCCAGGCCAGGCGAACCTTGTTGGCGGCCGTTGCCGTCGCGGTCACATTGGTTACCGCCTCAGGCAGTCCAACCAACGTCAACATGCCCGGCGCCAAGCCGAGCGGCAGTGGCTGGCCGTTCTCGTCGGCCAGGTTGGTGAAGGCGGTGGTAAAGAGAATCGGCACTTCGCCCGTCGTACCGGGCGCCACGGTGAACCGCACGCGGAACAAGCCGTCACCGTTGTCCAAGGGCGCCGATCCGGCGGCGAGTCCATCGGTCACGGCGAGCCGGCCTTGCGCAGTGAAGAAAATCGGCTCGCTCGTAAAAATACCAGGGTGCGCCGCGGAGGGGGCGCTCGCCGAGACCAGCGTCACACCGCTGCCGGCCGGTGTGCGCAGCGACACGTCGTAGGCCGCGACGGTGAACTCGACGCCAGTCGCTACGTCGAGGAAGACGTCAAATTGCCCTTCGACCTGATTCTGTGAATTGGCGATGACCGTGACGTTCTCGGTCCGCAGCCGCAACGCAGCTACGATCGAAACAGTCGTCGGCTCGGATATGGCCGAACCGTCGCTCGTGCGGTATGTGAATGTATCGCTCCCTGCGAAGCTCGCCGCCTGCGTATACGTAAACGATCCGTCGGCGTTGAACGTCAGGAAGCCATGCGCAGGCGGAGAGACGAGTTGCGCCGTCAAACTCGATGTCGGCGAATCAACGTCGGTGTCGTTGGCCAATACGCCATTGGCGACGCCCACCGTAAGCGTATTGGCGATAAAGTACGTGTCTGGCGCCGCAACGGGCGCGTCGTTCACCGGCGTCACGTTGAGCGTGACCGTCGCAGTATTCGATTCCAAACGCCCATCGCTGACCCGGTACGTAATTGAATCAGCGCCGGTGAAGTTCAGATTGGGCGTGTACGTGAATGTGTTGTCGTCGTTTCGCGTGACCGTGCCATTGCTGGGTCCGCTTATCACTTTGGCGGCAAGCACGTCGTCGTCCACATCCTGATCGTTGGCCAGCACCCTCACAGTGACGGCCGTGTCCTCGGTCACGCTCACCATGTCATTTACTGCCACGGGAGCATCGTTCACCGGCGTCACTTCAATCGTTACGGTCGTCGGCTGGCTCGCACTCGTATCGCTGGCACGGTACGTGAATGTGTCCGTTCCGAAAAAGTCAGCGTTGGGCGTGTAGGTGAAGGAGCCGTTTGCGCTGAGCACCAACGTGCCGTTCGCCGGACGTGCCTCGACCGACGCCGTGAACGGATCGCTTTCCAAGTCCGTGTCGTTGGTCAACACCCCCTCTGCAGCGGCGACCGTAAGCACGCTGTCTTCGGCGACAGAATACTTGTCGGCCTTCGTGGCCGGCGGATCGTTGACCGGGTTGACGGTGATGGTAACCTTTGCGAGCTCGGATTGCAGTTTGCCGTCGCTGGCGCGATACGTGAACGAGTCGACGCCGTGGAAGTTCGACTCCGGCGTATACTTGAACGTCCCGTCGGTGTTCAACGTCAATGTCCCGTGGCTCACGTCGTCTACCACCGTCGCCGTCAAAGTATCGCCATCGACGTCCGTGTCGTTCCGTAAGACTCCGCGGCGCGGATTGCCGGAGACTTTATCCGAGTGCACCAGCACGATCCTGTCGCCTTCGCCGCGGAAGGCCAGGCCATCTTCTCCAAACCGGATCAAGCTCCCTTGAACCGCGGGCAACCCGTTGAGAACAATCGTGTCCAGCTTGTTCAAGCTGTCGAGATCGTAGATATGGATGGTTTGAGTCGTGCCGCTGCGTGTGAGCGCGAAAAGCCGGTTGAGCGCCTCATCGATGACAAAGTGCGGCGTTGCTTCGAAGCTCCCGGCGGCAGTGTTCGTCGAAAGCCGCCGTACTTCGCCACGGTCCGTAAAAATCCGATCACGCGAATAACGGATGACGTCGCGTCCGCCGCTCAAAAAGCCTCGCAACTCCTGTGTCACGCGCACCCCGGTCGGCAAGATCGACATGACATAGAATGGATGGCTGCTGACGACGGCTTCGTATCCGAAAGCCCGCATGCCATTGGGATCGACCGCGGTGATATCCGGTCCGCCGCTGCCCAGTCCGCGACCTGCGACGTCAGGCAGTTCAACCCCCGCCGTGTAGACCGACGTTCCGGCCGCCGGCAGACTTTGCCCACGATAGAAGCGCGTGATGAGCACGGTATCGGGTTTTCCAGGAATGGCATAGATTTGGCGCACTCGCTCGGCGAACTGCCCGCTGCCCGGTAGGACAAACTTGGGACCGAGCGTTCCCGTCTCCATGTCCACGATCTGAACGGCGTGGCCGTCTTCAACGACCGTGTGAATATAACGGCCGTCCGACGACACGACGATGGTCCGCGGGTCTGTGCCGACGGGCAACGACGCGCCCAGTTCGCCGGTCTCTGGGTCGATCAGTGTGAGGCTGTTTGCCCGCATGCCGCCCGACCCGAGCACCGTGGCGAAAAACTTCTCGTTCGCGGCGTCATAGACGAGATCACCGGCCGGCAGCGCGATCGTTTGCACCGTGGTCAACGGATCGGCGACGGTCAGAGCATCATCCTCGTTGACGACGAACGCGTCGCCGGCCGCGACGGGCGCGTCATTGACCGGTGAGACCTCAATCGTGACGGTGGCCGGCTCGCTTTCGAGGCTGTTAGTAGCACGGTAAGTGAAGGTGTCGGCGCCAGCGAAATCCAGATCAGGCGTGTACGTGAACGATCCGTCGGCATTGAGCGTCACGTCGCCATTCTGGGGCGGCTCAACCAATACGGCCTTAAACGAATCTCCCTCCGGGTCTCTATCGTTGGCGAGCACTCCTTCGGCCGTCGTAACGGTTAAAATCTTGTCCTCGACGACGGTGTAGCTGTCCGGCGCCGTGATGGGAGCATCATCGACCGGCTCGATCGTGATGTTAACTGTCGCCACATTCGAATCGAGTTCTCCGTCGTTGGCTTTGTAAGTAAAGCTGTCGGTCCCGTTGTAGTTCGAATTCGGCGTGTACACGAACGTTCCATCGGGGTTCAGAACTAGCGTCCCATGCTCAGGCGGTGCGACAAGGACGGCCGACAGGGCGTCTTTGTTGGCGTCGGAATCGTTGGTCAACACGCCGCCCAGGAACGGTCCGTCAAACTCGACAAGATACGGCCGCGCAAACTGCCCGCTGAGGTCGTTCCACGTTCCGTTCGCGAACATCTCGACATAGTTCTCGTTCGTTCCGCCATTGGGCTCTCCGCCATTCCAACTGGTAAACGTCGCCGCTTCTCCGGTAACCCAACGCCAGACTCCCTCTTGGGCCGCATCCGACAAGCCGATTAAAACACTCGGGTTGCCCAGCGCCACGCCGAATGTCCCCGTTAGAAAATCGCGCTCCGCAGCATTGGCAATCGTAACCAGATGTCCCGGCGACCCCAGGTGCCTCAGCGACTGAGCCGCGGTGATGGCTTGAACCGCCGGCAACGAAGATGAAATGAGTGCGTAATAGTGGCCGTTCACACTCCAGCGTTGCGGGACTTGTCCCCCAGGTAGACTACCGCTGACAGTCAGCACGCCGTCTTCACTCGTGGTGTACTGATCGTTGGTCGCGGTCGGCGGTTGATTATCGGGATTCGTGACGAACAAACTCACTGTGGCCGGTTGCGACTGCAACTTTCCATCGCTCGTCCGGTAGCTGAACGAATCGGGGCCAAAGTAATCAGCGTTCGGCGTGTAGATGAACGACCCATTGGGGTTGAGAGCGAGCTGTCCCTTCGTGGGTGCGGTGACCAACAGAGCCGTAAGCGGGTCGGCCTCCGGATCCGTGTCGTTTGCCAGCACGCCCTCGGCGGCGGCGACGGTGAGCTCCTCGTTTTGCGGCGTCAAATAGCGTTCTGGATTCGCGGAGGGCGCATCGTTCACTTGCGTGACGTTGATTGTCACGGTGGCGGCTTTTGAATCCGCTTCCCCGTCGCTAGCCATGTAGGTGAAGCTGTCGGCCCCGGCAAAGTCACGGTCGGGCGTGTAGCTGAACGTGCCGTTGGCGTCCAGCGTCAACGTGCCGTGCTCGGGTGCAGCGACAAGGGCGGCTGTCAGCAGGTCGCCGTCGGCATCCGTATCGTTCGACACGATTGGAGCCACAATCGGGCCATCGAACTCAACGATGTACTCGCGCAAATCAATGGCATTGTTATCGTTCCACAGTCGGTCGCCGCGCAGCTCGACGTAGTCTTCGGAGTTGTTCGAATTGTTCGGCTCGCCGGGAAGCCACGAGGTATACGTCAACGGCTCGCCGGTCACCCAACGGAAAACGCCTTCCTGCTCGACGTCGGTCAATCCAATCGTTCTGGTGCGATCGCTCGGCCATGAGAAGGCCGTGAACAGGAAATCGCGTTCGGCGGCGCTGGTAATCGTGACCAAATGGCCAACGGACCCTTTAAAGTCGAATCCTGCGGCCGCGACGATGGCCGCCGGCGCCGTGAGCCGGTTCGTAATGAGCGCGTAGTAATGCCCATTCTCGCTCCACCGCTGCGGTACGACGCCGGCGGGCAGATTGTCTTCGCCCACCCGCAGCACGCCATCTTCCGCCATGGTGTACGTGTCGTCGTTGGCGACCGGCGCGGCGTTGAGCATCTGCCGCGGTTCGAGAGACTCAAACTGCCGAAAACGTCGGCGAAAGGCGGCTCTGCTCGCGCTGCGCCGAGAGATCCTTCGTGGGTGCAATCGCATCTTAACCTCCTGTGACCCGCCGGCTTTTATGGGCAGGCCGAAAACCATCGGCCGCCATTAGTTGTTCTCCTGGCGCCAGGTTCCCGCCCAGAATTGTTCGAAGGCTGCCTTGCGGGCGGCAGCGCGAACCGGCCGCTCCGCCAGCGAATCCTCATGCCTGAACTGCGAGAGCTCGCGTGCGATGAGATCGACCGCGTCGTCGAGTAGTTGCACGGAGCGGTTCTCATAGGCCCGGAGGGCCGACATGTAGTAGCCCGGTCCGTAAGGGCCGGGAAGGATGGTCGATTCTTGATCCGTGAGGTCCGAAGGACCGGCACTGCTGGCGCGGTTTGGTGTCGGTCCTCCGGACCTTGATAACTCTTTAACGACGGTTGCCCCCGGCCTTTCGGCTCTCTCCTGGCGAGTCGCGGTGGCGACCGGGGCTATTCCCTGTCGGTCCTCCGGACCTATCAGCGCTGGCGGCGCCGGGGCTGCCACCGGATTGTAGAACGCGCCCAACAGCGTCGCATCGTCGTCATCGACGAAGCCGTTGTACTCAAAGTCACCGAGGGCCCAGGCGGCGTTAGCAGTAGTTGGCGCATAGGATGCACCAAGTACCGTGACGTCGTCGTCGTTGACGAAGCCATCGAGATTCGCGTCCGCCGTCCGCGTGTAGGCCAAGAGAACCGAAGTGTTGTCCACCGGCACGCCGCGGAAAGTGGTGTAAGCGCCTAACGGCAGGGCAGCGTTCTCGGCATAGCCGATCGAGCGCGACTCCGGCTCGGTTGCGTTCGCCTGCGCCACGGCCCCACTCTTGATCCCTCGAAAGCCGTTCCAGCTTGCGCCCAAGCCGGATCCACCCCGGCCGGCGAGTATTTCCGCGCGAACCGTTGCAACGGGGCTCGCTCCGGTATAGTCGATCACTAGTGCGTTGTTGCCAATGTCGATTTCCGCGGTCCCACCGAGCGTCAGGCTGGTGATCACGCTCGTCTCGCCGTCAGGCAAAAGCGTGACGCTGCCATTCGCCTGGACCACCAGGCCATGTTGCGATAGCCGGCTGGTCGTGAGATGCGCGTCTGCTTGGACCGTAGTGTTCAGCGTGCCGCCGATGGCGGTGCTATCGATTGGCGCGCTTCCGCGGACGAGCACCAGCGTGTTGTCCCCGGCGCCGGCGTTGTAAATCAACTGCTCAACTCCCAGCAAAGGCTGAAAGGGGACGTTCACCGTCAATGCATCATTTCCGGCGCCAGCGTCGATCGTCAGCGGCATGTCGCGAATTGCGAACAACTCGGTGGAATACGTCGGCTGTCCCACTGGCGCAGTGTTTTCGTAAACCTGCAAAACATTCAGCATCCGCAAGACATGATAGGTATCGTGACCCGCTGTGCCGGTAATCCTGGTCAACTGCGGCGTCGTGGCGTTAGCGGTGTTGCTCGCTGGGCTGTCGCCGGCCGCATTAAAGGCCCGCACACGATAAGTGTAATTAACCGACGATTGTAGGTTCGCTTGTTCGTAGCTCGTCTCATTTGCGCCCACGGTTGCCACTTGTACGAAGTCGCCGCTTTGGAATCGCTCAATCTTGAAACCAGTTTCGCCGGTGGAATTGTCGGTCCAGCTTAGTTGAATCCGGTTGGCCGCCGTTGCCGTGGCCACGAGGTTCGTCGGCGCGCCCAGCGACGGTGAAACGGGGCCCACTCCCGGCGACCCTGCCGCTCCCGTCCAGTTCGTCGGCTCATTGCCGTAGATGGTCTGGCTCATGCGCGCAAGCGATGGCCCGGCCCCGTCGGGCGAAGTCGGCCAGGGCGCGACATCGTCGTATTTGACTTCATCCACCAACAGGTAGGGGATCAAACCACCCGGCTGCCGCACGTCCGGCCGCGACAGCCGCACGGTCTCGCCGCCGTTAGCCAACACCCCTCCGTTCAGGACTCCGGCATAGCCGCCCACGAGTTGCGCGTTCTGCGGCAGACTGGGATATGCCGCGCGGAAGGCGTTCAGTTTCGCGGCGTTGCCGGGATTGGCCGGATCGAACCGCAAAACCACGAGCGTCCCACGCGCCGGGATCGTTGTCGCGCCAAACGTGAAGTCGATCCCCGCGTCGAACTTCCAACCCGCCAGGTTGATCGCAGCATCGGTGATGTTCACCAATTCGACGTATTCCAAATCGTCGTTGCCCGACTGCGGGTTGTACATCAGCTCGCTGATGATCACCGGGCCGATGCGCGGGCCGCTATTGGCGGCGCCTAAGGTCCGCGACTGCATTGGGTACAGGTCACCTGTCCCGTTGAACCAGCGGCCGAACGACTCACCGTTGACGGCCGCGCCAAAATCGACGTTGTCGATGAAGTTCAGCAGCTTGCCGGTGTTTGGGTCCGCTTGGACCAGATAAACGTCGTCTCCTTCAGCGCTGTTGAACGAGAAACTCGGATGGACGTCGGGATTCGGATTGAAATCGTCTTCGTCGAAGACCAGGTACGCGCCCGGCTGAATGATCGTGCCGTGGGGGATGCGGAACTTCTTGTACTCGGCCAGGCCGTCGCTGACGCCGGCCGGCTGATTGCCGTCGCTGAGGTACCAGCCGCCGATGTTAATCGCCGCCTCTGTCGGGTTATACAGCTCCACCGCATCAGTCAACGGCGAATCGGTGTGCGTGAGGACTTCGTTGACGACAATCGAGCTGACCGCCGCCAGGCCCGCGCTACCCGGCGAGCCACCATATTCCGTGCTGCTGCGCCAGTTGTCGGGGTCGTTGGGATCGCCGGAGGGATTGACGATCACCAAGGTCGAGCCGTCGCCGTCCGGTCGGCCGGGCCAATCGCCGGAGTCGCCGAATTCAAGGTCGACGAGGATCTGATTGCTCGCCGTACTCAGCGCGATTTGCTCGCCGCCATTAGCCAGGCTTGCTGTAAACACACCGCCGACGGGAATGCTGGTTCCATATCGCGCCTGGAATGCCGCGACATTCTTGACGAGCACCAGGTTCTGGCCCGGTGTCAGCGTAGGACCGTTCGTAGCGGGGAAGCTGAACGTGATGCCCGCCGTAAACTTGGTCCCCGTCAGCTCGATCGGCTGATTGCTGATATTCCGCAGCTCGATGAACTCAAAGTCGTCGGCAACGAAATTTGCATTGATTGCTAACTCGGCAGTCGATGGATTAGCAGGGTTGTAGTTGATCTCCGCGATCGCCACGCTGCCGGGCGTTGCAACTGCGTTGATAGAAAACTGCTCGGTTGTCAAGGCCGACCAGGTGCCGCCGACCAGCACTCGCGCGCTGACCACTCGGCTGGAAGTGATCGGCACGCCGCCGGAGTACACCTGCGCACTTGGGCTTATTCCGCCGCCGACCAGGCGCGGGTCGGATCCATCGGTCGTATAGTAAATCGTCCCGCCGGAGGTATTGCCGATCAGCAGATTGAACCCACTGGGCACCTGGCCGCCGTATTGGTTGTAGAGGGGCGCGTTGATCGCGGGATACAAGGGCGCCGCGGCGTTGGTACCGTACAATCTCGCGTTGCGGAAAGCGGTAATCGTGGTCGCCGCGCGCGAATTGAAAAAGTTTCGAGTGTTAGTGCTGGCGGAGACCCAATTATTCTTCGTGAACGGCGCTTCTGCGGCGCTCTTTCTGGAATCTCCCCAACGTGCCGATTCGGCAATGATCGCAGTTTCGATCTCGGCAGCTCGGGCATTGAAACGGGCCAGCGCTGAGGCTTGTGTGAAAACTCCGCCATCGAAAAAGTTATCCCTCGCCAAATCGGCAAAGTGAAGCCGGTACTCTGGAGAGTACATCAGCATCTGATGAATCCACTGCGGGGTACTCTTGGAGACGCCATTGCCGTTCGGATCGCCGGCGGGCCAAGGACCTGTGCGCTCTGGGCTGAAAATGCCGTGAGTGAGAGTGTGTTCGCCGTCGTGCAGGATAAAGCGGAAGCCCTCATCTCCATTTCGATCCCGGAAGCCGTACCAGTTGTTCGGACTCTGATTGCTGAGGAAGTTCGAGATAGGCGCATCGCGATCGCCGCTGTAGAAGATCGCCTGCATGTACTCAATTAAGTTGTCTACGTCGAGCAACACAGGATATGCAGGATTGCGTGTGCCGTCCGGATTCTTTCCCTGGAGCTGCATGTAGATCGCGTACCGTGCCGTATCGTTGGGCGCCGTGCGCATCGTGTTGGCCAGGTTATAGAATTGCGTCCAGGCAGTCATATTGCCGTGCGTTGCCACGGTGATATAAGGACCTGCCTCCGCTTTAATGACGTCGTAGGTGTCCGCATCCCCGCCAACGTATGACTCCGCGAAATTCTGATCCGGCCGCTCCTCGGTCTGGTACAAACCCCAGTACTGCCCGTTGATATACAAGTGGTACCAGCGACTGCGCGTATAGTCCTGCCCCATATCGCGGGACGTATCGCGGTTCCAAACCTCCTCTACCATCACGTTACTGCCGTCGTTCTGGAACGCCCAGGAGTAATTCTGCGCGGTGCGAAGGTCAACTTTGTCAAAGGCGTCTACGCCTTCATCGCCGAACAGAGCGTAGTTCAGCTCGCCCGCGCCGTACTCTTTCCGGAAGAACAAACGAAACGAGTGTTTGGGATTGTTTTCGGTGCGGCTGAAACCGCCGCGGATCCGCAAGCCCGCGTCAATCTGAAAACCTTGTGAGCCGTCCGGGTTGATCAGCTCCAAGCTGGTTGGCACCTCCCACGAATCGCCTTCGCCACGTGCATTGACGTAGATTCCGGACGACGGATCAAAGAGGTTCTCCAGGGGCGTTACAATGGACAGCGAAGGTAGCGCAGTCATGGCCGCGGCCATCTGTGGACCCCAGACAGGGCTATTCGTGATTTGCGGGTCCATTCCATAATTCATGTCCTGACCGTTGAATTGATTGTTCGTCGGCCAGCCCGGCGGCGTCGCCTCACTTTGCGTTATCACATCGCTCAGAAACAGGTACGTCTGCGTATCAATGTTCGATGGTGCAAAGCTGGGGAGGAACGCCGCGGCCCGCAGCGTCGACGTGCCGGTGATCGTGATTGGATCGCTGTAAATGCTTCCGTTGGTCTCGGTTGGATCTGAGCCATCGAGCGTGTAGCGGATGACGGCGCCTGCCGTGGGAGTGTCGATCGTCACGTCGAACGGCGACGTGTAAAAACCCCGTTCGTGACTGAATGTCGTATCGCCCACAAAGCCCACGGCCCCTTGACCCAGGTTGTTGCTGTCCGGCGTCGGCGTCGTGAAGTACCGCTGCTCCGGCTCGGTGCTGGTGCCGACGAGCTCGGGCAGCACGAGGAATGTGTTGTTCGCGGCGGTGATGTTCTGGCCGTGAATGGCCAGCACGTTCTCGCCTGCCTGCAACAAGTGCAAAAACTGCGTGATATTGAAATCCACAAACGTCGACGATTGACCATCGTCACGTGCGCCGGTGGCACTAGCATTCCAGGCGGTCGAGTTGGCATTCTGCCGCGCGACCTCAACCCCATTCAGATACGCGATGAAGCCGTCGTTGTACTTCATCCGCAAGCTGAGCGACGTGAGGTTCGCGGGATTGGCGACGGAGAAAGGAATCCGCGCCCAGAGCGAACTGTTCACGCCCATCATCTGGCTCTGGACGTTGGTCGCGACTGTGCCGCCGAATCCAGCCGTCGAAAGCCCTCCACCGGCCGTGTCTCCGACCAGCTCAAAGTTCGAATTGAACGCACCATGAGCGCCTTGCGCGGCGAACAGCTCGACCTCGGCGCCGCCGCCACGTTCGAAGTAAACAAGCCTCGCCTGGTACACGCCCGCCGTGGGGAAGTTGAACGTCTGCAATGTGTCACCCGGTCCGCGAGGTCCGATGAACGACATATTGAATGTGTTCACGCCATTTGTCAGCTCCAACGTAAATCCGTCGTCGCTATTGACGCCGAAGGTCCACTGCCCGGGCGCCGGGATCACAATCGTCGCGGTGGCCTCAATCACAAAGTCATTGATGTCAGGACCAATCGTCTGCGTGGGAAAGGGGATGTCGCCGCCAAAGTTCGCCCCGCCCGCCGTGTTCATATAGTTGATCGTCGCAACGGTTTGCATTGCCGTGACCGTCTGCAGGTCTTGGTCGGCAATTACCGTCTCGGCCACAAAGGTATCAGTGACCAGAATGTTCGCCTTGTAGTAGTTGACCGTGAAGCCCGACGGGTTGGTATTGAACCCAATGCCGGTGGTGACCGGCGTCGGCGTTCCCCCCACGGGCAACGTGAGGCCGGTGTTCTGCGCGTTCTGCGACGTGGGCGTGCGATAGATCCAGTCCGTGGAGTTGTCGTCGTCGGAGTTGCCTTGTCTTTGCAACGAATTGTTCGACGTGCCGGCATAGTTGACCGGATTGCCATTCCACGCGGCCGCGATGGTCGAGCTGGTAATGTTGAAGCCATTCACCGTCACATTGAGTGTTCCCAACTCGCTGCCGGAATAGCCCCAGACCACGAAATCCTCGACGCCCCCACTATCGTTGACGATCATGAGCCAGCCCTTACTGCTGGCGGTAGCCCAATTGATCGGCCTGCCAAAATAGTTGGCCGTGTCGGCGCTGTTCTCGGTGCGATACCGGATTTGCCCTGCCGCCAGCGTGGGGCCGATGGTGAAGGCGCCCGCCGAATCGACTAGATTGATGTTCTGAGTGCCGGTCGCCGTTTCGTGGTTGATTGCCACAACCCAGCCGCTGGTGTTCAATGTCTGTCCGGAAACATTCTGAATTTCGTACCAATCGGTCGAGCCGGTCGAAACTTCGGTGATCAAAACGGAGCGATTCCCCGAAGCGATCTGGTTGGTCCATGACTCGTCGTCAAATGCAGGCGCCGTCCAACTCGTTCCCGCTCCACTGTCGCCGGGCGTGGGCACGCGAAACGTTGCATCAGCCCTGGAGGGGACCAGCGGCTTCGCATCCTGGACAATGCCGTACGATACATCCTCGAATTGGGCAGGATACGGATCGAACTCTTGTCGGACGCTCTGGTCGGGGCGCAGCAATGCCAGCCGTTCGCCTTCCGCCGCAAGAGCGAAATTCGCATGCAGCTCCGCGCCCGCAACACTGCGGTTCTTGTTCGAAGCGAAGACCACGATGAAGCCGCCCGCCGGCACGCTTTCGTTGGGAAAAACCCAAGTGTCAGCGCTGTCCGCCAGCCGCCAGCCGGCCAGACTCCCCGCGCTATTGCCGACATTCTGGATTTCGATCCAGTCCGAGCTGTCACCGTCCGCGTCGAGCAGCGTACCGCCGTTGCTCGCCATGAACTCGGTGATCAGAAAGTCGGCCGCCAACATGGTGCGCGGCTCGAGCTGTTCCAATCGGTTCGCGCGACGGCGATAGCGCCGCTCGACACTGCCTCCAGCAGCACCGCCGGACTCGGCCTCTCGGCTCTGCCAGAGCGATTTTGCGATTGATACGACTGAAGAAAAACGACCTCTCCGTCCCGCGAAGCAGCGCTTCATGGCCTCCCCTTGCACCTGGGTTCTATGTTCCGTCAAGCCGAGCTAAACGACGTCCAACGAAGCAGAAAACGTCCTCGGCCAACGATCGAATGATCGTGTGGTTTCCCCCTCCCCCCGTTTGGCCCGACATCACAGTCGGCCAAACAATCTTCTTGACAATAATTGAGAACCCGGCGAAAGGCCAGTGGCTGATTTGGATTTGCGCGATGCCTGTTCAGCTTCGGCGACGCAGCACATTCACTGCGGATTGCCGCAACGGGCGTCGATTCGTACATGACAACATGCGGTCGTCCGCATTCGCGCCGTCACATGCTTGGTCGTCGCATCCCGCTGACAAGCGCCGAGCCCAGTGACAGGCATCGTGGCTTGCTATGCCATAGCCCCCGGCGGGAGCCGGGGGTTCTGCGTCGCAACGGCTATGCGCGCCACGGTCATACGTGGTAGCTGGCGGCAGAGACGTGAAATGATAGAATGGCAAGCCCGGCGGGACTGCGGTCATTATCAAAGCGCATCTGGCCCAGGTCACACGCTCGCGCAAATGATTGGTAAATTAGGTTTTAACAGTCGCGCGCGTGCGGCTGAAGTCCATTGGAAACCGGGCCATTGGAATAAGGAGCCTCATCGTTCTATGGCAACAGAATACGCTCATCCGGAGGTGCTCGTCTCGACCGAGTGGGTTGACGAGCACAAGAACGATCCGAGAGTACGCATCGTGGAGAGCGACGAGGACGTGTTGCTCTACCAGCAGGGGCATGTTCCCGGCGCAATTCGCATCGATTGGCAAACCGACCTTCAAGATGCGGTGATCCGCGACTACATCGGCAAGGCCGAGTTCGAACGTCTCTGCAGCCAGAAGGGCATCGCCAACGACACCACCGTGGTGTTCTACGGCGACAAGAACAATTGGTGGGCCTGCTATGCCTTCTGGGTGTTTAAGCTGTTCGGCCATGACAAGTGCTTGATTATGAATGGCGGCCGAAAGCGGTGGGAACTTGACGGCCGCGAATGGTCGCGCGACCAAGAGCCGCAATATCCGGTGGCGACTTATGAGGCTAAAGACCCCGACCATTCCATCCGGGCGTTTCGCGAGGAAGTGTACAAGCACATGCAGAAAAGCAAGCAGATGGTCGATGTCCGCTCGCCGGCGGAGTATACGGGCGAACTGCTGCACATGCCCGAGTATCCCCAGGAGGGCGCGCTGCGGGGGGGCCATATTCCGGGAGCGGTCAACGTACCGTGGGCCAAGAGCGTCAACGACGACGGCACATTTAAGAGCGCCAAGGAACTTGAAAAGCTCTACGCGAAAGAGCACGGCTTGAAACGCCGCGGCACGACGATCGCATACTGTCGAATCGGTGAGCGGTCGAGTCACACCTGGTTCGTCTTGAAATACCTGCTCGGTTTTCCCAGCGTCAAGAACTACGACGGCTCGTGGACGGAATGGGGCAACCTGGTGGCCATGCCGATTGAAAAAGGCGTCGGTCCGACGACGCCTCAGCCAGCCGCCAAACCGGCCGAGCCCATTCCAACCGGCCCGTGAATCGCATCTTGGTCTCGTGCCACTGCTCCGCCGCGGAGCAGTGCCACACATGCGATATAGCGACATTTTTTTCCATGCCCTCCGCTCCCGAAAAGCTTGATCAAATCGTCGAAGAGTTCGCTGAATTGGAGCCGCGCGAGCGGCTCGAACTATTGCTCGATTTCGCCGAAAATCTGCCGCCGCTCCCCGCCGAGTACGAAGCGCAGCGACTCGCGGGAGAACATCGCGTACACGAATGTCAGACACCGGTCTTTATCTGGACCGAGGTCAGCGACGGGCGCGTTCAGCTTCACGCCTGGGTCGCTCCCGAGGCGCCCACCGTGAAAGGTTTTGTCGGCGTCCTGCGCGAAGCGTTTCACGGCGCTGCGCCGGATGACGTGCTGGCGGTCGAGCACACGCTCTTGCAGCGCCTTGGTCTGGTCGAGGCGCTGGGGATGCAGCGAATGCGGGGCCTGCACGCCATTTTGTTCTACATCCGCGAACAAGTCCGCAAGGCGGCGGCGTAGGGTGGGACCAGCCCGCCGCGGGCGCAGGCCCACCATACACTTGCGCGAGGTGGTCCCGTTCTACCCGAATAATCCGGGCTAGAATTGAGTGGATTGCACGAGCTTGCCGGCACTCCCTTTGAGGTTGACGCAAAGGAGGGCTCGACCATACTGAAATTTCATCCCGTTCCGTAGTTTTGGAGTGGCATCGATGGCATCGGTATCGAAGGACGAAAGGGTCGTCGTTTGCGGCGGCGGCGGATTCATCGGCGGACATCTCGTAGGAGATCTGCTGCGACAAGGCTGGACCAAGGTTCGCTCGGTCGATATCAAGCCATTCGACGAGTGGTACCAGCGGTTCGACGACGCGGAAAACCTGCAGCTCGACCTTCGCGATAAGGCCGCCTGTCAGCGCGTGATGGACGGCGCCAAGGTCGTCTATAATCTCGCGGCCGATATGGGAGGCATGGGCTTCATCGAGAACAACAAGGCGCTCTGCATGCTCACCGTGCTGATCAACACGCACCTCTGCATGGCCGCGCAGGAAGCCGGCGTCGAGCGATACTTCTACGCCTCTTCCGCGTGCGTCTACAACGGTGAGAAGCAGAAAGACGTGAACGTCACGGCGCTGAAAGAGGACGACGCCTATCCCGCGCTGCCCGAAGACGGATACGGCTGGGAAAAGCTGTTCAGCGAGCGGATGTGCCGCCACTTTCGTGAAGACTTCGGCCTGCAAACTCGAGTGGCCCGCTACCACAACGTCTATGGCCCCTTCGGCACGTACGACGGCGGCCGCGAAAAGGCGCCGGCTGCCATCTGCCGCAAGGTGATCCAAGCGAAGCTCAATCGCAAACCCGAGATCGAAATTTGGGGCGATGGTAAGCAGACGCGCTCGTTCATGTACATCAGCGACTGCCTGAAGGGGACGCAGATGTTGCTCTGGAGCGACTTCCTCGAGCCGATCAACATCGGCTCGAGCGAGCTGGTGTCGATCAATCAGTTGGTCGATATCGTCGAAGAAATCGCCGGGATCAAGCTCAAACGGACCTACAATTTATCAGCGCCCAAAGGCGTGAACGGAAGAAATAGCGACAATACGCTCATCCAGCGAGTCTTTGATTGGGAGCCGAACACGCGGCTTCGCGACGGGATGGAAAAGACTTACCGCTGGATCTACGACGAGATCAGTAGCTGAATTCGCCAGAATTCAGGCAGCTTGAGCCAGCGTGTCGAATTCAGGCGTCGAGGATGATGACTAGGGGCCACTGCCGTCAAACGCTGTTGATTTTCAGTCAGACCTTCGTGCCCGATCCGGCCAGCGTTGGTCAGCACATGGCGGACGTCGCCCAGGAAATGGCCCGCCGCGGACATCGCGTGCTGGTCTACACCGCCAATCGCGGGTACGAAAACCCGCAACTTAAATACGCGGCTCGCGAGACACTGAACGGCGTGGAGATCCGACGGCTTTCGTTTTCATCGTTTGGAAAGAAATCGATCCTGCTGCGCGCCCTTGCCACGTTCAGCTTCATGGTGCAGTGTTTGATCATCGCGCTGGCCACTCGGAATCTCAAAGGCATCTTTTTCTCGACATCGCCCCCGCTCGTCGGAGCGGCCGCGGCATTGGCAGGCATGCTCCGGAAGGTACCCCTGGCTTACTGGGCGATGGACTTGAACCCCGATCAGCTTATCGCCATGGGAAAGCTCCGCGAGCGCGACCTGGCGGCCAGAGTGCTCGAGCGAGTCAATCGCTTCATCCTTCGCCGCGTGTCGCTGGTTGTGGCTCTCGACCGCTTCATGGCCGATCGGTTGCGGGCTCGGCAAGTCCCGGAGCATAAGCTTGTCGTAATGCCCCCCTGGCCGCACGAGGAACACATTGAGGCGATGGATCCCGAGGCGAGCCCATTCCGCGCGGCGCATGGTCTAAATGGCAAGTTCGTGATCATGTATAGCGGCAATCACAGCCCGGCGAACCCTTTGAAAACGCTGCTCGATGCAGCCTTACGGTTGAAGGACGACGATTCACTGCGGTTCCTGTTTGTCGGCGGCGGCTCGGGCAAGCAGGAAGTCGAGTCGTACATCGGCAAGCATCGGCTAACCAACGTCATCTCGTTGCCGTACCAGCCGTTGGCCAACCTGGGCAATTCGCTTTCGGCCGCCGACGTGCACGTCGTTTCGCTGGGCGACGAAATGGTCGGGATCGTCCACCCCTGCAAGATCTATGGCGCGATGGCCGTGGGACGGCCGATTCTCTACTTGGGTCCGCAACCGTCGCATATCGCCGATCTGCTTCAAGTCGATCGCTTCGGCTGGCGCGTCGCGCATGGCGACTTGAATGCAGCGCTGCGAACGCTCGAAACAATTCGTGCCGTACCGCGTGACGAATTGCGCCGCATGGGCCAGACCGCAAAGCGACTGCTGCACGAGCGACTGAGCCAGGCGCAATTGTCCCGCGAGTTCTGCGACCATTTAGAGCGCTTGTTTGGACCTGCCGAGTGTTAAGTACCAATGTCCATTAGGCGACGCATTAAAAACGCATCCAAAAAGGCGCTCCGCGGCTTATTTGAGCTTGGGCAGCGGGTGGGCTTCGATGCGCTTCCTCGCCACTTCTATTCCGAGATTCCCGACATTCGTCAACTCAAGTCCTCGATGGAGTGGAGGGCGCCTTATTCCATGATCGGCGTGGCGGGGGCCGACATTCAAAGTCAGCTCGATTTCGTCCAAGAATGCTGCCCGGCCGAAACAATCGCCGCAATCCGCCGTCGGAACATCCACGAGGCGGCTTCGCGGAGCAATGGCGAGGAAGGGTTCGGCGTCATCGAGGCGGATTTTCTCTATGCTTTCGTGGCCGCCAAGCAGCCTCGGCAGATATTCCAAATCGGTTGCGGCGTTTCGACCGCGGTTTGTCTGCTGGCCGCGCAGGATGTCGGCTACACGCCGGAAATCATCTGCGTCGAGCCGTATCCGACGGACTATCTTCTTCGCGAGGCGGAGCAAGGGCGAATTACGCTCGTGCCCCAAAGGGCCCAGTCGCTAGACCTTCACGCGATTGAAGCCCTCGACGACGATCTCCTGTTCTTCATCGACTCCAGCCACACGCTGGGGCCGGCCGGCGAAGTCACGCGCATCATTCTCGAAATGCTGCCGCGATTAAAGGCCGGAGCGTGGGTACACTTCCACGACATCTGGTTTCCCTACGATTACAGCCGCGATATTCTGAACGGCGCCTTGTTCTTCTGGCATGAGACCGCACTGCTGCACGGGTTTCTGACGCACAACAACCGGTTTCGACTGGCGGCGTCGCTATCGATGCTGCATTACGCCTGTCCCCAGTCGCTCGCTCAGTTCCTGCCCAACTACCAACCCGCGAAGAGCATCGACGGCCTAAGTGCCGGCGCCGGCCACTATCCTTGCTCGGCGTATCTCAAGGTGGTGGCTTAGCGCAGGTCGTGGCACTGCTCGCGGCGAGCAGTGGCACACGGCGGGCGACGGTCCACCTACCCTGCAAACACTGGCTCGATCGGCTTCGCCGCTTCAACGGCACGGATCAGCTCCGAGGGTGCGCCGCGCTCTAGCCGCAATTGGCCGACGTCGAAAAGCGAGTGCATGATCGTGCCCATCAGGTTCGACAGGTCGTACGGCTCGCTGGTCGGTACGGCGCCGTCCCAGCTCGATTGGCCGATCACTTGTCCCGGGCGAACGCCCGCGCCGGCGAACACCAACGGGCAGAGGCTCGGCCAGTGATCGCGGCCGCCGTTCTTGTCGAGCTTGGGGGTGCGGCCAAACTCGCCGGTGATGACCAATACAATCTTTTCGCTCAGGCCGCGCTCGCGGATGTCGTCGAGGAAAGTCGCCACAGCGTGATCGACCGGCGGGCTCATCAAGTACATCCCTTTCTCTACGTTGGGATGCTTCTGGTTCGCATGAAAATCCCAGCCGGCCTGCCCGACGGTGACAAATCCGCAGCCGGCCTCGCACAATCGCCGCGCCACGAGCATCTGGCGACCAAGGGTATCCGGCCGTCTTTCCAGGTAGCCGGCTTGCATGTGGCCGGTGTCGTAACGCTCGACGACGCGCGGGTCTTCCTGCGAAAGGTCGAGCGCGTCGCGCACGCCTTTGCCCAACAGCAACTGCACCGCGCGGCTGTTGAAGGCATCCAGCTCGGCCATCGCGCCGGTGCTGTCGACCTGACGGTTCAGCCGGTCGAGCGAGCCCAAGAGCGCCCGGCGGTCTTGAAGCCGTTCCAACGGCAAGCCGAGCTGCATGTCCTGATTGAGCTTCCCGCCGCCGGTCGGCGCGAACGGTGCGCAATTGGCGCCCAGCCGCCCGGCGCTGTTGCCGGCGCGCATGCGGACCATGTCCTCGCGGTAATCCGGCTCCAGTTCGTTTTCGATCAGCTCGGCGAATGGGGGGACGCCGCCGGCGGCGCGATTGCCGCGCAACCGCGCGTACATCGCCCCCATGCTCGCGCCCGTGTTGGCCGGATCACCCGCGATGAATGTGAGCTTGATCGCCTTGGCGTGGTCGCTTTCCTTATGTGGCGAAAACGAGCGAACGATCGCCAGTTGATCGGCCCGTGCGGCCAGCTTTGGAAACGTGCCGCCGAACGTGACGCCGGGAATCTTTGTCTTTAACTCACCGGTGGTGCTGCGAATTTCCGACGGCGCGGTCATCTTCGGGTCGAACGTCTCCATCTGCGGCGGCCCGCCGCAGAGGAACAAGAGCACGACCGAGCGGTCGCGCAGGAAGTCACTGGATCCCGCCGCAGCGGCTTCGGCTTGAGTGCGGAAAAGCGACGGCAGCGACAGCCCGCCGAGGCCCAAGGCCCCGATCTTAAGTAAGTCGCGGCGCGACGTACCGCCGCAATCCGTGATTCCCGAGCGTGAGGTAAGCGTAAGCATTATCGTACCAGTCTAAACCTCCTTGAATTGCTATAGCCCCTTCGATCGCCACGCAGATTCTACCAAAACACGATCCGACGACAAACAGTTTCGAATTAGGAGCCGTTCTTCGCGCCGGGTCGATTTACGCGAATTAAGACGCCTTCCAGGCTTGTATGCTCGCCGATCGCGGCATGAATACGCTCGGCCAAGGCAACGAAATCCGCGTCCACGGTGCAAGCAATGATTCCCGAGTGCACTGGATCTTCTTGATGCAGCCGAATGAAATGCCGCCGGTTGTGAGTCAACAGCGCTCGACCATCACGTTTCGCAAACACAAGGACTTCGTGATCCGGCCATGATCGACCGGCATGTCCGGTATCCGTAATCGTTAATACGTCATGGTCTCGCTCGCGGAGCTTCACCACGACGGGCAGCGGAAAGTTCTCGTTCGCATATAGTCGGGCCATAGTTGCAGACTTTAGGCTTGTTCGTTCTCAACGATCTGCACCTCGATTTCGTGGGAGTGCGCACGAACGTACGCCCAGGCATTGGTCAAGTCTTCCGCGCGGAGCACGGGATAACTCCTCAGCAAATCGGACTCGGATATGCCCAATCGCCTCGATTGCTCCAGA
Organism: Pirellulales bacterium; assembly: GCA_040901795.1. Classification (GTDB taxonomy): domain Bacteria; phylum Planctomycetota; class Planctomycetia; order Pirellulales; family JALHPA01; genus JBBDYH01. The sequence goes on from JBBDYH010000167.1 coordinate 118,426, forward strand.
ACCCATACTGGTATGCGTGTGTCTGCAATACAAGGTTCGCCACCACACACACCGGGCCGGCTTTCGATGCCGGGAAAAACATCGCCAAGGTCGCGCACGATCCACTGGAGAAGCTGAGCCTTCTCTGCGCGTGACATTTGCGAAAGCAGTTCTTCGATCTTTTCGAGAGCGGTCATGGTTTTATCGATGTCGAAACCATTTGCACTTGAGCGGTGTGCCGGCCGGCCGGCCGGCCGATGGCTCTTTGCCGTCCTTATCGTAAAGTATACACTTCTCAGCCGACTATCAGCCAACGAACGATATTTCTGCGGAGCCTGCCCACGATGGCCAAAGCGCCGAAGAACGCGATCAGCCCGACACGCGAGGAAGATTACCCGGAGTGGTATCAGCAGGTGATCAAGGCCGCCGATCTGGCGGAGATTTCGCCGGTGCGCGGGTGCATGGTCATCAAGCCGTGGGGGTACGCCATTTGGGAGAACATCCAGCGCGCGCTCGACCGGATGTTCAAGGATACCGGCCATCAGAACGCCTACTTTCCGCTGTTCATTCCGCTGAGCTACCTGGAGAAGGAGGCCCAGCACGTCGAGGGCTTTGCCAAGGAATGCGCGGTGGTTACGCACCATCGGCTGGAGGCGAATCCGGAAGGCGGGTTGCGTCCCACCGGCCAGCTTGAGGAGCCGCTGGTGGTGCGGCCGACCAGCGAGACGATCATCGGAGCGATGTACGCCAAGTGGGTACAGTCGTACCGTGACCTGCCGATCTTGATCAACCAGTGGGCCAACGTCGTCCGCTGGGAGCTGCGCACGCGGATGTTTTTGCGGACGACCGAGTTCCTCTGGCAGGAAGGACACACGGCGCATGCCACGCGCGAGGAGGCGGTGGAAGAGACGCTGAAGATGCTCGACGTCTACGCCACGTTCGCTCAGGACTACATGGCGATGCCGGTGATCAAGGGTGAGAAGACGGCGGGCGAGCGGTTTCCCGGTGCGGTGAACACGTACAGCATCGAGGCGATGATGCAGGATCGCAAGGCACTGCAGTCGGGCACGTCGCACTTCCTCGGGCAAAACTTTTCGAAGGCGCAGGAGATCAAGTACCTGAGCGCCGAGGGTCGCGAGGAGTTCTGCTGGACGACCTCCTGGGGCGTTTCGACGCGGCTGATCGGCGGGCTGATCATGACGCACAGCGACGACGACGGGTTGGTGCTGCCGCCGCGGCTGGCGCCCGCGCATGTAGTCATCATGCCGATCTTCCGCAACGACGAGGAACGGGCAACGGTGCTCGATTTTTGCCAGCGGCTGGAGGCGGAGCTCAAGGCGCAGTCGTTCAGCGGCGAGCCGGTGCGCGTGCTGCTCGACGCCCGCGAGATGCGCGGCGGCGAGAAGTCGTGGCTGCACGTCAAGCGTGGCGTGCCGGTACGGTTGGAGATCGGCCCCCGCGACGTGGCTAGCGACGCCGTTTTTATGGCCCGCCGCGATCGCGCGGCGAACGAAAAGAGCGGCGTGCCGCGGGGCGAGTTTGTGGCCAACATCAGCAAGCTGCTGACCGAGATCCAGGATAATCTCTTTGCCCGTGCCCGCACGCTGCGCGACGAGAACATGCGCACGATCGATAACCGCGAAGAATTCATCCGCTACTTCACGCCCAAGAACGAAGAGAAACCGGAGCTCCATGGGGGTTTTGCACTGTGCCACTACGGCGAAGACCCGGAAGTCGCTCAACTGCTGGCCGACCTCAAGGTCACGATTCGCTGCATTCCGCTCGAGGGGCAGGTCGCGGGGGGGGATCGCGCGGCTGGCCAATGCATCTTCACCGGCAAGCCCAGCCAAGGGCGGGCGGTCTTCGCGAAGGCGTATTAGTTGGAGTTCAAGCTTTAGCTTGGCGGGTGCGGTGAAGCGGCATCGCATGCTTCCATTGCTGTCGAAGGACAGCGGAGGGCCGGTGGACTTAATGCGCATCGCGGCGCGATTTGGCGAAAAATAATTCAAATCATGGAAAGTGCGCAATAAATCGGTTTCCAGGCTCGGCACCCTTTGTCGCAAGTGACGAAGCGGCAAGGCTTTGGCGCGCTCGCTCGTTCGGTTCGCCGGCGAATTATTGCGCATTTGATCGCGTCTTATGCGCTCCGTGAATGTGGGACGCGCTCGCGGACGAGCGGTTTTTGGTCGGCACGAAGTGTGGCAGGCGTCGGTTTGGAAAAATCACGCGGAAGGCAAACTAATTCGCGCGCGGATATAAGCTGGCCTCGGCGCAAAAGCTTGTTGGGAGTGCTGTTAGGGTTGCGTAGAGCAAGAAAAGGCGGCGGGAATTCAGGGACGAAATGGCGCATGGCGGGATGGTTTTGGGAGGCGGGGAGCGAGCAGGACCACTAGGAACTCGGGGATGACAACCATATCGCCGCTGTGAGGTCCGCAAGCAGAATAGTCGCCACAGATCAACACCGATGAACACGGATGGGAACAGACTTAAAGAGCCGCGAGAAGGAGTACCCCTTCGACAAGCTCAGGGCGAGCCTTGCTTAGACGAGAGCCTCGACTGGTCGGCTGGAGAGCTTTTATACATTCATACACTATAAGTGGCCTAGTTGTCAAGGGGGGATTATTTGAGAGAGATGGGGAGATGGCAAGATGGGAGGCAGGAAGACGGGGAGACGGGGAGACGCGGAAAAAGAGCCGAAAAGAACGGCGGGCAGCTGGTGCGAAGCGCCTGTGCCGGGCGAAGTCGGGCGGGATGCCGGGGGCGATCCCGGCGCGCCGGGACGGCCGATGCGGGCGGCAACTTTGAGGCTGCGAGGGTCACAGCAAGAGACTCCGGTATAATGGGTTCAGACAGGATGTCGAGAAGATTCCATTACACGAGGACGCCAATGCCAAAAAGGACAAATGACTTTCAAAAACTGGTGGCCAGGATTCACCGAGCGTTTGCGCCAGACGGAGCTGTGGTGACGGAATCAGCGATGACGCAGATACAAAACAGGTGGCCAAGAACGGCCGCATTGTGTGCATGTGCTGCAAGAAGGATCACGGAATCCTGAGTGAATGGATCAAGTCCAGCATAGCTCCTTTGATGGAACCAGCTTCAGAGGCGCAACAGCTTCTGGTGAATGCTGTTCGTGCATCACCGGACGGCCAAGCTTATCTTTCCGTCACTCTTCCCTTAAAGGAAAAGCATCGAATCATATTCCAAGACCTGGAGTACGACGTCAGGGAGGTAACTATCCACGTCCATGCCGTGGCGGCCACCGCAGAGCTTCAATTAAGGCAGTTCCAACTTAGTTCCCCCGACGGTCCCATGAAGCTCGTAAGCGAACTCGGCGCAACGATCGCCGGCAAGAAAGTCAGAATTACATTCCCGGACGGCGGCGAATCGAGGCGAATTTGCGTTCAGATTGACAAGGCAGACACAGCAGCGGACGCCAGCATAACGGCAGGAAAGACGGCGAGTTGGTGATGCTCTACAGCGCGCCCTTGAAGGCGCGGTCGAGGATGGAGTGGAGAAGGGCGTCGAGTTCGGCGGCGACCCTCGCGATAACGAAAGGCTTTGACATGCATGTCAGGTTCATTTGCGGCGTGGCGATTGGTTTAGCGGCGGTCCTGTTCCTAGCAGGGACGACAACGGCGCAACAAGGAAATGGCCAGGGCCCTACGTTGGAGGAGCTCGCAGGTCGTTTGCGGGACGGCGACTTTGGGGCTCGTCTACGGACGTTGAATTACATCGGGGCCATGAAGCCGCACGCGAAAGAAATCGCGCCTGACGTTATACGTTTGCTCAAGGATCCCAATTACAGGGTCCGGGCCGGCGCGGCCAATGCATTAGGTAACCTGCAAAACGCCTTGCCCGATCTCGGCAAGCAATTTCCCGAGTGTGTGCCTCAACTCATCCGGATGCTGTCCGACAAGGATCCGGAAGACCAACATCAATTGGTTCGCCGATTCGCCGCTTACGCGTTGCGGGCTCTCGGTGAGTCGTCGAAGGCCGCCGTGCCGGGCCTGCTCAAGATTGCCAGCAACAAAGATGACAATGTATCTGTGAGGGCCGAGGCGGTGCAGGCGCTGGGGGAAATTGGGCAGGCCTCGCCCGAAGTGGTGGCCGCGCTCGTGAAGCTGCTCGATGACCCGGCGCGGATCAACGAGCACTACCCCACCATCGGCAGCACAGCGAGCTCTGCCCTCGGACGATTCAAAGCGAACGCCGACGCCGCGCATGTTCTCATCGAGAGGCTCGAACTCACGGACGCTCAAGAGCGCGCGGCGGCCGCGGCAGCGCTTGGTACGACGGGATTCGGCATGCCAGAAGCTGAAGATGCCCTGCTGGAACTGCTGGACGATAAGAGTACGGCGGTTCAAAAGGCAGCCTTGTCCTCGCTGGAGGGGATCAATGACACCTACGCCTTCTTCTTTCGCCACAATGTCGTTTCGAGTGCGGTGACTGAGAAACGTCGGGCTCTGTTACAAGAGATAGGGCACGATGCCGTTCGCAAGGCGCCCGTCGGGAAGATTCTGGCGGCGCAAATACGTTTGGGAGAAGGACACCAGCCCAAACGAGCCGACGCACTTCGATTGCTGGTTGAGATCGATGCGCGCGAGTATCTGCCGATGCTCAAGGAACAGTTTAACAAATTGGAAAAGAAGACTGTTTACCTGGAAGGGGGCGATCTGCGCCTGCAACTGCTGATTACGTTGGCGGCATGGCTGCCCGACAAAGAGGCGGTTCCGTTCTTGATAGGCGTGGATACCGATGCCGACGAAACACCCCAGGTCCGATTTCGCGCCGCCATTCTGCTTTGCGAGCGCGGCGACGCGGTATCGGTCTCTCATATCGTCAAGCAGCATCTTGCGGAGGCAGAAAAAGTCAAATCGCTCGTCACGATCGAGACACTGCAAAAGTCGCTCGAGGACCGTCGGCTATTTTTCTTTGACCAGGATTTCGAGGGTCGGAAGGCCGTCGGACCTGACGAGCTGAAAAATATTTACCGCGGCATTCAGTTCGCGCAGTACTTCTATGGTTTACAACGGCGGGAAGCGATTCGGGACCTTTCCCTTTCCAAAATTCGTTTGCACGAAGGGAAAATCGAAAGCATGCACTTTCGCATGACTGTTCCCTCGGAAGGATGGAGTTTTGAGTTGCGGAAGAAGGGCGACTGGTGGCTACCGTGTAGCTTTCGGATGGAGTACATCGAATAACCCACGGTTCACGCAGTTCGTCCAACTCGCAGCTCGTGAATACCAAGCGTCGAATCGTTGAGTTCTTCAGAAAACATCTACCGGGGCCCTAACAAAAGGGGACAGGCACCTCGCGGTCGGCCGCAAAACGAGAGGTTTACCCGCACATTGCTCGGAGCCAGTCCCCTTTTGTTAGGAGTCTTTAGCCATGGCGTTTTCGCTTCGCTGGCTGTTCGCCCTGGTGCTGGTCGCTGCTATTTTTACGGCCGGTCTCGTTTACCGAACCTCGTTGTCGACTTTTGTCGCGGTTAACCTGGGGGTTATCGTTTTGCTCACTGCCACGACAGGTGTCTTGCTGGGCCGGCTGAACCGAACGTTCTGGCTCCCGTTTTGTGTCTTCGGGTGGTTCTACTTTCTGTCCTCGCTTAATCCCGGCAGCATTAGTGTTCTCAACCGATACTCGCCGGGTTACCAGATCTCAGAGATGGTTACGAGTACCGACAAATATGCGAGACCGTCGATGATTGGCGTGACTGAAGAAGTTGCCAGGCGACGTGCGAGAGACTTTGAGGAGCGTGCCGTGTCGCTGCGCCACTTTGAGGAAGTTTCGAACATGTGCCTGGCGCTTATCGCGGGCGGTCTGGCGGGTATCGTTGCCTCTCTTCTCATTCGTCAAAAGCCCGAGAAATAGCCATGTCGTTCTCGATTAAGTGGCTGCTCTGTGCGGTGGCATTTATCGCGGTAAGCCTCGCTGCATTACTGAACGCAAACGAGTTGTGGCGTATCGGCTGCCGCAGTGCCGTCGTGCTTACGGTGCTGATAGCAATTGCCGGAGCCTTGTGGTCAAGTGGCAAATCACGGGCGTTCTACGGTGGATATGTGCTTTTTGCGCTTGCCTTCTACACGAATCTCTTCGGTGATCAGTCTGAATTCATTACGGGAAATGCTCTTACAGCGATTCACCAGAGCTTGTTCGAGCCCACAAGCGAAACAGTAACCGGCTCGTTCCATCCCGTGTCCTATAATGGCGACGTGCTGACGGTAATCCATCAAAAGGACAGCACGTTACTCGTCACTGCGATTCGCCCAAAGCGCCTAGAGTTTCTTGGAGTCGGGCATGCAATCTTCTCGGTGGCTTGGGGTGTGATCGGCGGCTACGTGGCTATGGGGTTCTATTCGCGCCGCGAGAGTAAGATGCCCTTCTCGTCGATGCGGGCTATTGCAGCGGATCCCCAGACTACGCTATTGCCATAGCTGCGCGACATGGCCAAATGTTTTTGTTCCATCCTCTTGACAGCTAGCCACAGTTGTGGTCAACTGGCTACAGTTGTGGCCAGCGGAGGATTTTCCGGATGACGCGCGAGCTGCAAATCTCGGACGCCGAATGGGCCGTGATGGAGCCGATCTGGGCGGTCGGCGCCTGCACGGCGGCGGAGGTCATCAAGCAGCGCCGGGCGACGCACGACTGGAATCACAGCACGATCCGTACGCTCTTGGCGCGGCTGGTCGAAAAGGGGGCGCTGGCGTATGACGTCGACGGATCGCGGTATATCTACCGAGCTGCCGTCTCGCGGCAGCGATGCGTGCGGCAGGAAAGCCGCTCATTCTTGGAGAAGGCTTTCGGCGGCGACGTCGCGGCGCTCTTGGCACATTTCGTCTCCGAAGCGTCGCTGGATCGGGAGCAGATCGAACAACTCCGCCAGTTGCTCGCTCAGAAGAAGAATCCCAAGGAGAAACGGACATGATCACGCTGCTCGACTCCATCGGTCCGGCGATCTGGCGAGCCTCCTGGCAAGCGGCGGCACTGGCGCTGTTGGTCCTTTTGCTGTTGCGGTGCTTGGGCGAACGCCTGTCGCCGCGGTGGCGCTTTTGGTTGGGGGGTCGTGGTGGTGCGGCTGCTGGCCGTGACGACGCCCGCCAGCCCCTGGAGCGCGTTCAATCTGGTCCGCTGGAGTTCTGAGGCGAGCGCGACGGTGATGAGCCGATGCTCTTTCGTCGCGTAAACCTTACCTACCCTGGTGCATCCACAGTGACCCGCTACGGGGCCGTCCCGGCCGAGATCGTCCGCATTGGTAGTGCTGTTCGTCGAAATCGGTAGCCGTTCGCATCTCCTTTGTCGTGCTCGACGGGGCGAGACGGCGTTGTCGGTGGCTGCGACACTGGCAATTTCGGGGCAGTTGGGCTGATTAGGTTCCTGGTGGGTAAAGACGGCTCCGCCGGCACAAGGCCGGCGGTGGCCGGGACGAGGGCGATCGTAGATCGCATTCTGGTTGGCAATCACCGCTCCGCCCCGGCAAGCGGGGCGGTGGGCGTGGAGGGGCAGTTGGTTTAGAGGATGGATGGAGGAATCGTGTCGCCCCGCCGGGGCTATTGTGGATTGTTTGGGGACTGGTTCCGGGCCCTGACGGACCCGGCTATTGAATGCCGGCCCGTCCGAGCCTGAGGAAGTACGAAGGACGAGAGGCGATGAACGCGTGGTGTCCTCCGATGGTGTTCACGTCCATCATCGCCACCATGCGATGATCGAGACGAGGACGAATAAGATGGCAATGGCCAAGACGAACATCGGGGCGTTGAGCCAGTGGGGAAAGGCGCCAAAGGCCAGATGCCACAGAAACGCGCTCAGGTCTTGCCGCTCGCGCGGTGGCCGCTCCGGATTCGTGGGCTTCGTCTGCGGCGCTTCGTACGGGTTGTCATCCATGGCGGGCTATTCTAGCGGATTAGCAGCAGAATCGTTGTGCTTCAGAGCAATGTGGGCTCCATCGTACGCCGCACCTGAGTGATCGACCCCACATTGATCCACAGGTTGCCTGAAGATGAACAATGCCGGCCCTCCGGGCCTAGGCGCGCCTAGGGTGCTGCCTCCCGTGGGCTGGCGCCCACGGCTAGAAAATGTCGGCCCGTCCGGGCCTGAGGTGCGCTCAAGGCGAAGTGCAAAAGTCCCATGGAATGGGGCTGGTGGCAGGTTAATGGCGCTCTGGCCCCGGCATAAAATGCCGGGGCTAGGGAAAAGACATGACGGGTCGTGAACGACCCTGGAATGGCGCGTTGACGAATTTGGCCTTGCGCGCCGCGAAACGGCGCACGGGTTGTGGCTAATACATTGGGGCTTGACCTTACACTTGAGTACAACGTCGATAATAGCGAACTGCCAAGCAACTTCTCAGGAGAGCCACGCGATGAAGTACATCTCCACTGAAGATCCCCTTGCCGTGGCCGCCGTCGAAGCAATTCACAGCGGCAATATCGAGGCACTCCAGCGGTTGCTCGCCGAGAACCCTTCTTTGGCCACCGTGCGTCTGGGAGGCGCCACGAGCTTCAACCCGTGCGAAATGTCGCGGACGCTCTTGCACGTGGTCACGGATTGGCCCGGCCACTATCCCAACGGCCCGGCGACCGTGGCCGCACTTGTGGCCGCCGGCGCCGACGTGAATGCCCGATTCGAAGGACCACACACAGAGACGCCGCTGCATTGGGCGGCAAGCAGCGACGACGTCGCCGTCTTGGATGCGCTTTTGGATCAGGGGGCGGATATCGAAGCGCCCGGCGCGGTCATCGGCGGCGGAACTCCGATCGCCGACGCGGCCGCCTTCGGCCAATGGAACGCCGCAAAACGACTCGTCGAGCGGGGCGCAAAGACTTCGCTCTGGGAAGCGGCCGCGCTTGGCCTCATGGACCGGGTCGAACAACACTTTGCCGGAAAGCCCCTGGAGCCATGGTCGCCTCGTCCTTCACAACCGGCGGACGCCGCGCCGGATGAGGTGACGCACGCCTTTTGGTGTGCTTGTCACGGTGGACAGCAACAAGTCGCCGAATTCCTGTTACCGCGCGGCGCTGATATCAATTGGGTTGGCTATGACAATTTGACTCCACTGGGCGCCGCGAGACGCACTGGCGCCAATGCCCTGGTCGCCTGGCTGATCCACCGTGGCGCCAAGACGACCGAGGAATTGTGTTGACCGGCCGGCGGCTGCCTTCGGCGCCCACAGGGAGAGGACCGGCTACGAAATTATGCGCTTGAGATGGAAACGATGTCTCCGTGCTGGCGGACATCAACTTCGGCCCTGACGGATCTGATTGCGGAAACTTCTGCATCATCAACAATTACTCCACGGATCATTACAACTGCTCTAACCGGACCAAAACGCGGTTTTCCGTCTGGTTCGCTCGAGGCCTTTTTCGAGACGTATTTCGTTGGAGATAGGTTTGAGTAGGAAACTCAAACCCTTCGTTCAACGGCGTCACCGTGAAACAACTGGCCTTACTTCTGCTGCTAACGGTCTGTGCCCCGGTCGGCGCTATTGAGATCGCGGGACGTGATCAGCACGGTGTCGAATTCAATCCAGCGGTTTGTGCCGAGGACCGATTCACGGTCGTGGCCTTTCTCAACGCTGGCTGCCCGTTGGGTAGATTCTACGCGAACCGACTCAATGAACTGCAGGACAAGTATCCCGATGTGTGCTTTGTCGGCGTGAACGCAAACGAGGGCGATACCTACGAAGATTGGGCCGAGTTCGGGAAGCGTCTCCGGTTTCCCATGGTGAAGGACGGCATCGCGGCTGATCAACTCGGTGCGACACGGTCGCCGGAAGTGTTTTTGCTCGATCACCACAAGGTGATCTACCAAGGCGCGATCGACGATCAATACATGCCGGGCATCCACTCCCGATCCGCCACCCGACACTACCTCGACGAAGCTCTGACGGAAGCCGTCAACGGCCAGCCAGTCTCAATCCCGAAGACCGAGGCGAGTGGCTGCCGCATCGAGCGCCCGAAGAAAGTGAAGCCCGGCCCTGTTACCTACTCCGACGTTGCCCCTATTTTTTATCGAAGGTGCGCCGAGTGTCACCGTCCCGGCCAATCCGCTTCGTTTTCGTTGCTGAGCTACCGAGATGCCGCCGGCTGGTCCGAAACGATCCGAGACGTGCTGCTGGAGAAGCGAATGCCGCCTTGGGGCGCTGATCCGCGATATGGCCATTTCGCGAACGACCGCTCACTGACGGTCGAGGAACGCCGGCTGATTTTCGAATGGCTTGACGCGGAGTGTCCGCAAGGCGATCCAGCCTTGCAGCCGACGCCCCCAAAGTTTGCAAGCGGCTGGACCATCAAGCCTGATCTCGTGCTGGAGGCGCCGAAGTTCACGGTGCCGAAGGAAGGCTTGTTGGATTACCAAGAATATACCCTTACGCTCGGGCACGGATCCGACATCTGGATCAAAGCTGCCGAGGTCATGCCGGGCAATCGTGCTGTCGTCCATCATGCAGGGCTGCGGATCGTCCCGCCTAATGCTGAGCCGGGGCGATATTACTTCCAGAAGGACTTCTCAGACGACTTTCTGGCGATGTACATTCCGGGCAACACGTCGATGACACTGCCACCGGGCTTCGCGAAGCGCATTCCGGCGGGCTGGAACATCGTCCTTTCCATCCATTACGTGCCGACCGGCGAAGAAACCGATGACCAGACGAGCGTCGGGTTCACGTTGACGGACAAGCCGGCATTCCAGATCGCCACTCAATGCCTGGCGCCCGAGCCATTCGAGTTGCAGCCTGGCGAAGTGCGAACCGTGGTACAAGAGCGGGTCATCGATCGGGAATTCTTGCTGATGGCCTTGTACCCGCACATGCACCTACGTGGCAAGTCGATGCTGTTCGAGGCGACGTACCCGGACGGCAAGCACGAAGTGCTGCTGAACGTGCCCGACTACGACTTCGAGTGGCAACATCGGTATGTGCTGGCGAAGCCGAAGGTCCTGCCGATCGGGACGACGCTTCGCTGCACGGCGGTCTACGACAACTCCGCGGCCAACAAGAGAAACCCCGACGCAACCGCCCTGGTCAAGGCAGGCGAGCGGACTGAGGACGAAATGTTCCTGGGCATCTTTGAGTTTGCCCAACCACTTCCTCAAACACGTTCGTCCGTCCTCGCCTACGTCGGCGTAGCGATCGCGGTGTTGTTCCTGATCTGGAGAAAACGATGAAAGTGGTTTGGAAGCTCCTATCCTGTGCGCTGCTATTGATGATCGGAGTGTTCTACGTATTAGTGGCACTGTCACCGCGGGGGGTGTCGCCTGAACAGCAGAGCATTCAGAAGATCGCTGAGAGCACCGGCCGCTCGGTGGACGAGGTACGAGAGTCGTTGCACAAGTATGGCGACTGGCCGCCAGGTTACAGGCGTTAAGAGGGTGGCACTAAGCGTGCTCGAGCCGCGACGTTTTTGCAGACCGCCCCGGTCTGGAACGACTCTTGCGGGTTACGGAACGGACAACGAATAACTTCGGTACTTCAAGGCGCGACAGAGAGATTTTGAACAGGAGTTAACAGAAAACGGAGGATCGGAATCACCGCTTCAACCGCTTTGACCTCCACGAGCAAGCACCGATTGACCAACAAGTCGAATTTGAGAGCCACGGTCTTTTGAAACTGTTTGTAGCGAACGATCACGTCGGACTGGTTTTCGACTCGATGACCGCGAATCCCGAGCTCCATCGTCAGGCGCCATTCGTAGACCGATTCGCTGCAGGCCTGGCCCTTTGTCCTTGTGCACTTCAATGGCGGCGCCGATACAATCGTGGGTTATTCCAGAGGCTTGGGTGAAAAGCCGATGCATGGGAAGGTCGTTGACAACCGAGAAGACAGAGGAAACAGAGACTTTCTACGCTGTTGTCTCCGTTGCCTCCTGTTCTTTCAATCCCTGATGGTGCACCGCCTCCCGCCAAATGGGGAAGTTAATTCTCGGTCATTCCTAACCGACTTGCCTGTTCGAATTCACCACGGACAATCCTGATGCAATCGATAGTCGGGTGCAGGCAGATCGACCGCCGGCTTCGAGCCGAGGTGAACCACCGTCACCAGGGATTGTCCTCTCGCTGGGATCACAGGACAGGCTTGGTGCGCGAGAACCGGGAAGACTGGGCGACTCATGACGCGAAAAGCACTGGCGGTAGACACATATCGCTCGCAGCGCGGGGAAGGGCTGATCCTGTTCATCCTGGCGGCTGTCCAATTCACGACCATCGTCGACTTCATGATCGTGATGCCGCTGGGCCCGCAGCTCATGCGCACCCTCGAGATCGGACCAGCCAGGTTTGGCTTGATTGTCTCCTCGTACACCTTCGCCGCGGGAGTCGCCGGGTTAGTCGCCTCGTCAATCATTGACCGCTTCGCCCGTCGCACGACTTTCGTGGTTCTTTACGCAGGATTTCTCCTGGGCACATTGCTTTGCGCATTTGCCCCCAGCTACCATGCGCTGGTGGCCGCTCGCGTCCTGACCGGCGCCTTTGGTGGCATTCTCGGCGGAATGGCGATGGCCATTATCGGTGACGTTTTTCCCGAGAATCGGCGCGGTCGAGCTACCGGCTGGCTGATGACCGGCTTTTCGCTAGCCTCCGTGGCCGGAGTGCCGTTGGGGCTCTTCCTTGGAACCAATTACGGCTGGCAGATACCGTTCGTCGCCTTGGCGATTGGGGGAATCCCAGCCCTTCTGCTCGCACCGCTTGCCCTTCCGCCGTTGAGCGCGCATGTGGGTAAGGTGCACTCCCATCCAATTCGTTCCTTGGTTGAGACCTTTTGGGAAGCCAATCATCTGAGGGCCTTCGCTCTCATTGTGGTCTTGATGATTGGCAGCTTTACAGTCTTTCCTTACCTCAGCCCTTATCTTGTCGCGAACGTCGGCATGACCGAGCACGAACTTCCGCTCGTCTATATCGCCGGTGGAGGGCTCTCGCTGTTTGCGGCGCCGATCGTTGGCCGGCTCGCCGATCGGTTTGGCAAACTGACGGTTTTCCGGCTGATTGCGCCCGCTTCCGCCTTGTTGCTACTAGCGATTACGCACTTACCACCGGCGTCCACCGTCATCGCGATCGCCGTATTTGGTGCGCTCATGGTCTGTAACGTCGGCCGCATGATTCCGGCCATGGCCATGGTCACCAGCAGCGTCGAACCCCGCCGCCGCGGCGCATTTCTGAGCGCGAATTCCTCGGTGCAGCATATCGCCTGCGGCTGTGGCGCGTACCTTGGCGGAATGATCGTCTCGCAATCGGCCGACGGCCAACTTCGGCACTTTGGCGCCGTTGGTTGGATTGCCGCCGCATCGACACTCCTCAGTCTATGGTTGGCCGGTCGAGTGCGTATGGCTGAGCAGGCCCCAGTCTCCGCGGAGGAGATGAGTCTCGCCGCCGCAGCCGAAGCGGAGGCCGATGCCGGCGAGCCGCTCCTAGGCTACACTGCTACGCCGGACTGACCGGCTCCTTGCCGATGCAGTAGTACGTAAAACCGGCGGACTTCATGACGGCAGGGTCGTAAATGTTTCGTCCGTCGAAGACGATTGGCGTTTTCATCAGCCGCCGCATTTCGTCGAAGTCGGGCGTGCGGAAGTCTCCCCACTCGGTGACCACGGCCAGGGCATCAGCGCTCTCGAGCGCCTGCATCGGCAACTCGGCGTAGTGCAGTCGGTCGCCGTACATCGCCCGGGCGTTGTCGATGGCTTCGGGGTCATGCACCCGCAGCTTCGCGCCCCGCGAGAGCAAGTGATCGATCAACACCAGCGCGGGAGCTTCGCGCACGTCGTCGGTGCGCGGCTTGAAGGCGATGCCCCAGATCGCGATTGTGCGGCCTTTCAGATCGCCGCCGAAGTGCCGCTCGATCTGTTCTCCCAGCCGTGTTTTCTGTTCCTGGTTGACGTCGTGGACGGCGTCGAGGATCCGCGGCACGACACCGCGGTCGCGGGCCATCGCCGCCAGCGCCCGCACGTCCTTCGGGAAACAACTGCCGCCGTAGCCAACGCCCGGAAACAGGAACGCGAATCCAATGCGGCTGTCGTGCCCGATGCCGCGGCGGACGTCGTCGATGTCGGCCGCCATCTTCTCGCAGAGATTGGCCACTTCGTTAATGAAGCTGATCTTCGTGGCCAACAGCGCGTTGGCCACGTACTTGGTCATCTCCGCGCTTTCCGGCGACATGACCAGGAACGGCCGCTCCGTGCGCAAATACGGCGCGTACAATCGCCGCAGCACGTCGGCCACTTCTTTGCGCCGCACGCCGACAACCACGCGGTCCGGCTTAGTGAAATCTTCGACAGCCGCCCCCTCCTTGAGGAATTCCGGGTTGCTGGCGACGTCGCAATCGCGGCCGGTTTTTTCTTTGAGGAGCGCTGCCAAGGCGGCGTTAGTGCCGACCGGTACGGTGCTCTTGGTAATCACGATGGCGTTCTTCGCCAGATAGGGCGCGATGGCGTCCGCCGCGCGCCACAGGCTGGTCAGGTCGGCCGAACCGTCGTCGCACGGCGGCGTGCCAACTGCCAGAAATATCAGCCGCGCCGGCCGCACCGCGGTGGGCAAATCGGTCGTGAACGTCAGCCGCTTGGCTTCGCGGCCGCGTTCGACAAGTTCGGCCAGACCTGGCTCATAGATGGGAAGAACGCCGCGATTGAGCCGCTCGATCTTGGCCGCATCGATATCGACGCACGTGACATGATTGCCGCTATCGGCCAGGCAGGTGCCGGTGACCAGTCCCACATAGCCGGTCCCGAGGATCGCGATTTTCATGCTGAGTTCCGCAAAAACTTTAGTGAAATCGGCAGCGGATTAATTGTGCTAATCCGCCTGAAACGATTGCCTGAGGCGACGATCGCAGCCGACCCATGATTCCGACGATCAGAGAAGGTCGGCTAGATCGGTCAAGCCCGGCGACGTCTTCGGCCGCCATTCGTCGAAGGCTTCAGCTCGAGGTCCGTGACCAACAGCAGATCGATGATGTTTACGGTGTCGTCGGGTTGAACAACAATCACGGTGCGGCCGCTAGGCACGGTCATGATAAACTCACGATGGACGACGGGCACTTGCCGCCCATCTGCCGAGTGAATCACAAACGGCCGAAAAGGCTGTGCATTGTACGCGTCCCTAAGTTTATCGATGGTCATGGCAAGCACAATGCTGGGATTTGGCGGACTGCTGTAGTATAGTGCCAGATCTAATGAGAATACTATCCGCTATTGGACATGCTTGGTTTGGCTTTTGCGTTGCCGTTTTAGCAACGAGTGGAGCGTTCGGACAGCCGCCGGCAGCGAACCGAACGGCCGGCGAACGTCCCAATATCCTCTGGATCAGCCTGGAAGACATCAGCCCCGATTTCGGCTGTTATGGCGACCGGTACGCCGTCACGCCGGTCTTTGACCGCTTTGCCGAGAGCGGCGTCCGCTACACGCGCGTGTTCACGCATGCTCCGGTCTGTGCACCGTCGCGCAGCGGCCTCATCACCGGCATGTATCCCACCAGCATTGCGACGCACCACATGCGCTGCAAAGGTGTACCTCCGCCCGAAGTCAAATGCTTTACCGAGTACCTCCGTGCGGCCGGTTACTATTGCACCAACAACGCCAAGACCGATTACCAGTTCGATCCGCCGTTCACCGCCTGGGACGAGAACGGCCATCGCGGACATTGGCGCGGGCGGCAGGTGGATCAGCCATTTTTCGCGGTCTTCAATTTTACCAATACGCACGAGTCACAAGTCCGAGCGCCGAGCGCCCAGACCAAGGCGCTTGTGAAACGGTTGACGGTCGACGAGCGCCACGACCCGGCCAAGGCCATCCTGCCACCGTACTACCCCGATACACCCGCGGTCCGTCGCGACTGGGCAAACTATCACGACAATATTACCGCGGTTCAAACGCTGGTCGCCCAGTTGCTCGCGCAGCTTGAGGAAGACGGCCTGGCCGACGATACGATCGTCTGGATCTGGGGGGACCATGGCCGCGGCCTGCCACGCGGCAAGCGCTGGGTCTACGACTCCGGGATTCATGCCCCGCTGCTCGTTCGCGTCCCGGAGAAATGGCGCGGCCACGCCGGCGGCCGGCGCGCGGATCAACTGCGGCCAGGCAGCGTGAATGATGACCTCGTAGCGTTCGTCGACTTTGGCCCGGCAGTCCTCTCGCTGGCCGGCGTCGAAGTTCCCAGGCACATGCAAGGACGCCCATTCCTCGGTCCGCAGACGGCAAAACCGCGGGACTACGTCTTTGCTGCACGCGACCGAATGGACGAACGCTACGACGTGATCCGCGCCGTGCGCGATAAGCGATTCAAATACATCCGCAACTTCATGCCGCACCTGCCGTATGCGCAGCGCATCGCGTACATGGAGCTGATGCCGATCATGCGCGAGTGGCGGCGGCTGGATGCGGCCGGACAACTCAGCGGCGCTGCAGCGCTTTTCTTCCGTGAGACGAAACCCATCGAAGAGCTCTACGACACCCAGACCGATCCCCACGAAGTGCACAATCTGGCCGCGGACACCCGCTACGCGGACAAGCTTAAGGAGTTGCGCGGGCGATTGACCGAGTGGATGATCGAGACACACGACCTCGGGCTGATTCCCGAGCCGATTCTCGATGAAGCACAGCGGCCAGGCGCGCGATGGGCGACCACCGAGCCGCCGGCAGTCAAGGTGGCGGCGCAAAGTTCCAATGATGGCGGGTTTGTCTTGCGCTTGTCGTCCGGTACTGCCGGCGCCTCGATAGCGTATCAACTGAAGGGCGGCGGCGGCGCCTGGAAGTTGTATCACGGGATGATTGGAGTCGAGGGCCGCGAGACGTTAGTTGCCAAGGCATGCAGGATCGGTTATCGCGATAGCCCGATCATTGAGTTTTCGCCGGTTCGTCGGCCCCAAGGCGCGCCGGCCGACGTAAAGCCTTCCGGTGGAGAAGATTGGCGGCCTCAGGTGATAATTAAAGAGGTCCTGACCCGGCTGCTCGCGCTCAAAGAGCACGATCGCGACCGAACTAAAGCGGTCGACGCCTACGAGCGCTCCCTCGCCGACGAACACCCCGCCATGCGGTATTGGGCGATCACCGGTTTGCGCATCGCCACGCGCGATAAGCCGCTCACCCATCAGATCAAGGCGGCTGTTACTAAGCTGGCGGAGCAGGACGAGTCTGAGGCCGTCCGCATGGTTGCCGCGCATGCGCTTTGCCGCTGGGGGGAGCAAGACGCAGGATTGCCGATCCTCGCAGCCGGCCTGGAAAGTCGCCAACCCGCCGTGCAACTTCATGCGGCCCACGCCCTGGAAAACTTAGGCGAGACAGCCCGCCCCCTCCTACCGCGTCTCAAGCAACTGGCGGCGAAGTCGTCGGAATACGTGCAGCGGGTCACTTCGCACACGATGGAACAACTCGAAGCGCGTGACCGTTAGGCTAACTTTTTGGTGCGCGGCGAGTCACCACCACACGTGCGAACGCAGCTCGGCGATTCGCTCTTCAATGAGCTTTTGCACTTCTCGCATCTCTGCCACGAGCGGCTCAGCGATGTGGCGCGCAATGATTTGTTGCTCTTGCAGCTCAGCCCATGCTAGTTGACAGCGATACATAGCATCGAGCGATATCCGGTTGTTGACGATGTTGCCGCACAACACGTCCTCGTCGTACCCCATCGCATGCCCGCCCGCAATTTTTACGGCGGCCTGATGGGCGGAGATATACCCTTCGCCGAGCAGCCTGCCGAGATCCTCATCAGCGCACTCTTCTTCCATGAGCGGCCGAAGTGCCTTGCCAACCCGGTCGGCCAGCGAGCGAGCGGCTCGGTAAGCGGGAATTCGGTTTAGTTGATCGCGCTCCGCGTCCCATGCACAGGCGCAATCACTACTGTTATCGTCGTCGTCGTCATCCTCGAACGCGTCCTCGAGCCAGTCGTCGATCGTCTCTTCGTCGTCGAGCGTGTCTGTAGGGTCGGTCTCCGCCGGTTGACTGGAATGGTTCACTTGAGAATCGCCATTCTGCGCAGCCCTTTCCTCCAAGGCATCCGCCAGCCGCTTCCATCCCATTTCGCGAGCGATGATGAGCTGCCCGTCGGGCTCATCGCGAAACGTCTCCAGCAGCTCCTCGTACTTTGCAGCCTTGAGGTCGCTTTTGCGAAAGAGAGCTTCCCACTGCGCCTCGGTCATCGGGCGATCGTCGTCAGGGTCGAACATAAGAGGGCCTCGATCGAATGCAGTTTGGCGTGCTGAAACGGGGATTGTACCGCGCGGGTCGCCATGATCCAGCACGCCGGGTACAATTCTCGATCCGCGATTCCGTCACTCAATCAACTAAGGCTCCATGTCGCAACAATACATCTATCAAGTCGTCGACCTCACCAAAAAGTACGGCCAAAAAGAAGTTCTTAAAAACATCTGGCTGGCGTTTTACCCCGGCGCCAAGATTGGCGTCTTGGGCCGCAACGGCTCGGGCAAGAGCACGCTCTTGCGGATCATGGCCGGCTGGGACAAGGAGTACGACGGCGAGGCGCGACTGGCCGAAGGGTTTAGCGCGGGCTACTTGCCGCAAGAGCCGCGGCTCAACCCGGAGAAGGACGTCTTTGGCAACGTCGAAGAGGCCGTGGCCCCCATGCGGGCGATTCTCGATCGCTACAACCACATCAACGAGCGCTTCGCCGAGCCGCTGGCGCCGAACGAAATGGAGAAGCTGCTGGCCGAGCAAGCCCGCGTGCAGGACAAGATCGACGCCTTCAACCTCTGGGAGCTGGACCGGCAGATCGAGATCGCCATGGACGCGATGAACCTGCCGCCCGGCGACGCCGATGTGACAACGCTTTCCGGCGGCGAGCGGCGGCGCGTGGCGCTGTGCAAGATCCTGTTGGAGAAGCCCGACCTGCTCCTACTCGACGAGCCGACGAACCACCTCGACGCCGAAAGCGTGCTCTGGCTGGAGCGGCATCTTGCCGAGTATCCCGGCACGGTGGTCGCCGTGACTCACGATCGCTACTTCCTCGACAACGTCGCCAAATGGATTCTGGAGCTCGATCGGGCGCGCGGCATTCCGTTCGAAGGGAACTATTCGTCATGGCTGGAGCAAAAGAAGGCCCGCCTGGCTGTCGAGGAGAAGCAAGAGAGCGCCCGCCAAAAAACGTTGACCCGTGAGCTGGAATGGATTCGCAGCTCCCCTAAGGCGCGGCAGGCCAAAAGCAAAGCCCGCATCGCCTCGTACGAAAAACTGGCCAGTGAGAAGTTCCAGGACCGCGACGATGAGTTCGAAATCCAGATTCCACCCGGCAAGCACCTGGGCGCTTTGGTCGTCGAAGCCGACAACATCAGCAAGGCCTATGGCGATCGCGTGCTGTTCGAGAACCTGAGCTTCCGCTTGCCCCCGGGGGGCATCGTGGGGATCATTGGTCCCAACGGCGCGGGCAAAACGACGCTCTTCCGCATTATCACCGGCCAGGAAAAACCCGACAGCGGCGAGATCAAGATCGGAGATACGGTGGAGATGGGCTACGTCGATCAAAGCCGCGATACGTTGGCGGCTGACCTGACGGTGTTTGAAGAGATTTCCGGCGGGCTTGACAACCTGGAGATGGGGAGCCGCAAGATCAACTCCCGCGCGTACGTGGCGCGATTCAACTTCCAAGGTCCGGACCAGCAGAAAAAAGTCGGCGTCCTCTCCGGCGGCGAACGGAATCGCGTGCATCTGGCCAAGCTCTTGCGCCGAGGGTCGAATCTGTTGTTGCTCGATGAGCCGACAAATGATCTTGATGTCGATACGCTGCGGGCGCTCGAAGAGGCGATCCTCAACTACGCCGGCTGCGTGGTGGTAATCAGTCACGACCGCTGGTTCCTCGACCGCATCGCCACGCACGTCATCGCCTTCGAGGGGGACGGTTACGTCCACGTCTGCGAAGGCAACTTCCAGACGTACGAGGAGCAGCGTAAGCAGCGGCTCGGGATGGAAGCCGATCAGCCGCATCGGTTTCGGTATAAAAAGCTGCAGCATTAGGGCGGCCAGTCGCGTTGAGATATGAACCGGACGGACTTTCAACACCTTGCCGAGCTCCGAGTGCGCGAAGCTGAAGCACTTCGCCAGGCAGGATCCCTCGAGGGGGCATACTACTTGCTCGGCTACGCGGTGGAATTCGCTCTTAAAGCATGTTTTTGCAAACGCATCGCCCAGCACGACTTTCCCGACAAGAAGTTGGTGGACAAAGCGTATAGCCATGACCTTGAACGACTCATGGAGATATCGGGCGTGCAGGCTCCATTCAACAACGCCGTTGGCCTTAATCCGGCCCTGGGTTTAAAATGGAAGACCGCGGTTGTGTGGGACGAGCAATCACGATTTATCACGTCACTTGCTGCCTCAGAAGTCGACGCGCTTTTCGAGGCAGTTTTGCATCCGGCGGACGGAGTCCTCACATGGCTGAAGACCCAGTGGTGAAAGAGTACCTATCGAAAGAAATGGTCGAGGCGGGCGAAGGCCTTGTCCGGGAGTTGGACCGGCAGAATTGGCCAGTCGAGGATGCTCTTTGGCTTTACAACGAGGATCGTAATCGTTGGCAACTCGTAATCGCGTCGCCTAAGGTCGAATCGGACGGCTCACTTCGAAGTTACGAAGTTATCCGCGATTCGTTACAGCGGGTCCCACAAGCGGCCGATGCGATGTCTTACTTCGACGTGACTGTTCGAAGTCCCAGCGACCGTTTGATTGAAGCGATCGGGCGCGAACGCAACACTGGACCAGGAATCCACCGGCGGCGCTTCCGCGGAGCGGTCGGTGGCCAGTATGTCGATGATGCCTTGTTGTATCGCTCTACTTGATTGCCGGCGCGCTGATTGGCCTCTGCCCTCGCGCCACGTGACTCGATGACGCGAGACGACAGCAAAGCGGCGCCGGTGCGACTGACCCTCCTGGGCGTGGGAGCGATGAACTCTCCCCGCTACGCTCCGGCGGGATTATTGATCGAGCGCGGCAAGGCGCGCGTGATGATCGATGGCGGACCGGACGCCGTGCCGAAGGGGGCGCTCGACGCCTGGCTGGTCACCGACGACCGCGGTGAGCTGATGCCGCAAATTCGCAAGCTCGCCCGCGCCAAAGGAGTCGAACCACGCGTCGGTTCCTATCAATCCCGCGGCCTCCGCATCGAGCCGCACGCCGTCAAACATACTTCGCACCCGAGTTTTGGATATGCGATTCGCGCCGCTGGAAAAACCGCGGTCTGGGCGCCGGAGTTTGTGGAGTTTCCCAGATGGGCCAAGGGGGCCGATCTGATGTTCGCCGAAGCCGCCGGCTGGAATCGCCCAATTCGTTTCCGAGGCGGCGTAGGCGGGCATGCGGCCACGCTCGAGGTGGCCCGCGAAGCTGCCGAACAGGACGTCCAACGGCTAATTTTTGCGCATATCGGCCGGCCCACTATCCGAGCCATGGATGCCGGCCAGCGACCGCCATTCGGTGAGTTTGGTAAGGATGGGGCGGTGTATCGCCTGGATGGTCGATTGAGGCCGAGAAAGTGAGCTCAGGCGTGCGTTGATGCCCCGCCCCATCCCGATTATCATGGAGTCTTGAGTCCACGGAGGAACCCACGGAGCGGATTTGCCAGTCCGGCCTGTTTCAGTGCAGATCCTGCTGACCAACGATGACGGCATCTATGCTCCGGGGCTGGCGGCGTTGGAGCGCGTGTTGCAGCGGCTGGGCAACGTCTCAGTAGTCGCGCCCGCGGTCGAGCAGAGCGGGGTAGGCCATTCGATTACGTTCCTGACGCCGCTCACGGCCAAAGAAGTGTATGACGGCCCGCGCCGCCGCGGCTGGGCCGTCGACGGCAGCCCGGCGGATTCGGTCAAGCTCGGCGTCTTCGAGTTTTGTTCGCAGCGGCCGGACCTTGTGGTCAGCGGTATCAATGGCGGACTGAACGCCGGCATCAACGTGCTGTATTCCGGCACGGTGGCGGCGGCGATTGAAGGGGCGTTTTTCGGCATCACCAGTTTCGCAGTTTCGCTGGAGTACGACGAGCACGCCCAGTTCGACAAGGCGGCGGAGCTGGCTGTACGCGTAATCGAACAGACCTTGGAGCGAAAGCCGCAGTCGGCCCAGCTCTACAACCTCAACATCCCGACAGTCGCCCTCGCACGGCAGCCCGGAGTGCTCGTGGTTCCGATGGGTGTTGACCGCTACGGGGAAAAATTTGAGAAGCGCATCGATCCGCGCGGCCGCAGTTATTTCTGGGCGGCGTCCGATCCCGCGCCGAAGCCAAAGGGCCAAGAGACCGACATCACCGCTTTGGCCCACGGCTACGTGACGCTCACGCCGTTGCACTTCGACCTGACGAAGAGCGAAGCGTTAGCGGAGATGCAGCGGTGGTCGTGGAACATGGCGGGCAATTGAAGACCAGGCGCAAAACGCCAGGAGATTTCGAGGAGCGAACATGACGCGGCGACAGACATGGTGGTGCGTGGCGACGCTAGTGCTATTTATGGGCGGATGTGCCGAGGACGTTCCGATGCAGGAGCTCGGCAAGCTCAATGAAATGACTCCGAAGCCCAAGCAAGAAGAAAAACCGCCCGAGGACGCGTTTGCATTGCCCCCCTCCACCGAGGAACCGACTGCAACCGACTCGGCACAGGGCGACCAGGGACAGACCGAGCCGGCCCCCGTCGAGCAATCGGCCGCCGCGCCGCCGGCAAACTCCGGCTATGGCGGCTACGGGGCTGTTTCGACGGGGCCGAATACGTTCGGTCAACCGGCTGAAATCAAACTCGCCAGTGAGGTCCAGGGAGTCGATCTGGCAAAGGCGGAGGGCGGCGTCGGCAAGCGCGGTCAAGGCTACGGCGGCGGCATCATCACTGAGCCGGTCCGGCAGTACTTCATCGCCCAAGACCGCATCAAGCTCAACATCGAGATTCCTAATAATCTCAAGATGTACAAGGCGTTAACTAACAATCAAAACCCGCCCACCGTCGAGGCGTTCGTCAAGGAAGTTCTCGATGTTTCTAACATCCTATTGCCCGAACTAAAGAAAGGTGAGTTTTACGTCTACGATCCGGCAGGCAAGGACCTGGACGCGGTGCTGTTCGTTGCACGCCCGCGACAATAGGCCTGGGCGGATGCTGGCTTGTCTCGACATTGACTCCACACCATGACACGACTCCTTCGACTCACTGCGCTGGCCTTCTTTCTCTTCTGTGCTCCGGCCAGTGCCGATGCTGCAAGCTGGATCTTCCAGCGGTCCTACTACACGCACGACCCGGTCACCAAGGTCCGCATCGGGCCGCAAGCGACCGGCGGACCGTATTACTCGCCCGTGCGCGGCGAGTTCATTCGCACCGGCGTCCGCCAACTGCGGAGCCAGATCCGCGTCGGCGGAATGGTCTTCGATCAGTACAACGAATGGGACGCCTGGATTCAGACCGGCGCGCAGTTCTAACCCCTCGGCTCTGTTCTTGGGTGGCACGGACGTGGGTGGCACTGAGCCGCCGCGGCGACCCGCGCTAATCAGTGGCTTTGCATTGCATCTGCGCCCTGCGCCACACTGACAAACCCGCGGCGGGTTTGTCAGTGCCACCCTCGATTCGCAGTGCCACCCCCCAACTCGCGGGTGCCGATTGTAGCGACCATGCGGCCGAAGGTGGCATGGTAGCGGTCATCGGGGCTGTTCTTTAGTGCCGATCGACTGCGCCGACGACGTTCCCGCAGGCCAATCTCTGAGCAGGTTCCCGAAAAGCTACGGTTGAGTGCGGCATGGCGTCGCCCACACGAATCGTTTGCATGAGGACCCGCGTATGACTTCAGCCGAAACGAGCGCGCCCAGGCCATTGTGCGTGTGGTACTTGGAAGGCATTGGGGACGGTGCCACGGCGCCGCGGTATGTCATGTCGCCGTTTCCGTATCCAGTCGGACGCCAACATGCCGCGGGTCTGTGGCTGCCGCAAACAAGTGTCTCGAAGAAACATGCAGAGTTCGACCTGCGAGATGGGCAGCTTATCCTGCGCGATCTGGGAAGCACGAACGGGACGTTCGTCAACGCCGAGCGGCTCAGCGGCGAGACCGTGATCGTCACGGGGGACCTGGTCCACTTCGCCAACGTTGGCTTTCGGGTGGCGGCGTGGCGCCACGTCGAGTGTTGCGATACGGCAGTTCTCGAACCGCTGAAGTCGGCGCTCGAACTAGAGATTAATGAGCGCCGCCGCGCTGAGGAAGCGCTGTGGAATGCCGAGGCGATGTGGCGAGCGCTGGTCGATGCGGCCACCGATGGGATCATCCTGATCGACGTGTCGGGACGAATTCAATCCTTCAACCGCGCCGCCGAGCGGCTGTTTGGCTATACCTGGGGCGAAATCCAGGGCCGCAACGTCGGTTTACTGATGCCGTCGCCCGAGCGCGAAGAGCACGAGCGATACATCGAGCGCTATCTCCAGACCAGCGTGGCGAGAATCATCGGCGGGAGCCGCGAAGTCATCGGACGGCGAAAGGACAACTCGACCTTCCCAATTAATCTCACCGTGAGCGAAATCTGGCTGGCGGACCGGCGGATGTTCGCCGGAATCGTCCGCGACGTGAGCGATGAAAAAGAGGCCGCCGAATCGTTGCGGCTGGCCAAGCAGGCCGCCGAGCAAGCGAACCAGGCGAAGAGCGAGTTCCTGGCCAACATGAGCCACGAAATTCGCACGCCGATGTCAGCCATCCTCGGCTATGCCGACCTGCTTCTGGCGGAAGAGGGAATCGATCGCGCGCCCTCACACCGGATCGACGCTTTCCGCACGATCCAGCGCAACGGTGAACACCTGCTGCAGGTGATCAACGATATTCTCGATCTCTCAAAAGTCGAGGCCGGCAAATTGGCATTCGAGCGGATCCGTTGTTCCCCGTCCGAGTTGCTGTTTGACGTGCAGCGGATCGTCAAGCAACCGGCCGCGGCGAAGAACCTGCCGTTTCACATCGATTTTGTCGGCGAGATCCCCGAAACCATTGAGACCGATCCTACTCGCCTGCGCCAGGTGCTGGTCAATCTGATCGGCAACGCCGTCAAGTTCACCGAGGCGGGATCCGTGACGCTCTCCGTGCGGCTCGTCGAACCCTCCAGCGATAGCCCGAGGATGGAGTTTGCGGTGGCCGATACGGGGCTGGGAATGACGCCCGAGCAGATCGCACGCCTGTTTCAGCCGTTCTCGCAGGCCGACGCTTCCACTTCGCGGCGTTTCGGCGGCACCGGGTTAGGGTTGACAATTTGCAAGCGAATCATCGATCACCTTGGCGGTGAAATTCTGGTGGAAAGCGAATCCGGCAAGGGCAGCACCTTCCGCGCGATCATCCCGATCGGCTCGCTGACGGGCATCAAGCAGTCGCCGCTGACCTGGCAATCGCCGACAACTCCTAAAGAGACGTCGCCCAAGAACGAGCCGACGGATGAGCTCAACTGTCGAATCCTGTTGGCGGAGGACGGGCCGGATAATCAGCGGCTGCTCATGTTGCTGCTCAGCAAGGCGGGTGCGCAAGTCACGCTGGCGGAGAACGGTCAGGCGGCCGTGGATCTGGTGCTCGCCGCGACGCGCAATGCCGCACAGGGCGACACCGAGGCGCCAGGCTTCGACGTTATCTTGATGGACATGCAGATGCCGGTGCTCGACGGCTATCAGGCGACGCGCAAACTGCGGGCCGCCGGTTGCAGGACGCCGATCATCGCGCTCACCGCGCACGCCATGCAGGGCGATCGCCAACACTGCTTGGCCGCGGGTTGCGACGACTATCTCACCAAGCCGATCAATCGCCATGCCTTGTGCGCCGCGATCCGCAAGCACTTGCCGGTTGCAGAGACGGCGTCAATGTAGTAGGCACACTTCCGTGTGCCATCGTAGCCCTCTCGCTCCGCGAGAGGTTGCATCGTCATGCATAGCATGATGATCACACTGCCTCATCATGCGGAGCATGATGTCTACACTGGCAGCTTCGCCGCCCCGCTTTCCTGCAGGAACGTCTGTTCGCGGTATGTCATCGCGTAAAACACGTAG
Organism: Pirellulales bacterium; assembly: GCA_040901795.1. Taxonomy (GTDB): domain Bacteria; phylum Planctomycetota; class Planctomycetia; order Pirellulales; family JALHPA01; genus JBBDYH01. The sequence goes on from JBBDYH010000167.1 coordinate 144,347, forward strand.
ACGACGGCGGCGATCGCCATCAAAGCAGCAAAAAACAAGTAGTACTGCACGCCGCTGAGCGTCATATATTTATTCACCTGCGACGCGAAGAAATTGCCGGCGGAGACCGAGAGGTACCAGAGGGCCATCACCACCGACTTCATCTTCGGCGGAGCTTGCGTGTAGGAGAATTCGAGGCCCACGACGGAGACCAGCACCTCGGCCGCGGTGATCAATACATAGGCAAACATCTGCCACCAGACCGTGGGCGTGTATCCTGCGGCAATGCGGTGTTCGATCCAGGCGACGACGACGAACGAAAGGCTAGTCAGTACGAAACCCGCGCCGATCTTGCGCAGCGGTGTGAGATGCACCACTTTCTCGACGAGGGGAAACAGGACGTACGAGAACAGCGGGATGAAGACCAGGATCAATAGCGGGTTAGCGGCGTGGACCTGCGCCGGCAGAAACTCGATGCCGAACATGTTGAGGTCCAGATACATTGACTGCTGGACCCAACCAGCGCCAGTCTGATCGTAAAGCGCCCAGAAGATCGCTACGAAAAAGTACAGCGCAATGAGACGCGCTACGATCTTCATTCCCGCCGGGCTCGTAGCCTCGCGGACGAAGCTTAACCCGCCAGGCGGAATGTGCGCGTAGCGCTTGCGCCCCGCCCAAAAGACGATTGTCGCCAAGAGCATGAGCACTCCAGGCACAGCGAATGCGACGTTCGGGCCATAGGCGTCGAGCAAGTAAGGGATCCACAGCGTCGAAATGAACGAGCCAAAGTTGATCGAGAAGTAAAACCAGCCAAAGACTTTTTCGATCAGGTGCTCATTTCGGCGCCCAAACTGGTCACCCACGTGTGCCGATACGCACGGTTTAATACCTCCGGACCCGAAAGCGATGAGCGCCAGGCCGAGGGTAAGTCCGCGCCAGGAATCGTCAAGCGCAAGCGCCAGATGGCCGAGGCAGTAGATGATCGATAGATAGATGATCGTGCGGTATTTGCCTAACAATCCGTCGGACAAAAGCGAGCCGAGGATTGGAAAGAAGTAGACTGCAGTCATGAAATAGTGATAGTACTCGCGGGCCTCGGCTTCCGGCACCGTCGCGAGCTCACCGCTGGCGTTTACGACGTACTGCATCATGAACACGACGAGAATCGCGCGCATCCCGTAATAGCTGAACCGCTCTGCGCCCTCGTTGCCAACGATGTAGGGGATGCCGGGCGGCATGTGGTCGATGTCGAGCGGCGTGGTACGATAACCGCCCGCTGTTTGACGCGTATCGGTGGCCCGCGGCGCGGTATAAGGATTGGGTTCCATCGAGCTTCACCCGCCCAGTCGCGCAAGCGCGGTTTGGATTTGCTGAATGCTGCTCTCGGGCGGCAGCGGCTCCCCCACCACGACGCTCATCCGGCCAACGATCGGCCTGGCCCCCGGCTCTTGCGCCGGGTACTCTCCGCAGTAAACCGGCAGCACGTCCGTAGGCGCTATGTTTTGCAGCTCGTCGAGCAATGATTCGCCTTGCGCGGCAGCGCGGCCGTTGGTAATGTGGATCGCCAGCAGGTCGCCTTGGCGGAGCGTAGCCGAACCGCGCGCGATAAGCCGTTGCCGTGACATCTCATCGGCCGGGGCCCCCTCTAAAGAAACCCCGAGCCGGCGCGAGACCGTTGCCAACAGTGTGTCGTCTCGCGGCGCGGTAACATCTGGCACAAACCGCGTGAACCGGTCGAGCACCGCCACCAGATGCATCCATTGCTCCAGCCGTTCGCAGTTGGTCGCCACGATCAAGGGGCCGTTCGCCGGCAAGTGGTCGGCGTTGATGGCCTTCAATCGCCGCCGCGCCGTGATCCGAAACCAGGAGACGGCCCGCAGCAAAAAGTCGGGCCGCTGCCAACAGAGTAAGACGAGCACGAGGGCCGTGATCAAGCTGGCCGAAATGAACAGCATCGCCGGAATCCACCGCTGCGCCATCTCGAGTTGGTCGATATACGCAACCAGCGCGGCCTCGCTCGTCTCGGCCTCGGCCGAGGTCAGTGATAGCCCGAACAGACCTTGCAGCGCGAACGTGACGAAATAAAACACGATGACTGCGACCAGCCCGCCGGTCACATTCAAAAAATTGCTCGTCGCGACCATGCTTCCCTTACTCTCCTTCGGTGCGCGGTGCTGCAGGAGTGTGTACATCGGCACAATGTAGAGTCCGGCCGCCACGCCGATCGCGATCAAAGTCACGATGGTGGCCACCTCTTGGCCCACCACACCCGCCAACACTAGCGTGAACACCACCAGCGAGAACCCGCCGACGGGGACCAGCCCCAGCTCGAGCCGATTGCCCGAGACCTGCCCGGCCAGCGAGCAGCCGATGCCCACTCCCAGTCCAATGAGCGCCACCAGGATGGCGATGCGCGCCTCGGACTGTTGGGTCTTGGTCAAGGTGCTGTCGCCGCCGGCCAGCGGTTCGACCAGCGAAGCCCCGACTCCCTCGTCGGCCAGCTCCTCCTCTTCGCCGCTCAGTTCCGCCGTTCGGCTAACTTCACTGCGCTCAGCGTCGCGCCGCTGCAGTTCGTCGAGCCGGGCCCGCATTTGTTGCAGCTCTTTGCTCGTCTCGCCTTCGAAGATCAAGCTCTGGCGCATGTAGAGCGTCATGAAGGTGAAGAAGGCGATGCCGATCGTCGCCAACACCAGCGACCGCGAGTGGCCCAGAATGCGAAAGTTCGCCGCCATCGGCGCAAACGGGTTGAGCGTCAAACGCTTCTGGGGGGCTGCGGCGGGAATCCGCTCAACCAGCAGCGAGAAGACGACCCCGACCACGGCCAGCGCCAGCAGGACTGCGCCGATGATCCACTCGTGTCCCGGATACAGATTGCCTTCAAAGTCGATCTCCGACTTGACGCTGGTATACAGCCAGCCGCCGAATGAGGTGCCCAAGATCTGCGAGACGAAGCTGGTTCCCTCCAGCAGCCCGTTGCCGCGCGAGAGCACCGAGGCGTGCAGAATCTCGGGCATAATGCCGTATTTCGCCGGGACAAAAAAGGCGCTGTGCGTGCCCATTAAGAACACGCAGAGGATCAAAATCACCGCGCTGATCGTGGCAATTGTCTCCGGGGTTGCCCAGCGCACTTCGATCGTATGGGGCAGGAGAAACGCGATCAGGGCCAGGCAGGTGATGCTGACCTCGGAGACTTTCCAAAACACAATCGTGGTCCGCTTGCTGAACTTGTCGGCCAGAATGCCGGCGATGGGCGAGAATAGGAAGAACGGCGAAATGAAGCATGCCGTCACGACGGCCAGGACGAGCTTTTGGTCGACGCCGGGCACATGGGCGTACCGTACCAGCATGTCGCTGGCGTAGAAGATCGCCACAAAGTGGATCGCCTGATCGTTGAAAGCGGCCAGAAACTGGGAGAGAACCAGTCCGACATAGGACCGCGAGGCCAGGGTCTTGGAGGGTTCCCAATGCATGCGTTCTCGTGAGTTCCTCGACCCTCGCCCGGTGCGCCAGCCTCGACCGCGGTCGCATGCGAGAGATTGGGCCGAATATAATGGACGCATCCTACAGCGGCAAGGACACCAACGGGGAGTGCAAGCGTCAGCTTGGCAAAGAGATAACACCGCAGAGACTCGGAGCCGTTAAACAGCCCCGGCAGGGGCGCCATTCTCTAGCCGGGGCGCCAGCCCCCGGAACGTGGCGCCGCGAGACCATAAAACCCCGCAGGGGCGACATTGTGGCATTTCCGATGCGCACGCCATCGAGACAGTCCCCGCAAGCGCGTTCGCCACACCACATCAGGCTCGAATTGTTGCGCCCCGTGGTTGTACTGGCGACCATGCTCGTGATCGCCTGCTCTCAGCAGACCCTGACGACCAACACCGGTTCGGATTCGGCAACTAAGTCATCGATTGTAGCGCCGCTGGCAGAGCAATGGTCCCAATTGCTCGAACAGATCCGCCGCGAAGAGGCATCTCGGATCGAGACCGATCTAGTGCTGGGCGATGACGAAGTCAGTGCGCTGGTGGGCATGAAACATCTCAAGGCGGTCGTATTGCCGCACGCGGCGGTGAGCGACCGCGCCGCCGAGGCGCTAGCGACGCTCGATTCGCTCGAGGAGCTGGTGCTTGGTAACACCAAGATCAGTGATCGTGGTCTTGAAATGCTGGTACATCTTCACTCCCTGCGGAACCTCAACCTCAACGACAGCCGCGTTACGGATCGCGGCGTCGAGCACCTGGCCGGCCTTCCGCGCCTGGAATTACTACGGCTGGGCCGGAGCGACATCACAGACAACGGTCTGGCGGCGATCGGACGCATCGGCTCGCTCCGCTTTTTATTGTTGCAGAACGCGCGGATCACCGGCCGGGGGTTTAAGAACCTCCACGGCCTAAAAAACTTGGAGTCGCTGTATCTGCAAGGCAACCCGCTCACCGGCGATGGCGAGGAAGAGCTGCGCCGGGCGCTGCCGAAATTGCATCCGGACTGGTAGGGTGGGCTCTGCCCATCAGTAGCTTGGTGGGCAGACCCCACCCGATCGAGGCTACATGGTAGCGTCCCTCCAGTAGAAGGTAACCATGCCTCGATCGCGACTGAAATCGAAACCCAAGCGCCCTCCCTTGAGCATCAACGAGATTCTCCAGTGGGCCGACGATTGGTTCGCCGAGCACAGCCGGTGGCCGAACGTAAATTCCGGATTGATCCCCGGGACCATCGACGACCATTGGGCGCGAATCGACGACAGTTTGCGCGGGGGCCATCGCGGTCTGCCCAAAAAGTCCGGGCTGACACTGGCCCGACTGCTGGAAAAGCGCCGTGGCGTGCGCAACTCAGAGTATCCGCCCTTGCTGACCGAGGACCAGATCGTCGCCTGGGCGAAGAAGCATCAACGCCGCACCGGCAAATGGCCCAACGAAAACAGTGGGCCAATTCTGGATGCGACCAACGAAACCTGGGTCGCCATCGACCTGGCTCTCCGCAAAGGAAAGCGCCGCGGCTTGCCCGGTGGCGATTCACTGTCGAAATTGCTCAATCGGCGCTGTGGCGTGAGGAACATCCAGGATTTGCCACGGCTTAAGCTCGCGCAGATTCTACGCTGGGCCGACGCTCACTTTGCCCGTCACGGGAAACGACCCACTGGAAATGCAGGACCAATTCCCCAAGCGCCGGGCGAAACCTGGTGCGCCGTTGATCGTGCTCTAGTCCGCGGCCGGCGCGGGCTTCGCGGAGGACCATCGCTAGCGAAACTGCTTGACAAGCATCGACCCCAATGGCCCTCGGGGCAACGCATACCCCGAAACGTCAAAAAGCGATGAGGCACACCTAATCTTCGGCCCCACCGGAGCTTGCCTCCGTGGACCGATGTTTGCCAACCAGACTCGCCTGCCACAGGCCGCTCCTCGCCCCTTTGTAGCTCGCCTGCGTGGAGCGGTGTTGTCAAAGCCCCGAATGGGGCGCAACTCGATAGCCAGGGGCGAAGCCCCTGGAAGGCCACCCAACCCAAACCGACAGCCCTGAAAGGGCGCCACCTCGCAACCGTGGCATCCCCAATTCTGGCGAGCCGACATGCAACAACCTCAATCGCAAGATCGGCTCGCACGCAGATTGCCCGGGCCATCCGCAGGTTGCATCCTGCACGACAGTTGCCTTCCCAGAATTCGCGCTAGTTCTGGTTTGTGAAACCTGAAATACTGTTGGTCCTATGGGCAAACCTCCCACCTTTGCGACAGCAGGCACCGAGTCGGAGAAGATCGACGTTCGGCTGAGTTATCGAATTGTCCGACTATTCTCGGAGGGACTTTACGCGAGTCCAAATAAGGCAATTGAAGAATTAGTGGCGAACTCGTTCGACGCCGGTGCACTTCGGGTCGCGGTGATTCTTCCGCAAGACTTTCATGAACAGGCAGCCACAATCGCCGTAATCGATGATGGTGAGGGCATGGATGCGCCTGGACTGAAGTTGCACTGGCTGATCGGCAAAAGTGTAAAGCGCGCCCTGTCATCTCTCCCAAAGGGAAGGCAGCAAATCGGCAAATTCGGCATTGGTAAGCTGGCAACGTACGTCCTTGCGAATCGGCTGACTCACATTTCGAAAAGAGGTGGAGCGTTCTACTCCACGTCCATGGATTTTGCCGACGTCGATGAACGGGGAGATGAGGAGGTTGAGCCCAAGACACCGATCAAGATTGCGTTACGTCAGCTTACCGAGAACGAAGCGAAGAAAGCGTTGGAGAGCTGGATGCGGTCCACGTCGTTCCAGCAATGCGGCTTCACCCTCTTCGGTAAGAATTCCACGGAATCGTGGACGTTCGCGATCCTTTCTGACCTCAAGGAAAAGGTTCACGAGATTCGTCGAGGCAAGTTGGAGTGGATCCTGCGCACAGCTCTGCCGCTTCGTGACGACTTCGCAATCTATTTGGACGGCGAGAAACTGGTACCCAGCAAGGCATCAAAGGGACGCATTACGCGAAGGGTCCTTGGAAAGGATATCAAAGAGCTTCCGAAGCCGGCTCCCGAAGTTGAAGCGATCGAGGCCACTGTGCAACCGAAGGAGCCTGAGAAGCGTTTTGCCCTCGAGCACCAAGCGATAGGTCGAATCACTGGTTATGCCGAGGCGTACAAGGACTTATTGACGACAGGAAAGTCGGAAGAGCTTGGTCGAAGTCACGGATTCTTCGTTTACATTCTTGGGCGGCTGATAAGTGCCGAAGACGGCCATTTTGGGATTTCGCCAGATGAATTGCGGCATGGCACATTTGGGCGAATGCGCGTGGTCGTCCACATGGACGGTCTCGATGAATACCTCCAGTCTGACCGCGAGCACATCCGAGAGGGACCGGTCCTAAAAGACGCCCAGAACATCCTGCGGGGCATCTTCAACGCTATGCGTCCCGTCATAGAGAAGCACGATGCCCAGGAAGAGCCAGGTGCAAAACTCGCACGTAAGCTGGCGGGAAGCCCAGCAAGCTTGGCCCGTCGGCCCATCATCGAATTGGTGCGAGCAGCGCTCAACGGCCAGATAAGGTCAAGGTACGTTGCCCTGCCTCCGGCTACGACAAAGATAGAACGCGAAAGGATCGTCGCGGCCTTAGAGAAGCGCGCGGAAACGCCAGAACAGTTTATTGCGGGAATCGCCTTCATTTATGACGCCACATCGGACGACGGGCTTGCAGTCTATGACGCGATTACCGGGCGTCTAAGGATCAACGGTCTGCATCCATTCGTAGGTGCATTCTTTGACGAGTTTACTAGTAAGACGAGTGGCCTTCCACTTGAGATGTTTGCGATGGCGGAAGTGCTGCTCGAATCGCACCTGCACCAAACCGGACTGAAGCAGGATCAAATTGACACTGTAATGACGGCGCGCGACCAGTTGCTGAGGTATGTGGCTCTAGAGTCCGGACGACGGACCGCGTTGACTGTTGCGAATGCTCTGCGGAACGCTAAAAACGATGAGGCTGAATTGGAAATTCAGGTCGTGGAGGCATTCCGCAGTCTCGGATTTGATGCAACGCGAGTGGGCGGTAAGGGTAAGCCCGATGGCGTGGCTAAAGCACACCTTAGCCCAGATTCCGCCAACAAGCCACGTCGATATGCAGTCACACTTGAAGCAAAAAGCAAAAAGCGGGAGGGCGCCAAGCTCAAAACCAAAAGTTTCGGCGTTTCGGCAATCGCGCGACAGCGAGACGACTATCAATGTGAACACGCGGTTGTAGTCGCACCGGCGTTCGACCATACGGCGGGGAAGGAGGGGGCACTCGCAAAGGAGCTAAGGGCCGATCGGGAGACGAGCCATGCCAAGGGAGAACCGCGAACAATCACAGCGATTCATGTTGAAGACCTCGCACGCTTGGTCCAATTTCGGCCCGTGAAGCGTATCGGATTAGCTAGGATTCGCGAGTTGTTCCAATCGTGCAGTCTACCGGAGCACTGCAAGGAATGGGTGGACAAGGTGGAAAAAGAGTCCGTCGCCAAGCCACCGTACCGTAAAATAATCGACACGATCCATGCGTTGCAGAAGGAGTTCGATTTGGCCGCAGTCGAGTATGGCGCGCTCCGCGTTGCCCTCGGAAGGGAAACGCCGCCGTACAAAGTCACCACCAACGATGAGCTAATCGAGTTATGCAAGGCAATGGCGGCAATGGCAAGCTATGAGATTACGGCTACAGATCGCACCGTTGAGTTGAACCAAAGTCCGGCAAACGTACTTGCAGCAATTGAGTCGGCGACGAAAGCGCATCTTGCCGATAAAGACTGAGAGACCCTCGCGACCGATGCTAGCATTCCACGTAAACGCAGTTGCACGATGTTGAATTCGCATAACAAGACCATTCTTGAGATTCTCGGTCGAGACCCAATCCACCCGTTTCCTGCGCGCATGGCGCCAGGAATTGCGCTGGAGGCACTGCGCGAAAGCAAGACTGAGCTTCGCGTGCTTGACCCGATGGTTGGATCCGGAACCGTTTTGGCTGTAGCTCGTGCAAAAGGCCATCGGGCATTTGGCGTGGATGTGGATCCACTTGCAGTCCTGCTCGCTGGTGTTTGGACGCGAACGGTCGATGCCGAGTGCGTCACTAATAAGGCAAGAGAAGTCTTGGATCGAGCAAAGGCGCGGTTTCGTTCATTGCCATCAGCACGCGCTTACCCAGTGCAAAGTGACGAAGAGACACGCAAGTTTATCCGCTACTGGTTCGATCCCTACGCGCGTCGCCAGCTAGCCTCCCTTTGCATGGCGATCGGCCGCGTTCGCGACGGCGTGACGCGCGATGTACTTTGGTGCGCGTTTTCTCGCCTAATCATCACGAAGAGCGCGGGAACATCACTCGCAATGGATCTGTCGCATAGCAGACCTCATCGAAAGTTTGTCCACGCGCCCATCAAGCCGTTTAATCGTTACCTCGCTGCTGTGGAAACCGTCGTGTCAAACTGCCCACAAAGTGGCCAAGGCATCGTAGGCCCTCCTGCCGTGGTCAAGAACGGCGACGCACGGAAGCTCAGCATCGACGACAGTTCAATTGACCTCGTATTAACCTCGCCGCCGTACCTAAATGCCATCGACTATATGAGGTGCAGCAAGTTTTCGCTTGTATGGATGGGGCACAAAGTCGGCCAGTTGCGACAAATCCGGACGGAGAGCGTTGGAACGGAAGCATCATTTGCCCCGGCACGCGAATCCGACTGGGTAAAGCTACTTATCAGCAACCTTGGCCTCAAACCTCAGCTATCCCAACGCCACCATGCTCTCTTAGCTCAATATGTATGGGATATGGCGCAGGTTATGGCCGAAGTGTCGCGCGTCTTGCGAGACGGTGGACGTGCAGTCTATGTTGTTGGCGAAAGCACCGTTCGCGACACGTTCATCCGCACATCGTCGATCCTCACTTCGCTAGCCGAACGATGCGCGCTACGCCTCACATCACGCCAGTCGCGCGAGTTGCCAGCCAATCGAAGGTATTTGCCGCCACCCAAGCAACACGGCTCAAACGATAGAATGGATTCGCGAATGCGCCGCGAAGTGGTGCTAGTATTTCACAAGTCGGCGGCATGATCCGCGGTTTTCTCGCGCGCAGGTGACGACTCGGCCGCGCTCCTAGCGCACAGATACCGAGTTACTGCCTTGCTTGCGCAGCTTGTCAAGGAGGTCTTGTGCCGTTCGCTTACCGCTCTTGCTAAAGTGGCGGTAACTGAAGCGCATGTCCGGCTCGTCGGTCCAGCCCGATTTGTTGTCGGCATCAACGATGATGTTCTCGGCCATGGGCGTTTCCAGGTAAGGTCACCAGCCCATCAGACGACCAGACGACCAGACCACCAGACTCTCCGCCCCCTTGACAACTGTGCCACTTCTATGGTATACACTTGAATACAAAATCCCATCCGGCCGCAACTCCCGAGGGGCCCCCATGGATCAACAATTACCTCCCTTCGAACTCCGTGCACCCAGTCAAAACGGACACACGTCGAAAAACGGCGCCGATCCCGTCCATGCCCCGACTAACCCTGAAAAAGCCGCCCGCCTGTCGCCGCCTGTCCCATGCTTCACACCTCCCACCGTGCCGCCTCCCGGCGATTTGGCTGCCCATGCCCCACGCTCCGGCCCGCCTCTCCTCTTCGACGACGCCAAACGCCTCCAATATTGCAATCTTCTGCATTTCGGCCTGACCAAAGGCAAAGCCGCCAAGATCGTCGGCGTTTCACCTCGCACCGTCCAGCAAGCTGTCAAGAACGACCCGGAACTCGCCAACCGCGTTCATCAAGCCCGGCTTGTCAGTCACTCACGCGCCGCTGCCCAGGTTGCCCTTGCCGGCGAAAAAAGCTGGCGCGCCGCCGTCTGGCTGCTCGAACAGGGCAAGCGCCGCCGTGGCGCCGGCCGCCCGCGAAAAACGTCACAGCAATTGAGCGTTTCCCTCCTTCGCGACGACTTAAAGACGCTCGTTCGCGATCTACTGCTCGAAGTAATGCCCGAATTGCGCCATGGAATCTTCGCTCCGCCGGCTCCCATCCCCCCATCTCCCTTCGTATCTCCCCATCTCCCGCTAAAGCACCTCCCTGACGTCCTGCAAAATAAGACACATCCAAATGCGCAGCAACTCGCCCCCGCGCCCGCGCAGCCCTTGCCCGAAGCCAATGCACCGCACCAACTTGCAACAAACGCCCCTGCTGTCGCCACCACGGTTACTGCGCATAATCCGTGATTTAATTATTTTTCGCCGAAATTCAATCCCGATGCGCATTAAGATCCGCTGACACAATGGAACCGACCGTGGGGTCGTCGCGGCGAGCCGCGAGCGGCGACACTGCCGTTCCACATCGCCCCGCCAAAGCTGGAATTACACGTTGCCACGCACTATGCTATCTGGCGTCTGGTCGTTGGGTAACCCGATGCGTGAGCGAGGTAGACTACGGGTAACCCGATGCGTGAGCGAGGTAGACTACGGTGCCTAAGATCTGTCGTCTCTGACAAAAAGGAGCGGGATTATGCGTTCGCCTCGTCGCGTGCTCTGCATGGCTCTGTTGCTCGTCGTGCTCGCGGGTGGAGCGCTGTACGTGAACTATCAAGGCGTCGGCGGCGACATGACGCGGAACGCTGAGGCGTTCGTGGACACGCTCTCCGAGCAACAACGCGAGCGCACCGTGTTGAGATACAACGACCCGAAGCGACTGGACTGGCACTTTATTCCGAAGAACGACCGGAAGGGACTGCAGATCAAGGACATGACGCCCGAGCAGCGGAAGGCGGCTCATGCGCTGTTGAAAAGCGCCCTGAGCCAAATCGGTTACGACAAGGCGGTCGTCATCATGGAACTCGAAAAGATCCTGCACGAGCTGGAAAAGGCTCGCGACGGCGGCAATATCCGCGATCCGGAGCGGTACTACTTCACCGTCTTCGGCAAGCCGGCCAGCGAAGGCAAATGGGGCTTAAGCGTCGAAGGGCATCATCTGTCGCTTAACTTTGCGGTCGAAGACGGCCGGGTGCTTTCAACCACGCCGACGTTTTTTGGCGCCAACCCTGCGGAAGTCAAGCAAGCGGCGGGTGGCGGACCCAAGCCAGGGATGCGCGTGCTGGCGAAGGAAGAGGACCTGGCGTTCAAGCTGCTGGCAGCCCTCGACGAGAAGCAGCGCGGGATTGCGGTTGTCGCCGAAAAGGCGCCGCGCGACATCCGGGCGGCGGCCGAAGCGCAAGCGCCCGACGCCAGGCCGCAAGGATTACCGGTCAAGGGCATGACGGCCGCGCAAGCCGGGTTACTCCGCGAGCTGATCCAGGTTTACGCCGACAACATGCCGGCGGATATTGCCGGAGCGCGGATGAAGTCGATTGACGAGGCCGGCTGGGAGGGCGTGTACTTCGCCTGGGCGGGGGCCAACAAGCCGGGCGTGGGCCATCAGTACTACATCCAGGGACCGACGTTCCTGATCGAGCTCAACAACACGCAGACTGACGCGTCGGGCAACCGCGCCAACCATATTCACAGCGTCTGGCGCGACATGCGCGGGGATTTCGGCATTCCGCGCGCGGCGTCGAATGGCAAAGCCGCTGCCGGCCAATAATTGCCGCGACGCTATCGGTCGATTGGAACCGCCGAGGCGCGGAGACGCAGAGGATTCACCGTTATCCGAGTTATCCGCGGTTCGCTCCGCGTCTTTGCGTCTCTGCGGTAGAATCTCAATCATCACCGAGTTCAGAAACTCTAAGAATTTTTTGAACTCGGTCGGTAAGCGGATCATAACCAAACATGCTCTGCCGCATCATCTCCAGGGCCAATAGCCGTTCATCCGGAGTCTTCGACCACCAAAACTTGCGATCGTCCCCCTCCTGCTCTAGCGAACGAACCTCAAAGGCCGTCTTATCGAGGCGAAAGGATTCAAATTCGGTGGACATGGATGTAGCCGGTTCCGTCGCGGTGCACTTGCACTATTCTAGCATCGACCGCATCGTCAAGGAATCTCAATGCCGTCACTTTGGATACGAAGGACATCCGGCTCATTTGCACATAATCGGTTCGTTAACTAGATTGGCCTTACGCTAGTTCTCTTTGCCGCAGGGCCGCCTATGAGCATGTCTCTCAATCCCGAAGCGATCTGGTCAGAGCGCTTCGCCGAAATTGGCAACGTCATCGAGTCGGACTGCGAATTGTTGGTCGACCGCTGGGCGGAACGCGCCAAAGAAGAGCAACCCAATGCCGAAGCTGCGCATTTTCTGGAGATGCGCGATATGCTGCCGGCGCTGTTGCGGGCCATCGGCCGAGCGCTCGCGCAGTCAGGCGAGGAGGCCGCCGTCCGCCATTGCCTGATCGCCTTGGAGCACGGGGAACAGCGTTGGAAAGTCGGTTGGCAACTGGCCGAAGTCGTCCGCGACTATCAAATCCTGCGGCTGGTGATCCTCGATCATCTCGACCGCACGCTCAATCACTGGCCGCTGACGGTACGCGAGACGATGGCCGTGGGGCTGGCGCTGGACGAAGCGATCTCGGCCAGCGTGGTAGCCTATGTGGGCCATCAGGAGCGCGGGCTGCGCGAGGCGAGCGAGCGACTCAACGAATTCCTGGCGATTCTGGGACACGAGCTGCGGAACCCGCTGTCGGCGATCGTCACCACGCTGCAACTGCTCCGGCTGCAACAGGCGGTGGCGCCGTCGCAGCAGCAAGCCTACGACGTACTCGACCGGCAAGTCGCCCAGCTTACGCGGCTGTTGGACGATATGTTGGATGTATCGCGTCTGACGCGCGGCAATCTGCAGCTCTCGAAGGCGGTTATCGCCGCGCAGGAAGTGATCCGCCGCAGTGTCGAAACGACGCGCTCGCTCGTCGCTGCACGAGGTCACACGCTGAAGGTCGCGACGCCGGCTGTCCCCCTCGAGCTGTTCGCCGATCCGGGACGTTTGGAGCAAGTCTTGACGAATCTCTTAACGAACGCGGCCAAGTACACCCCGCCCGATGGCAAGATCGAGGTCGAGCTAACGACTGACGACGGTGAAGCGGTGATCCGCATCCGCGACAATGGCGAAGGTATTTCAGCCGACATGCTGCCGCGGATTGTCGAAATATTCACCCAAGCGCCACAACATCGCGGCCAGGGACTGGGCATTGGGCTGGCCCTGGCGAGCACGCTGATCGAGATGCACGGTGGAAGGCTCGAGGCGCATAGCGACGGTCCGAGTACGGGAAGCGAGTTCGTTTGCCGCCTGCCGTTGGCTTCGCCGACCCAACGCGTCGTCGCTGGGCCCGCTGTCCCACTCGTTCCGCTCACCGCGCCGGAAAAACGGTACAGCATTCTGGTGATCGACGATCAGGTCGATGCCCTCTATGAATTGTGCTTGCTCCTGAAGCTGTTTGGACATGAAGTGCATCTCGCACACAGCGGTCCGGAAGGGCTCGCCGAGGCGAACCGTGTTCGCCCGCAGGTGGTACTGCTGGATATCAGCATGCCGGGAATGGACGGCTATGAGACTGCACGCCGGCTACGGGCAGAACCTGAGATGGAGCAGTCACTGATTGTGGCCATGACCGGTTATCCCCAAGACGACGTTCACGAGCGGGCATTGCAGTCCGGTTTCGACCACCAGCTCATCAAACCGGTGTCGTTCGAGACGGTTCAGAAGCTGTTGGCCGAGCGGCAACGTGCGCCCGCGCAGCCGTGGAACTGATGCGAGCATTCCCCTGAGCCTTGTCAATCCCTTGACCTGGAATTTGCAAACGGCGGGTCGCAAGCGCTCAGATCGCGCCCGTCCACAGATCCAATAGAACCGCTGGCCAGGCTCTGCATGCGTTTCCTCGCACTCGCCACCGACTATGACGGAACGATTGCCACCGGCGGCCAGGTCGGCGAGACAACTTTTGCGGCACTGGAGCATCTGCGCCGCTCCGGCCGTCGAGTGCTGCTGGTGACCGGGCGCGAGATCCCGGACCTGATGCACGTCTGTCCGCGGCTCGATGCCTTTGATCGCATCGTCGCCGAGAACGGGGCGCTGGTGTACAACCCTGCCACGCGCGCGGAGACTCCGCTGGCGGCCGCTCCGCCGCCAGAGTTCATTGAGCTCCTCAAAGCGCGGCATGTGAGTCCGATGTCGATCGGCCGCGTGATCGTGGCGACCTGGCAACCGTACGAGACGGTCGTGCTGGAAACGATTCGCGATCTCGGTCTCGAGATGCAGGTCATTTTCAACAAGGGGGCGGTGATGATTCTGCCCTCGGGTGTGAACAAGGCGACCGGCCTTGCCGCCACGCTCGAGGAGATGTGTCTGTCGCCGCATAACGTGGTGGCGGTGGGGGACGCCGAGAACGATCATGCGCTCTGCAAAGCGTGCGAGGCATCGGCGGCGGTGGCCAACGCGTTGCCGACACTCAAGGATGCCGTAGACATTGTCCTGGACAATCATCACGGGGCGGGCGTCGAAGAGCTGATTCATCGCGTCCTCGAGGATGACTTGCGATCGATCGAACCGCGGCTCGTGCGCCATCACCTGCCGCTGGGCAAATCCAGCGATGGACGCGAGGTCTTATTGCCGCCCTATGGCATCAATCTGCTGATTACCGGCCCCCGCGGCGGCGGCAAGTCGTCGTTAGCCGCGGCGCTACTCGACCGATTGGCGAAGAGCAAGTACCAGTTCTGCGTCGTCGATCCGGACGGCAGCTATCAGCATTTTGAGCATGCGACATCCATCGGCCACCACCAGCAGTCGCTCGATCTGAACGCCGTCGTACAGCTTCTGGAAAAGCCCAATCAAAACGCCCATGTCAGCCTGGCGAGTGTTGCCCTGGAGGAACGCCCGAGTCTGTTTCTGTCTTTGGTGGTTGCTTTGGAGCGATTGCGCGCGAAGACCGGTCGTCCGCATTGGTTGATCATTGACGACGCGGAACACTTACTGCCGTACGGAGCGCCCCAGGATTCTTTGCCGCTCCCCCTTGACCTCAGTCGCGTGGCGTTGATCACCGAGGCGCCGCGGCAGTTGTCGGCGATCGCGCTGCCGAAGATCAATGCGCTGGCGGTGGTCGGCGACCAGCCGGAACGCACCGTGGCCGAA
The DNA here is from genome assembly GCA_040901795.1 of Pirellulales bacterium. GTDB lineage: Bacteria > Planctomycetota > Planctomycetia > Pirellulales > JALHPA01 > JBBDYH01. Next base: position 159,840 of record JBBDYH010000167.1, read on the forward strand.
TTCTGCGAGGCGGCCGGCCGAGCCACACCGTTATTGCCAACATCGCCGCTGGCCGCGGGCGAGATCGTCTTCTGGAAACTGGACAGCTCGACGGGTCCCCTCCGGATGCGAGTTGACCGGACTGAGACACGACCATCACCGGTCGGCGGCCAAGTGGCAACCGGCGAAAACTTTGACAGGCCCGCAGCTAGTGGTTTGGCACACTAAGTGCAACATCGCATGCTGTGCCAAAACCAAATGGGGCAATACCAGGAGCGGACAAAACTATGAGACGCGTAAGCAGTTATCTTCGCGAGGGGAAAGTCGGGTGGATTGTTCTGTGGCTCCTTGGCGTGCCGATTCCGGTGTTGCTCCTGCTATTTCTGATACGCGGATGCACATAGCGGACAAGTAAGCTATGATTGGCGCAGAGCTGGCGCCGGCGGAGCCGCATGCTCCAGCCCGTCGTCGGCTCTTGTTTTGCGCCTTGCAAGCGCGGAGGATAGCGCCAGGTTGCTGCGAGTGCAGCGCCGTATCACCCAAGGTAAGCCCATGGCGACGAACGCCGTGCAGCCCGAAGTTGTCATCGCAGTATTCGCCGATCTCCTTGCAGCCCGGCAGTGCATCGAAGATTTGCGCTTGGCGGGATTCTCCGAGGACGAAATCGGCGTGGTTGCTCCCGACGACTTAGAGCTGGACCGGGAAGAGGTCGCCGAGCACTCGATGGTGGCCGAAGGATCGGTAGTGGGCGCGTTCGCCGGCGCGGGGCTGGGGAGTTTGTGGGGCGTTGCGATGGTCGCCGGGCTGTTACCGGTAATCGGACCGATCGTTGCGGGAGGACTGCTTGCCAGCGTCATTGTTACCGCGGCCACGGGCGCTGCGCTCGGCAGCCTGGCGGGCGCCTTGGTCGGATTGGGCGTGCCCGAAGAAGAAGCCGCTCGTTATGAGCAGAAACTGCACGAAGGGCACGTCGTGGTCACTGTGAAATCGCCCAGCCGGAGTAGTGAAGCGATGGCGATTCTCAATCGGCATCATGCCAGCGTCGAGACGGCGTAGAGTCGCAGGTAGCGGAATTCACCAGAATTCCGGCTTGCGAACGACGCCCGAGTCTGGCAAATCCGACGTCAACCCAAACTCTGGCGACTTCGGTCACAAAAGTTTCTGACCGTGCGGCTATCACGCTGAAAGGGATTGGTTCAGCGCCTTTGGAACCTAGGTAAGAGATCGGCTCGCCGCGACCTCTCTGGAGTTTTCCTATGTTTTGTCCGTCGCGTATCTTCACGCAGCGGCCTGTGGTTTAGGACAACTTCCCCTGTCAGGCATACGAAATGCAATCCCGAGACTGCTCCTCGAAGATCGCGCGTGGCGGTCTTCGAATCTCTCTTTTCCCAAGGAGTGCAGGATATGAACGTTTCACTTCGTCGCGCCGCCTGTTCGCTGGTGGTGCTCTTTGGCAGCGCCGCGCTATTGCTTGCCCAGCAAGAGGCACAGCCGACCCAACCGCGCGTCGGTCAACAGCGCGCGCAGCCGGGTCAACCCGGTCAACCGGGTCAGCCAGGTCAATTCGGCCGATTGGGTCAGGGTGGAGCCCAATCTCAGCAACTTGAGCCAAGCATTGTGACTCTGCTGATCATCGACAACAACAAGGAGATCGCGCTGGGTCAGCTCGGGCAGCAGACGTCGCAGAACGAGCACGTCAAACACTTCTGCGAAATGATCGTCGAGGACCACTCGAACTTTGTCCAGAAGCTGCAAGAGCGAACTGCCGGAAGCGCTCGACCCGGGCTGCGATTCGGAACCGGGGCCGACCGTGAACGAGGCGCCGCAGTTCCGCCGCCCAGGCCGCTATCGCCAACCGCGAGCGCTGAGCCGGGCGCTGCGCAACGCGATGCCGCTCAGCCACAGCGTGAAGCCACCGCGAAGCAAGACCGTAAGCAGCCGGCGCAACAGCAAGAAACCGATATTGCGGCGACTCAGGATCGCAATCTTGACCAGCCGGGTCAAGCAGCGCGCACCGCTGATTTGCAGCGTGGTCAATCCGGCCAAAGGATCACCGTCGCCAAACCAGTGATTGGCAATCAGCCGGGCGCCGCGCTTCTCCAGTTGCACCATGAGCTGGCGGAGAAATGCTTGGACAGCGCTCGTCAAGAGGCGGAAAAGCTCGGTCCAGAGTTCGACTCGCACTTCATGGGAGCGCAGATTGTCGCGCACAAGGAAATGTTGGATAAGCTCCAGGTATTCCAGCAGCATGTTTCGCCCGAGACGAGGCAGCTCTTGGCCGATGCGCAGAAAACGACGCAGAAGCACCTCGAGGAAGCCAAGAGCATCCACGAGAACCTGAGCAAGCAACGTAGTGGCGGATCTGCGGAGACAAGGCGCGGAGAGCGCACGGAAAAGCAACAAGAACGAGAATAGTCCGGCTCCCGCGAACCCACGAAAAACGGCGAGCCCGCCTCTGGGTGGACTCGCCGTTTTTGTTAGATCATGCTGCTATTTACTGAACTATCCTTCGCGGAGCTTCAGCGGCTTGGCACCAGCTTCGGCGAGGGCTTGCGATGCGCAGGCCAGATCGCGGCGCGGAGTCGCTGACGAGTCCTCGTCCACTTCAACCGCCACGAGGATGTCGCCATCAATGACGGCTTGCTGATAGTAGTTGGCTAACTCCTTTTCGACGCCACGGCTCATCATTGCGCCGACGAGTCCGCCGAAAATTCCTCCCGCCCAGGCCGCGATGCCGGCCGTGGCCACCAGCCCAATTCCGCCCGTCGCCACGCCCCCCGCTACGGCGGCCAATCCTCCGAGCACCGCGCCGATGGCGCCGCCGCTGGCTGCGGCGGCCGGCGTAAAGGTACCGGCCGGCTCCTGTTTTTGAAATTCCTGGAAGTGTCGTTCGACGGCTGCATCCGAGCAAACCACCGTGATATCGTCTTTGGTGAACCCAGCGCCGATCAGGTTCTCCACCGCCCGATCGGCCTCGGCCACGGTCCCAAACACTCCCACACGCAACGGTCGCTCGATGGTTGGTGGTTGTGCCATAACTTACTGTAGCCTTTCGAGGTTTTGATTGGCCGGCCCATTCAGCACATCGCCTTCGGCCCGAAACCGAGAACCGTGGCAGGGACAGTCCCAGGTCTTCTCGGTGGCATTCCATTGCACGACGCAACCTAGGTGAGGGCAGATGGCCGACATTTCGTGCAGACTACCCTGGGGGCTGCGATAAACGGCGATCTTTTTCATGCCCCGGCGCAGGATCGCTCCCTCGCCGGCCGGTACGTCGTCCACCGATTCGATTTCGCCTGGCGTGACGAGCGCAGCGTATTGGCCGGCCACGTTAAGGTTTTCTTTGGCGAACTGGCGGAGCGAGGAAAGCGACTTCGCCTTTCGCCCGGGATGGTACAGTTCCGCCCAAGGATTGTCGCGGCCGCGAATCAGATCACGAATGATCATGCCGGCCAGCGTGCCATTCGTCATGCCAATGCCCGAGAAACCGGTCGCAATGAAGACGTTGTCATAATCCATCGGATTGCGGCCGATGAATGGCAAGCCGTCGATGGACTCCATGACCTGACCGGCCCAGCGATGTTCAACCACACCCAGCTCGGGAAACCTTTCGCGGGCCCAGGCTTCGAGCCGAGCGAAGCGTTCTTCGCCGTCGTCCGCCTGGCCGGTTTTGTGGTCCTCGCCACCAATGATCAAATAGTCGTACATCGCGCCGTTGGCGGCCGAATCGCCATGGATGCGGTGCCGCCGCACATAGTGGAACGGATCGTCCGTGTCCCAATACAGACCAAACGGGATCGAGTCGTTCGGAATCCGCGCAGCGATGACGTACGAGAGATAGGGCGCCTGCTTGGTATGAATCGCCAGACGATCGTTGACCGGCGTATTCGTGGCTACGACGACCGCGTTCGCATCGATGCGGGCGCCTGAATGAGTTTCGACGCGCGTGTCCTTGCCCCCCTGGATCAACGTGGCATGCGTGTTGCCATAGACTTCGCCTCCGCGACGGCGAATCGCCTCGGTTAGCGCAGCCAGATAGCGGATGGGTTGGAACTGGGCCTGGCCTTGATAGCGCAGGCAGGGACCGGTATCGAACGACGGAAGCGGGGAACTAGCCACGCGATCGACACGGATCACGCCGGTTTCCTGCGCCGCCTGAAGCTCTTCGTCCAGCATCTGGTCGTCGTGCCCTGGCTTCAAGAAGAGGTAAGCATCCAGCCGACGGAAATCGCACTCGATGCGCTCTTCTTCGACGATCGACTCAATTTGGCCAATCGCCGTGGTTAGCGCTGCGGCCACCAACCGCGTCCGCTCGGCCCCATGAGTCCGCTTGATTCCCGCATAACGGTCGTCGGGGACACTGGAAACGTGTGCAGTTGTAGATAGCGTCTGTCCGCTGGCGATCTGACCGTCGTCGATCACGACGACCTTGCCGCTCGAGCGGCACAGAAGATACGCCGCGCTGAGGCCGGCGATGCCCGCTCCAACCACGCAGACATCCGTCTTCAGGTTTCGGTCGACCACCGGTAGCGACGGCAGTGACACGTCATCGAGCCAAATCGGCCCGGAATGGACTTTCACGGAGCTCATCATTTCACCTCGCATTGTCCGCGAGCTGCCCGCATGGAACGGAAAGTTGCTCGCGATACCGACGGGTTAGCGCCGCGGCGCCGTTTCTCAACAGACGTGCGTGCGGCGGTTGCTGGGTACGACGTGGTTTTCGCACCACCGACGAATCAAATAGCGGCAGGCGTGCGTCGCTCCCGACTCGCAGAGTGACCGCGTGGCATTTCCGATCACGGCAATCTGGCTCGCGCAACCCAACGCCCCGAATGCACCCTCGTTGCGCGCGAGCAATTCGCGGTCGCGTCCGGGTACGACCAACAGCGTGGGCACAGGGACATGCGGTAGATAAAGGCGCGCCAGATCGGGTCGGCCGCAATATGCGCCCACCGCTTTGACGCAATTCATCCCGTCGGCCGCGACCATCATGGCCGCCGCGCCACAATAGTCTTCGCCGAAGATCGCCATTGGTAACCCGCACGTCTCTTCGCACTGCGCCAGGTACTCCACCACGCCGCGAAACCGGTCGGCGAGCGTCTCCGTGTCGAGAATCATGCGTCCCGCGACATGCTCGTCGCCGTTGGTCAATCCCACCGTGCAGCATGCCAAACGATGACCTGCCAGATGTTCGGTGATCTTCCGCCGCAAAAGCTTTCGTTCTTCCGCGGATTCGTTATGCGCCAGTACGACAAGGGCCACGGCGTTACGCGGCAGGCAGAGGTTCGCGCTGGCCCAGAAGGGCTCGCTAACCGCTTGGGTCCAATCCGATATGGCTCGAATCACGGTAAGAATCCTTTCGCCGGCGCGGTAGTTCTACTGCGGGTGCGCCACGTTTGTCATAACGATTTCGGTCGCCAAGCGCCAATGCCCGCGACGTCTTTCCGCCAACGCAAAGCGCATGCCGCGTCGTCTCTGATCGCTTAACATTTAAGAACCGCTAACACAACCGGCACACAGTAACCCGAAGCGTGAGCGAGGAACCGGCAGATTCGGCCTCGCTTACGCGTCGGGCTACTAATGTTAGCGGTTCTAAGAGTATCTGGCGGAAACTACAACGAATCGTCAATCGCAGGTTTTCCGACCATCGATTAATCAAGTTGAAGAAGCTGATCGCGAAACGACCAAATGTTGAGCTTACTGTGCCTCGTTGCCTCAAAAAGTGCGATGCTTAGCATAAACCCCCTCGCATCAACTATTGGTACAAAACGTGCATGGTTGCGGAGATGCACAGGACGACGTGATTCGCAGTCGAGCGACGGAGGATGGCGCAGCGTGCGATTCACTGAAAACTCATCTGGCCCGGACGGCCGTCGCACCCGAAACGCTAAAGGAGATCGCTATGCCAGGCCTAGGAATCATTTTGTTGATCGTGCTGCTGATTCTTCTTGTCGGCTCTGCTCCTGCTTGGCCTTATAGCCGGGGATGGGGATATTATCCCACCGGTGGACTCGGCCTCGTTCTGCTGGTGGTGCTAATCCTCGTACTGATGGGCTACATCTGACGGCATCGCCGATCGTTCATGTGTTGAAACGAACTGGTTTCCATCGCGCACGACCGTCGTTTTCTGACAAAGATCTAGGACGGGGTTGTGGCGATCCACATTCGGCTTTTGTTTGACAAGGCCACTTGGTTGCCATACGATCAGTTGTTGACGTTCGTAACTGCAAAGCAATCTCTTGCATCGTCTTGCAATTCGCTTGGTTTCGCAGACCATCGCTGGTCTGGCGCTGGTTTAACCTTTGGAGACGGCCCTTATGCCTTCCGTGCTGGTGATCGACGACGATGCCGCGATGGGACACATCTTTCGCCGATTTTTTGACAATTCGGAGATCAACGTTCTGACGGCCGAATCGGCGGGCGAAGGCCTGGATGTGATCCGGCGCAACAAACCCGACGTGACGATTGTCGATATCATGTTGCCGGACGGATCGGGCCTTGAGACGTTTCAACGCATCCAGCGCCTCGACCCCAAAATGCCGGTGATCTTCATCACAGCCGGGGGCACAAGCGACACAGCGATCGAAGCGATGAAGCTGGGGGCCTTCGATTACTTGCTCAAGCCGCTCGATTTCCCCAGAGTCCAAGCCCTGCTCGACCAGGCGTTCGAGATTCGACGCCTGATGAATGTTCCTGTGCGGCTGCTCCAAACCAACAGCAACGCCGCGACGGCCTCGGATTGCCTGATCGGCCGCTGCACAGCCATCCAAGACGTTTACAAAGCAATTGGCCGCGTGGCGCCGCAGAACGTCACCGTGTTGATTCGCGGCGAGAGCGGCACCGGTAAGGAGCTGGTGGCCCGTGCGATCTATCAACACAGCACGCGAGCGTCCGGGCGGTTCATGGCGGTTAACTGCGCCGCGATCCCCGAGACTTTGTTGGAAAGCGAATTGTTCGGTCATGAAAAGGGCTCGTTCACGGGAGCCGACAATCGCCGTATCGGCAAGTTCGAGCAATGCTCGGGCGGGACGCTTTTTCTGGATGAAGTCGGCGATATGACGCCGCTGGTGCAGAGCAAGATGCTGCGTGTGCTGCAGGATCAGCGCTTCGAGCGTGTCGGAGGAAATGAATCGATCAAAACCGACGTGCGGATCATCACGGCCACCAATCGTGATTTGGAGCAGATGGTCGCCGACGGACAATTCCGCCCCGATTTGTTCTACCGGCTCAATGGATTTACGATTAGGATTCCAGCGCTCCGCGAACGCGCCGACGACATCCTGATTTTGCTGGAGCACTTCCTCGGTCGCTTCAACCGCGAATTGGCCCGCAACGTCTGCGATATCTCGCCCGACGCGCTGGACATGCTGATGCATTACGGTTGGCCCGGCAATGTACGCGAGTTACAGGCCGTTGTGAAGCAGGCGTTATTGCAGGCCACAGGACCGGTGTTGATGCCTGAATTCTTCCCCGAAGAAGTGCGGACCGGCGGACGGTTGGCAATGACGCTGGGGCTGGTGGGAGAAATGGGCCACTGCACGGAGTTCGAGAGCTTCATTGACAAACAACTTCGGGGCGGGACGGAGGACCTCTACGCGGAAGCTTTAGCTCACATGGAGCGCATGCTGCTCACGCGCGTGCTGCGGCATACCGACGGCAACCAATCGAAAGCGGCGAAGGTCCTGGGCATCACACGCGGCAGCTTGCGGAACAAGATTCGTACGCTGCGGATCACCATCGATCAAGTCGTGGGCTTGGAAGAGGCCGCCGACGGCGAAGCGGAGGCTGAAGAACTGACGTCAGTCAATTAGGTCGTCGCGTTCGGTCATAACCGCCCAGGGCCTGCCGTAAACGGCCGAGCGCGGTGTGAAACTGCGTGTTGTCTCGGCGTTTGTCCCGTTTATTTAGTGGACAGCCAAGCCAGGTTCGGCAGGCGTCGCCGATCGCCAGCTTACTGCGGGGCGGCGCGCGAGACCTCTAGCGTCTCCTCAATGGGCTCGTTGTCGTTCGAGCTCCGTGGAGAATCGAACGTGGAACTGAACATCATCCGCAGTGCGCCGCGATCCACTGACGATCGACCGCAATCCGAGGCGCCGCCCCGAGCAGATCTCCCTACTTCTAAGCCAGGGGAGCGCGCGTTGGCCGTGACCGAAGAGCGCCTCAAACTCTTGCTTGAAGCCAGCCACGACGGCATTTGGGATTGGGACCTGGCGACCGGCGAGGGCTACTGGACCCAGCGCGTCTATTCGATGCTTGGGCTGCATCCGGATGATGTTTCGTCCTCGCTTGAGGCGCTCGGTCGGCGCATTCATCCAGAGGATTTGCCGCGGTTTCAATGTTTTTTGGATGATCTGCGGCAAGGACGAGCCACCGATCCATTGGAATTGCGGCTACAGAAGGCGGATGGCAGTTTTGGCTTCTTCAGGATTCAGGGCAAGTCCCTCTGCGACGGCGCAGCGACGCCGGTCCGCGCAATTGGTTCACTCACCGACGTGACAGACCGCAGGCTGGCCGAGAACGCGCTTCGCCAAAGCGAGCAGCGGCATCGGGCTTTGGTTTCTGTGCTCACTTCGATTGTCTGGATCACCGATCCACACGGCGAGTTTGTTGAGCCACAAATCTCTTGGCAGGCCTACACCGGCCAGTCTTGGGAACAGCAGGCCGGCCGCGGTTGGCTGGACGCGATCCATCCGGACGAGCGCCAGGAAGTGGCCCGACGATGGTCGACCGCGGTTGAGCGTAAACAGATCTTTGAGGCGGAGGGGCGACTATGGCACGCGCCCACGGGTCGGTATCTGCATTTCGCCACGCGAGGCGTGCCCATGTTTGCCCGCGATGGAACCGTGCGCGAGTGGGTCGGCGTGATGCGAGACATCGATGATCAGTGGCGCGCCGAATCCGCGCGCCGGGCCGCCGAAGACGCCTTGCGCACCAGCGAAGTGCGGTTCCGCACGATGGCCGATGCGACGCCCGTGATGATCCGGATCCTGGGCGATGACCAGAAATGCACTTATGTGAATCGCGGCTGGCTGGAATTCACCGGCCGAACTCTCGAGCAAGAGATCAGCGGGGGCTGGTCTGGGGAAGTCCATCTCGATGACTTGGACCGTTGCCTGCACGTGTACGGCGCTGCATTCGAGCGGCGCGAGCCGTTCACCCTCGAATACCGCCTGCGGCGTGCGGACGGAGAGTACCGCTGGGTGCTCGACAATAGCGTGCCCCTGCGTTCGGAGAGAGGCCCATTCCAGGGGTACATCGGCACTTGCATCGACATCACGCATCGCAAACAGTCGGAAAACCGGCTGCGCGAGGCGGCCGATTATCTGGTCGAGCAGCGGCAGTGGCTGGAGTCTGTACTCAACTTGTTGCCCATGCCGATGTTGCTGATTGACCCGGTCTCGGCCAAGGTCACCTTTAGCAATCAGGCGGCGCGGCAAACGGCCCAGGCGTTTTCCGGAGGCCCGCGCGACGACACCGCGAGCGACCATCTCTGCGATGCGCAGGGACATCGACTGGCGGAGGATGAAGAGCCGGTGGCGCGTGTGTCGCGTGGTGAGCGGCTGCGCGGTTTCGAGGTCCACTTGCAACGCCCTGATGGTACACGGTCGCTGATTGTGAACTCAGAATCACTCCCGGCGATGCACAGTCACGAGCGAATGGCCGTGTTGCTCTATCAGGACATTACCGATCAGAAGCAGGTGGAGGCGGATCTCCGCCGTGCGAACCAGGCCAAAGACGCGCTACTGGCGATGCTCGGGCATGAACTGCGTAATCCGCTGGCGGCGATCACCAGCGCCGCAGAATTACTGGAGCTACTCGATTCGGCCGACTCTGAATTTGGCAACGCCCGGCAGATCCTCCAGACGCACATCCAACACCTCGTTCAGCTCGTGGACGACATGCTCGACGTCTCGCGATTGACAAGCGGCAAGATTCGCATTCGCCGCGAGACGCTCGATCTGCGCGACGTGATCCAGCAGTCGTTGCAGACCTGCGAATCGGTGATCGACGAGCGGCGACACCGGCTTTCGGTCGAGATGCCCAACGAGTTCATGCCCGTGGAGGGAGATGCCGCGCGGCTGGAGCAAGTCTTCGTCAACCTACTGACCAACGCCGCCAAGTATACCGAGGAAGGCGGCCAGATTGCGGTCACGGCCGAATTGAGCCCCAGCGAGGCGGTGGTGCGCGTTCGAGACAACGGCATCGGGATACGTTCCGATCTGTTGCCGCAAGTATTTGAGTTGTTTCGGCAGCTTAACCCCTCGCTGCATCGCGCCGAAGGAGGGCTTGGTATCGGTTTGAATATTGTGAAAAACCTGGTGGAGCTGCACGGCGGCTCGGTGGCTGCGGCCAGTGAAGGGCCCCATCGAGGAAGCGAGTTTGTCGTGCGGCTGCCTCGAATGACGCAGCCATCGCTGCCGTCCCGCCAGGAGCCTCCCTCGGAGCCGGTGACGACGACGCGGCAGGCGCCGCTGCGCGTGATGGTCGTCGAGGATAATGCCGATATCGCCCATTCCATGGTCGCGCTGGTTCGCCACCTGGGGCATGAGGTGGAGCTGGCCCATGACGGCAAAGCGGCCCTGGCGGTTGCGCAACGGTTTTTGCCGCAGATCGCGTTGTTCGATATCGGCCTACCCGGCATGAATGGGTTAGAGTTGGCGCAGGCCTTCCGGCAGGATGATCGGTTGCGTTCGGCGTTTCTTGTCGCGTTGACTGGGTTTGGCCAGGCGGAAGACCGGCGGCGGTCGCTCGAGGCTGGATTCGACGAGCATCTGGTCAAGCCGCTCAACTTTGCCCGTTTGCAGCAAATGTTGGATCGCTTTGCGCCCCGCTGACTGCGTCTGACAAATCCTCGTCATTGTTGGCGACAGCACTGCTCGCGGCGAGCAGTGGCACACAGCACACGCGATGGTCATCCAGCGGCCACACTCGTCGAACCGCCGGTTTTCTCAGCTCAAAAGAGCGCCTGGTTGGAATCAACAGAAACGTGCAACCCAAGGTTACGTCGAGTGTTCCGCATCGCATCCATTGCGGCGGCGTCGGCATTGGCACGTCCTGTGCTCTGATCTCTGACAATGCCATCGGACGGACAAACAGGGCCCTCGCCACGTGGCGAGTGCCGCCCTGCAACTAAGACTTTCCCTGGAGGTGCGAGATGCTGTACTGGGCTCTGATGTTTCTGATCGTGGCGATTGTGGCCGCCGTGTTCGGCTTTTTCGGTATCGCAGGCGCGGCTGCCGGAATCGCCCGGGTGTTGTTCTTTGTGTTCCTGGTGCTGTTTATCGCCAGCCTGATCTTTGGCGGTTTCAACCGGCCAGTGGCCTAAGGCTGAGGATTGCGATCGCAGAAACCCTAATAAAGGAGAGAGTGCTATGGGTCGTATGCTGTGTGGCGCATTGCTGGCTATGGCCACGGTGATTGGATCTCCGGCCTGGGCCCAAGCCCAAGAAGGCGCCAAAAAGAAGGGCAATGTCACTGTGGAAACGGTCTACCGTGCGAGCACCATCAAAGGGATGGGCGTCTACAACCTTGAGGGAGAAAAGGTTGGCACACTCGATGAATTGGTGATCGACATCGAGAAGGGACAGGTCGTGTATGCGGCTTTGTCGGTGGGCGGCTTCCTGGGCGTCGGGGATAAGCTGTTCGCCATCCCATGGCGCGAGTTCACGCTTGAAGTCGGCGAGGACGGTAAGTTCTTCCGCGTGGATGTAACGAAGGAAAAACTCAAAAAGGCCGAGGGCTTCGATAAGGACGCCTGGCCGAACGTCGCGGATCCGAAATGGCGACAAGAGATCGAAAGCCAGTACCGAGAGCGTCAGCGAGACCGGGAACGGAAGACCACGACGAAGACCACCACTAAGGAGACGACGCGAGAACGTGATTAACGCACGAACTCGATTGCTCAGGGGGTCGTTTTAAACGGCCCCCTTTTTTGTTGCGCACCCACTCGAATTCCGACTGAGAAGTTTGCAGCGGAATTCGCCAGAATTCCGGCTGCGAACCGCGATTCGCCCGAAGTCTGGCGACTTCGGCTACGCGGTCTGGATAAAGAGTGCGACGGGAAAGCGCCGCAACAGTTGCGATACCGCTTGTGGTCCACCGTCGCAGGAATCGCCGGTGATTTCATTGATCCAGCGGCCAGCGGGCAATTCGAGAGTCGTGTCGTTCCAGTGGCCATCGAGTGAGAGTGGGAATCGCGGGACCACCACGGCTGCTCGATCTCCGCGCAAGTACGAAAGGACGTGACGTGACTTGGCGCCGGCCGGCTCCAGCATGCGGTAGGTCGCCTTTCCGCCCAGCAAATCCGGACGCCGTCGTCGCGCGTCGAGCGCCCGGACGGTCAGCCAGAGCTTCGAAAGTCCCTCGTCGGCACGTTCCATGGTCTGTTCGACCGACAAGTTGCGCATTTCCTCAAGCAGCCGGCGCCGAAGTGAATAATCGACTGGCCGACGGTTGTCCGGATCCACCAGACTCAAGTCCCAAAGCTCGCTCCCTTGATAAAAGTCGGGGACCCCTGGCGTGGTGATTTTCAGCAGCGTTTGCGCTAACGAATTGATACGGCCGGCGTCCAGAATCTGAGCCACGAACGCCTGCAGGCCAGCGAGGAAGGGTGGATGGCCCACGATGGTTTCGATGAACCTGGCGAGCGCTTCTTCAAACGGGGCCTGGGGATCGGTCCACGAGGTGTGCGCCTTGGCCTCGCGCATGGCTTTGATCATGTATTCGGTCAGCCGCTCCTGCGAGATGGGCCAGGCGCCGACCAGCGTTTGGTACAAAAAGTATTCGGTGTTGCGGTCGGGCATGTAGTCATGTCGGAACGACTCGTTCATCGTGGACCATTCCCGGACGGCGGCCGCCCAACGGGCGGGGATTTCGGCGAGCACCAGCAGCCGTGCTCGTACGTCTTCACTTCGCTTCGTGTCGTGCGTGGTCGTGGCCAGTAGCGAAAACGGCTGATGCCCTTGTGCATAGCAGCACTCTTCGTGGAATTGTTCCGGCGTGAGGCTCCAGCGGCCTGGATCGCCACCAACCTCGTTCAGTGCGACCAGGCGGTTGAAGTTGTAAAAAGTAGTATCTTCCACTCCCTTGGCCATGACCGGTCCGGTCTGCTGTTGGAACTGCATGACGAACTCATGCTCAATCGGACCGCGGACACGTAACAAGAGGATGTCTCGCAAAAAGTCGAACAAATCGCCGTCCAAGTCCGGCCGATGTTGCTTTCCTTTCTCGATGGCCTCCTCGATGCGCTGCTGATCGACCTCCGAGATCGGCACGTCGCGGCCGCGAACATAGCTCCGGTACACCCGCGTGCAGGCAATCGTCTCACGCAGCACGTGCCTCAACTCGCGGCGTGTGTAGTCGCGGTAGCGGCGGTGCCGCTCGCACACCTGGGCAAACAGCTCGGCCAGCCGGCTCTGGTCGGCGCCGAACATCGTGTCGAGGACCAGCAGCTTCTTCTTGCGGATCAAATACTCGAAGTCCGTCGGCTCACCGGTGAATTCGCCATAAAAATCAGTCAGCGGCTGCTCCCCCTCCGGATCCACCAACACAGCCGAAAGCCGCGAAGCGAAATCGTAGCCGGTGGTGCCTTGAACCGGCCAGGTTTCGGGCAGCCGCTCGCCGGTCATCAGAATCTTTTCAGCAACGATCCAGCTCTCCGGCGCGCCGTGCCGTAGGCGATGAAAGTACTCCTCCGGATCGTTCAAGCCGTCGGGGTGATCAACTCGCAGCCCGGCGACGAATCCTTGCCGCGCCCACTCCAACACGCGCGCATGCGTCTCGTGGAACACACGTTCGTCTTCGGTGCGCAATCCGACCAGAAAGTTGACGTCGAAGAACCGGCGATAGTCCAATTCATCTCGCGCCGTGCGCCAAAAGGCGAGCCGATAGTTCTGCCGCTCTAAGAGCACGTCGATCTCGTCCGGCGAGCCATTGGTCTCGCGTACCACTTCATCGACGGCGGCCGCGATGTGCCGATGCTCCTGGCAAAGCCGCTCCAATTGTGCACGCAACACCAGTTTATCGCGATGGCGGCGCTGGACGCTGGCCCAATCCGTTTCCGTGGCCAACGGCAGATGGCCATAGGCGTCGGCGATGAAAGCGAGGTCGTCCGACTCGGCACGTGCGGCCGCGTCCTGCAGCAGACCGTCAAGAGAACGTGGCGCTACCGGCAGGACCTGCTCGTGATAGTGAAACGTAAACCGGCCCCCCTGGCGCACCAGCACGATTTCGCCCGCCTCCACCACTCGGCCGTAATGATCGCCCAAAATCGGAATGAGCACCCGGTCTTTGAGCTTGGCCTCGGGTGGACTCCAATCCACGTCGAAGTAATGGGCAAAGCGGCTCGCCGGCCCATTCTCCAAAACGTCCCACCACCACGCATTACCGTGTCCGGCAATGCTCATGTGGTTTGGCACAATATCCAGCAACAGCTTCAGTTCCTCGGCGACCAGCGCTTGGCAAAAGCGGTTGAACGCTTCCTCTCCGCCAAGTTCGATGTTGACCCGCCGATGATCCAGAACGTCGTAGCCGTGCATGCTACCAGGGGCAGCCTGAAGCACCGGCGAAGCATAAACATGGCTGATGCCCAGTGCCGCAAAGTAGTCTGCCAGCGCAGCCGCCTGGGTGAGATCAAAGTTGCGGTGAAGTTGGACGCGATACGTCGCCTGGGGTTGCTTGGCAGGATCTTCAAACATACTGACGAAGGTTCCCGCGGGCGTGGAGGAAGAGACAGGGCGGCGATGCAAAGCTTGCGCCCGGCTAGCACGTTATGCCGGCAAACATAGCGGAAAACAAGTCCTTCTCCCCTTGTCGCGCTCCTGTTAAGCATCATGGTCGCATTCCGACCAGCGCCGTTCCCTAAACGGCCGGCTGGTTGCGCTCCGCGCGGCTTCACTTTTGCGCTCTAGCACGCGGCGCTTGCTATGTCGTTGGGATCAGGCACGAAGTTTGCTAACTAGTCACTTCCCGCTCGTCGGATGTTCCAATTTGAATTCCTCCCCCGCTTTCCTCTCTTCTCCACATTTGGAGGGTACAACCTTGTTAGTCCAGGCGGACGCCACAATGCCGGTGATTCTCGTTTCGACCGCTGCCGATTCTGCCGCAGCCGACCGTGAGTTGCAACGACGGATTTCCATTTTTCTTGAGAACCGACGCCTGCCTTACTCGTCAAAACTGAGAATCGCCGCCAAAAACGGTGTCGTGACGCTGCAGGGGACTCATCAATCGTTCTATCACAAGCAACTCTGCATTAACTGCTGCCAGCGCGTCGCCGGGGTGGTTCGGTTGATCGATGCGACCCGAGTCCTCCCTGAGCGATAGCGAGAGGTGTAATCGCACAGGTCACCGCGCGTTGCACTCGGCCCCCCGTCTTGCCAGCGACGAATCGTTGTCGAAGGCTCCGGGAACCTTGACGTGATTGCAGATTCGCCGCACGATAAAGCGGAAATCCGCCTGTGCCATGGAAAAAGCCGGTCCCCCGCTTAGTTCTTTTTAATCGAGTGTCCTTATGAACGGCCTTCGCGTGTGGCCCGGTCGGCCGTATCCCCTGGGGGCAACCTGGGATGGGAGCGGGACCAATTTCGCGATTTACTCGGAAAACGGCGTCAAGGTTGAACTGTGTTTATTCGACTCTGCGGATGCCGCCAAGGAATCCGCGCGTGTCGAACTGCCCGAGCAGACCGACATGGTCTGGCATGGATACCTCCCGGACATGCTGCCGGGACAAATCTACGGATATCGCGTCCACGGCCCCTACGAGCCTGCTAAGGGGCACCGCTTCAACGCGAATAAGGTCCTTTTCGACCCCTACGCGAAAGCTATCGGTCGCAATGGAAAACTGGCCGACGAGTGCTGGGGCTATAAGCTCAAGGACCCGGCCGCGGATTTGTCGTTCGACACGCGCGACAACGCCAGGCACGCGACCTTGGCGGCGGTTGTCGACGAGGCGTTTACGTGGGGCGACGACCGGCCCCCGCAGACGCCCTGGAACAAAACGCTGATTTACGAGCTTCACGTGAAGGGCTTTACCAAACTCCATCCGGAAGTGCCCGAAAAGATTCGCGGCAGCTACGCGGGTTTGGGTTCCGAGGCGGCCATTCTCTATCTGAAAACGCTCGGAGTGACGGCCGTCGAGCTGCTCCCTGTCCATTTTCACCTTGATGATCGGCATCTGACCGATCACGGACTGACCAATTATTGGGGCTACAACACCTTGGGATTCTTCGCGCCGGAGCATCGCTGGGCTTCGACGGTCGCCGCCGGGGACCAGGTCCGCGAGTTCAAGACCATGGTGCGAAACCTCCATGCCGCGGGGATCGAGGTGATCCTCGACGTCGTTTACAACCACACGGCCGAGGGGAACCAGATGGGCCCGACGCTGTCATGGCGCGGGATCGACAACGCTGCATACTACCGCCTGGCGCCGGACCCGCGGTACTACATGGATTACACCGGCTGCGGCAACACCTTTGACATGACGAATCCGCGTGTTTTGCAGCTCATCATGGACAGCCTGCGATATTGGATCACACAGATGCACGTCGACGGGCTCCGCTTCGATTTGGCCAGCACGCTAGCCCGCGAACTGCACGAAGTCGACAAGCTGGGCGCTTTCTTCGATATCATCCAGCAAGATCCGATTATTTCCCAAGTTAAGCTCATTGCCGAGCCCTGGGACTTGGGCGAAGGGGGCTACCAGGTTGGCAATTTCCCCTCATTGTGGTCGGAATGGAACGGGAAATACCGCGATTGTGTACGGCACTTCTGGAAAGGCGACGGGGGTCATGTCTCCGAATTCGCGACGCGGTTTACCGGCTCGAGTGATCTGTATGAGTGGAGCGGTCGCCGCCCACATGCCAGCATCAACTTCGTCACTTGCCACGACGGCTTCTCACTCCACGATCTGGTCTCGTACGACCAGAAACACAACGAGAAAAACCGCGAGAACAATCGCGACGGCCACAATGACAACATCAGTTGGAATTGCGGCGTCGAAGGTCCTACGAACAAAAAAGAGATCCTGGATCTGCGTTACAAGAAAATGCGCAGTATGTTAAGCACGCTGATCCTTTCGCAAGGCGTGCCAATGCTTTTGGCAGGCGACGAACTGGCGAACACTCAGTTTGGGAACAATAACGCCTACTGTCAGGATAATGAGATCTCCTGGTTGAAGTGGGAGCTCGATGAGCGGCAACAGCAACTGCTGCGCTTCACCCGGCAGGTGATTGAAATTTTCCACAACGAGCCGGTGTTTCATCGACGTCGGTTCTTCCACGGGCAGGCAATTCAGGGTGACGAGGCCCCAGAAATCGCCTGGCTTGACCCGACGGGCAAGGAAATGACCGCTGAAGCCTGGAAGGCCGGCCACGTCCGCAGTCTTGGCGTGCAGTTGTTCGGCGGCCAGATCGATGTTGACGAACGCGGCGCGACGATTCTGGCCAACTCCATGCTGGTGCTATTTAACGCCGATCATGCCAACACGATTCCGTTCGTACTTCCAGCCGTCAGCGAGGACGAGGAGCCGTGGGAACTCTTGTTCGACACCACCGAGGTCACGATCGATACCCCGAGGAAGTGCGACGAAAAGCACTCGCTCAGGCCGTGCTCGATGTCGCTATTCCGGGCGCCTTTGAAGCAAATGGAACAAGACCCGTTGTTAGGGACGATCCCTGGACGGGAACCGCCGATGAATTTGGCGCGTTCGTAGGACTATTCGAGGGTCTCAGGTTTGTGCCTTTTGCACCACCCGGGTCGCCAAAGGAGACGGTCGCTGCAGCTTCACCTCCGCGATTCGCGCTGTCCCGTACTCGGTCCAAAGCTCGCAAGGTGCGGCACGTCCGCCAAGGCGGCCTAATGCGTCCGGAATGTCCAGCCGCGCGCCGTTTCGCTTGCGCCTCGGTCTAAAGATATCGGTGAACATGGCTTACTTTGCCTTTTCGTCGCCCTCGGGGCTACCTGCCAACTGCCGCTTTGTGTTCGAAGGCGAGCACTTTCTGTACCGCCAAGTTCACTCTGCCTGCCCTTAATCGACGCTTCCAAGGGGGCGGGTGGGGCGAGCACGCCTGGCTGGCCAACAAACGAACACGGGGCACGACGCTTCGGCTCGAAATGCGGCCCTAAATCGCTAATGTTTGTGGCTTTTCCGCTTCACCGCGTCCGGTGGACTTCCAGGGCACACGATGTGCTCAAAGATTCCCAGGATAACCGCGCAAATCGTGCGGAAACTGGTCGCATTTTGGGTATACAAAGGAGAAGACGATGAAGGCAAAACTGTTTTCAGCCGTAGGCGCCCTGGCTTTTGCCATGTCGAGTTGGGCGGTCGCCCAGCAGGCGGATGTAGGCGCGCAAGCAGGCGGACAAGTCGAGGCTGATGCTCGCATCAATGCGCAGCAACCAGGCGTACAAGGCGATGTTGGAGCTCGAGGACAGGCCGATGTGGATGCTGACCGGGGCCGTGCCGATGTTGACGCTCGCATCGATGCCCAGGCCGATCGACGCGAGGATCGGCGCGAAGACCGAATCGATCGGCGCGAAGACCGCATCGAGCGACAAGCCGATCGCTTCGACGACCGTGACCGGGATGCAGCCTCTGGCCGATTGGACGATCGCGAAGATCGGGACCGATTCGAGGGCCGCGTGGAAGGCCGCATTGGCGCGAGCAGCGACCAATGGCGTTATCGCCATCACAATGGACAGTGGTGGTACTGGCTTCCCAGCAACAGTTGGGTAGTTTGGTCCGGCAACACGTGGGTCCCGTATGAAACCTGGCGGACGACGTACGTGCCCAGCACGACCGTGTACACACCAAGCCAAACCATCTACTACGGCAGCCCCGGCTACCGCGGCGGTGGCTATGGCGGTGGTTACTACGATTCGCAGTTTTACGGTGGCAGCTATGGCCGACCCGGCCGTTACTATAGCGGCTATCGTGGTGGCGGTTACGGCGGTTATGGCGGCGGATATGGTGGGTATGGCGGCTATGGCGGCTATGGCGGCTATGGCGGCTATGGTCGTGGATATGGCGGCCGAGGATTTGATCGTGGCGCAGCCGAAGGCGCTGGCATTGGCGGCGCGATTGGAGGCGCTCTGGGCGGCCGCGGCGGAGCAGATATCGGCGCCGGCATCGGTGCGGCGATTGGCCGCGACTAGTGTCGTGTCAGCGTTATTTTCGTGTGCCAACTGCTTTGCCAGTGCGAATGGCAGGTCGCTCCGCCGGTTCCGACCGGCGGAGCTTTTTTGATTATTTCGGAGGCCAAAGCTATGAATGCTCAAACAGAAGACGTTTGCGGTCGACCAATCTCATTATCGCCAGCCTGCGATGAGACAAACGTGCATCGAACGACGAGCGCGGAAACTTGGGCACAATTGCTCGGCGGTATGTATTTAGTTGCCACGGGCATACGGGGAAACAGTTTCAGCGGGGGCGTCATGGCGTCCTTGGGAAGTTGCCTGGCGTATCGGGGAGCTGTTTGCCTGTTAGGCGGTCCCTCGATCACGGGGCGGTCGCCAAAGATCGCCGAACGCCCTGACCCGGCGGTGGTGGATAACCCGGTTGATGAAGCCTCGTGGGAATCGTTTCCTGCCAGCGACTCGCCGGTCTTCAGCGGGATCACGAAATAAAAGGTCCCGCCGCTCAGTCGGCCTGTGCCGTATCGGCGGTCAATTTCCAGCAACGCAGCACTTCAGCAACGCTCCAGGCCTGGGACACGCAACCGCGAGGTGTATAAGGGGCTTCGGCGTCGAAAATCTCGCTCATGCTTCCGACGCAGGCCTCGTGGAGGTGTGCAACGAAGCCCTCGAGGAACGCGCGCACGGTGTCGCGTTCGCCGGGATGGGTCTTCATCCAGGCATCCACAAGCGGGCCCACTAGCCAGCCCCAAACGGTGCCTTGATGATACGCTGCGTCGCGCGCGCGGAGGTCACCGTCATACTTCGCGACGTAGTTCGGTTCACCCGGCGCCAATGAGCGCAATCCCATGGGCGTGAGCAGCGTTTCCAGCGACGTTTTTACAACCGGCTCCCAGCGAGCCTGCTGCAGAACGGGGTTTGGAAGCGCGATCGAAAAAAGCTGATTGGGACGAATGCTCGCGTCGTCGCCCGTTGGCCCGTCCACAACGTCGTAGAGGCATTGCTTCGGCCCATTCCAAAACCGCTGATTGAACGAGCGCTCGGCACGCAGCGCGTGGCCATCGACGTCGTTGGCGCGGGAAGTCTCGCCGAGCTCGGCCAGCCAGGTGGAATACAGTCGCAAAGCGTTATACCAGAGTGCGTTGATCTCAACCGCTTTTCCGCGGCGAGGCGTGACAACCCAGTCGCCCACCTTGGCATCCATCCATGTGAGCTGATAGCCTTCGGCGCCTTGGCTCAAGAGGCCGTCGTCTCGGTCGACGCCGATTCCAAACCGGGTTCCGCGAAGGTGAGAGTCGACAATCTCTCCCAGAGTCGGCATCAACAGTTGCAAGATTTCGCGGTCGTTGGTCCAGGCCACATAGCGGTCCAACGCATGAAAGAACCACAGAGTGGCGTCGGCAGTGTGGTAGAGTCCCTCGCGTTCTCCCTCGGGAAACAGGTTTGGAATCAGACCGTCGCGCACGTGGCGCGCGAAGGTACGGAGAATGTACTTCGCTTCCTGATGCCTTCCTGTCGCTAGCGTCAGACCCTCGAGACTGATCATCGTGTCGCGGCCCCAATCAGTGAACCAATGGTAACCCGCGATCACAGTCCGCGCCTCATCGCCCGCCGCGTGGGCCATCGCCACATCCGCCGTTCGCGCAACGGGAGCGACAATGAACTGGTCCGCGGCTAAAACCAGATGCCTGGCGACTTCATCACTTTCCGGCGACTGCGCCATCAGACGAGCCCGTCGTTCCTCTTCGGCTGCCAGACTTTCCTCGCTGGTCATCGCCAGCACCGTGTCCCACTCGTCCGTGGACGCTAAGAGAGTAGCCGCTTCCCCGGCGGTCAGATCGGCCTCAAAGAATCCGGGCGACCAGAGCGGGCCGCTCGATTCATATCCGCGTGCTGCTTCAACGCGATAATGCACGGTCCGCACGTGTCCGCCGTCCAACACCAGTCTCCGGCGCCGTCCTTCCATTTGCAGGCGCAGCGGCGGCAACGACGGAGCATGGACCTCGACTCGATCCCCGAGAGAGGTCACCATATACGGACTATCGAGCGGTTGAGAAACGGAGTCTTCGTGATGGCGACAGCGAAAAGCAGGACGCACACTGAGCTTAAATGGAGTCGCCGATTCCAGCGCACGGTAGGCGACGCGGACCGTATTGGTCTGATAGCCAAACCAGATCTGCTTCTCGAGTAGACAACCATCCAACTCGTAATGCCACACGGGTAGACCGCCGCGCAGAAAGAAGGATTTAAGATGCCGGCAGAGTCGCTGAGAGAGCCCGTGCGGCGTTTCTTCGCCCGTCAGCAAGACACTTTCGCCGCCAGGAAACCAAAGTTCCTCATGCAGATGGTTAAGCATCACCATCCGACCAAACGGCGCCGGCAACGCCGCGGTCAGCAGACCGTGATAGCGCCGCGTACTTACGCCGGCGACGGTTCCCGAGGCATACCCGCCCAGGCCGTTTGTAACTAACCATTCCAGCCGCAGTAAGCGCTCATTATCGGGCGGTTCCTCGGCCCAAATCGACGGATTGACGTGAAGTTCCAGCGTCTCAGCCACCGTTGACGGCATAGAACGCCCCATGCGAGAGAATTGTCTTAGGGGAAGGGGGTGCAGGAGTTAGCAAGTCCGATGCCTGAGGACAGAACGTCCTTGGATCACCGCAACTTTGTTGATGGTTCGGCATATGGCCAATACAAGGCATGGGAATTGCGATTTTGCGCGTAAGTCTTGTCAGGGAAGTGTTTTTGATTGAATCTCGTCCAGCTTGGCCTTTTCGGGGTCAAAGTGATGGGTCGGTTTTTACCAAGCGACCCGTCGCCCTAGGTCTTGGGTAAGTCAAACGGATTTGAAAATTCTTATAAGGCGCCGAGTTGAGTTAAAATCTTGTAAATGAACTCCACCAATTCAGCCTCGCCGGGCCGCCGGCAATTGAAGATCCTTTTCATTCGACCAGGCAATGGACGGCTCTCAGACGCAGGAGAGAGGTTGGTCGCCGCCGGTCACATCGTCACAGAAGCCAAGGGAGGCGATGACGCCGCGCGGATTCTTCGCAGCCGCCCGGTTAACCTCGTGCTCGTCGAGGGCGGCCACGATTCGCTGGCGTTGCTGGAAGTCGCTGCCAGCTTGAGAAGCGCCAGCGGGCGTGTTTCCATCCGCTATACGCCGATTTTCGTATTGACCGATCGGCCGCCGTTATCGCCGCTAGGGCCGGCGTACATCGATGGGATCCTTTCCTCCCCGCTCAACAACGACACGCTCGTTGCGGCGTACCTCGAATTCCTCTCCGATTCGCTGAGCGGAGCGAAGCGAGCTGCTGAAACGACACCATGTTGTGAAATCGACGCTGCCATCGATCGGCTGGGGGGAGATGTGGAGTTGTATCAAGATCTTGTTGATCGTTTCCTGGATGATACTGCCGGGATCCGCCAGCGAGTCGAGACGGCCATCGACACGCGCGATGCCCCGATGTTGCACAGCGCTTCGCACAGCCTGAAGGGCCTGGCGGCCAGTATCGGCGCCGCCACTGTCGCGGCGGCGCTCGCCGAGCTCGAGGAGCTTGGGCGGACCGGCGATTTTGAGGGCGTGGTAAGTGCCTGGCAACAATTTCGAATCGAGATGGAGCGGACGGCCGATGAATTGGCGGACTATCATCGCAGCAGCTCCGTCACGCCGGCGTTTCGACCGAACAGTGCCTCGTCGTAGGGGGCCGCACGACCGTCGAATCGTCACTTTCGGCATAGGAAGTGCATCAATCTCCGCTCAAGAAAAGGCGAGGGAACCTGGCAACTCGTTTCATTCGCGTATTTGAAATACGGCCAGCAAAAGGAGGTTTTTATGGCGGCTCATTCATCCAGACCGATCACCGATCGCGGGGGCATGGAGAGCGTGCGAGAAAAAGCGGGCGACATCAAGTCCAGTTTGCAAGACATGGGTTCCACCGCCAAACAAATGGCGCAAGAGCAATTCGAGGGCGTTCGCGACACGATGTCGACCTATTACGAGCAAGGCCGCGAACGTGCGATGGACCTCGAGCAGTCGCTCGAGAATCGGGTTCGCGAAAGGCCGATCAGTTCCATCCTCGTCGCAACGGGGCTGGGCTTTTTGATCGGCATGCTTTGGATGCGGAAGTAACTTCATTTGGGTGTCCTGGGCTATCGGGCAGTGTTTCAAAGCGGATCATCCGCCACGAAAACGCCGCCCGGTAGCCTTTTTCTTTCTCGACGAGTTTTCACAGGCTGCCATTCTCTTTAGCAGGACCCCTGGTCATGATTGGAAACGGGGTAGATCGCCAGGCGCCTCAGACCGAATCGCAAAGCATTCCCAGCGATCAACGTTCGGAAGATGGCGAAGCGAGAAAAGGCTTCGGACCTCCTCACCCGTTCGACGGGATATTCAAGCAGGTTCGTGAAGTCGTTGAGTACGCCAATTTCTATGTGGAAGCCCGCAAGGACATACTGCGGGCCACCGTCCGGAGCCTGATCTGGAAGGCGATCGCCGGGATTGTGGCCGCCTTGGCAGGCGTCACGGTGATCATCGTGGCCGTTGTGTATCTCCTGAGCGGCATCGCGCACGGTCTGGGCCGCCTGTTGGGAGATCAACTCTGGCTCGGTGAGTTGACGACGGGCGCCGCGATATTCCTTGTGCTGATTTTCTCGGGATGGGTTGTCATCCGGTCGATGAATCGAAAAGCTCGCGAAAGGACCATCGGAAAATATGAACGCCGACAGCAACAGCAACGGGAGCGCTTCGGCCACTCCGCAACCGAACGAGCGCAACAGATACAGCAAACTTACCGAGGCTGAGTTTCTGGCCCATAAGGCGCAGCTCGCTAAGACGGCGATGAGCAATGCGCTCGCTGAGCTCAAGACGAACTTTGCCAAGGCAGGCGACGTCAAGCTCTGGGCACATCACTATCCGTGGCTCACGGTCGGTGTGGCTGCGGCCACCGGTTTCACTCTGGCGACGATTGCCAAGAGCAGCAGTGGCGACGGCGCCGAGACCGAAGGTGAAGAGGCCGCTCGACAACGGCTCGTCCGAGAAGCGGCCAAGGCGCCGTATAACTCGGCGGCGGTCGGAACGAAGCCCAAGTTGGGGGAATCCTTACTCGGCTCCCTGTTCAGCCTGGCGAGAACTGCCTTGGAAGCGTCCCTAGTTGCCGCCATTCGCACGGAAGGAATAGAGCGGTCTCAGGCGGCCGTCCACACCGGCAACCCATGTTCCGCCGTAGCAAGCGAGCCCCCCGCGGCCGCACTGGGAGTCGCCCCACCAAACCAATTCTGAGATTGATGTACATTTAATCTTGAAGGGGGATGGTCGGAAAGCGATCAATAAGCATTCGTCTATGTGGCAATCCAGCATGCTCGTTGATCGTTCTTGAACCACCCGCTTAATTGGCACGCTTGTCGGTTTTCCACATTGCTGGTGTACATTCAAGACGGGATGCCTTTTCCTAAATCTCTCGCTCTAAGCTGTTTAGAACGAACCACCGTTGCTCGGACTGTAGGCTATCAATTCACTGGGGTATGTTCTTTGCTGGTCCTGTGTGACCTCGCAGCCAAGGGACTTGGAGTTGGCCCGTTGTATTCGGGTCAATGGTCTTACGGCGGCAGCGGTGTCGCGACAAAGACCTCTCTTTTATGTGAAAGGATTCCTATCATGCTCGTTCTCTCCCGCCGGCAGTCCGAGACGATTGTAATCGGTGACAACATCCGCGTTCAGGTCTTAGAGATCTCCGGGGGCCGAGTCAGGTTGGCCATCGAAGCGCCCGGCCATGTGTCGGTCGATCGGGAAGAGATCTGGCAGCGCAAGCAGCTTGAGCGACGAGCTTTGCAAGAGAACGGCAAGCAGGCAATCGGCAGTCGACCCGCCAGCCGTCTATTGGCAGCAGTCCACTAGTTGCAATTGCTCTATTAGTGTTGAGCGACACAGGTGTGACCGATTCGTCCGGCTCACTTTGCGTTCATTTCTGCCAGCGGCGATTTAAGCGAAGACGTTCTACCCGGCGCCGGACTTAGCTTGACTCTCAGGGTGGACCAGGCCGGCCCCCAGCTTGCTGGATTTCTTCGCCTCTCACGCGCCCAGTTCCAGAATCCCCTGCATGGGCACTTCGACCCAATCGGGACGGTTATTGAGCTCGTAGCGCAGTTCATAGCAGGCCTTCTCGAGCAAATACACCTGCAACAGTCGCTGGATGTCGTCAGTTGCGGCGGGCAAGAAGCTCGACTTCGTACCCGAATCCAGATACGACCGCAAGTACGTTCCACTGACGGCCAAATACCACAGTTGTGCGGCGGCGCGCAACGCCGGCGCATCCTCAGGATTGCCGAGCCCACGTTTGACGACGTTCGCTTGCCCAACGCGTGAGCAGTAATGGAATGAGCGGATCATCCCAGCCACATCGAACATGGGTGATCGCTTCAGCCGGCGCTCGGCCAGCGAACGCGTCGGTTCGCCTTCAAAGTCGAGGATGACGAAATCCTTGCCGGTAAACAGCACTTGTCCCAGATGGTAATCGCCATGGCAGCGAATGCGCAGGGCGTCGAGCTTTCGGCCGGTGATCGCCTTGACGCCATCCAGTAGTAGTTTCTGCCGACTCAAAACCTGTTCGGCTATCGCGCGGCTACTTTCGGGCAAGTGTTGGCGTTGCTGCCGCAGCAAATCCATCGTTTGCAGAATCTGCTTGCGAATCGATTGGTACATTGAGCGTTGATAGAGTTGGCTGAACGGCTCGGGTGTGAAGGCCGGATCGTCCTGGCACTCGACCAAGGCCCGGTGCATCTCGGCGGTCCGCTGGCCGAGCAGCTCCGCCGCTTGCAGGTACGCTCCGACAAGCTCCTCGACAACCGGCGACAGTTCGTACGTCGTTAGAGCGAGCAGAGGACCGGAGGGCATCAAGCTGGCCAGGTCGCCGCGCTGTTCCCGTTCGGTAAGAGCTTGCTCAAAGAAACGTCCAATGTGGTCCAGAGCATGTTTCCAGCCCAAATTCGAATTGGGAATGAATTCATGCAGCACTCCCAAAGTGATCGGTTCTTCATCGGGACCGCGATGGAACTCCAACGCTCCCAGTAACTGCGGCGTGTTGCGATAACAACTCCGTTCCGTAAGAAAACGGCCGAGCTCCAGTTCCGGATTGATTCCAACCTCGAGCCGGCGGAACAGCTTCATCACCGCGCGATCGCCGAAAATCACAGAGCTGTTGCTCTGATCGGCGCCTGTGAAGGCTGGCGCAAGCTGGTCCGCCGAAACACCGCGCAGAAGTTGCGCCGCCTTGGTTACCAAGGGCACAACTTCGCCCGTCCCACCCTTGGCCTGGCGACGTTGCAAGACCATGTCGAGCATGTCCCGCGGGAAGGTCTGATCTTGCATGGCGTCAAACAGAAGTCCCTCTTGCTTGGGTTGACGGACGTGGACCCGCAAAAACACGGCGTCGTTGGCTTGTTCGGCGATTGCCTTTGCTTCGTCACCGGCCGCGAAGGCCAGCGGAATTGCATAGTTTTCCCCTTCGCCCTGCGTAAACTCGACGCGCAACAGCACCAGCATGTGGCGGGGTTGCTTCAGATTCTTGCCAACCGGCACCGTGTCGAGCAGTCGTACGTGCTGAATGTCGCGCGCCTTCGCCGCGAACCAGCGCCGCGAGCCTAGCCAACGTGCGAAGTTTTGCTCGAGGTGCGCGCGGTGGCTGCTGCGAAAGACTTCCTCCCACGATTCCCGCACCGTGACAGTCCCGCCGCGGGTTGGACTGACCGGCGCCGCGGCCTCTTGATGGGGGGGGCGCAACGCAAACCAGTAGAACGCATGCGGGCCTAACGTGAGCATATAGGGCAAGCGCCCAATCGGCGGAAACTTGGTTTGTCCGAACAGCTCAATCGGTCGATGGCCTTCGAACGCCGATAGGTCCAGCTCCACGTACTGCGAGAAGCGTGAAAGGTTAGCCACCACCATCACGTTCGCCTCGGGATCGCGGCGCAAGAATGCCAGTACTTTCAGGTTGTCCGGCGTGAGCATCTCCAACTCGCCACGGCCAAACGCCGCGTATTTGTGGCGTAGAGCGATCAGCCGCTTCATCCACCACCACAGCGACTGCGGGTTGTTGCGCTGCGTTTCGACGTTGATGGCCTCGTACATGTACTCCGGATCGACGACCAAAGGCAGGTACAACCGCTGTGGGTTGGCGCGCGAAAAGCCGGCGTTGCGATCAGAACTCCACTGCATCGGCGTCCGCACTCCGTTGCGGTCGCCGAGGTAAAAGTTGTCTCCCATTCCAATTTCGTCGCCGTAATAGATCACCGGTGTGCCAGGAAGTGAGAACAACAGACCGTTGAGCAACTCGATTTTGCGGCGATTGTTACCCAACAGAGGCGCCAGCCGGCGGCGAATGCCCAGGTTGATCCGCGCCTGCCGATCGGTGGCGTAGGTGCGGTACATGTAATCGCGTTCCTCGTCGGTGACCATTTCGAGAGTCAACTCATCGTGGTTGCGGAGGAACGTGAACCACTGGCAGGTCGCCGGAATGTTGGGCGTTTGCTGCAGAATGTCGACCACGGGGAAGCGGTCCTCCATCTGCACGCCCATGTACAACCGGGGCATCACCGGGAAATGAAAGGCCGCATGGCACTCGTCGCCGTCGCCGAAGTAAGCCACCGCGTCTTCCGGCCACTGGTTCGCTTCGGCCAACAGCATCCGTTCGCTGAAGTTGGCGTCGATGTGAGCCCGCAGGGTTTTCAAGAACTCGTGCGTTTCGGTCAGGTTCTCGCAGTTTGTGCCTTCACGCTCATACAAATAAGGCACCGCGTCGAGCCGCAAGCCATCCACGCCCATCTTCAGCCAGTAATCGACCATCTGCAGCAGGGCCTGCTGAACTTTGGGATTCTCGAAATTCAGATCAGGCTGATGCGAGTAAAAGCGATGCCAGAAATACGATTGAGCGACATGGTCCCAGGTCCAGTTGGAAAGCTCGAAGTCTTTGAAAATGATTCGAGCGTCGGCGTACCGGTCCGCCGTGTCGCTCCAGACGTAGAAATCCCGCTGCCAGGTACCCGGTTTGGAACGACGCGCACGTTGAAACCAAGGGTGCTGATCGGAGGTGTGGTTAAGGACCAGTTCCGTGATGACCTTCAGGCCGCGGCGATGCGCCTCGCGCAGGAACAGCCGAAAGTCCTTCAGAGTGCCGTAAGCGGGATTCACGTCCGCATAGTCGGCGATGTCATAGCCATCGTCCTTGAGCGGCGAGGGATAAAACGGTTGAACCCACAGAGCGGTAACCCCCAATTCCTGAAGGTAATCCAGCTTCTGCGTCAGTCCGGGGAAATCGCCAATGCCATCGCCGGTGCTGTCGAAGAATGCACGCACATGAAGCTGGTAAATGACCGCCGTCTTATACCAGGGAGTGCCGGCATCGCTCAGGGGCGCCGAGGCAGCGGCAATGGCTTGCGACGATATCGGCAGGGCAGTCGCGGCGAGCGAGTGCGCTTGACCGTTGCCGTCTGAAGAGGAAGTTTTTCGTGCCCGGTCCGTGGCAATCGTTTCGTGCGGTGTCATGGCGGTCGGCGTAATCCTCCGTTTTAGCCCCAACCTAGTATTTCGATCTCGATTAAACCGACTGGCGGGGGCAATGGCTAGGGCAGCTTGCAGGACTTGGACAAGCGTCCAACAATGTATGCCGTTCCCAACGGAACAAAAACCATGCCACTTCACTCGCATCTAAGGAATTGCCATGCCAACCGCTGTGGACCACTTCACGAAGAGTTATGAATTTAATCGGGGCCGAACGCTGGATTTGCTCATCAACGTCGAAAAGCTGCCCAACCCACAAGCGGCGCTTGCCTGGAGGCCGGGACCGGAACGTGCTCATATCGGCTGGCAACTGATGCACATCGCCGTCACTGAAGATGTCTTCGCCAGCGAGCGGCTGGCGCAGAAGCCGGGCAAGTTTGCGGATCTGTGGCCGCGCTTTCGCGGCGGAAGCACGCCGGACGAAGATGTGCCTACGGGGGAAACGATACGCCGAGTCCTCTCCGAGAGCCGCGCGCAATTACTCGCCACGCTGGCCGAATACGACGACAGCCGGCTTGAGGAAATCCCCGAGGCGCTCAAGCAGCGCAACTGGACGGTGCGGACCGTGCTGAGCGTGATCGGCTGGCACGAGGCGCATCATCAGGGGCAGGCACATATTACGCTGAATTTGTTCAAGGCGGCGGATCAAGGCTGAGCGCTCCCTACCGATCTTCGCCAAGATACAATAGGTTAGCCTGGCCGGAGGTCGGGGTAGGCTCTTCTTTTCAACAGCAAATAAGCGATGCACCGGGTAAGTCTCGATTCAGCCAGCCGTAGCGTCCGCGAATTCTTCAAAAAGCTCCCGATCGACCTCGATGGAGTGGAGATCGAGGCCGCTGGTAAAGTACTTTGCAAGGTGATTCCGTCACACCAACTCAGTGATGCCGAGAAACAATGCCTCATCGATCGAGCGCGCGAGCTGATGCGGCGCAGCCAGGAACGGAACAAGGGGGTTCCGGCGCGAGTTATTGAACGAGAGATTCGCGACGCAATTGACGAGGTTCGCGGACGAAAACGATGATCGTTGCAGTGCTCAAGTCAAATGTCGTGATCGTCGCCATCTCTTGTCCTTGAAGCGCATCGGCCTTACCAGAATTGTGACGCCGGCCGCCTTTCTCCGTCACTTGAAATGACGCGTATGGTTGGCGGCTCACGGACTCGCACTATAATCGATTGGATGAACCAATCACATCAGAAGCCGACAACCCTCCGCGACCTTCGCGCCAGTGGTTGGCAGTCGAAAACGGTTAAACAGGAAATCCACGACAACTTCCTCCGCATGCTGCGCGAAGGGGAGGAGCTATTTCCCGGCATTGTCGGCTACGACGACACTGTGATTCCGGAGATCAACATCGCGCTGTTGGCTAAGCACGACATGCTATTCCTGGGCGAGAAGGGTCAAGCCAAGAGCAGGCTGATGCGACTGTTGGTGCGGTTTCTCGATGCCGAGATCCCGTACATTGACATCGCGGAAGCCCCGCTCCACGACGATCCGTACCGTCCGATCAGCAGCATCTGCCGTCGCTTCGTCGCCTCGCACGCCGAGGCCAACGTGCCGATCGGCTGGTGGCGGCGCGAGGATCGCTATGCAGAGCGACTCTCACCAGGTACAAAATTCGCCGACATCATCGGCGAGATTGATCCTGCCAAGCTCGCCGGCGGCACGAGCATGTCCACTGAAGAGGCGCTGCACTTCGGACTCATCCCCCGCATGCACCGCGGAATCTTCGCGATGAATGAGCTGCCCGAGCTCGACGAGCTGGTGCAGGTCGGCCTGTTCAACATTCTCGAAGAGCGCGATGTGCAGATCCGCGGTTACCCGATCAAGTTCGACATCGACGTGCTGATTCTCTTTAGCGCCAACCCCGCCACCTACAACCGCTCCGGCAAGGTCATTCCACAGCTCAAGGACCGCATCGGTTCGGTAATTCATACCCACTACCCCCGCGAGCGCGAGCTGGGCATCCAGATCATGGACCAGGAGTCCGACATCGCGCTTGACGGCGACTTTCCTGTCCGCGTCCCCTACTTCATGAAGGAGATCATCGAGCAGATCACGATCGCCGCGCGCAAGAGCAAGTACATCGATCATCAATCCGGCGTCAGCGCACGCTTCAGCATTGCCAACTATCGCACGCTGGTGGCCAGCGCACGACAGCGCTCAGTACGGCTCGGCGAAACACCGGCGGTCCCGCGCGTCAGCGACTTGGGGCACATCTACTCGTCATCGCTCGGCAAACTCGAGCTCGACCTGATGGGCAGCCATCAGATGAACGAGCGGCAGGTGCTCGACGCGCTGGTGGCCGAGGCGATCGGCAAGGTGTTTGCGGAGTACGTCGAAAAGCACGGCCTGGAGCAGATCGCACAGATCTTCTCCGAAGGCGTGAAGATCGAAGTCGGCGACATGTTGCCCTCCGGCCATTACGCCGAGCGGCTCAAGCGCGTGCCGCCGGTCTGGGACAAGGCCTTCGAGGTCAATGCCGCCAGCGACCCCGCCATGCGAGCCGCCTGCGTCGAATTCGTTCTGGCGGGTCTCTATGCGATGGACCGGATCAGCCGCGCCCAGCATCATGGGCGGATTGTGTATGAGCTGTAAAGTTGGTGAGCCGGTAAGGACGCCCCACTGGGGGGCAGAGTATACTTGGGAAAGGGTCTGCAAGCCCACCCGACATTGAGGCATATCGTCATGTTAAGCCGCGAAGCACTCGACGCCTACCGCCGCATGAGCAACGCCGAGCGCCTCAAGTTGACGCTCGAAATGAACCGCGAAGCGAGCGTGTTTCTTTTGAAGGGCACGCCGGAGCAGATCAATCGCAAATTCGAGCTGATCCGCCGTGAAAACGACGAACGGAATCGCAATATGCTGACCGCCATCGCACGCACGCGGGTTACGGATGAAGGAAATCGCTGAAACGCTGTACGACTTTGTGCAGGCGCTGGAGACGCTGAACCTACCTTATGCGATCATGGGTGGATTCGCAGTTCGCGTCTATGGAATCCCACGCAGCACTCAGGACGTCGATATTATCGTTCTATGCAGCGACGAGACCCTGCAATCGTTGTTTCGCGAGATTGAAGACCGCGGCTACGCAGTCGATGAAGTCTATAGGCGCGGTGGGAAAGATTCGGTCGCAGGCATGCCGTTGGTCAAGTGCAAGCGGTACATCGGCGGGTATCCAATCGATGTAGACATTTTCCTGTGCGAGTCACTGTTTCAGCATTCGCTGCTCAATCGGCGGCGGCGCGATGTTGCGGAAGACCATGAATACTGGTTGGTCAGCCCGGAGCACCTACTTCTTTTGAAACTCATCGCTTCGCGTCCGCGCGACTACTTGGACGCGAAGGACGTGCTGTTCACGCAGGGACAGCTTGACGAAGAATATCTGCGGCACTGGGCAAAGGAGCTCGGCGTCCTCGGCAAGCTTGAGCAAGTATTGAAGGAGTCGCGAGAAATGTGAGGGCTGCATGATTCACGAGAAGGCGGCGTCCGCAACATGTCGTCCGGCGCCGATCGCTCGTGAACGCCTGTCGTTGTCGCGGTGAGCTGTGGTTCGTCTTGTTCGATTCTCTTCCCTTCCGGATAATGCGGCCGCCGTTCCTTCAATCTGTTCTGTTCAAGCCGCGCCGCCGTGCCGAACGACCCGAACCTCGACGACACGCCGCAATCCAGCCGTGAAGGCCGGGCGCATCCCGTCCCCACCGGCGCGACTGCCGCCACTGCCACTGGTCGCGGAACCCGGCGGGAGATTGTCGCCTGGGCGATGTACGATTGGGCCAATAGCGCCTATTCGACGCTGCTGATCACCGTTTTGTACTTCTACATTTCAACGTTGTTTCCATCGCCGGAGCACAAGGATGCGGCTTTTCCGGTCGTCTACCTCGGCGAAACGGTGGTTCAAGGTCCCGTAGTCTATGCCTGGGGCATTGGCCTCTCCATGCTGGTCGCCGCCATCCTTTCGCCGATCGTCGGAGCATTGGCCGACGCGCGCGCAAATAAACGCCTCTGGTTTCGCAGCACAGCCCTCGCGGGGGCGTTGCTCGGAACGACCATCGGCTTGATCTCGCCCCACAGTCCTTGGTTAGTACTGGGGTGCTTCGTCTTGGCAAGTTTCTGCTTCGAGCTCTCATTCGGGTTCTACAACTCGTTTTTGCCGGAGATCGCCGACGAAATCACGATGAACCGGGTCTCGTCCTGGGGCTTTGCAGCCGGTTACATCGGCGGCGGAGTCGTCCTGGCCATGGCACTTGGATTGATGACAGCAGGTGATCGACTTGGCCTCGATAGCCTCAGTGCCCGAATGAGGGCCAGTTTGGTGTTGATGGGCTGTTGGTGGGCGCTCTTTTCGATGCCGGCCATCTGGATTTTGCGCGACCGCGGACGGCCGCGATCGAGTGCGGTAGGCTTCCGCGCCGCCGCTCATCAAGCCGTCGGGGAAGTAGCGACTACGCTTGGCCACATACGACAGTTTCAGTCGTTGGCCTGGTTCCTGATCGGCTTCCTCTTCTACAACGACGCCGTGCAGACCGTCCTCACGCAATCCTCGGCGTTTGCTGAAAAGGAGATCGGCCTCAATGTTAGGCAACTGATTCCGGTCATCTTGATGATCCAGTTCGTCTCCATGCCCGGTGCACTAGCCGTCGGCTGGCTGGCCGACAAGATTGGCCAAAAACAAGCACTCTATCTCTGCCTCGCCGTGTGGGTCGCCTTGCTGTCGTTCTCCTGGTGGGTGACCACCGAAAACGAGTTCTGGATCATGGGCGCGGTCGTGGCGCTGGTGATGGGTGGCATCCAGTCTGTGAGCCGCTCGATTATGGGTGTGATGACACCCGCCAATCGCACTGCCGAATTCTTCGGCTTCTACAACCTCTCCAGCAAAGCCACCAGCTTCATCGGTCCGTTCACCTTCGGCCTGGTGATCCACCTCACCGGCAGCGCCCGATTGGCGATCCTCAGCTTGCTCGCCCAGCTCATTATCGGCTGGCTCCTGGTCTCGCGCGTCAACATCGCCCGCGGACGCGCAGACGCGATACGGGCGTCGGAGGCGACGACTCAGTAAGCGATGCCGTGCCCATCTCTCCAGCCGCCGCAATAGAGCGCGTCGAGTTATCGCGCCTCGGCCGCCAGTGAGTTGGCGGGCGGGGCGGGTCGGTTGCCGAAGACGCGCTCGTCGTACATCACAAGCGCGTGCAGCGCATGCCCCAGCGGACCGATGCTCCAGGGTCGATTCGGCTCCGCGGCCAGCGACGAGGCGAGGAAGTCCACCGAGTTGACGGTCTTCGCATCGCGCAACTGCTCATCCGTAAGCGACAGGACGAGCCATTCCAGAATGTGCCCCGTGGTTTGCAGCTTGCGTTCAAGGTCGGGCCGATTGCCACGGCGCGCGAACCACTCCGTGCTGAAGCTGCCGTCGGGGTTTTGCAGCGTCCAGGCGTAGCGCTGGTACGATTCGATGTACTGCCTGGCACGCGCGAATTCTCCGTTGAGCAGTCCTCCTTCCTGCTCTCGCATTTGGTAGGCGTAGGTAATGCCGAACAGCCGGTGCGTACCACCGCAGGCGGCGCCGCGGACGGGCGCTTTGATTTCCGCATTGATCAGCCGCGGAATCGACCAGGCCTGGCCGTCTCGGCTGCGCCAAGCGGCGTCGCTGGGCAGGTAATGCGACAGCGAGATTAGCTTGAACGTCAGCTCACTCTGCGCGCGGCAGGTGAGCATTTCTTCGTCGATCAGATCCTGGAGCGTAAAGTCCTTGCCGCCCATGCGCAACGGCGTGGCGGACGTCACGCGCGATTGCGCAAGGATGGCCAGCAGTTGCGCGGGATGTCCCTGCACGCCGACTCCCTCTTCCGCATGCGGTCGACCGCGCTGCACGGTGAGCATCTGCTGGCCACGGAAGCGGCCCCCCTCGAGCATCCAGCCGATGGCATTCACTGCCGGTCCGTTTGGCCCGTCGCGGCGGATCTGAGTCTCTCGGTTAAAGGCCACGAACGCGTGCATCACCTCCCACGGTGTGTGGTCGCGTGAATTGAGCTGCCGGGTCTGATAATGTGTGAGGACACTACGGATTTTATCCCGCAGCGCGATCAGTTCGGGAGTGAGCGTCGCAGCGGTTTGTTCTAGCGCTTCGATCTCGTCGAGCGTGGGGATTGGCTTGGCTGTTAGCAAATTGTGCTCAGCCAGCCGACGCGGAGGAGAAGTCGCGCGCGAATCGACCGCGACGGTCGAACCTACGAGTAGCGATGTGCCGATCAACAGGCCGCCAAGCCATCCAAGATGCCATGCCACGTGGGAACTCCTTCGAGACTGCGCGGTGTCGTCCGACTAGCTATATCGGACGCGCGATTACCCGAGTCCAAACGAGAGCACGAGGTTCGACCGCAGAATGCAAGTCGGGCGACTGCGCAGCACGGCTACACGGACCATCCGGATGGAAACCGTTTAGCGCAATAGTCCGGACGTTGCGCTTGGTAAGAAGTAAGGAGTAGCGCGTGCAGTGAGGGGTGAAGGATGAGGGATGAGGGGTAGTGACGGATTGAGCGCTTACCACTCACCACTCACAACTCACAACTCTCCACTCCTCTGCCCTCCAAATCAGAATGCGCGGCGAACCTTATCGGCCAGCCGTTCTTCGGCCGCGTTGGGATCCGGGTTCCTGGCAAACTGACGCCAACGGTTGACGTCGTTGCCCAGGTCCTTGCCCGTGGCCAGCCGCATCGCTTCGACGCCGCTGAATTGCAAAGCCGGATCCGGGTCTTCCAGCGCCACGGCCAACAGCGGGACCGCCTGGGGGTCGTGCATTTCACCGAGTGCTTTGGTGGCCGCAATGCGGACATCGACGGAAGTGTCGCTGGCCAGCGCTTGTCCCAGCCGGCGGCTTGAGTCTGCGCCACCCAGCTTGCCTAAGGCCTGGCAGGCGGTCACGCGGACGTCGACGTCCGGATCTTGCAGCGCCGCGGCAATGATCATCCGTGATTGATCGGACGGAAACGCGGCAAGCGTTCGGACCACTTCCAACCGCACCATCGGATCACTTTCATGGCGGAGCCGCTCGGCGAGCGAGCTGTGCAGATCGGCCGGAGGTGTCGCAACTTCGCGTAGCTCTTCAAGCTGCTCGATCTTCTGCCGCGAAATCGGGCCATATTTGGCCAGGTCGGCGGTCTGATCGGGTTCGTGCCAGGGCCACCACGTGGCCATTTCTTCTGTGCTTGCGCAGCCGAAGCAAAGCGCAGACACAAACAGCGCAAGCAATGACCACGAGGCGCGGGGATTTCGCATAGCCGGACGCCAGACCAGTGGGTGAACAGCGGCGGAACTGTTTCGAACGACGGAGATGAGGTCGGGGAATATAGCAAACCGACATCAGCCAAACCACGTCAATTACTTGTGAGGTAGCGGCGCCGTGGTAAGATGGCGAAGCACAGAGACTGTTGATATGCCAAGATTCTCTCTGGATTGTCGAATAGTCTCGTCGGGGACAATTCCCTACAGCTCGTCCCTCCCCATTCTGAGGACGCCATGCCTGAGCCACGTGATCACTTACGCGAGCGGAATTGGTTGGAGACGCTCGTGCACAAGCTGCCCGGTTTCCGCGGGTATCTTGACAAAGAGAATCGCCGCGCGAGTGATGCCTTGGCGCGCGAATGGCTGGCCGACCGGCTGCAGCGCAGCAAGCGGGCCCTGGACGAACACACGAGGGCGCTTGCGGACCGCGGTCAGATCGCGCAGCTCCCGCAATACGACCGGCTACGCGGGCGGATCGATATGCTGATCGGCCGCATTCGTGGCGCGATGCACGGGTACAGCGCCGTGTTTGATCTGGTCCGCGTGGACGAGGCGCAACTCGACCGCGTCTACGAGTATGACGTGATCCTGATGGAGCGCATCGAAAATATAGCCTCTAGCGTCGAAAAGCTAAAGTCATTGCCGGCCGAGAGCGACGCGGCGACGCTGCTCGACAGCGTATCGAATGAGCTCGATGAGGCCGAGCGTGCGTGGGACCGCCGCGAGGATTTGCTCAAGGGGTTAGAATAGCGTTCCCAGAAAAATCAGCCGGCACGCGCTAGCGTCCGGTTCGCAAGAAACCGTGGGCTAGCGCCCTGCGGCTGCATTCCAAAAAATCGCGGAGCGAGCCATGGCCATCCGACTTGAAGTCATCCAGTTCTTCGACGAGGCGAACCGTTCGCTGGTGCATCGCGAGCCGCCGGAGGGCTCGGCCGACATCAAGCTCGGCGCGCAGCTCATCGTGCAGCAAAACCAGGAGGCGGTCTTCTTTCGCGACGGCAAGGCCATGGACCAGTTCGGTCCGGGCCGCCACACGCTGACGACGGCCAATGTGCCGATCCTCACGCGGCTCTTGACCATCCCCTGGGAAAAGTCGCCGTTCCAGGCGTCGGTGTACTTCATCGGTAAACAGACGTTTCTCGATCAGAAGTGGGGCACGCGGCAGGCGATCACGTTTCGCGACCGCGACTTTGGCATGGTCCGCCTGCGCTCGTTCGGAAAATACTCCTTTCGCGTGGCCGACAGTGCTCTGTTGATCAACACGCTCGTCGGCACGCAAGGCAAGTACACGACCGACGAGGTCACGAGCTTCCAGAAGGATCTCATCGTTTCGCGGCTCACCGATATGCTGGGCCAGGCCGGCCTCAGCCTGCTCGAGCTGCCGTCACGCTACGAAGCGATCGCCTCGGGCACGCGGGCCAAAGTTGCCGAAGAGTTCGCCAAGTATGGACTCGAGCTCGTCGACCTGTTTGTCAACGCCATCACGCCCCCCGAAGAGGTGCAGAAGGCGATCGACGCGCGGAGCTCGATGGGTGTTGTCGGCGATCTCAATGCCTTCATGAAGTTCCAGGCGGCCCGTAGCATGGCCAACCTCGCCGAGCGCGGCGGCGGCGATGCGGGGGCGATGGGAATGGGTTTTGGCGCGGGCTTCGGCATGATGATGCCGCAGATGCTCCGCGAGGCCATGACGGCTGGCGGAGCGGCTGGAGCGGCGCCCGCGGTACCGCCCCGAACTAGCGCCACACCTTCGGCCGGCGCACCGGTCGCCGCAAGCGGCGGGTTAGGATTGGACTTCTCGGAGCTCGCCCGCACGACCACGGACCCGAAGACCGTCGTGCGGCAGGTGTGCGAAAGCTCCGGCTATGCGGTCGAGGAGCAAGGCGATGCCTGGCAGGTGACGGTGCCGATCGGCGGACTGCGCAAGCAGGTCGTCACCGTTCGCTATGACCAGAAGGATCCGCAAGGGCACCCGATTGTCGCCTACCAGTCGTCGTGCGGCCCGGTGAACGAGCAAACCGCGCTGACGCTACTGCGCTATAACACCAAAATGGTCCACGGCGCCTTTGCGGTGCAAAAGGTGGGCGAAACCGAAATGGTCATGATCCAAGCCAACCAACTCGTCGACATGCTGAACGTCATCGGCGTGACGCAAGTGCTTTCGGCCGTCGCCTGGCAGGCCGATCAGGTGGAAGAGAAAATGATGGGCACGGATACGCTTTGACCAGCTCACAACACGCGACGGACCAGCTCGCGTTGGAGTTCAAGCCTTAGCTTGTCCGCGCAGCTCGGTTGCCGGCGAGTCGCACTACTACCTGATCGACCCGAGCACTGGCGACGTGCTCTTCGACCAGAACGGGAGCACGGTCTATGCGTCGCTGACCGACACCGTCCGCGATTTGGTCAACAACAGCGGCCAAATTGTTAACCACTTCGTCTACGACGCCTTCGGCAACCGCCGATCAGAAACGAATCCCCAAGGCGGCGCCGTTCCCTTCTCACCGCAGATGGGCTTCACCGGCCAGTGGTTCGATGCCGTCACAGCACTAGAGCTGTCCGCTTGCCTAGAAAATTGTTGGAGGAACCGTACGGTTCCATTACAATCCTGCTCGGACGCCCGCTCGGCCGGTCCGAGTTACTGGCCCGTATGCAGTTCCTGCAATTGGGTGCGTTTTCGACTCCCGCCGGGTCGCAGCAGGGGTAGATCATGGCCGAACAAATCGATCTTCGCGCGCTGGTTGCGCAGTTGATTGCTGACCAACGCTCGTCATGGAGCCAAGGTGTCCCCCATACGCTCGGAGTTTACCTTGCGCAATATCCGGAAATCGCTGCCGATTCCAACGCGACCGTGGCGCTCATCGCGAGCGAATTGCAGATCCGTCGCGAACTTGGCCATCGCACGGATGCAGCGGAGTACTATCACCGCTTTCCCCATTTGCGTGAGCTGCTTTCGAAGCGTCTCGGTTCAGATTCCGTCGATCCTGTTGAATTAATTGGCCATTCCGACCAGCCCGGCGACCCCTACGCGACCCGAATCCCAACGCCCGGTCTTCTCCCAACTATAGGCCTGGAGGGTAGCACAGAAGAGCCCCCCGTCAAACCATTGCGCCAGCTGCACGTTCGGTGTCCGCATTGCAATAGTAGGATTGACGTAGCTGCTGACTGCCAGATCGGGGGCATATTGTGCGGCATATGCGGCAGCGAATTTAGCCTCATTTCAACAGTTAACGAGACCCGATTGGCGCGGGAGAAGATTTCAATTGGTCATTTCGATCTGATCGAACAACTCGGAAGTGGATCGTTCGGGACGGTGTGGAAGGCAAGGGATAACGAGTTGGACCGAACGGTGGCTGTGAAGATCCCAAGGAAGGGGCAGCTTTCTCCGTTCGAAGTGGAGCAATTCTTCCGTGAGGCACGTGCGTCGGCCCAATTACGGCACCCGAACATCGTCGGCATATACGAGGTGGGCCGTAGCGACGACTCGATCTACATCGTTAGTGAGTTCATCAAAGGCTGCACTCTTGCCGATCTGGTGCAAACCCACCCGCTTATTCCTCGTGAGTCGGCTGAGCTACTCGCCAAAGTTGCAGGAGCCCTTCATCATGCCCATGAGCGAGGCGTGATTCATCGCGATCTGAAACCAGGCAACATTCTTATCGACGAGCGTGGTACACCCCACGTAGCCGATTTTGGCCTGGCCAAGCGAAAATCGGGTGAGGTTACTATGACGCTGGATGGCCAAGTGCTTGGCACACCTGCCTACATGTCACCGGAGCAAGCGCGCGGTGAAGGCCACCAAGCGGATGCTCGAAGCGACGTGTATTCCTTAGGCGTGATTCTGTATCAGCTGCTTGCACGTCGTCTCCCGTTTCAGGGTGCTGGTGCGGTATTGATGAGCGAA
The DNA here is from genome assembly GCA_040901795.1 of Pirellulales bacterium. GTDB lineage: Bacteria > Planctomycetota > Planctomycetia > Pirellulales > JALHPA01 > JBBDYH01. The sequence goes on from JBBDYH010000167.1 coordinate 199,677, forward strand.
ATCCTACATCGAACACCGCCTCGTCTCCGTTCAATTCAAAAAAATATCCCATGTGATTTGGAGACGATTTGCCTTAAGTGCTTGGAAAAGGAGGCTCCCCATCGATATCAGACCGCAGGTGATTTGCAAGCTGACCTCGAGCGATACTTGAATGGGAAGTCTATTCACGCTCGACGGACGCCCCTGGTGACCCGTGCATGGCGATCAATTGAACGAAACCCGATTTATGCCTTGCATTCGGTTTTAACTTTTCTAGGAGGAGTTGGCGCGGCAAAGCTGTTCTTTTCGCTTTTGCTCTTGGCCCTAATAGGCAGTGGCTACACCTATTTTGCAAGTAACCCGCTTGGGGGAGTTGGAAACCTAGTTGCTCACCGTCAGGAGACTGACGACAACGTTCCGCAAACTGACAAAAACATCGGCTCAGAGGCAAAGGCGGAAGAGGACCGGAGAAAAGCAGAGCTGGCGAAGAATGCGCCCAAGCAGGCTTTTGCTGAGTTCCTCGCAGCCGACGAATTCAAACAGGCATCGGATATTCTGAACACGTCCCCCGTGTTCAGCGATGCCGAGAAAGCCGCTAACCGCCTCCAGCTTCAGAACGGCTGGCACTCCCATGCCGATCAAGCTTTTCTGGCCCGTGATTATGAAACAGCGGCTGGCGACTATGCCGCACTCGTGAAGGAGTTCCCCGATCCGCTCCTCGCGGCGGACTTGAACTTAATGCAAGCCAGGTCGAGGCTGGGTGCTGGCGACCCGGACACCGCACGCACGCTGGTGGCGGGGCTCTCGCCGCCTACGCAGCGCCAGAATCCGCGTGACCGAGTGTTTTTCCTGGTCAATCTTGTCCTCGCCGAACAAGGAAAGAGCCCTGCTGGCATCGATGAGCTGCATGCCGTCTGGAAAGAGCACCACAACCAGACTGCCGTCGGCGCAACGACCGGAAGCGAAGCGGATATCTGGACGGCCAAGCCGTTCGAAATCGATCAGCTCGAAACGACGCAATCCGCAATCGTTGCCAACTGGCTCCAAACCGCCGACAGCAGCCGCGCTCCGCAGAATGAGGCGGAGCTCAAAAAGACGCTCGGGGAACTGACCAAGATCCTCGATATGGACCCGAAAAACGTCGACGCCTGGGTGGTCAAGGGGAACATCCACCTGGCCCTGAAGCAGTGGCCAGAGGTGAGTAAGGCTGTCAAGCAGCGGTTGGCGCTCAAAAGGCTGCCGGCGCTGCAGGCCCTGAGGGATCGCGCGCGCGTGCTCGACGCCTGCTACGATCTGACCAACGTGGCGAGCGATGAGCGAACGCTGAACTCCGCGCTCGCCAGCGTACCGCAACTGATGCGCTTTAAGAATGCACAGCCCATGTTGGCCGGCTCAGTACATTCTTTAGCCGAGCGTTTGCCTAAGTATCTCCCGGCCGCGGTGGAGGCTCTGCGCGCCACGGCCGAATCGTCGGGTGCCGAGCCCGACCTGCGGCCCTTGTTCGCCATTTTATTGGCCAAGGATATTCGGCGTCGACTCGCCGAAGAATCCGAGTTCGCAGCCAAGGCGGACCAGTTCCTCAAGGACTGCGCATTCATCAACGAACATGGCGGAGGCGCCGATGAAGTCATTCGCGCGTGCCAAGCTGAGGCCTTACTTGCGCTCAATCAAGAAGGCGCCCTGCAGGTGCTGGGGGCGCCCGGAACGACGCCCTACTACCAGTACGTGAAAGCGCGCGCGTTGAGCCGAATGCCGGATTCGGCAGCGGATCTGCGCACGACGCTGGCTGCGCTTTTTTCGCAGCCGCCCGCACCGGAATTGCGGCAGGCCAACCGAATTAAACTGGCCTTCGAGGCTCTGGAGCAACTGCTGAGTCCCAGTCTGGCGTCGGGCGCATCCGACATCGCGCAAGCGCTGAAGCCGGGTGACCCCAAGTTGTTGGATGCGACTTACGATCTGCTCCGCAGTGCCGACGGCTGGAAAGACGCCAATGCATCGCTATCGGACGTCGCGCGGGCTCATTTGGCATCCGCTGCCTGGTGGCATCCGACGAAGAAGGATGAGCGGCTAGCGCGCGATCTGACAGGTAATCTCGTCGCGGAATGGCAAAAGAATCTAAATGACGAAATCCTCGATCCCCCGCTGGTCTATCACCTGTACTACACCTACTTGGAGGCTCACCGCACAGCGGGCGACAAGCCGACGCAGGAGGCCAATCTTGCCGTTGTTGATCGTCTCCTGTCGCTGACCAAAAAGAAGAAGCTCGACGACGGGCAGGTTCAAGCGTTCTATCGGAAAGTTGTGGCGCCTTTCGAACCTGCGGCAGCCAACCTGAAGAACCATCGTTTCTTCGCCCGCACGGCGGAAGTGGTCGCAGATGCAGCCCACCTCGACTGGGGTTTCGCCGATGCTTCCGGGAGGAAGTTATCTGTTAACGACAAACTTGAGGGCCTCTTCACCAGCGCAGTCAATCTGAGTGCGGCGAAGGAGCCGCAGTATTTTCTGGCCCGCGGGCGCGTCAGGCTGAATCGCAAGCCATTCGATGTGAAGGCGGTCTTGGCTGACGCCGAGGCGCTGCGGCGACACGCTCGGTTCGAGGCGAGCGCTTACACGTTGGCTGGTCATGCGCACTTCTATCAGTCACGCCAAGAGCCGACACATGCGGCGCGACTGAAGGCCCTCGATGAATCGCTCAAGATTCTGCGACAAGCGCTCCCTTCCGGCGATCCAGGGCGGCTGAACGATGATCAGCAGGCGGAGCGTTTGTTGCTGCTGAGCTACGTCCATTTGGAACGCCGCAACTTCGCCGGTTGGGACACCAGCGCCGTGAATGATTTCGAAAAAGCGGCCGATTATGCGTTGCAGGCTGAAAAGTTCCTCAAGGGAGCGGCACTTGAGCATGCTTACTCCGCGGCAGGGAATGCCTTTGAAGACTTGGCGTGGTATACGCGCTCGGACGTGGAACCAAATTATCAAAAGGCAGTTGAGAATTTTCGCTTTGCGATCCGCGCAAATCCAGCTTCGGTTGCCGCCCGTCTGAACCTGGGCCGCTGCTACTACAAAATGGCGGCGGTCAGCGGCGTCAGTCCGCCCGGCGTGGGGACACTTCGGGAAATTGTGGTAAAGGCCGAAGGAGAACTGAGAGAGGCCATCAAAATCGCTGAATCTCAATCCCACGAGAATCCCGAGGCGCATTACTGGCTGGGTAAGGTGCTGCAAGTGAAGCACCTTGAAGAAGGTACGTCCGTCGAGAAGGCGAAACAAAGGCTCAACGCCGCCGAATTCCGGGCCGCCGACGATGAGCTGTTGAAGGCCCTTGATCTGGCGGTAAAGCAAAACCTGGCCGACAATGCTCTGCGTCTGTTTGCGGTCGAGCTGGCGGAAAACGTGCTGCTGCATCCCGACTTCTACCGGGACAAATCGGCCAATAACGTGGCCCTGGCGAAGGTTGCAGCGCGGGCCGACGAACTGAAGAAGTTAAATCTGCCGCGGACGACCGGCGTTGATCTCGATCAAGAGGTGAAGGTCCTCAACGCACGCGCGAAACTGCTGGCGGATTCCGGCCTTGCGGCGCTCGGCGAGCTCGACGAGGCGGCCCGCGACCTCCGTCAGATGGATGCGGATAAGGCCAGCGCTTCGGATGCGAAGATCATGGAGCTGCGATTTGAAGTGTTCGCCGACCTGCGCCCACGCGAGCTGACCAACAAGGTCATCGAGGACTGGCTCAACGAAGCCATCTGGTATGCCAGGCTGCCGCGGACGATCGTTCGCAAAGACCCGACTTCCGTCCTCATCACGGCGAGAAATGAGGCCGAGAAAGCTCGCTCGGATGTCGCCGGGGAAACGTTGTTTACCGCGTTTGAGCCGGCCTGGTTGCAGGCGGCAATTGAATCGTCTCCGCGGGATAAGCGCTTATCGAGTTGGTGTACGGAACTGCTCGATGACTTTGAACGTCAAGTCCGCGCCGCGGGCAACAATGCCAAAGAGCTAGCGCTAGTCGCCAACCGCATTGCGACGCGGCTGGAACGGCTCATCGATTTTCTTGACAAGCGCGGACGCGGCGGCGAAGCCGATCAGCTTCGAGCACATGCGGGGTTCTATCGCAAAATGGCAAATTGATAGTAAAACAAAAGGCGGATCACGCTCCTGTCGGGCCCCAAGGCCGCGCCGGAACTAGACCGGGCCCTCTATTGTTACATCGCCTTTGCGTGCTTCTCGCACATGCGGGCCATTGCTAGCGGATCAGGGAATCGAAACCTTGACCACGACGTCCCCATGGCAAATGGTGCATTGATCGTTTGGCAGCGACGCTCTGGCGTTCAACGTCGATCCGGGAACTGAAGTCGATTACCCTCGACACGGGAACCCGTCGGCCGACTCACACGACTATCACCAAACCGTCAATTCTTCGATTGGGCCGTTCAACGGGTCAACGACGCCGGAGACCTCCTTTGTCTGCGCGGTCCGGCGTGCGATCTGGTCGATCCCCCCGACTTGGAATAGCTGCATGTGCTGCGCGCGACCCGGAGTCAGAAATACATTCTGCAACGGAGGATTTGCTCCCGCCACCGTCGGATTCTCCACAACCAGAAGGAACTGAGACACAACATGGAATGAAATATCCCAGGCATCTCGAATGGCCTGCTGCCGGCGATCAATGTCGTTTCGGAGCACGTCATCGGGGTGCATCATGAAGTGCCTGGGGTGCCACGGTCCAGCGCGAGCAGCGGGCTCCTCAATCTTCTCTCGTAGGACAGGCTCCAGATTGACCAACCCAATAACAACACTTGTTCTCTCGGTCACCTCGTAGCGGCCGGCGAGCGGCCGCGCATAAAAGAGTTTTGACGAGCCGTCCAAGGCCATCGACGCTAGGATGCAGTGCGGTTGCTGAGGATTACCCGCCATCATGTGTGATTCAAATGACGATCTCAGAATGACGCTCACGTCCTCGAAAGAACCCCGAAAAGATGCGTCCAGCCTCTCCTTCACTGTCGCGAGCGCGCGTTGTGCGGTGAGTACGTCGCCAGCAATCACGGCGAACACATTCGTCGCGAGTTGCCAAACTTTTTTGCCGTCGTCACGGTTCGGCTCGCCGCCCCGCGAATAACGCGAGTCCGACAGGAGCAAAATGGGAGAAACTCCAGCAGCCTTCGGATGCTCAAACTTGTAGCCGGCTGCGAGCGTCATTGTTTGGCGCGACCGAAAAGTGATGATCAGATTTACCGTTGCGGCCTATTGTAACGAAGGTTGCCTATCTTCGCGCAGAAAATGAGTGCATTGTGAGGGGGTATATACAAGGGGACCGGACGTTTCGCGCGGCGGGGGGTCTGGTTCAGATTCTGGCGGCGAATGGGTCCCCCAGATATAAGTCGCGTGTTAGAGAATCGACGATGCATCCGCCACGCCAGGGCGGACTCTGTGTCGGCACTACGCCAGATTGTCGGTTCAGCCAACCTCGCGTATGTTGCCGTCGCGCGGGCAAACCTGCGGGCGATCAAAGGGGACATTCTACTTTTCTGGGAGCCTGAACGCTTTTACCTGAGTTAGACGACGGGGAAAGGATGTTCGACCACGCGCGGTTCGAAGCACGCCGTCCGCCTCGGAATGAACATCCGCGTGCCGTTCCAGGCCTGCGACCTCCGCTTCTCGCCCGTTTTCGCCTAGCCCTGCCTGATCGCCGTCATCGGTCCCGGCGCGCCGGGATCAGCGTTGATCTGTGGCCAATTTGCCGGCCTCTTCTTCGTTGCCTTGGCTAACTTCTGTTAATTGCCCCATTGACAACTGTGCCACCTATTGTCTATACTAATGGCCACTATGACCATGACCCGTGCCGCCCCGCTGTTTGGCAATTCATAGAGAGTCACCCGGCTTCCGCGACAGGTCCGCGCCTGTCGTGAGCCCCTGGTCGAACGGCCTGTCGTTAGCCGGTCGAACGACGCCTCTTCCGTTCCGTGCGTCGAATCCGCTGAATTCAAAGCGCGTTCAAAAGTGCAATAATTCGCCGCCCAACCTACCGCGGCAATCGACGGAAATGGTGCCCCAAGCAAGACTTAGCATCGAACCGGTGCCTGCCGCCGCGGACAATTATTTCCGCTCAACCCCCATTTTCGTGCAACAACTCGCCGAGTGGAAAAAACTCCCCCGCCGCCAGCAGAGTCGCCGCCTTGCGCGCAAACAAAAGCGCGGCAATTCCCCCACGCTGACGAATTGGAAGCGTCGCATCCCGGCATGCCGCCAGAACTTGCGGAGAGCTACGCTGACGGCGATGCCCGAATTACCGCGCAGAATCCGTGATTTGAATTATTTTTGCGAAAATCCAATTCCGGTGCGCATCAAACCATCCGCCGCGGCCGTCCTCTTGAAAACCACGTCGGTCTCGCCGAGCATGGCCACAATCGCCTTTGCGGCCAGCACTTTGTCGTCTCCCCCCGCAACCAACAGTGCCAATGCGGACACCGCCTGCCAACGCCGCTTTGACCCCGCGCCATTTGGCGACTGTTCTCGCCGCGCTTGCAACGGCGGCATTTGCAGGTATCGCAATCTCACTGGCCGACGCACGCAGCCGCGGTTTGCTTAGCAACACCTTGCAGCTTGCCGCCGGGGCGCTGTTGATAGCGGTTCCCGTCGGCGGTTTTCTGGGACTGATGTTCGCCCGCACAGAGGTCTGGGGCCGGCGCGTCGCCATGCTATTTCTAGGTGGTCTGCTGCTTGTGCCGCACTATTTGCAAGCCGCCGCCTGGCAGGCCGGCTTCGGCGTCGAAGGCTGGCAGACGTCGCTGCAAGCCGGCGGCCTCCGAGTTCCGTGGCTCGACGGTTGGCGCGGCGCGATCTGGGTCCACGGCTGCGCGGGGATCCCCTGGGTCGCACTGTTCACCGGCGTCGCGGCCCGCTCGATCCCACGGACCTGGGAAGAATCCGCATTGCTTGATCTTTCGGTGGCACATGTTTTTGTGCGTGTGACTCTGCGGTCCGTGCTGCCTGCTTTGGTTCTCGGCGCCCTCTGGGTGGCCATCGCGACGATGGCCGAGATGTCGGTCACCGACCTGTTTGCCGTGAGGACGTATACCGAGGAGCTTTACATCGAGCTGAACGCCGGAAGCTGGAACGCGATCATGGGAGTCGGGCTGGCCCACGAGGGGCCCGTGCCCGCCGCGGCGGGCATCTTGGTAACGGCAATCATCGCGGTCGCTGGCCTGGTTCTTGCGCACGGGCTGACGTCTGCGGCGCCGAGACCGTCGAGCGGCCCGCCATTTGTCTTTTCGCTCGGCCGCTGGTCTCTGCCTTTGACTTTGATCACCTGGTGCTTCATCAGTGCTGTGGTGCTGTTGCCGCTGGGGAGTCTGATTTACAAAGCGGGAGCATTGGTCACTCAAACGGACCTTGGTTTCGAGCGCGGCTGGTCGGCGTGGAAGACGATCGCAATGACGTTTTCCAGTCCGCTCGACCACCCGTCCGAGTTCCGTTGGTCGCTGATTATGGCCAGTTGCACCGCCAGCGTGACGCTGCTTGTCGCCGTACCACTGGCCTATGCGACGCGGACAAGCCGGTTTGCCGGCCTCGTGGCGCTGGCGCTTGCCGTTGGCGGCCTGGCCGTGCCGGGTCCGCTCTTGAGCTTGGGCTTAATTCCGGTTTTCAACGATCCGGAATGGCCGTGGCTGAATTATCTCTACGATCGCACGATCGCTGTCGCGGTGCTCGCCCAAGCGACGCGCGCGTTTCCGCTCGCATTCTTTCTGGCGTGGTGCGGGTTGCGTACCATCCCACAATCGCACCTCGAAGCCGCGCAGCTCGACGGTGCTGGACCGCTGAAGCGGGTTTGGCTTGCCGTGCGCGAGCGGCCGGCCGCGGTCGCACTTGCGGCGCTGGCGGCCTTTGTGATATCGCTAGGCGAGCTTGCCGCGACGATCCTGGTGGCGCCACCGGGAATCGAGCCCCTGTCGGTGCGCATCTTTGGACTTTTGCACTACAACGTCGAGGACCAGGTGGCGGCTATCAGCCTGATGTTGATTTTGCTGCACGCCGCCGCCACGTGGGTGGTGCTGGCGGCGGGCCGACGCGTGTTTCGCATTGGGTAGAGTATGATGGAAAGTATGCGTCCCTTGCTTGCCACTTTCTTCTGGCTCAATCTGGCCGTGGCTGCCTGCGCGCTCGATCACGTTGCATTTCGCCGCGACGGGAAGGACACGAGCGTTTCGGGCCGGCTGATCGTCAAGGCCGAGGACGGTGGCCTGATGATTATGAGTCCGGACGGGGAACTTTGGAGCATCCAGCCCGACGAACTGATCGACCATCGCGATGATGAGACGCCGTTCGTGCCTCAATCTCCCGACGACGCCGCCCGCGCGATGCTCCAGCAGCTCCCAGAAGGCTTTGAAGTCTACCGGACCGCACATTACGTAATCTGTCACAACACCTCCAGGGCGTATGCACAGTGGTGCGGCGCGCTCTACGAGAGGCTGTACAGCGGCTTCATCAACTATTGGAGGCACAGGGGTTTTGAGTTGCACGAGCCGGCACTGCCGCTGGTGTGCGTCGTCTTCGCAAACCAGGGATCGTATGCGCAGTTTGCCCAAGACGAGCTAGGCGACGGCGTCGAGCGGATCGTGGCGTATTACAGCCTCCGCACGAATCGCGTGACGATGTTCGATCTCGCCGGACTCGAGTCGCTTCGCCGGCCCAGCGACCGTCGCGGCACGACCGCGCAGATCAGCCAGATGCTCGCCCGGCCGGAAGCCACGCGAATGGTCGCCACGGTTATTCACGAGGCAAGCCATCAGATCGCGTTCAACTGTGGCCTGCACGCGCGCTTCGCCGACATTCCGCTGTGGGTGAGTGAAGGCGTGGCGATGTATTTCGAGGCGCCGGACCTTGCGAACTCGCAGGGCTGGAAAACGATCGGCCAGGTCAATCGCCCGCGGCTAAAAACGCTCCGCGAATACCAGATGCGGCGCCCGGCCGGGTCGCTGCACTCGCTCATCGTCGACGACAAGCGGCTTCGCGACCCCCGCCAGGCGACCGAAGCGTATGCCGAGGCCTGGGCGCTCAACTACTTTTTGATCCGGCAGAAGCCGAAGGAGTACGTCAAATATTTGCAGCAGCTTTCGCAGAAAGGGGCGCTCGTCTGGGATGAACCGGAGGAGCGGCTTTGCGAGTTTGAGGCCGCGTTTGGAAAACTGGATAAGCTCGATGTGGAATTCGTGCGGTATATGCGCAAAGTGCGGTAGGCCTCGATATCAATGACGCCGCACATTACTCCTGGCCATTGCCTTGTGGATGCGCCTTTACCGGAAGATTTTCGATGGCTGAAATGTGGACAATTGAGACTTGCGAGGTTGTATTAAAGTATCGCGGGTTTTTCGAGCTCGCGCTGCCAACCACCAACAAGCGCTCGCCGACCAGTACCAGATCCGGATGGTGAATGTCGTAGCTCTCTCCCGAACTCGTGATGATTCGCAGAGGCGTGAACGGCGATTCGCGGATACGGGCGTAGATGTCGTCGGGCGTGAACATACTGGCCTCACGTTAAAAGGGATCTTTCCTCGATCCATTTTATGCCGACTGCTCCGACGTTGCTACACGACGGCGATCCCGGAATGCGACGCGCTTCCTGAGCACCGTCACCCTCATCCCGCACGCAGCTTGGCCTCCACACGCCGGATAGCATCCTCGGCCTTACAAGTCGTATCGGACGACAACCGCAGCTCCGTCTGCTCGGCCACCCATTTGCCGACGGCCTTGTGCGCCGCGATGACGGTGCTGTGGCTGCGGCGGCCAAAGTAGTGGCCAATTTCGCTCAAGGCGGCGCGTGTGTGTTTGCGTGCCAGCCACATCGCGACCATTCGCGGCGCATTGAGTGCTTTCGAACGCCGGCTTTGTTGCAACGTTTCCCGGTTCAGTCCAAATATTTCGCACACCGCCTTTTCAATCTGCTGAAACTGAACCGGCTTGGCGCGCTGCTGAATCAAGTCAGCCAGCGCTTCCTCGGCAATGGACCTGGTGATCGGCTCGCGGCGAATGCGCGACGCCGCCAGGAGTTGGTGGAGAGCACCGATCAGCTCGCGCGCGTGAGAGGTGAGATGCGTCGCCACAAACTCCGGCACGTCGTCGTCAATCTGCAAACCAAGTGCGGCAGCCCGCTTGCGGACAATCCCCACTCGCATGGCATGGTCCGCCGCGGTTACTTTCGCCACCATGCCGCCGGACAAGCGCGTGATAAGCTGAGGGCATAGTTCAGTGAGCTCCGCCAGCGGTCGGTCGGCTGCCACGACCAACTGTCGCCCTTGTCGCACCAGCGTGTCGAGCGTATTCGAGAACTCAACCAGCGTGGCAGCTTTGCCCGCAAAAAACTGCAGGTCGTCCAGGATCAGCAAATCAACGGCTCGATACTTGTGTCGAAAGCTCGGCAAGCCGCTCCGATGCAGCGCCTCGAGGAACGTCGTAGTGAATTGCTCGGCCGTCAGAAAGATGGCATTGAGGTTGGGGTGCAGCCGACGCAACTCGCTCAGCAAGCCCTCAAGCAAGTGCGTCTTTCCGACGCCTGTGGGTCCATGGATGAACAGCGGATTGACGCTCCCCGGTTTGTCGATCACCATCTCAGCGGCCGCGAATGCGAGCCGATTTGTCGAGCCAACCACGAAACTCTCCAGGGCCGCGTATTTACGGCCCAGCGACGCGACGGGGACCGGCAAGTTTTTTGTTGCGCGTTTTGAGGGTGGATCGAGCAGCAGCGTTCTGGCAGTCGCTTCAATGGATGCGGGCTGGAGATCCTCGTCAAACGTAAACTGCCGCTGCGGATCGGTGGCCGCAGTGCGCTCCGCTTGCTGCTTGGCGTCCAGAGCCGGCACAATGCGAAACTCCACTTCCAACGCTCGGCCAAGCACCTCTTGGCAAACGGTCTCCAGATCGCGCCGAAAATTCCGCCGCAGCCAGTTCTGATGGAACTGGTTGGGCACGTGGACTGCCAGCGTGGACTCGCCCAAGACAAGCCGCACGTTGGGTCCAAACCAGAGTTCGAAGCGGTCGCTGCCGATCTTATCGGCCAAACGAGTACGCACCGCCGCAACGACTTCCGTATCGTCCATGGTCTTTTCCTGACCGGTTGTACGAGCGCGCGCCGGCTTCCGCATCTGACCTTCGTAGTCAGAGTTGACCCTGTAAAGGAAGTCAAGTTGCCGACGAGAACGCGGCCCGAGTCGTGAACAGCAAAGAGGCGGCTTACCGCAGTGAGCGCTTCGTTTCGACTTTGAATCGAACCGAAATACGCGGAATGCATTACGGCAAGTCGAACTTCTCCTGGCCGTCAATGGATTGTTTGTGTCACCCGACTCGCCGATTGTAGCGGCGTCAAGTGTGCTGTCAAACAGATGCTAGCACGAAAAAATTGGCATCGGTTTTCTGGTTGAATCGGCGCTGGGAATTCGTCGTGAAATCCGCCTTGTCAAGGAGTCGGATGCGTCGGAAATTTTTTTCCGGCGAAGATTCGGGCCGCGTGGAAAACCTGTTCGGTTTTGATGCAGGGCGTGTGTGCAGCATGATCAACGTTGTCGTAACTCATTGATTCGTGAAGAGAAACAGCGACGCATCGCATGCGCTGAGATTTTCGTTGGATCCGCCATCACAGAACCGCCTGGCTTATTACCTGAGGCGAGGCGTGCACGTAGACGAATACGCTGCGCCGATCCCAGCTCACAAAACCGGCCGCAGCGTACATCGCAATCGCCGGTTCGTTCGCCGCATCGACGGCGAGGACTACCCGCTCTACGCGCTCACATGCCGCCAACCACTGCGCATTTCGCGTCATTTCCAGCCCAAGTCCTCTTCCCCGTGCTTCGGGCACAACTCCCATGTAGATGAGTTCCCAGACCGGTTCGCGGGCATGATCCGCCAGCAACATGCAACCGACGTCTTCGTTGTGCAAGCGCGCGATGAACCATAGCTCGGGCCTAAAACGTCCTGCCGCGCGATAACCCGCAAGCACATCGTCGATCGATCGCACGCCGTCGAGCGCCGGACAGTCGCAACTGCCGGCGTAAGTCCGCTCGACAATACGCTCCAAGCGGCGATGATCTGCCTCGACGAGAGGCACGAGATTCAGCTTTGTCGTGGGCACGGAGCTGGGGAACTGCGCGGCCAGGCTCACCAGGTACAAGAGATCGGCGACGTGCGAGAATCCCGCCCGCCGAAGGGTGTCCGCCTCAACGCCCGCGTCGGTCGGCAGCAACGACTGGACGAGCGCGGCATCTTGCGAACGCGCGACGTCAAGCGCCTTGGTAACCAGCGCCACCGCGATTGCTGGTTCTTCTGGCGTTGCCTGAACCGGCGGCCAAAGGTTCGCCGTCCTCCCCGGCTGACCCTGCAACCAACAGACGGTGTGCAGTGCGTCGTCGCGAAAATGCCCCAACAGTCCAGCCGCCAGCAACGGGTCCGAGCTAAGCGCCGCGCCAATCGTCGCCTTCTGCCGCGTCCGAATCTCGGCGGGCAGTTGCGAAACAAGGAGGTCCATCGCTTCGGACCAGCGCTGGGGTGGGACCACAGTAAGCAAGTCGCTCATTAACGCTCCATCAAACTGAGCTTCGGGACGCAGATTTGCAACAAGCTATAATATCCCGTTGGAGTCCATGCTTCAGCTTGCTGCGAGGGCCAATCATGTTAATCCAAAGATCTCGGCTGGTGACGCTCCTGCTTGCTACGGCCGCAATCGTCGTTAGCAAATCTTCTTCTTCGCTAGCGCAGCCCGTTTTTCCGCCCGCTGCGGCGAAACCCGAGGAAGGCGAGCGCCCCGCACCGCCGGAAGCGGATCGCGAACCGGGTTATCTAGGCCTGATGGGGGATGATCGCCACGATGAGGGAGCCGGAGTGCTCATTGTACGAGTCGTCGAAGGGACCCCCGCGGCCGAGGCGGGCCTTGCGGTCGATGATCTAATCGTCGCCATCGACGGTCAGAAGGTAGGCTCGCTCGATGCCATGGCCGCACAACTTCAGCCGCACGCGGCCGGCAAAAAAGTTCGCTTCGAAATCCGCCGCGGCGATACCCTGGAAAAAATTGAGGTGACTCTTGGCCGCCGTCCACCGCGCGGTGAGCGACCTTTCGAATTTGGCCGCATTCCGCAGAGCGGCGCAGCATCGAACAGAGTCGCTCCACCGGCCGAGGCCGTGCCGCGACCGGCTACGGGACCTACGCCGCCTGATCCGGCGGTGATGCGAACGCCGCGCGGACAATTGCTCGGGATTCGCACCGGCGTGGTTACCGAGGAGGCTCGGCAACGGCTCCGCTTGCCACAAGCCGCCGGCGCACGCGTCGTGTCGCGGGTCGTCGGTTCACCGGCAGACCAGGCGGGAATTCCGCTCGAGGCGGTAATCGTCGCGGTCGATGATCAGCCAGTGACGAAGCCGATCGATCTAGCGCAGCTCATTGAAGCGGCCGGCCCCGGCAAAGAAGTTGAACTGACCTATTATGGCGGCGGCGAACGGCGAATGCGACGCGTTCGATTGGCAAACATCGAAAGCAGACCGTCCGCCGAAGAGGGACCTCAGGTAGATCCACGCACCGTTGCGCGGCCATTTGGCCAGCAACAGTCGCCAGCCGATGCTGCGGAGCGCATCGAACAACTTGAGCGCCGCCTCCGCGAATTGGAGCAGCGCGTCAAGGAACTCGAACGCGCGATCAGTGCGCCTCCTACGGAGCCACCCGCCGCGGCGCGCTAGCCGCCGCCCTTACTTGTGCGGCCAACTGTTGAGCACCATCTCAATGTCGTAGCGCGCATGGGGCGCGCTGGCCTTCACCACTGGCACGGCCTTGATCTTCAATTCGCTCACCGGCTTGCCGTTCCAACGCGTCTGATAGAGGTGCAAGCCGGCGTCCCCGCTGGTTTGCCGCAGCAGCCCGAATCGACCGACGACATGGGCAGAAAGCTTGCGCGGGTCCCCGACCGATCCCTGCAATGTGATCTTTTGGCAGGCCTGCCGCGCGTTGAAGTAATACGTCAGCGATCCTGCGATATCGTCCTCTCGAGTGCCGGTGATCAGAGGCACGCGATAGCCTTGGAGTTCGCCTTCCGGCAATCCGGTCACCACGCGCGGCCAACGCTGAAACAGCCAGGACGGCGTGACGTCAAAGCGGATCGCCTCGACCAGATCAATCACAGGTAGCTCGCCGGGTTGTGGACGGGCGGGCTGTGGCGCAGTCGTCACTGCAGGAAGAACCGCACTTAGCGTAGACGATGTTACTGCCACGCCACTGGCCGTGCTCGTCTCACCCGCAGTGGAAGCATCGCCGTTTGCTGCCGAGCGCGAGGCGTTTGACCACTCCGAGGACAGGTACGGCAACACGCCGGCCGCGACGAGGAACAGACCGTAAAAGAGCACGCGCTGGACCATATCCCATCAATCGGTTCGCGTGCACAAGGCAAAGAAGCTGTGCGGCTGCGTCCGGTAGAAACCGATCAACTCGCATCACTGAACGAGCTGCGACTCTGTGGGCCGGCGATCTCCTGAACCAGTCGCCGTGGGACGCCAATGTCGATCACGTGGACTCTGCCGGTAAAGTGTTCGGCGCCGGCCACCAGAAAGCCCGGCTTGACCGCGACGAACGTGCAGGTTCGATCGGCGACAATTGTGTCGCTTGCCGCGGCGCCCGTGTCGCAATCCAATCCACTCGGCAAATCCACCGCTACGACCTTCTTTCCCACCCGGTTAATGGCCTGGATGGCGACGTTGTAAGGCGGCTGCGGCTCGCCAGTCGCGCCGGTTCCTAATAGGGCATCGACGATCCAATCGGCGACAATCAGCCGCGGAATGAGTTGCTCTATGGCGACGTCTTTCTCAACGACGTCGTAAGCGATACCGGCCTTTTCCACGATCGACCAGTTCGCCGCCGCATCGCCACTCAGTTCCGCCGGGTCGGCAAAGAGCAATACGCGCACGGATATGCTGCGGTTGTCGAGGTGCCGAGCAATCACGAAGCCGTCTGCACCGTTGTTCCCTTTGCCGCAGCAGACAACGACCGGCCCGTCCAGGCCGACGGCCAGCATTGCCTCAGCCACGCCCCGGCCCGCGTTTTCCATCAGCACCAGCCCCGACATGCCGCACTCGTCAATGGCACGACGATCGACCTGCCGGACTTGCTCGCGCGAGAGGATCATGCTTACTATTGAATCATCCGGACTCGCGGATGTACATTCGAGTCCACAGCCGGAATACAACGAACAAGGTGAGCCTGAACATGCCCCTGTATGAATACACTTGCGACCAATGCGACGGCGAATTTGAGCTGCTCATTCGCTCATCCAAAGATAAGCCGGCGTGTCCGACTTGCGGCACGGCAAAGGTCATCAAGCAGCTCAGCGTTCCGGCCGCACATATTGGCGGCGGAAGTTCGCTTCCCGTCACTGAGGGGCCTCGCGGCGGCTGCGGCCTGCCGCAATGCGGCACGGGCGGCTGTATGGGGATGGGAATGTAGCGAGCTTGAGTTGAGAATTTGCCTGGCGGCGAAACCCCGGCCTTCCGGCCGGGGCTGCCTTCACTCAACTTGGAACCTGAAACCTTAAACCTTGAACCCTTTTACGGCACGGCGAAGATCAGCCCCGTGACGGCGCTAGCTTCTAATGCCGCGGCCCGGATGCTCCAGGGGAACGGCTCGATGTAATGCGGCGCGCAGTTGCCCGGCCGGTAATGCCCCAGTGGATAAATACATTCGCACGGCGGTTCCAGCCCCATCTTGTACGGCAACATCGGAACGGTGGCAAAGAAATGCGCCCCGCTGATCACCGGATCAAGCACCGGACCCCAAGAGTGTCCATAGCGTTCCATGTGCGCCTGTTCGAAGTAGAGCGGCTTGTGGCATAAGCCCGAGGCCTTCCACGTGTAACACGTCTGCCCCCAATCGCGACCACTGTTGAGCGCCAGCCGTTCGTTTCCAAAAGTGCACTCGTACGGTAGGGCGCCGCCCTCACGCGGCGCAAGATCGAGGATGGCTCGGCTCGTGGTCCGATTCAGCCGGTTGGCCTTCAGATTGCGCAGCGCCGTCTCGCAGTCCGCTTTGGGATCTGGCGCCACACCCAAGTCCGAGCCTAAGGGGCCAAATGGCGACTGAATTATGTCGTCCCGCGGTGGCGCCGTGGCATCATCAGCCGGCAGCGGAGCCGGTTCATCCGGCTCAGACGGTTGGGCTTCGAACGGATTCGGCGGCTGCGCCGAGGTAGCGGCGTTGTCGGTACTAAGCCCAGGCTCTGCCGGTTGCTCGTCCGTCTCGGCCGGTATGGTCTGCAAACCGCTCGAGCGGAACGGCGAGCGCGGCATCGGGTCGTTGAACGGGTTGGCGAGCGGATCGTCGCTGAGTTGCAAGACGACTCGCTTTACCTGGGGATCGACGCGCGTTGCTCGAGTGGTACGGGCGGTACGCGGATCGCCCGCGATCGCGGCCGGCTGCGTACGTGATACTTGCTCATCGGCGTGACGGACACTTTGGTGAGGCGGTCGGAAGGGACGCCAACTGAGCAATGTGCCACCGCCGCCTGCCCTCTCCCCAGCCAGCGAGACGCTTGAAGCGGCGACGATCAGGAATGCAGCCAGCAATACGGACAGCAAGGATTTGGCGCTTGGGAGCGAGGAAATCGGGCGCAGAAATCGGGGGACTGACGTCGCCCCGCTCGCCAACCCCGGCCTCCCAGCTCTCCGCAGGCGAGTCGCCGTGGCGACCGGGGCTGTTGTTCGCTGAACCCTGAACCCTGAACCCTGAACCCTAGTTCGACTCCCCGGACTGGTACTCCGCCGTGTAGTTGGGCGCTTCTTGCGTGATGGCGATGTCATGTGGATGACTCTCCCGGACACTCGCGGCCGAGACTTGGATGAAGCGGGCATCCTTGCGCAGCTCCTCGATGTTGCGTGTTCCGCAGTAGCCCATTCCCGCTCGCAAACCTCCCACGAGCTGGTAAATGAACGTACTCAGCGGCCCTTTGAAGGGTACTCGTCCCTCGACCCCCTCGGGTACTAACTTGTCTGGTCCTCGTCCGCTGCCGGCCGACTGGCGATATCGCTCGCTGCTACCGTGGACCATCGCCCCCAGCGAACCCATCCCTCGATAGACTTTGAACGTGCGGCCTTGAAACAGGATTTGCTGGCCCGGGCTTTCCGCCGTGCCAGCCAACAACCCGCCGATCATTACGCCGTACGCCCCGGCGGCGATTGCCTTGGTGACATCTCCCGAATAACGAATCCCTCCGTCGGCGATGATCGGCGTCCCACTTGCGGCGGCAGCCTTGGCGGCTTGCATAATCGCGGTAATCTGCGGAACGCCAACGCCGGAAATCACTCGCGTCGTGCAAATCGAGCCGGGCCCGATACCGACCTTCACGGCGTCTGCCCCCGCGGCGATCAGGTCCTTGCAACCTTCTACTGTGGCCACGTTTCCCGCGACCACATCGATGTCCCAGCGCTGCTTGATTTGCCGGACCGTCTCCAGCACGTTGACCGAATGGCCATGAGCGCTATCGACGACCAGTACGTCAACTCCTTTGGCGATCAGGCTTTCGGCCCGTTCCAGATCGCGAACGCCGACAGCCGCGCCGACGCGGAGCCGCCCCTGCCTGTCTTTACAGGCTTGCGGGAACCGCTTCATCATGTCGATGTCTTTGATCGTAATCAGGCCGGTCAGTGTGTAATTTTCGTCAACCAGTAAAAGTTTCTCGACCTTATTTGCCATCAAAATCTTTTCAGCTTCCTCAAGCGTTACGGTCCCCGTGGCCGTCACGAGCTTCTCACGCGTCATAATTTCGCTGATCCGCAGATCGTGGTTCTCGAGGAACCGCAGGTCGCGGCGCGTGATGATGCCAGCGAGCTTCTTCCCATTCTCGGTAATGGGAACGCCCGAGACGTTGTGCTGCTGCATGACCTCCCGGGCCCGCGCCACCGTGGCCGTAGGCGGAAGCGTGACCGGGTCGAGGATGATGCCGTTGGCCGAGCGCTTGACCTTTTCGACTTCCTCGGCCTGCCGTTCGACGGACATGTTCTTGTGGATCACGCCCAGGCCGCCTTCCTGAGCCAGTGCGATCGCCATCTCGGCCTCGGTGACCGTGTCCATCGGCGAGCTAAGCACGGGGATGTTGAGCCGGATGCGCTTGGTGAGCTGCGTCGTCACGCTACAATCGGCCGGGACCACGTCGCTCCGACGCGGCTCGAGCAGCACGTCGTCGAAGGTAATGCCCTGATAGAGAAGCTTTTCCATGGGTATTTCTCGTAGGGTGGGCCGAGCCGCGAGGCCCACGCGGTAGAAACGGGGGGAATCCCGTATTATTGGGCTACGCGGCCCACATTGGCAAGGACCACACGACGTAGGTGGTGTCCTAAACAATGTAGTGCCGAGCTCACGGGAGCGGCCGGAAAACATGCCACGCGAGCAGCCCGAACATAGCCGCGTAGACCACAGCAATGACTGCATTCGCTTGTAGTGTGGTCAATCGATAGTGCCTTACCCCTCGCCACTGTCTGTGGTCGCTCGGCGTCGTCTGCGGCGCTCGGTACGGGTTCTGATCCGGCTTCTCGTCCATGCGGACCATTGTAGCAAATTCGCACGGCATTTTAGCCCGCGAGCTGCCTAAGTGCCTTGAGCGGCTCGTCGTAATTCGGCTCCTCGGCGACTTCTTTCACCTGTTGGGCGTAGACGACTTTGCCATCCTTGTCGAGCACGAACGTCCCGCGCGCCAGGATCTTCAGCTCGTCGATCAGCATGCCCCAGTTCCGCCCAAAGCTGCGGTCCTGGTAATCGCTGGCCGAACGCAAATTCTTGATCCCTTCGGCGCCGCAGAAGCGGTTTTGGGCGAACGGCAGGTCCAGGCTCACCGTCAAAGCGTTGATCCGATCGCCGTAGGCCCCGAGCTGCTCGTTGAACTTCTTGGTCTGCGTCTGGCAAACCGGGGTGTCGAGCGACGGCACAACACTAATGATCGTCGGCTTGCCCTTGAGGTCGGCCGGTTTGATGGTCTTCATCGCGCCCCCTTCAAAGGCGTGCAATGTGAAGTCGGGAGCCGGCTGGCCGACCTTGACCGGTTCGCCGACGAGTGTCAATGGATTGCCTTTGAAAGTGACCGCGCCCTGACGTGCCATGGTGACCTCGCTCGGTTCAGTGATAAGAATCTCGCAGAAAATAGCCGTTTTCAGCGGCCTCTGGGGCCAGCCGCCCCACAAGCCGCCCGGTAGTATGTCTTCTGCGATAGACCTTGCAAAGGGGCGGGCGGCATCTTCTATGGACGGTGCCTTGTGGCGAGCTCGGCTCGGCGGTTCCAGAACACCGCGGAGGGCGTTCCCTACAGAGAGCCGCCGGATTCCGATCACACTCCCGTTGCAAGTCGCGATACAAGGTTTATGATGAATGGCCGGGAGATTCTCAGGATGGCCATTCGGCCCAAAGCAAGGAGCACGCGACGATGATACAAACGGCCGCCGGTTGGGGATTGGATGTGGACCGTGGGCCGGATTGGATCTTTGTGCGCGTCCACCCGCGCAACGGGTTCGACGACGCCCCGGGGTTTGCCGAGAGCGTGTGGGCGGTGCTCGAGCAGCACTTCATCTATCGGGTTGTATTGGAGCTCGATGAGATCGCACTGCTTCACAGCTCGATTATTGGACAGCTTGTGCTGTTGAGCAAACGGATCCACTCGCACGGGGGACTCGTGCGGTTGTGCGGAGTGTCCGAAACGAATCGCGAGGTCCTGCAGCTTTGCCGCCTGCAGAGCGCGCTGCCGTTCTACGACAATCGCGGCGACGCGGTGATGGGCTATCGTCCTACGCAACCGCGGTAGAGTCCTGTAGGGAACGGCCTCTGTGCCGTTCCGTTGGGCCGGTAGATGTAGCTACGTCGCTTTGGCGCTTCCGGAACTCCACGGAGAGCGTTCCCTACCAGAGGCGTAACGTACACGGATGGGCGCTACACTACCTCCAACTGACTTCGATCTGATTGTCGATCGTCTGCACGCCTTCCAATCGGCGGAGGGCTTCTTGCGCCATCTGCTTCTGGTAATAGCTGTGGACAGTGCCGTGTAACGTTACCCGGCCGTCGCTGGCCTCGAACCGCAGGCTCCGCTGGGGAACGTTGGCTTGCTTGAGAAGAGCGGTTTCAACTCGGTCGTCGAGTTTGGCGGGTTCGGACGGCATGGTTCGGGCTCCGGCGGGAGGATGCAGGTGGAGGGAGAGCGCAGCGAGAAACTTCCGGCGTGTTTTCGATTCTCCGAGGCGCATGGGCAAAGCGCTTGGGCCAGAAATCTTCAGCAATCGCGGTACAGCGCAGAGAGAATCGACCACGCGGCGCCCGCGTGTTGAACTTTATCGAGGGCGAAAGCAGGGAAATTTGCGAAGACCGGTCCGATTTTCCCGGCTGTAGCGATGGGCGCACTTGCCGGCATCTGTAGGGCACGCCTTCAGTGGCGTTCCGGGAGCGCACAAGCGGTATGGCCATACCAACTTGCCCAACGGAACGGCACAGAGGCCGTTCCCTACAGAGTCGTCACGACGATGTGTACTATCCTTGCAACCACGCGGGGAGCTTCCCGGCCGGCGGGAGGCGGATGACACGCGCGGTGTGAATATCCGGCGATGCAAGGACATCAGCCAGCGCCGCCTCAGTCGGCTCCTGATCGAGATTCAACACACCTGTCGCCGAGCCGCCGGCGCTTGTGCGGCCGACCGCCATCTGCGCGATGTTGATTCGATGCGTGCCGAAGATGGTGCCGACACGACCGATGATCCCCGGCACATCCTGGTGCGTGAAGATCAACAGCACGCCGTCCATGTAGGCTTCGAGCTTATGCTCATCAAGCTGCACGAGCCGCGGCATGTCGTGGCCGAAGAGGGTCCCGGCGGCCCGGTGCGTCTCATTGTCCGTGATCACTTCGGCGGTGATCGTCGAGCTAAAGGCCCCCATGTCGCTGCGCCGCTGCTCGACCAGATCAATGCCCCGCTCGCGGAACAGCACCTCCGCGTTGACGATGTTGATCGCCTCGTCGAGCGCGTTCTCGAGAAACCCGGCGGCGAACGCGGCGGTGAGCAACTTGGTGTTCTTGCCGGCCACTTCGCCCCGGTAGTGGAGCACGCACTGCTTGGGGACCGCCCGGTCGAACTGCGACAGCAACAAGCCCAGACGATGCGCCACGTCGAGATCGCCGCGCATGCTCTCCAGCGTCTTGGCGTCCAGCGGGCTCATATTGACCGCGTGCCGGATTGCGCCGGTCGTCAGAAAATCGACCAACAGGCCGACCCCTTCCACGGCAACTTGTGCCTGAGCCTCTTCGGTGCTAGCGCCAAGATGCGGTGTGCAGAGTACGCCCGGACTGCCGAACAGGGGACTCTCCGTATTGGGTTCGATGGCGAAGACGTCGAGCGCCACACCGGCGATGCGGCCTCCCTTAAGCGCCTCAACAAGCGCTTCTTCGTTGTAAATCCCGCCGCGGGCGCAGTTAATAAGCCGCGCGCCGGGCTTCAACAGCTCGATCGACGCGCGATCGATCATATTTCGCGTCTCGTCCGTCAGCGGTGTGTGGACGGTCAGGTAATCGACCTGGGGCAACATCTCCTTGACGCTGGTCACCGGCTCGACGCCCAGTTCCGCCGTCTTCTCGCGAGACAAAAACGGATCATAACCTAGGACGCGCATTTCGAACGCTTTGGCGCGCTTGGCGATCGCCTGGCCAATGCGCCCCAGACCAACAATGCCCAGCGTCTTCTCGGCAAGTTGCGCCCCCATGTACTTATTGCGGTCCCAACGGTGCTCGATCAGGCTCTGATACGCCGGGTGGATGTTGCGCGAAAGCGCCAGCATCAGCGCGAATGTGTGCTCCGCCGTGCTGATGGTGTTGCCGGCGGGCGTGTTCATCACCACGATGCCCAACCGCGTGGCGGCGTCTTTATCGATGTTGTCAGTGCCCACGCCGGCGCGAACGATTGCCTTCAAGCGGTGGTTACCGGCCAGCGCCTGGGCGGTAATTTTTACGCCGCTGCGGCAAATCGCGCCCTCGAATTGTGTAAGCGCGTCGCGCAGCGCTTCGCCCTTCAGGCCGGTGCGGACGTCGAATTCGACGCCTTTTTCTTTGGCGGCGGCCAGCAAATCGAGGCCTTCTTGGCTGAGCGTGTCGAGAACAATAACGCGAGGCATGGAGGAGGGTTCAGGGTTCAGGGTTCAGAACAGTAGGGTGGGACAAGCCCGCCGCGGGCGACGGCCCACCAATGTCGGCGTTCGCCTTATCCATTCCGCTTCCGAAACTCGTCCATAAAGCTCCGCAAAGTTTTGACTCCTTCCAGCGGCATGGCGTTGTAGATCGAGGCGCGAATGCCGCCGACGGAGCGGTGTCCCTTGAGCTCGTAGAGCTGGTGCTTTTCCGCCTGCTTTACAAACGCCTTCTCCAGCTCTTCGCTGGGCAGGCGGAAGGTCACATTCATTTGCGAGCGGCAAGCCGGTTGGGCATGGCCGCGATAGAAACCGCTGTCGACAGCCTCGTAGAGCAGTCGCGCTTTCTCGCGGTTCCGCTCGGCCATTTTTGTCAGGCCACCGACTTCGCTCTGGAGCCACTTGCAAATCAAATTAGTGATGTAAATGGCGAACACCGGGGGCGTGTTGTACAGCGAGTCGTTCTTCACCATCGCCTTGAAGTCGAGCATCGTTGGCAGATCCGCCGGCACCCGTTCCAAGAAGTCGTTGCGAAGTATGCAAACGGTGACTCCTGCGATTCCGGCGTTCTTTTGGGCACAGGCGTAGATCATTCCGTACTGGGCCACGTTCACCGGCCGGGAGAGGAATTCCGACGAGGCATCGCAGACCAGCGGCGACGAACCAAACGCGGGGTCGGCCTGAAACTGCACCCCCTGGATTGTTTCGTTCGAGGTGATATGCACGTAGGCGGCGTCCGGGGTGAGTTTTGGTTCACCCGCGTTCGGCAGTCGCGAATAGTTGTCGGCCTTTCCGTCCCAGGCGACGTTTGCCGGGCCTTCCTTCTGAGCCTCCTGCACGGCCTTCTGGCCCCAGGTTCCGCTCACGACGTAATCCGCGGGCTTGCCCGTGCCGCGGAGGAAGTTCATTGGGATCATCGAGAACTGCAGATTCGACCCGCCTTGCAGAAACACGATGCTATAGCCGGCGGGGATGGCGAGCAGCTCCGTTAGCAGCGCCTTCGTTTCGGCCAACACGCCTTCGAACCATTTGCTGCGGTGACTGATTTCGAGCGCCGAGATGCCAAGCCCCGGCAGTGCGACAAGCTCGCGCTGCGCCTGCTCGAGCACCGGTACGGGAAGTACGGCGGGACCGGGAGAAAAGTTACAAACGCGGTCAGACATCTGGAGGGTTCAGGTTCAGGGTTCAGGATGTTTAGCAGTCGGCGGTACGCCGACTTTTTCAGCGACGGTCCTTTTGTCGCACAAACACTTCACTGGCAGCCGCGACAGCCGAGCCGAGCTTGACCGGGTGGCCGAGCTCGTGGAGCGTCATTTCGATGGCCGCCAACGCGCCAATGATGTCCAATTCGTCAATCAGTCCGAAATGTGCGATGCGGAAGATCTTTCCCTTGAGCTGCATCTGTCCACCGGTAAGTTTCAGGCCGAATCGGGCTTCCAGCCGCTGCAGAAACTCCGCTCCATCGATGTCCCGCGGCACGCGGACTGCCGTCATACCGTCGGCGGGCCGTGCAGCGAATAGCTCCATTCCCAATGCGGCGATTCCCGCGCGAGCCGCTTCAGCGAGTGTTCGCGTGCGCGCTAGGACCACGTCGAGCCCTTCGGACCGGATTTGCCGCAATGTTTCGGCCAAAGCGCCGATCAGCGTATGCGCAGGCGTCCAAGGGGTCGTCGGCCCTTCACGAAGTTTCGCGCGGTGCAGCTTGAGGTCGAAGTAAAACGCCTGCCGCTGTACACGGTCGATCAGCCGCCAGGCCTTCTCACTGATCGCTAGAAACGCCAGCCCGGGAGGCAGCATCAACGCCTTTTGCGATCCGACGACGAGCACGTCGATGCCCCATTCGTCCGTGCGGCACTCGACGGCGCCCGCGCCGCTAATTGCATCGACGACGAACACGGCGGGCGTCGAACGAACGACGGTGGCGATCGATTTTACGTCATGCACGACGCCCGTGCTGCTCTCCATCAGCGTGCCAAAGACGGCGACGGCATCCGGATGCTTCTCGAGCAATCGACTAACGTCCGCCGCTTCAACCGCCTGGCCCCATTCAACTTTATGCTCAATGACTTCAATCCCAAAAGCACGCGCGATGTGCGCCCAGCGCTCGGCGAACACGCCACCGTTCAGCACAATGGCCTTGCCGCCGCGGGGAATGACGTTTACGACGGCCGCCTCCATTGCGCCAGTGCCCGAGCTGGCCAGTACGATCACGTCGTTCTTGGTTTGAAAGGCGTACTTCAACCCGTCGAGCACTTCCGCAAATAATGCGTTGAACTCCGGCGTGCGATGGTGCCCAACCTCGCGCGCAAGGCTAAGCCGTGCCGCTTCGGGCACCTGCGTCGGTCCTGGAGTCAGCAACCGCTTTTTGGGCATCGTCCGAGCCGTGGGCCTGCGGGTTTTCAGGCAAATCGAGGAATCCGGCATTTTACCGGCGGCGTCGCACTTTGACGATGGGCTCTCGGTGCGGTGCAACAAAGTTATCCGGCCGGGAACTATATTGCTGAAAGGTGTTTGGCCAAACACACTCGAACGGTCTGGTGGCGGCGCATGAGCACAGAACGCAGCAGCGAGAATCCCTATCGATCACCGACGTGCGAAGCGGACAGCGATGGGGAACTTCTGCGACGGTTTACAACGGACAAGGATCAGGCGGCGTTTGAAACGTTGGTTGGTCGCCATGGATCGTTGGTTTGGAACGTTTGTCGAAGCGCGCTTCGCAATCGGCAAGATGCAGAGGACGCGTTCCAGGCGACCTTTCTGGTTCTGTTGCGTCAAGCGGATTCGATTCGTGAGCGGAGATCTTTTCGAAGTTGGTTGTTTGGCGTGGCGAGGCGTGTGGCGATGAAGGCTTTGCGGTCTGAATATCGGCGGCTGCAATTCCTCCATCGCCTGGTGTGGGAACGAGAAGCGGATTTATCCTCGCCGCCTTTACTGGGAGAGGAGATTCGCCAGCGGATCAACGAGGAGCTGGCAAAGCTGCCCGAGATTCAGCGGACTGTGATTGCGAGGTGTGTGTTCGAGGGCGAGTCCTACCGTCAGGTCAGCGAGGAATTACATATTCCGATAGCGACGGTGGCCAGCCATCTCCGCCGAGGACGCCAGGCGCTTCGAGCACGTCTGGTAGCGCGGGGTATCGGAGCCGCCGGTTTAGCGGCAGTTTTGACGACGCTTTCGCGTGCCGCCGAGGCGCCGTCCGAGTGCTTGTGCAGGGCGACGGTAGAGAATGCCGCTGTCTTGTTAACGGGCGACCATGCGGCCTTACCCGTACGTATTGTTTCGCTGATGAAAGGAGTGGTTACGAGTATGCCAATAGCCGCGAAGTGTATTTTGGCCTTGGCGCTGTCGCTGGGCGGTGGAGCATCGGCATGGTGGGCGCTCGGGGACACAACCGACCCGGCGGTGGGATCGGGCGTTGAACTCGCAGTAGAGGGTGCTCCGTCCCTCCAACCGACGCTGGTGCTGGAGCTGGACGTTCCAGGGGAACCCAAAGGAAGTCCCAGCATAGTGTTCGTCCTCGCTGAGCCATCCATCCGTTGAAAGTTTGTGCGGGCCAACGTGGTTGGCTAACCGTAGGACCGTACCCAACTGCGGCCCGGCGATGTCGTCGATTGACAAGCCCGTGCTCGATTCACAAAATCGAGCCGGGCTTTTTTTGCTTAGGTGCTGATGCCGGCAGTATTTCAAGCGTTAGGCAATAGTCGGTGTACCCCACAGCTCGCCAGAACGCCACTGCTCTGTGGTTGGTGGCCAAAGACATCGACTGTCAGTCTCTTGGTCGTTGGCCACACCTGTGATCGGAGCATTTCGACCGCGCGACGCCCAATGCCCTTGCGACGATGGTCGCTCGTCACGAAGAGCTGCCGCAGGTAAACCTCCTGCGGCTGCTCGCTATACAGCGCATAGGCCACCACTTCTCCTTGATGCTCAAAGATGACCGCTCGATAGTCTCCGGGTAGCCAATCGCGCAATCGGCGCTCGAGCTCGGGAACGGTCATACGGTTTCGATGCCCTTCGTCCTGAATGAGCTGGTAGTTCAACTCTGCAAGTAGAGGACAATCCTCTAATGTTGCCGGCCGAATTGTCATTGGGGGAGCCCATAGAGAAGCATGAATCGTAATGCGGCCAATCAACGCAGTATTCCGGGACGGCTACGTAACGTCAATTACCACGAGCACGCGTGCCGCGCACTTAGGCACTGCTGCACGTTTTTTTGACGCGTTTTGAGGGAGAGGAGCCGTTTCGCACCTGGCTTGCAGGACGTAAGTGCTGGCTAAAGCCCATGTTTGTTCGCTTTCGCGTCGAACGCGCTTTTCTGAGGCACATGGGTTGCGATAGTGCAGTCGGTTTCGGAACAGCTCATCTTAGGGGAACGCTAACGGAGGCAACCATGACGCATGGATTCTTGATCGACATGGATGGTGTGATTTACCGTGGGCGGGAGGTCATTCCGGGCGCGGACCGGTTTATCCGTCATCTCCACGAGGCGGAGATTCCGTTTCTGTTCTTAACGAACAACAGCCAACGGACGCGGCGTGACGTTGCGACGCGGTTGAAGCGGATGGGCATCGACGCGGAGGAGCAACATGTTTTCACCTGCGCCATGGCGACAGCTCGTCACCTGGCGCGCCAACATCCCCACGGGACGGCGTATGTGATCGGCGAAGGCGGCCTGCTTACCGCTCTCCATGAAAACGGCTACTCGATTGTCGATCATAATCCCGACTATGTTGTTGTCGGTGAGGGGCGCGCGCTGTCCTACGAGATGTTTGAGGCGGCCGTACGCATGATCGTCGCCGGCGCTAAGCTGGTGGCGACGAATCTGGACCCAAATTGTCCGACCGCCGATGGGCTGCGACCCGGCTGCGGCGCCATTGTCGCGATGCTGGAGGTGGCGACGGGGATCAAAGCCTTCAGCGTTGGCAAGCCGAGCCCGGTGATGATGCGCGCTGCGCGCAAGGAGATCGGCCTCTCGACCGCGGAAACCATCATGATCGGCGACACCATGGAAACCGATATTCTCGGCGGAGTGCAGATGGGTTATCGGACCGTGCTGGTGCTCTCCGGTGGGACGCGCCGCGAAGACTTATCACGGTTCGCGTATTGTCCCGATACCGTCGTCGATTCGATCGCGGATTTGCTGGATGTCGACCGGCTGCCGCCTGAACACCATCCGCGAGAATTCGACGACACGCCACATGACCTGACCGCGTGGGCAGCAGCGAATGCAGGCTGAATACAGAACTTGAAGAACCCTGGCTGCCGCGAAACGAGCCACGTCGCGTTGAGTTTACGCGGTCTGTGGGATCGCCTCGGCGTCAATTTCGACACGCTCGACTTCGTAGCCGGCGCTCTTGACGTTTGCAATTGTGGATTGGATTGCCGCTTCCAAGGAGGGTGCCTCTCGATGGAAGTCGATTGAGAAAACTCCATTGCAAGTTCCTGGCGTTCCATCATCGCAACCGGCAGCGAACAGCTCGTCGGCAATTTCTTCTGTCAGCTCGAGGTCGCCGGCGAGAATTAGTGTAAAGGAGTATTTCGTCATTGCGTCGGAGCCTTCTCAGTTGGATGATTGTTAATGTGGGCAACGATCTACCGCACGGCGAATATCCTTGGCATGGTCCTCCGGACTACGCGGAGTTGAATACACGGCCTTTGTGCAGCCGCTACGATCACCTTGCGGACAATAGATTCGTCCCCAGATGTGCGCTCGCGGGCCCGCTTTGCGAAGCGTCCATCCGTGACTCAACGCATATTCGATGGCCGCGCGAATATGTTTGTTGGGGTGGCTCGCCAAGCAAAACTCCAATGCTCACCAACCCATTATACACGGTGGTCGCGTAACGGCGCCGGGCCCGACTTACCGCAGCGTCGGGCCGGGGACGGCGACCCAGCGGGAGTCGCCGGGAGCGGCGTAATTGGGGGCGCCGATGCCGCCGGCTTGTAAGGCAGCCACGCGCGCAGCGACTTGGGGCTGATTCTGGTTCTGAGACAGCGAACGTTGATAGTTGGCCAGCGCTTGCACCGGGTCGCCCGATTCCTCGCGGAGCTTGCCGAGCGCCGCCAGCGCGCGAGGGCTCTGCGGCGCAAGAGCAACGGCGTCGATCAGACGGTTCTTCGCGGTCTCTTTGTCGCCAAACTCCTCGTACAGCCGGGCGAGCTCGATGCGAGGCTCGGGATTGGCCGGTGAATTGGCCGCCCACTGCTCAAGCAGATTGAACGCATCCTGCGATCGTCCCTGTTCGACCATCAGCACCCCCCAGCCACGGTAGCAGTCGACGTGGTTGGGGTTGCGGACGACGCATTGCTGGTAGTTAGTTTCGGCCTGCGCCAGGTCAGTCTGCCGGCCGTGTAGCTTCCATTGGCGGTGGAAGTTGGCCGCCAGGTTGTAGTAGCCGTCGGCATTGTGAGGATCCGCCTGAATCGCCTGGCGGAAGTACGAATCGGCCGCCTGATATTGTCCTTGCTGGAAGAGCTGCACGCCGGTCAGGTTCGCATTCTGGGCCGACCACGAGCAGCCGACCAGCGAACCGTAGAGCGCAATCAGAAACAACATTCGCGCAGCGGGGAACTGAGCGAGCATGGAGCCAATAGCGACGACGAGGTGCATGGCACTAACTCCTTCCACGTGGCCAAGTCTCTCCGAGACTCGATCGCGTTCGCCGCAGCGGACGCGGCTACGTGAGAGCGGCAAAGAACGAATGCCGAACGGCAAAAAATCGGGTGGAAGGATAGCTAGCGCCGACGAGCGACGCAAGGGCGAAGCGTTGGAGATTGGAGTTCAAGCTTTAGCTTGCCCCCGCAGCCTGAAGGCTGCCTACGGACAGCCTGAAGGCTGAACTCCAGCGCGGTCAGCTCAGATCGGCTGATTTGCCGTCATTCTGGCCGCTACAGCAGGAGGAAGGGGCGGGCGTACCCACTTTCTGGTATCCCAGACCCTTGATGACCTCCAGCACTTCGCTGCACGTCGGGAACATCCGGCCGCTGGCTCGTTTGTAAGCGTCGAGCGCATGCATGAACTCGACTTCTTCGTTGGTGTAATCGCGCTCGCAGGTCGTGGGGTCGATCTGCCGTCGACGCGTTACTTTCGCTCGTCTTTCGAGCTGCCGTCGTTCGGTGGCCACCGGCACATCCTGTTGGCGGCGATCGCTGTCCTCGCGACGGTCCTTGTTAGGCTTGCGGCGGTCAATAGTTACTTTCGTAGCGAGCTTCTTCGTCTTGGCCACGTGGTGCTGCCCTTTCGAATGCGAAGACTGCGGGATCTGCACGAGAGTTTGCCGATAGGGAAAGATATCGGACGGGCCGTGTAGAAATTAAACCGGCTCGGTAAAAGGTCCGGTTTTGAGAGGTTAGACGATTTGTAGGGCTCGTCCAGGCGGCGCGACCAGAGCGATTGTGCGAGGGAAGAGGCGCGGTCGAGCCCTTCGTGAGAGAGGAGACCATCGCTTAGAGCAATTGTGCGGGGTCGGGAGACCCGCGCACAACAAGATACAGATCTGCGGCGGAAGGCAGTGATCCAATCACGTTGCTCACTGACAAACCAGGCTCGTCAGCGTCATCCCCCGCGTTCACTCACTGCAGCTCACTGGCTAAGCGAGCATCTCGTCGGCTTCGACTCGCGAATAGAACGACGAACGCTGTGGCTCATCGGTGTTGCGGAAGAAGGGCCGCTTGCGCAATTCACGAAGAGCGGAGACCATCGAATTGGTCACCGGCGTGAGGCGGTCGGCCACCTGATACCCGACGCGCGCAATGAGCGCCAAATCCGCGTAGTCCTTCAAGGGTACTTCAGGACCCGGTGATTCAGGCAGTGGGCGGTCCTGATTTCCCACGATCCATTGCTGCTTGCCGGCGGGGTCCGCTGGCTGCTGATGGTCGCGGAAGTTCGGCAGGAAAGCAATCAGCAGTGCGGCGGCGGTGGCCAACACGAGCCCGATGATTGCCAATGGCGTTACAGCATTTCTCGCCACGATCGTCGGGCCGCATTCGACCAGCTCCACTTCAGTAGCGGCCGGAAAGCCTACGCAGGGCGCGTTGCCAACCTCCACTACAACGCGATGGGCAAACGCTCGCTGTTCGGCGTCACAAAGCCGGACTGCTGGCAACGCCTGGACGCCTTCCAGCAGCACCTCGTGGGCGGCCAGGAGCTCGAAGCAGCCTGGGCAATTCTGGGCATGCTCGAAAAGCCCGTGATCGACGCTAGGCGCAAGCCGATCGTCGAGCAGATCGTTTAACCGAGACTCAAATTCGACGCATTGCATGGGGCACCTCCGCCAAGACTTCCCTCTTTCGGAGTTGGTCGATAATCTCGCGGCGCGCCCGATGGACCCAGGTCTTAACCGTACCCAATGGGCAATTCAACGCCACGGCGATTTCCTGATAACTCAGCTCCTGCTCGTGAAACTGCAGAAACGCCTGCCGATATTCTGTTCGGACGTTGGCCAACGCCCGCTCGACTTCTTCACCCAAATGCCGCGCCGAATCATCCGCGGGGCTTTCATCGGCGAGCTGCTCGGCCAGGGGGCCGGTATGCGGTCGACGACGCCGAATGGCCAACAAGCTACGGCACCGGTTTCCGGCGATCGCCAGGAGCCAAGGGATCAGGTCGCGTGTTCGATCCCAATGCGACAAGCTCCGCAAGGCCCGAACAAAGCTCTCCTGCGCCATGTCTTCGGCGTCCTGCCGGTGGCCCAGCATGCGGTAACAAAGGCCGAAGATCTGACCCTGGAACCGATCGACAAACTGGACCATGGCGGCCTGCTCGCCCGCCAGACAACGGTCAACCAGCTCGTGAAGGCTGTCGCTCAACGCAGCTCCCCTCCGTCAACCGCTGCCCGATCCAAGTAGCTATACCAAGGGCCGTGCGGCTGGGTTTCAAGTGGGCAATATTGTGACAGTGGAATTCGCCAGAATTCCGGCTGATCCCCCAAAGTCTGGCGACTTCGGCTACAAAGTCTGGCGACTTCGGCTACAAAGTCTGGCGACTTCGGCTACAAAGTCTGGCGACTTCGGCTAC
>JBBDYH010000168.1:0-50894 GCA_040901795.1 Pirellulales bacterium
AGTCTCCCAGTCTCCCAGTCTCCCAGTCTCCCAGTCTCCCAGTCTCCCAGTCTCCTTGTCTCGCCTGAACCCTGAACCCCGAACCCTAGTCCCCGGCCAGCAGCTTCACCAAATCCAGACTACTGATGATGCCCACGGGCTTTTCGGCGTCGACCACGATGATGCGGTGGATATGGTGTTTCAACAAGAGTTGAGCCACCGTGGCAATCGGCGTTGATACGTCGCAGGTGACCACCTGCGACCGCATCACCTCGCGAACTCGCAACGAGGCGTACCGCTGCGAAAAGCCTTCGAAGCGCTCCGGATCGCGTGGGCGAAATCCGTCGGCTTGCGTTTCGTCCCAGTTCAACTCGTCGTGGATTTGACCATCCAGCGCATCGGCCAGCACGCGTGCCCGCGACAGATCGCTGCGGCTAAGCATGCCGACCAACCTGGTCCCCTCGATGACGGGCATACCCGAGATGTGATGATCGACCAAGAGCCGCTCAGCTTCGGTGAGCTTTTGGTCGGGGCGGACGAAGACCAGCGAACGCCGCATCACCTCGCCGGCGGTGCGGGACTGAGTGGGATCCATAATTGTTCCTGAGGAAGACACTACCGACGTGGCGAGCGACCAACGTGTGCCACTGCTCGCCGCGAGCAGTGCTTTGACGTCGAATATTCCTACTTGGCCAGCGATTGCAACAGCCGCGCGCGCTCCTCTTCAAACGGGAAATCCTCGTAAGTGGTAAACGCCTTGGCGCGCGTCGACAGCGAAACCACCGCGGCGGTGGCGCCGCCGCCGGGCTGGTTGGCTCGGTCCTCCTGGCCCGAAATACGCCTCTCCGTGCGGCGCATTTCCGCGACGCGTCGCTCGATGCGATCGGAGTGGGCGCGTTGTTGCGCAACGGCAAGCTGGCGTTGGCGGGCGAGCGCGATGCGCTGCGCCGCCACGCCGGCCGATTCGCCTTCGAGCGCGCGGAGATCGACGCCATAGCGGCCCAGCGCGATGTCAAGTCGCCTGGCCTCGGCGCGAAGTCGCAGCGCCTCCACGGGCTCCTCGACGAGGTCCGACAGTTCCAAGAGCCTCGTGATCTCGACCTGTAGCCCCGCCATTTCGCGCACGATCGCCGCCCCCTGGGCCTCCAGTCGGGCTTGCCGTGTCGCCAGCGGGCGAAGCTGCGCGTCGAGATTCGTCAACTCGCGGTTTAAGTCGACGGCGACCTTTTCGGCGCGCTCTTGCAGGCTGCTCTTTTCCTTCGCCAGATCGGCCCGCTCACGCTCCAGCTCCTGCAGGATGCGCTCCTGTCGTCGCTGTTCATCGGCCTTGGCGTCGGCCTTCGTCTGTTGACGATCGAGATTCAGCTCGGCGAACCGCTGCTGGACGGCCTTATAGCCTTCGTCGAAGGATTCGCGGCGCGCAGCGGACAGCGGGGCGGCCAGACGTTTGCGATAATCGGCGCGGACGTGCGCCTGGAGCGCAGACGCCGCGGGGCCGTCGATGAAACCCATCACACGGCCGGCGAATTCGATCAAACGGGTGGAGTCGGATTCGGCGTCGGCCGGTTGCGCGACGACCTGCTTGACCAGCGACTCCAGATCGACCAGCGCCGCGGCGTACTTTTGCGTGATCATCAGTACCCAGGTCCTGGCGCGGCGCGCGGCGATGTCATGCTTGTCGGCGGCCAGCACGAGGTCGAGCAGCTTTTTGGCCTCGTCGTACTCTTGGTTTCGCATTTGCACCAGCGCAAACGCATACATCAGGCGCGGATCCGGGCGGCCTTCGCGTCGCAGTTCTTCGTAAATCGCTTCGGCCGCCGCCAGGCCTTTGGTTGACGGTCTCCAGCCGGCGTCGAGCAACGCCGAAACTTGGACGAACGCGTCGCCATCGGCGCGCGACACGGCGGGGAGAACGACGGCGGCAAGCGCCGCGAACAAGAGCAGCGACTTCATTAGCATGATGGCCTCAGTGGAAAGGCTGGCCCCCCACCGATCGGCCGCCATCCAATGTAGTAGGCACACTCCGTGTGCCGTGAACTGAGAGTTGCGCACGTTCCAGGTCGAGGCGCCATTCTATCCGGGTTTGCATCACTTGGCCACGTGCGCGCGGACAGCCCGGTAAGGGGGCAGGGCACGAATTGCCGCGCATCGGAGTTGGGTTTCGGGGAAAATAATTCGACTCACGGATTCTGCGCGGTAATTCGGTCGTGAGTGTCGGACCAAGTCTGTCACAACGCCTTTTGGCGTCGTGGGATGGGGCATTTTCTCAAGCGAGTGCAGCCGGGAATTGCCGCGCTTTTGTTTGCGCGCAGCTTGGCGATTTTGGCAGTCGCGGGTCGAGTTGTTTCATACCGCCGAGTTATTGTCGAAACACGGGTTGAGCGGAAATAATGCTCCTCGGCGGAGGGGCTCGTTTCAATGGTAAGTCTGGTTAGCGGCACTGTTTCGGTCGATGGCAGCAGGGAGGCCGGCAGGGAATTATTGCAATTTTGAACGCACTTTGAAGTTGGCGGAAAGGGGGCTGTGGAACGGCTGGCGGATCATTCGACCGGCTCACGACAGGCGTTCGACCGCGGCTCACGACGGGCAGAGACGCCGAGCCAGCAAGGGAGTTGCGGCGCACCCGACGCGGCCGCTTAATCTGTCGCGGAAGCGGGTTGGCTGTCTCGTTTAATTGTCAAGGAGCGGAGAGGCGGGAGCGAGCGCCTTAGTGGTCATTTGTATAAATGATAAGTGGCACAGTTGTCAAGGGGGTAACAGAAGTTAACCAAGACAACGAAGAAGAGGATCCGGCAGATTGGCCACAGATCGACGCCGATGAACACGGATGACGTGCGGGCCGGTAGGAGTGCGCGACAAGGAATCAAGGTAAGGGCGACGGCGGTTGTCCGCAGATGTCGCCGAGGGGCGCAGATGATGTGCCGGGAAATGGCACGTCCTGATCGGACGGGCTAATTCCCAGTGTGCGCGTGCGACTCTCGACGAATCGCACGGCAAAGGAATTGCTTGCCGCGCCGATTTAGCGCTTGAAACTGTGCCACCACCTCTGCTATGTACATGTATATACTAGGTGCCGCGGAGTCACCATGACTGCCATCCCGTCGCCGCCGAGCTCCACCGCCACTTTCCACACGGTTTTGCACGCAATGGGAAACAAACACGTCCGCACATCGACCATCGTGAATCCGCAACCTTCGTCTGCACACCAACTTCCTTCCCCCGCAACCGCCTCCCACACCCGAATTACTTCCCACAAAACGAGATTTTCGCGCGCCCAATCGCGCTGTGAAATAATGCGAAATAAATCGGGCCAAACCCTCGAACCACTCGGGGCTAACGTAAGTACTGCCGTCCGCGGCCGCATTTTTCTTGCGATGACTCTAGTTACGTGGAACAATGGGCCACGGCACAAGGCCGCGCGTGATTGAGCGGGTTTCTCGTTTTTTGCTTCGCGTCTCACATTGCTGGCAGGAGAACCGCCATGCGTGGCCAAGCTCTTTCGTGCGCGCTTCATCGACGGCGGTTAACATCGAGGAGTTTCTTCTCTTTTCGGCCGGCGACGTTTGAAGCTCTCGAATCGCGCTGCCTGATGGCAACGGTGCCGATCTACCACAGCCTCCCGGAGGCGCCTGCCGCGTTGTACCTGGACTTCGATGGTCACTTCGAGCGCGTGTGGGGCAGTTACAGCGACGTCGATACGCCGGTGTACGACTCCGATAGAGAGCCGACGATATATAGCGCAACGGAGCTCACGTTCATTGAAAGTGTCTGGCGGATCGTCTCAGAGGACTTCGCACTCTTTAATATCGACGTGACGACGGAAGAGCCGCCCGTACTTGCGGCTGGCGTGCCAATTGATCAGGCCAACGGCGTAGCGCTTCGAGTAGCCATTGGAGGCTCCAACACCGACTGGTACCAAAAACCGGCAGGCGGCGTGGGTTACGTTGACTCGTTCACGGACGGGATCGCTAATACCGTATATGCGTTTACGAAATACGAGGGCGAGGACACAAACGCTGTATTCGTTGGATCAACAGCTTCACACGAAGCGGGGCACGCTTTTGGATTAGAACATCAAAGTCAATACGACGCGAGCGGTGCGAAGGTCGAGGAGTATTTGCCGCCGATTGGGAATTGGTCAGCCATTATGGGCAGCCACCAGAACCTCGACCATGCAACGTGGCACAACGGCCAGAACTCAAAGGGCGCGGCTGTTTACCAGGACGATATCGCAATGATCGGCCGCGCCATAAACCGCCTTGGCTACCGAGCCGATGATCACGGCAATACCACCGCCACCTCAAGTCCGCTTATTCCCGCTGGGCGCGGTTGGACAAGTGCCGGGCTGGTCGGTGCGACGACCGATGTCGACGTGTTTTCGTTCACCACAATTGTGCCCCGTGATTTGAGGATCACCGTGGATGGCAACGCACCGGGTCAGAATCTTGACGCGGTATTGGAGCTGTACGATGCGCAAGGAGGACTATTGGCATCTTCAAACCCAGATAATTCGCTTGACGCCTTTCTTGAGGGCACGTTAACAGTTCCCGGCACGTACTTTGTTGCGGTCAAATCAAGCGCGCAGTACGGCCGAATTGGGCAGTACTGGCTCAATGTGTCGCCAATCGCTTCGGTATCCATTGCGGACACCTCCATTGCCGAGGGCGACGCGGGGCAACGGAATGCCACATTCGTCGTTACTTTGTCAGACGCTGTGAACGAGATTGTGGCGGTCAGTTTTTCCACGGTGAATGGCACAGCCACCGCGTGGAGTGACTACATTCCGCAAGTTGGCATAGTCACCTTCCTCCCTGGGGAACTGACGCAGATGGTTACCGTCCTCATCCTAGGGGATACGCAGGTCGAACCTGACGAACATTTCTTCCTTATACTTTCAAACGCGTTCGGCGCGAACATTCTGGCCGGAGAAGCAGTTGGCGCCATTCTTGACGATGATACTCCCAGCATACGCGCGGAAGAACAGCTCTTCGTTTATCTTCTGAATCGAGCGCGCCACGCTCCGGTCGCGTACCAGCAAGAACAGAGTCTTCCGGTTGATTTGTCGGATGTTGAGCCACGACCGCCACTAGCGATCAATGACAGTCTTTTCGCTTCCGCTCGATTCCACACCGACGAGATGGCAACACACAACTACTATGACACTCGGAGTGCCATTTCCGGCGACTGGCCAAATAAGATGGCGAGGAATCGGGGTTATGAACTTCCGGCGCATTTTTCGAACGATGTGAATAACATCGAGTCGAGATGGGCAGGTACATCCCAAGACACGGCTGACGAAGTGCTGGAAGCGTTCATCACCCACTCGCAAGTGCTATTGGGAAGCAATGGTTTTGCTGCCAATCGCGAAATTGGCGTCGGTCACTCGTTTAGCCCCTCAAGTAATTTCGGCCATTATTGGGCCGTCCATACTGCATGGAGCAACGCGTCCGACCGGTTTCTTACCGGCGTTGTTTTCGACGATCGCAACAACAACCAACGTTACGACCTTAACGAGGGGCTCGCAGGCGTCCGGGTCGCCGCTGGATTGTTCAGCACAGAGACCAACGCGGCCGGCGGATGGACGATTGAGGTAAATTCGCCCGGAAGTTATGTCGTCACGGCAAGTGGGGGACAGTTCGGCGGCGTGGCCGCGGCATTTGTGCAGGCAACTGCTAACAACGTTGAGGTCGATTTTATCTCGGGAAATAACCAAGGGATCGTCAACTTTGAACAACAACCGGAAATCGTTCCACCAAGCGCACTCGTTGCAAGCGTGCAAGCGCCCAATCGTGTTCGGCTTGTCTGGACGGACAACTCCTGGAACGACACCGGCTTCCGCATTGACCGCTCCACCGACGGTGTGAACTACTCAACTTTGGTTGATTTGCCGGCAAACGCCACAAGCTATGACGACGTCGGACTCCAGTCCAATGTCACGTATTCGTATCGCGTGCGTGCGCTCGGTTTACAGACTCAGTCCGACGCGTCAAACGTCGCATCGGCCACGCCGCAATTGACAATAATCACTGGAACGAGCGGGAACGACACCTACCACGTCATTCGCGTCGGCTCGTTCTTACAGGTGTATGAGAATACCGGCCCTGGCGGGCAGCCGACCTACTCTAGCACGCTGGCGGCGATGCCCGGCACGCTGACCATTAACACACTTGCCGGCAACGACCTGCTGACGGTCGGCACCGTTGGGCAATCCCTTGGTCTCGGCCAGTTAATCTACGATGCCGGCACAGGTGCAAACAGCCTCGTTCTCGAAAGCGGCAGCGCGCGAATCGATGCCACGGCACTGGGGGGACTGCTCAATACGGAGGTCAAAATCGGTGCGCACCTTACAACCGCTCGTTTGCGGCAAAACGGCCTCACGCTTAATGAGAATAGCAAGGTTTCACTGTTGCCCGATGGCGATGCAAGCGTGCTTACGAGCCTGACGTTGGTTCCCGCGGCGACGCTCGACATAACCAACAACGCCCTGGTGATCGACTATATCGGGACAAGCCCGGTGGATATCGTGCGCGAGAGGATTCTCTCGGGGCGAGGCGGGGCGGGTTTCGGCGCAACCTGGACCGGCAAAGGGATCGCAAGCAGCACGGCGGCACAAAGAAACACAGTGGAACCCGAGGCGTGGTCGGTTGGATATGCCGAGAATGGGGTGTTGCCGCTGGGCTCGTATTCAACATTCCGAGGGCTGTCGGTCAATGATACCGCGGTGTTGATTGCCTTTACGCGAACAGGGGACGCCAATCTGGATGGCGTGGTAGACGACAACGATGTCACGATTGTGGGAGCGACGTATGCGCCGAGTGTGCCGCAGCCGCAGTGGGCGCTCGG
This sequence comes from Pirellulales bacterium, assembly GCA_040901795.1. Classification (GTDB taxonomy): domain Bacteria; phylum Planctomycetota; class Planctomycetia; order Pirellulales; family JALHPA01; genus JBBDYH01. Next base: position 6,823 of record JBBDYH010000168.1, read on the forward strand.
CGATTTTGACTACAACGGATTTGTGGATGACGACGATGTGACGCTGTTAGGCGTGTTTTACAGTCCGACGGCGGAGGCGGTGGCTACGCCGCCAGTGAAGGACGAAGAACCCGCCGCGGCGGGCAGGCCATTTACGAACGACGAAGTTGCGGCGAGCGCGGTGAGTGGTGGAGGTGTGAGGGGTGAGGGGTACGTTGTGGCACGGTCTCCCGACCGAGCCACACTGCCGACCGCAGGTCTCCTAGCGTTCAGCGAAACAATGGAGACCTTCGGTCGGGACGATGTGCGGGGTCGGGAGACCCGCGCACAACATGCGAATGACGCGCGCGAGGATGGCGCCGATGACATTGTCGATCTGCTGGCACAGGCGATCGTGGCGGAGACGGCGCGGTACAACGACGGATCAAGCGATCGGCGGTGGGCGGTTGGTCGGCCGGCGCGCGAAGTGGGCTTCTTTTGGCCGGTGTGATGAAATGGGAACGGGTGTGACATCTCCAGCGCGACGTGATCGGAGGGCTGACGCCGCCCCGCTCGCCACCCGGCGTTGAGCCGCATCCACTGACAAGCGCCGGTCGCCGCGGCGACTCAGTGCCACCCGGCGGCGCTTGGCAGTGCTGCCGGCCAGCCCCCGCTAACAACCGGCCTGGCGGATCATTATGATGGTGGCGCTACCGCAAGCGTTACCTTTACTTGAATGGGAGGTGGATATGTCGGCGCGAACGATGACCACGTTGGTTTTGATTGCGGCAATCACTGTACTCTGCGCGGGCACTTTCGAATTCACGCAACAAGCGCCCGCTCAGCAGCCGCGCCGCGAGGGCGTGCTTCAGCCGCGGGGGTCGCGGGCGGCCCAGGAGCAAAAGGGAGCCGCGGATCGAGTTTCGGCGGAGCAGTCCGCTGCTGCTCAGGCGCGGCAAGCGCGACAACAACAGCCGGCAGGAGGTTCCCCGCGCAAGCTGCACATTGTCGCCTTCGGCGCCCACCCTGACGATTGCGAGCTGCAGTGCGGCGGTTCCGCAGTGCTCTGGTCTGAGGCGGGGCACGCCGTGAAGTTTGTCTCAGTGACCAACGGCGATATCGGCCATTGGCAGATGGCGGGAGGCCCGCTGGCGGTTCGCCGTGCAGACGAAGTGCAAAAGGCGGCGAAGATCCTGGGCACACTGACCGTGGTGCTCGACAACCACGACGGCGAACTGATGCCGACGCTCGAGAACCGCCGCGAGGTCACGCGGCAAATCCGCACCGGTGAGGCGGACCTGGTGCTCGCCCATCGGCCCAACGACTACCATCCGGACCACCGCTACACGGGCGTGCTCGTGCAGGACTCGGCCTACATGGTCGCTGTGCCGTTTTTTTGTCCGGATACCAAGCCGCTACGAAGCAATCCCGTCTTCATGTACTACTACGACCGCTTTCAGCAGCCCAACCCGTTCGAACCGGACGTCGTGGTGGCGATCGACGACGTGGTGGACCGCAAGCTGGAAGCGCTGGCCGTGATGGAGTCGCAGTTCTTGGAAGGCGGGGCGCTGGGTCACGAAGGGCTCTTGCCCAAGAACGAGGCGGACCGCCCACGGCGGCAAGCCGAAGTGCGCGCGGGCTTCGAGCGTCGGTTTGCCGGAGTCGCCGATCGTTATCGCGACAAGCTCGTCGAGCTGTATGGAGAAGACCGCGGGCGGCGCGTGCGGTTTGCCGAGGCGTTTGAGGTCTGCGAGTACGGCCGCCAGCCGACTGCGGAAGAGCTGCGGGAATTATTTCCGTTTGTGGGCCAACGTAAGTGAGGCCCGGAGTCAACGTACGTGAGGCCCGGGGGGCCGGCATTCTCTAGCCGTGGGCGCAAGCCCACGGGACATCCCGGTCATAAGACTCGAAGGCCCGAAGGGCCGACATTGTTTACGTCCGCTCATTGAAAGGAGAATGTCTTATGCCTGATAGAACTGCTTCGACGGACTACCCCATCCACGAGCTGTTGACCAAACGCTGGAGCCCGTATGCGTTCGCCGATCGGCCGGTAGCGGAATCGGACTTGCGCTCGCTGTTCGAGGCGGCGCGATGGGCGGCGTCGTCGTATAACGAGCAGCCGTGGAGTTACATCATCGCCACCCAGGACGATCCGCAGCAGTTCCAACGTGTGCTGTCCTGTCTCGTCGAAGGGAATCAGGTCTGGGCGAAGGACGTGCCGGTGCTGGCGCTGGGTATCGTCACGCATCGCTTCAAGCTCAACAACAAGGACAATCGAGCGGCGGTTCACGATTTGGGGCTGGCCGCCGGAAATCTTGTCATCGAGGCGACGGCGCGCGGGCTGGTCGTCCATCAGATGATCGGAGTCGTGCCCGACAAGGCGCGCGAGATCTTTCAGATCCCCGAAGATTCCGAGGCCTGGACAGGATTAGCCATCGGCTATGCCGGCGATCCGAATGCTCTACCGGACAAGCTCAAGGAGCGGGATTTGGCGCCGCGACAGCGCAAGCCGCTGGCGGAGTTCGTGTTTGGCGAGAAGTGGGGAAAGGCGGCGCCGCTGGCGAGGATGGGGTGATGCTGCATTCTGTAGGGAACGCCCTCCGTGGCGTTCCGGAGCGCCGAGCGGCCTGGCTACATCAACTCGCCCAACGGAACGGCACAGAGGCCGTTCCCTACAGAGTTATTCACCATTTCAGCGGCGTAATGTTCACCAACCCCGCGTCGATGTACTGACCCCCGCCAGTCTGACGGCAGTGAACGGCCATCGTGTTTTTACCTTCCCGAAGCGCCGCACGGGCTTCGTCCGAGACGGGTACGCGCGTGTAGTCGATAACGTAGCCGCGTAGTCGCGCAGCCAGGACGCCGTTGAGATACACCTCGGCGTCCTCATCGTGGTGGATCACGAGCTGCGGCTTGCCGAGATCGGCGGACTTGATCTCGAATTCGCGTCGCAGCCAGATATCGTTCGTCTCCCACTCGGTGCGCACGGCCGCGCCGGGCGTGCCGCGCGTGCCGAAGCCGCCGGGACCTTCTTTCCACGAGCTGCCGTCAAACTTCGGTTGCTCCCAACCGTCGGAGGGTTTTTCTAGCGTGTAGCTCCAGGTCAGGCCCTTCTCTTGCGAAGTCGGTGCGATGACCGTCACCTTCGGCGGCGGGAGGTGTAGGTTGTGCGCGGCCTCGATGACTGCCTTGTCATCAAGCTTGATGACTTCGCGGTCGTACGTCATCAGCCCGTTGACTTCAATTTCCACGTCGGTCGTTTGTGTGTATACCGCCGCGGACAGCCCCGGGTCGCCAATCAGCGGGTGCAATCGTTCCAGCAGATTCACGTATTCGCGAATGAGTGTTTTGCGGTCCGTATAGCTGCGATAACCCCAGTTCCCCTTGGCCTGCCAGGTGTGTCCTTCAAGCGGAAGACCGAGGCCGCCGAACTCGCCGAGCACGGCGGCGCGTTTTTCCGTGGGTTTCGGCGAACCGGGGCCGGGATAGACGTGAATATCATGGACGTCGCCTGTCGCGCGGTCGGTCCAGCCGCTGGCGCTGATGACGAGGCGCGTCGGATCCAGTCTTTTCGTCAGGTCCGTAATCCGTGCAGTGTCAAACTGACCCCAGCCTTCGTTGAACGGCACCCACAGGATGATCGAAGGCGAGTTGTAGTTGGCCTTGATGATGTTGGCCCACTCAGTCTCGAACTGTTTGGCGGACTCGGCGGAGCGGGTGATGTCGGGTTGATCGTTGCGGATGTAACGGTCGCCGCTAGGCATATCCTGCCAGACCAAGAGTCCGAGCTTGTCGCAGTGGTAATACCACCGCGCCGGCTCGACCTTGACGTGCTTGCGCACCATGTTGAAGCCGAGCCGCTTGGTGACTTCGAGGTCGTACTTCAAAGCCTCGTCGGTTGGCGCCGTATATAACCCATCAGGCCAGAAGCCCTGATCGAGCGGCCCATACTGAAACAGAAACTTTCCGTTGAGCATCAGGCGGTTAATGCCTTGGTCGTCTTTGCCGAGCGAGATCTTACGCATCGCGAAGTGAGACCCGACCGAATCGAACGCGTCTTTCGCGCCCCGAGTCACGATCCGCAGTGAATAGAGATAGGGTGAATCGGGCGACCAAAGCTGCGGGTTCGATATTTTAAGTACAATCTCCTGATCAGGCTTGCCGGTGGACCTGGCCACTTGCTTCGCACCGACGAGCGCCACGACCTCCACCGAATCCACACGCCCGCGCGTGTGTACTGTGACGCGCAACTCTTGCTGGTCAATGTCGGGCACAAGAGTGAAATCGGCGATTGAATCGTGATGCACCGGCTCCAGCCACACCGTCTGCCAGATCCCAGTCGTCGGCGTGTACCAGATGCTGTGCGGCTTTCGCACCTGCTTGCCACGCGGCTGAAACCCAGCATCGCTGGGGTCCCATACCGAAACGACGATCTCGTTCTCGGCGTCGTTCTTCAACGCATCGGTAATGTCGAACGTAAACGGATCGTACCCGCCCCGATGGTCGCCGGCTTTCTTGCCGTTAACCAAGACAATCGTATCCCAATCGACGCCGCCAAAATGAAGCAGAACTCGCTGTCCCTTCCACTTCTCGGGCACGGTGAATGACTTGCGATACCACAACCGATTCTCCGGCCCAACTTGCTTCATCACACCCGACAATGCACTTTCGACTGGGAACGGGACCAGGATCTTGCCATCCCAGTCCTGCGGCTGCCCCGGCGCGCCGGGGTCCTTGGGCCGGATCGCGTAATCCCACAACCCGTTGAGATTCTGCCAATCTTTACGGACCATCTGCGGCCGCGGGTACTCCGGATGCACTTTTTCCGGCGTAACGTCCTTGGCCCAGCGCGTCATCAGCGGCGCCTGCTTAGGCTGCCAATCCGCAGCGAACGAGAGTTGCGAGGAGCACAGAAAGAACGTGAGCGCCAAAGCGGTGCGGAGCATCGTAGCCGTCTCCAGTTGACGAGGAGCAAGTCGCGTCGTAAGCCGATGAAGTGGCCCCAAGGGTTCGCACATCTTGGCACGGACCGCCGCGAGATTCAACTCAATGCGACCGGTCGGTCCGCAGGTTTTTATCAACGATCGCCGTCAGAATCAGCAGGTAGGCCGCCAGCCGCAGCCAGTAGAGAACCGTATGCTCGTTGTCGGGGAGGTCCATGACCACCATCACAATCCGCGTCAGGGCGAGAATCACAAACGATACGGCAAAAATCACGAACAGACGATCGCGAGTCTGCCTCCAAAAGCGGACGAAAAACAGGGCTGCCACGATCCAACCCAGGGTGATGGCGCCCATCAAGAAGTCGCCCATGTATTCGTTCATCGTCCTTCCCTAATCCGACCGAGTGAGAAACGAAGAAGTCAACGAGGATTGGTAAAGTTCATTTCGAATCCCAAACCAGGCCATACAACAGCAAGCAGACTCCGACCAAACCTGGCACTTTACGCCAAACTACGAGCGTGACCTCCTCGATGTCCTTGAGGATCACCAGATCGAGATACAGCATCACGTTTTCGACGGTCAGTGCGGCGAAGCACAAGCTGCTCCAGAGCAAGAGCCGAAAGCCGCTGATCTTGTAGCCGCGAAACAGCATGCCGGCGCAAACCAAGCTGGTCACTGTGCAGAGGATGTATACGAGTCCTGGGATTCTATCCATAGGTCACCTGTCTTTGCGCAAACGAAACGCATCGGCGAAGCTGCGAATCTTGTCGATCGGCTTGGTATAAACAGCCGTGATGACGGCCACGCGCCGCTCTCGATACAAGCCGGCCAATCGATCGACAAGACTGGCCAGTTCGGGCCGCTCCGGCCGGTAGACGTAGGTGTTCTCGGAGGGACCCGGCGCCAATAATCGCTTCAACTGCAAATCGGCCATCTGCAGCGCGGTCACGTCGGCCGCGGAATAGAGCGCTTTCCCCGCCGCTTCCGGGGTCCAGACTTTGGCAGGGTCGCTCCGCAACAGCAACAGAAGCTCAAGCTGCGCAACCGTATCGATATGGTCGGCGATGAACTGCTTGATGTCCGCGGGAAAGTCTTCGTTCATCGCACCATGCATAACCCTAGTCGGCGCCCGCAACCACGCCCTGCACGCGCGCCGCCAATTCCGGGCCGGCGAGCAACTGTTGCAGGGCTTCGAAAAAGACCGGCTTCACCAAATGATGGTCGAATCCCGCTTCACGAGCGCGCCGCCGGTCATCGGCCTGGCCATACCCGGTCACGGCCACGAGCATCGTCCGATCAAAGAGCGGCATCTGCCGCAAACGGCTGGCGACTTCGTAACCGTTCATCCCCGGCAAGCCGATATCGACCAGAATCACTTCCGGCTGTAGTTCGGTGGCCGCTTCGATCCCCGCGGGCCCATCACAACACACGGCCACTTCATGCCCCCCCAATCGCAACAGCGCCGACATCGTGGTGGTCAGATCGACATTGTCGTCGATCAACAGGATCCGCCGTGCATCGCTCCTTGGCTCGCAGTCGCGCGATCCCCGCGCCAGGCCGCTGTGGGGTGTGTCGGGCACGATGACCGGCAAGCGGACGATGAATTCGCTCCCCCGCCCCGTGCCTTCACTGGATACTTCCACCTGTCCGCCATGTAACTCGACGAGACTTCGCACCAACGTCAAACCGATGCCCAGGCCGCCTTGCGCCCGGTCGAGCGAGCGGTCCCCTTGCATGAACAGGTCGAACACACGCGGCAGAAGCTGCTCCGGAATGCCCACCCCGGTGTCGCGCACATGCACTTCGGCGATCTGTTCGGTCTGCTCCACGTCGAGACGAATTCGCCCGCCGGGATCGGTGTACTTGGCCGCGTTGTTGAGCAGGTTAGCCAGGATCTGCTCGAGCCGTGCGGGATCCGCCAACAGGCGGACCGGGCGGTCGGGCATCGAAATGGTCAACTCGTGTTGTCGGGCTGAAATCAGCGGCTCGACCGTCGCCACCGCGCGCGTGATCGCCGCTTGCAGCTCGACGACTTCCTTCCGTAACTCGATCTTGCCGCGCGTGATCCGCGAAACGTCGAGTAGATCGTCCACGAGCCGAGCCATCATCTGCACCTGCCGGGCGAGAATGTCGCCGGCGCGGCGGAACGAACTGGGATCGTCGCGGGCGATCTGCACATACTCGAGCGCATTGGCGATCGCCGCCAAGGGATTCCGCAGCTCGTGGCCCAGCATGGCCAAAAATTCGTCCTTGCGGCGGTCGCCTTCCTGAATCTCGCGATACAAGCGAGCATTGTCGACGGCGACCGCGGCACGACTGGCGAGCTCGTCGGCGAGTGACACTTCCTCGGCACGGAAGGCGCGTCCGGAATCTCCCATCACCAGCGTCAAGGCGCCGAGGATCCGCCCTCGCGCAGTGAGTGGCCGGATCAGGGCCGCATGGAGCTCGGTCTGCGGCGTCTCGGCAAACGGATTCGTAATCGCCAGACCGCTGAGCTGCTCCGGCACGCCACTGTCCAGCACGCGCTCCAAAGCGGCTCGCAAGACATCGTGGGGACCTTCGCGGCCGCCCACGGAGCGAATCCGCGGCAAGCTATTGCCCGGTTCGAGCCAGGCCAATTCGCTCCGCCACGGCTGGCCGGGCGATTCAACCACGGTGACGCCGGCGAGATCCGCCAATCGAGGCACCGCCGCACGCAACAGCGATTGCAGCGTGTCGTCGAGGTTCAGCGAATTACTCAAGGCGGCGGTGGCTTCGCCGAGGAACGCAGCGCGGCGTGCCGCTTCTTCGGCGCTGGCTTGGGCGGCCTGGGCGATGGCCAGGGCGGCGCGCTCTTCGGCTTGCCGGCGGACTTGCTGCGTCTTCTGATAGAGCTCGACGAAGACGCTGACTTTGGCGCGCAGGATGGCGGGCACGACCGGGGTCAGAATGTAGTCCACCGCGCCCAGCGAATAACCTTGAAAAGCGTGCGTCTCGTCCGAGAAAGCGGTGACAAAAATGATCGGAGTGCTCTCGCTGCGCTTACGCTGGCGGATCAAGGCCGCCGTCTCGAAGCCGTCCATGTCCGGCATGTTGACATCGAGCAGGATGACCGCAAACTCTTCGTACAGCAGTCGGCGCAGCGCCTCACGACCAGAGTCGACAAAGACGACGTTCTGACCGAGTTCTTCGAGGATCGCTTCCATGGTCAACAGCTTCTCCGGTACGTCATCGACGACCAGAATGTTGACCTTGTCTTCGTCTGCCATGTCGATCTCAGGGCTTGCTTGCAAACGTCGTAGCGGAAGTCGCCAGACTTCCGTGGGTCAGCCCGAAGTCTGGCGACTTCGGCTACACATTTCGTCATTCGGGTTTCTTCGCCTACCGGTGCAGCCAGGCCTTCATCACCGAGAGCATTTGGTCGGTATCAACCGGCTTGGCGAGATAATCCCAGGCGCCGGCCTCGATGCACTTCTCCCGGTCGCCTTTCATGGCCTTGGCGGTGACCGCGACAATTGGCAAATTCTTGAATGCCGGAATTTTGCGAATGGCCTGCATCGTGTCCAGGCCATCCATTTCGGGCATCATGATGTCCATCAGCACGATATCGATATCCGGCCTGCCCATCAGCGTTTCGATCGCGCCGCGGCCGGTCTCGGCCGAATAAATCAGCATATTCTGCCGCTCCAGCACGCTGGTCAGGGCGAAGATATTGCGAATGTCGTCATCGACGATCAGCACCTTCTTACCGCTCAAAACTTGCGCAGCGTCATGCAGCCGGTCCAGGACTTCACGCTGCTTAGGACCGATTTTGTCCACCTCACGGTGCAGGAACAAAGAGGCCTGATCAAACAGCCGTTCGAGCGAATGGACCTGTTTGACAATCACTCGCTGCGCCAGCCGCTTCAGGTCTTCGGCCACAGGGCCGTTAAACTCTCCCTCGCCGTAGACGATCCAAGGAACCGTAATCAAACTGCCATTGCTGGTGAAGTTCTCGGCCAACTCGCAAAGCGGCGAATCGGGCGCTCCGGGCGGCGAAACAACGCAGTCGATCACATTATCCATGAAGGCCGCTTGCGCCTCCTTGGCCGAGGCTACGGCGGTCACGCGGATGTCATCGCCCACGATCATTTCCTTGATCTGGTCACGCCGCTTTTTGTTCGGCTCCAGGATCAACATGTGGCGCGTGGGACGATCGACGAACTCCTTGATCGCGTCGATCGCCTGGTCGAGCAGTTCCTTGGTCTGGATCGGCTTGCGCAGCACGCCCACCGCGCCCAGCCGCAAGCCATGTTCGGTCTCCTCCTCGGTCGTAATCACAAACACGGGTATATGCCGCGTGCTGAAGTCGTTCTTCATGCGATCCAACACACGCCAGCCGTTGATGTCCGGCAGGCAGATGTCCAGCGTTACTGCGTCAGGTTTGTATTCGCGCGCCAGCGCCAACCCCGAGGCGCCCATCGACGTGACCAGCCCCTTGAAACCACGATCGTGCGCCGTTTCGAGCAGGAACCGCGCAAAGCCGACGTCATTATCGACGATCAACAATACGCGGTCCCCCGGCTGAATCTTGTCACGGTCGTCGCCGACTTCGTTGATCAGATCCTCGGGCGGCGGCAGGTCGGCCAGGACTTCACTGACCGGCACATACAGTAAGGCAGCGGGCGCCGCCGCCTCGACAGGTGTCGCGGCCGACTTGCGAATCGCGCGCGGCAGCGAATAGGCTTGCGGCACGTACAACGTGAACGTGCTGCCTTCCCCCACCGCGCTTTGCAAGCGAATCTCTCCCCCCAGCAACCGGGCAATCTCGCGGCTGATCGCCAGCCCCAAACCGGTGCCGCCGAACTTGCGACTGGTGCTGCCATCGGCCTGCTGGAAGGCCTCGAAAATGATCTGCTGCTTGTCGGGAGCGATGCCGATTCCCGTGTCCCGCACCGACATCGAGATCACACCCGTGGCGCCGTTGAGCGTTTCGTTCGCACAGTTCCAGCCGCCCGAAACCGGTTCGACTTTGAGCGAAACATGGCCCGTCCGCGTGAACTTGAACGCGTTGGCCAACAGGTTCTTAATGATCTGCTGCAAACGCTTGGCGTCGGTCAACATGGATTTCGGCAAATGCGGCTCGAGCTCGACGGTAAAGCTGAGACCCTTCGCCTCGGCCACGTGGCTGAAAGTGCGCTCCACGTAATTGCCCAGGTCGCTAAACCGCAGCTCGCTCACGTCGACCACGACCGTGCCCGATTCGATCTTCGACAGATCGAGAATGTCGTTGATCAACGTCAACAGGTCGTTGCCCGATGAGTGGATCGTCTTGGCGAACTCCGTTTGCTTGGACGTCAAGTTTCCGTCCGGGTTTTTCGAAAGCTGGTCGGAGAGAATCAACAGGCTGTTGAGCGGCGTGCGCAGCTCGTGCGACATATTCGCCAAGAACTCGCTCTTGTACTTCGAGGTCAGGGCCAACTGCTTGGCCTTCTCTTCCAGCGCCTGTCGCGCTTGCTCCACTTCCCGGTTCTTCCGCTCCACTTCTGCGTTCTGATGGGCCAAGAGCCGCGCCTTCTCCTGCAGCTCCTGATTCGTTTGCTGCAATTCTTCCTGGCGGCTTTGCAGCTCCTTGGCCAGCGACTGCGACTGTTTGAGCAGGTCTTCGGTTCGCGTGTTGGCTTCGATCGTGTTGAGCACGATGCCGATGCTCTCGGTCAATTGATCGAGCAATGCCTGGTGCGTCGGGTTGAACTCGTTGAACGAGGCCAGCTCCATCACCGCCTTGACCTGGCTTTCGAACAGGATCGGCAACACGATAATATTCACCGGCGCGGCTTCCCCGAGGCCGGACGAGATGCGAATGAACTCGGGAGGCACGCTAGTCAACACGATCTTCTGCTTGTCGAGAGCGCACTGACCCACCAGACCTTCGCCGAGCGCCAGCGTCTGGCCAACGGCGTTGGGCTTCTGGTAGGCGTAGCTGGCCAGCAACCGGAGCTGCGGCGTATCGGCGGTGTCGAGCGTATAAAAGACGGCGTGTTGCGCGGATACCACCGGCGCTAGCTCCGAGAGGATCAGTCGGCCGACGGTGAGCATGTCGCGCTGCCCCTGCAACATGCGGCTGAACTTGGCGAGGTTGGTCTTGAGCCAGTCCTGCTCGCTGTTCTTCAGCGTGGTGTCTTTGAGGTTGCGGATCATCTCATTGATGTTGTCCTTAAGCGCCGCCACCTCGCCTTGCGCCTCGACCTTGATCGACCGCGTGAGATCGCCCTTCGTCACCGCCGTGGCCACTTCGGCAATGGCGCGGACTTGCGTGGTGAGCGTGCCGGCGAGCTGATTGAGGTTATCGACCAGGTCCTTCCAGGTGCCCGCGGCGCCCGGCACGATCGCCTGGCCGCCGAGCTTGCCTTCTTTGCCTACCTCGCGGGCCACGGTGGTGACCTGGTCGGCAAACGTCGCCAGCGTGTCGGTCATGCCGTTGATCGTATCGGCCAAGGCCGCGATCTCGCCCATCGCATGGACCGTCAGCTTTTGCCGCAGATCGCCGTTGGCCACGGCCGTCACCACCTTGGCGATACCGCGGACCTGCGTGGTGAGGTTCGCCGCCATGAAGTTCACACTGTCGGTCAAGTCCTTCCACGTGCCCGAGACACCCTTGACCTGGGCCTGGCCGCCGAGCTTGCCTTCGGTGCCTACCTCGCGGGCGACGCGCGTCACTTCCGAGGCGAACGAGCTGAGCTGGTCCACCATGACGTTCACAGTGTTTTTCAGCTCGAGGATCTCGCCCTTGACGTCGACCGTGATCTTCTTGGAGAGGTCCCCATAGGCCACCGCCTTGGTCACGTCGGCAATGTTGCGGACCTGGCCGGTTAGGTTGCTGGCCATGAAGTTCACACTGTCGGTGAGGTCCTTCCAGGTACCCGCCACGCCCGGCACAAATGCCTGGCCGCCGAGCTTCCCGTCGGTGCCGACCTCGCGCGCCACGCGCGTCACTTCGGCGGCGAACGAGCGGAGCTGATCGACCATCGTGTTGATGGTGTCCTTGAGCTCCAGGATTTCGCCGCGCACATCGACGGTGATCTTCTTCGACAGGTCGCCATTGGCCACGGCAGTCGTCACTTCGGCGATGTTGCGGACCTGGCCGGTCAGGTTGCCGGCCATGCTGTTGACCGAGTCGGTGAGGTCCTTCCAAGTACCGGCCACGCCTTTCACTTCGGCCTGCCCGCCGAGCTTGCCTTCAGTACCGACCTCGCGCGCCACGCGCGTCACTTCCGAAGCAAACGAACGAAGCTGGTCCACCATCGTGTTGATCGTGTTCTTCAGCTCCAGAATCTCGCCGCGAACGTCGACGGTGATCTTCTTGGAGAGATCGCCGTTGGCCACGGCGGTGGTGACTTCGGCGATGTTGCGAACCTGGCCGGTCAAGTTGCTGGCCATGAAGTTCACGCTGTCGGTCAGGTCCTTCCACGTGCCGCCTACGCCCGGGACAAACGCCTGCCCGCCGAGTTTGCCTTCGGTGCCCACTTCGCGGGCCACGCGCGTGACTTCCGCCGCAAACGAGCTGAGCTGATCGACCATCGTGTTGATGGTGTCTTTGAGCTCCAAGATCTCGCCGCGCACATCCACGGTGATCTTCTTCGACAAGTCCCCCGTGGCCACCGCGGTCGTGACTTCGGCGATGTTGCGCACCTGGCCGGTGAGATTGCTGGCCATGGAATTCACCGAATCGGTGAGGTCCTTCCACGTGCCGGCCACGCCTTTCACGTCGGCCTGACCGCCGAGCTTGCCTTCGGTGCCGACTTCGCGGGCCACGCGCGTCACTTCCGAGGCGAACGAGCGAAGCTGATCCACCATCGTGTTGATCGTGTTCTTCAGCTCCAGAATCTCGCCCTTCACGTCCACGGCGATCTTCTTCGTCAAGTCCCCGTTGGCCACAGCCGTGGTCACTTCGGCGATGTTGCGGACCTGGCCGGTCAGATTGCCGGCCATCAGGTTCACGTTGTCGGTCAGATCCTTCCACGTACCGGCCACGCCTTTCACGTCGGCCTGCCCACCGAGCTTGCCTTCGGTCCCCACTTCGCGGGCGACGCGGGTCACTTCCGAAGCAAACGAGCTGAGCTGATCCACCATCGTATTGATGGTGTTTTTAAGCTCGAGAATCTCCCCCTTCACGTCGACGGTGATCTTTTTCGACAAGTCGCCCGCCGCCACGGCCTTGGTCACGTCGGCGATGTTGCGGACCTGGCCGGTGAGGTTGCTGGCCATGGAGTTCACCGAATCGGTGAGGTCCTTCCACGTGCCGGCCACACCCTTCACGTCGGCCTGGCCGCCGAGCTTCCCTTCGGTACCCACCTCGCGCGCCACGCGCGTCACTTCGGCGGCGAACGAACGGAGCTGATCGACCATCGTGTTAATGGTGTTTTTCAACTCCAGGATCTCGCCTTTCACGTCCACGGCGATCTTCTTCGAAAGGTCGCCGTTGGCCACGGCGGTGGTCACTTCGGCGATGTTGCGCACCTGGGCCGTCAGATTGCCGGCCATGAAGTTCACACTATCGGTGAGGTCTTTCCACGTGCCGGCCACGCCGCGCACGTCGGCCTGACCGCCGAGCTTGCCTTCGGTGCCCACCTCGCGGGCTACGCGCGTCACTTCCGATGCAAACGAGCTGAGCTGATCGACCATCACGTTGATCGTGTTCTTCAACTCCAGGATCTCGCCTTTTACATCCACCGTGATTTTCTTCGACAGGTCGCCCGCCGCGACGGCCTTCGTCACGTCGGCGATGTTGCGCACCTGGCCGGTGAGGTTGCTGGCCATGAAGTTCACGCTGTCGGTCAGGTCCTTCCACGTGCCCGACACGCCTTCCACTTTCGCCTGACCGCCGAGCTTCCCCTCGGTGCCGACCTCGCGCGCCACGCGCGTCACTTCCGAGGCGAACGAGCGGAGCTGGTCCACCATCGTGTTGATCGTATTCTTCAGGTCGAGGAACTCGCCTTTCACGTCGACCGTGATCTTCTGCGTCAAGTCTCCGTTGGCCACGGCCGTGGTCACGGTGGCGATGTTACGCACCTGGCCGGTAAGGTTGCCCGCCATCAGGTTCACGCTGTCCGTCAGGTCCTTCCAGGTGCCGGCGAGCGCCTTGACCTTGGCCTGGCCGCCCAGCTTGCCTTCCGTACCCACCTCGCGGACCACGCGCGTCACCTCCGAGGCGAACGAGGCGAGCTGATCGACCATCTTGTTGACGATCTTCGCCGTGCGCAAGAATTCTCCCTGCAACGGCCGGTCGTCGATCTCCAGACCCATCGACTGCGACAGATCCCCCTTAGCGACCGCGCCAATCACACGCGCGATCTCGTTGGTCGGATGTACCAAATCGCTGACCAGCGCGTTGACCGATTCAATCGACGCTTTCCACGAACCGCTAAACGCGCTCGTGCTCGCGCGCTCGCCGATCCGCCCCTCTTTGCCAACCGCGCGGCTCAGCCGGCCCAATTCATGGTGCATCCGCTCGTTGCGCTCGATCACCTCGTTGAAGGCGTCGGCAACCTTGCCGGCCAGACCCGTCCACTCGCCGGGTAGACGAACCGTAAAGTCGCCGCGCTTGAGGGCCGTCAGTGCGGAGAGGAGCGATTTGGCGTCGATGGTGTGGGTGAGTGGTTCTTCAATCGTGGCCATACGAGGATTCCTGAGCGAAAAATGCACAGACGAGAAGGTTCATTCCTTGAACGCAACGTTTGATCGGTAGCAGACAAGAAATGCTATGCGGTGATTTCTGACAATCGGCGTCGCACTACTACGATGCAAACACGTTGCTGAGACACAAGCTTACGACGCCTTGGACCCGGCGCCCTGGCGCCGCAACTTCCACCTTCCTTGCGATGATCCAGCATATCGTCTTGCGGCCTGGACGGTCAAACACTTTGACAATTGTTGCAGTGTGGAACAATGCAAATCCATTGTGGTAATTACCACATTCTCCTCAGCGTCCTGTTGGCTTTCGACCCGGGACGAGCGTTGTGAAGCACAACCGATCGTCGGATTCACACTATGGCATAATGCTTGCATGCTAGCGGGGGCTCACTTGGACGAGTCTCGCCGAAACTGCAATGGATGTCACGCCCTGAGTCTGAACTCGAAAGCCTTGCACCATGCAACTCGAGCAAGACGTCCCGCACCCTCCCGGGACAAATACCGTCGATTTTCAACGCAAGCAGTTTCTGGCCGAGCGGATCGGCTGGGCGTTAATGGCGTTGTTTCTGGTTTGGGCGTTGCTCGGTGGGTTTGGTGAAGGCTGGGTGAGCCGCCAACAAGCCTGGAGCGAAGACCGCACTCTCGGACTCGAATACGACCGCTATGGCAGGCGTGGAGCGCCCATGGAGCTCCGTTTGCAACTCCGCCCGGACAAATCGCGCGACGAACTCATACTGCATTTAAACCGAGAATTCATAGACGGCGTGGAGCTCGAGCGGATCACGCCGGACTGCCGCAGCATGGTCGTGGATGACGACGGCTCGGTGGCGACTTTTAGCGCTGATCCAAACGCAAACGACTACTCGATCACGATCGAGTACAAGCCCCGACACGTGGGATCGCTGCATGTAGCGCTGCGCGCTTCGGGCCAAACCGAAATGGCGTTTGACCAGTTCATTTATCCCTAATCCCCCGTACGACGGTCTTGCCCGGCCGTCGGCTCGTACGTATTACGGAGTCGCCGCCATGGAGATCGTCCTACGTGCCGCAGCGATGTATCTCTTTCTGCTGTTGATCTTTCGTTTGTCCGGCAAGCGCACTTTAAGCGAGGCCGACACGTTCGACTTCCTGATGCTCCTGATCATCAGCGAAACCACACAACAGGCGATGATTCGCGACGACCATTCATTCACGAATGCGGCGATCCTGATCGTGACCCTGGTGAGCTTGACGATCCTGCTGTCTTTCGTCAAACACTGGTCGCGCCGCGCGAGCAGCGCCCTCGATGATGAACCGCTTGTCGTACTGGCCCACGGAAAACTCTTCGACAAGCGCTGCGACAAACTTAGAATCGACGAGTCGGACATCCTGGAGGCCGCCCGAGAGAACCTCGGGCTGGAGCGATTGGAACAGATCAAGTTTGCCGTCGTGGAGCGAACCGGCAGCATCTCGATCATTCCGGTCGAGAACGCGCAGAAGCTCGCGCAAAAATCCTAAGAACTTCGCCTGCCAACCCTTCGTCTTCCATTCTGTTTGAACTCCTGAACGCCTGAGGCCCTCTGCTGAACCCTGAACCCCGAACCCTGAACCCTCAACATGCTCGATTGCATCATCGTCGGCGGCGGACCGGCCGGCCTCAGCGCGGCCTTGGTCCTGGGTCGCTGTCGCCGCAGCGTGCTAGTGTGCGACGCCGGCCGGCCCCGCAACTCACGGGCGACTGCCGTCAACGGCTTCTTGACACGCGACCGCACGCCGCCGCAAGAGTTTCTCGAAACCGCGCGATCGCAACTGGCTGCGTATCCCAATGTCAATCTGCGGCACGACGAAGTCGTCAAAGCCGAATGCGACAGCGAGGCCGCCTTTCGTGTGGCACTTTCAACGGGCGAAGATTTCGCGTCGCGCTCACTGGTGCTGGCGACCGGCGTCATCGATGAGCTGCCCCCTGTGGCGGGTTTAGATGAGCTCTACGGCGGCAGCGTGTTTCATTGCCCCTACTGCGACGGCTGGGAGTGGCGCGACCGCCGCCTTGCCGTCTACGGGCGCGGCGAAAGTGGGATGGGCCTGGCCGCCAAGTTAAGCCTCTGGAGTCGCGACTTGATTCTCTGCACCGACGGGCCCCATGAACTGGCCGCCGAACAGACGGCGGCGCTGGCGCAGATCGACGCTCGAATTGCGACCCAGCGCATCGAGCGGCTGGACGGAATCAATGGCAAACTCCGGGCGATTCACTTCACCGACGGAACTCGGCTCGAACGAGACGCGATGTTTATCGTCACGCGACAAGTCCAGGCTTCTCCCCTCGCCGCCCGCCTCGGCTGCGAAGACCGCGAGCGCCGCACCGTACCCACCGGCGACCATCAAAAGACGCACGTGAAAGGTCTCTATGTCATCGGCGACGCTTCCCGCGACGTACAAATGGTGATCATCGCCGCCGCCGAAGGCGCCGATGCCGCCTTCTCAATCAACAAGTACCTCTTGGCCCAAGAGCTGCCGGCGGAGTTGCTGGATTAGAACGGAGTTAGGAAAGGCTCGGCAATTACGGGGTCGTCCCAACCTCCGACACTACTCTCTCAGCCTCCTTTGAATTCAATCCGAAGCTCTCGACAAAGGACAGCACCGCCTCTCGTTTCGGCCTGAGGATTTTGCGGTCGCGCATTGCCAGTGATGGCACAAGTTGGCCGCCGACCATGCCTCGCTCCGGAACGAACGTGTGAGTGATATTGCCAAGTTGGTCCCGGCAAAGCCATGCCCTCGGCTGATACTTGCCGCCGGACAGGTTTGATCGCAAGATCGAAATCAGGCCGCCGTTTGTAAGATAGTCCGTGATTTCGTCCGACTCAATTGGCGCAGCCATCTCGGCATCCGGCGCAATGGCTTCCATTTCGTCTTCGGGCAACTCCATCGTCATCGGCTCGAACGGATCGATTGGGATCTCGACCCGAAAAACGCGGCGGCCGTTTACGCCGAGCGGGCCGCGGTCTTCGACGACTACTCCCCATAGCTTTTTCGGCCCCATGAGAACACTGACGCGATCACCAACCTGAAACGCAGACTGTCCATGGGCCGTAGTCATTTCAGCTCCTGTCACCAAGGCGACACGCCGTTGATCTTCTGGAGATGTGATCGAAGCACTTCATCAAAGCAGGATGCGAGTCCATCGCAAGTATTTCGCCAATCACGGACTCGTTGCAGCCGTAGAGCCGTAGCGCCGAGTGCTGCCGGATCAAAGTCTTGATGGGCGATCGCGTTTCTCCAGTCGTTGAGTTCCTGTAGCCGGTCGTGGCGTGATTCGTTCCGACGGCTCAGATTCCTCACTGCGTCCCAAAACGAAAGCCCAAATCTATTATAGTCCGCCCCGATGTTACCGGGATTCGGATTTCCCTTGTCCAGTTTCCGGTTGTCAACAAGGACATTGCGGAGGGCCGTCCGAAGAAGACCGCCGGCCACGCTTTGCACGAAGTGACCGGCGCATTCCGTGTGAAGATCCCGACAAAACCCCTGGAACTGTGACGAAAGTAGCACCGCGTAAGCCTGATTGATCTGCTGAGTGGCGTAGCGGCGTCCACGGCCAGTCCCGCCGATGCTCCTGTGTGCGGCTTCCAGCTCCTCCAGGGCCTCAAGCCTCGTCGTCCTCCAAGCGTGCAGAGATACAGATGGCATCGCGCACCTCGTCGTTAACGATAGTGGCGGTTCTAATCCAACGAGCCGACATTCAATGGCGGAAACAGGGCGGCGCAGCCATCACCTTCACGCCGAGCCGGTTTCTCCGTCTCGCAGTCCGAGAGTGTCATAGTCAACATCGATTTTCCCCGCGTTAGGTTGAGCGATTGATTGGCTCATCGGCTTTGGACGCGTCGCGAATTGCCCTAAGGTGAGACTCGATATCGATTGCGAGATTGATCCCTTGAGAGACGGCGAACATTGTGAGAGTAGATATGATACCGTAAGCAACCTCGGATAGCTTTTCCAAGGCCCAGTCCGGATTGCGCCACGTGATCAGATAGCCGACCGGATAACCCCGGTAAAGTGAGTCCAGCAGGTTGCGAACCTTAGTCGCCTCCCAAACAAAAGGGCGCTGAATCTCCGAAATCGCTATCTCTCCCGACTTAACATACGTAAGCAGCGTCTAAACCGGATGGGGCGTGACAGAGTAGCGCTGTGTTGCCATGCGGCGCATGCCCTTTTCAAGAATGGGCGGGGATCAACCGGAGGACAGTTTATCAACGTATACGACGCGATACAAAAGGCGGCACGTGGACCAGACAATGTCTGTCGGCTCATCTGCGGCGATCCTTCGTCGCCACCGTGGCGCGGCCTCCTCTCTCCACCAACGCTCGCGGCAAACGCATCCGTATTCATCTGTGGCCATCTGTGTTCACGCCGGTACAAGCGCCGAAACCATGTTGCCGTCACTTCAAATCGAAATAGCGCTCGAAGAACTCTTCACTAGGCAACTGACTCGCAAGGTCGCGTCCAAGATCGGCGAAAACGGCCCCTAGCCGTTCGCGCGCCTCCGCGTCGGAGAGTCCGCTCAGTTCACCGGTCAACGGCAACCGCTGCCGCCAGCGGAGCGACTCCACGAGCATCGGACGTAGCAGCTCCAAGAGATCGATGGCCGTGGTCGATAGGATACCGACCGAGAGCGAGAGGGAAAGCTCTTCGGCTTGCGCGGCGTGCCAATATCCGGGCGGAATGTAAAGCCAATCGCCCGCGTTCAACCGGCATTCCATGGCGAGCGAGCGCTCAGCTTCGTACGACAGATCGTCGGGCGTCGTCTCGACGAGTGGCCAAGGGTTGACGGTGTTTTTGCGCAGACGGTACGTCTTCGAACCATGTGTTTGCAGGATGAATACATCCTCGACGTCGTAGTGCCAGCCAAACCCCTCGGTTGCGGCGGGCGTGCAGAAGAACTGCACGTCGATCGGCGCTTGGAACGCTCGCTGAAATTCCTCGGCAAGTTCCCCCAGCGGCGCGTAGTACCGTTCGGCGTGACGCAGGAAGATCGTCCAGCCGTCGCCGAGCGAAGCATGCAGTTCCTCGCGAGTGGGCCGGGCTTCTTCCGGCCACCATTCTCCGTGACGGCTCCGTTCGACGTTCACTTCCGGCTGCAGAACGATCGCGTCCAGCACCTCAAGCGTGCCCAGTTGTTTCACGTGCTCCGCGCCGTGTGCAACGGCGATGGGCAATTGATGCAGATAGCGTTCAACGAACGTCGATGTGGAGAGATGCTCGAAGAGCGTTGCGAAACTGTTCGCCATTCGTCATTCGTTCGTCATTCGGACGTCGCCATTCGTCATTTCCCGCTATCGTGCAACATACACCGCCGGATCATCGATGATCCATTTCGTGGACCAAGTTTTGCCGTCGTCCGGACTGACGACGTCGAAGAAATAGGTGTCGAGCCGCTGGCAGCGGAAGCCGTAGCAGTAGTGCGACGCTAAATAATCCTTGGCCGTCAGGTCCTCGACACCGGCCCTCGCGTAGTAATGCACCTGTCCCTCCGGCGTGAACGACATGCCCAATGTCCACCAACCGGGGCCGTCGATACGCGGGCCCCAGAAGTCTACGCCCCGCTGGTCAGAGCGAATGAGAAACGCGGCGTAATCCTGCGACGATCGCTTGTCGCTTTTGCTGAAAAAATGAATGAAGAAACCGGGCCAGTAGTCGTCGCTGGCCGGAGAGCCGCGCTTCCGCGGCACATTCGCCGGTTTGCGGCCATAACACGACGCGCGGAAACCGAACGAGTTGCCCGTTCGCGGCTCCCACTCGTCAAACGGCGGCATGTACACGCGCACTACGACGCTCGGCGATCGCGAGACGGAGATGGCGCCCTCCATGCGTGCGATCAGGTCATCCTGTTGATTGCGGCGAGACGAGCGACCGGGAACACCGGAATCCCGCGTGGCGATTAAGAGCGAACCCGTGCTTCCCTGCAGTCCTTCCGGCGGCGTTTCGACGCGCTGAATCAAATCCGGCTGACCGCGCAGCGGCGGCTCGAAGAAGCGGCCGTTTTTGCTGATGCCCGTTGGCAGGCGCGATTGGCGGTCTTGCTCATGGCTGCTTTTGGGAGCGTTGTAGCTGTAGGACCAAGTCGGATCCTCAAAGTCGTCCGTCGCCTGGGGCAGGCGCTGGCCGGTCCCCGGCACGAGCGACTGAGCAATGGCCGACCGATACGTGCCCAGAGCAATAACCAAAAGCAGAAGTACGTTCGACGGCGTGGTAAATCTGAGTGCTGGAATCGCCATGCTCTTCGTTGCAAATCGCGTTGTTGGATTGTCGCCGCACGTCAAATGGCCGGCATTATAGCGGCCGAGCGAGCGCGTGGGAACTTTTTTCCGAGGCCGCCGAACCTCGGCCCGCCCGGCGGTGACTCTCTTGCGGCATTGCGCCCTTTCTCTCGGGAGTCAGGCGGTGTCTTGTTCCACATGAACTCCACAAGTTTCCAAGCGCGACGGAAGCTGCAACACGTCGAGCTAACGGCGGAACCGCCGAGCTACTCAAAGACACGTCGCGGTTCCAGACTACTCGCCGCGCTGGCTCGCATCGCGACGTACGGCGACGACCATGACGAGGCCATGTTCTTCCGAATCGAGTATGGCAAGCGAGCATGGGCTGCGCAGTATACGACGGCGCGTGAAGAGCAGCTTCGATCCGAGCTGCTCGGACCGCCGCCGCTGGGGCTGTAATTCAATCCTCCTTCGGAGCATTTCGATCACGAGCCAATGCAATGGCAAACGCGGTGGCGTGAGTGCGGCAATGCGAGATCGTGACCTGGATCTCGCCCACGCCGAGCTGCTCGACAACGTCGCGCGCTCCGCCGCGGAGCGCCACGGTGGGTTTGCCGCCGCCTTCGTTGCGGACCTCGATGTCGCGCCAGCTTATCCCCCGCCGCCAGCCCGTGCCAATGGCCTTGAGAATCGCCTCCTTGGCGGCCCAACGTCCGGCAAAGTGCTGCGTCGCCTGCTTGCGGCAGCGGCAATACTCAATTTCGGCCGTGGTGTAGACGCGATCGATGAACAGTTCTCCGTGCCGCTCGATCATCTGCGCGATGCGGAGGCATTCGACGATATCGGTGCCTATGCCAAAAACGTTCATAAAGTTGGAGTTCAAGCTTTAGCTTGTAGGTGATCGGCACCAGCGGCCGCGTCGCGAAACCTCGAGTACCAGATTACCATGCCGCCGGCAGCCACGGCCATCAACACGGCATTGCCGATCCAGAGCGGGACTTTCATGTCGTCCAGTTCAGCCTGCTGCCGCATGTATTCCGCAAATGTCGGCCTCGAGAGGACTTCCTCTGGAATGCCGGCCTCCAAGGCTTTGCGGAGGTGCTCGGCGCGACGATCCAGATAAAAGAACACGTGCTCGGCCGCCGCCGCAAGTAGCACAACGAGCACCGTTCCCGCCAGCACCAATCTTAAGTCGCGTAGGTTTGTGATTTGAATCAAACCGCACAACAAGGCGCCCAGCGCCGCGCCAATCAACAGCGGAAACAAGACCAGCGGCGAAAAATGCGGCTGGATCCAAACCGACACTCGCGCGACCGCGACCGCGACGACGATGCCCGGTAAAAGCCAGATCAGAAACGCGCGGAGTGTCGAACTCATGGACGCTTCACCGCTTTACGCCGCAAGCCCGCTGGGCGCGGAGCAAGACTTCGGCGGCCTTCTTGCGGGCTCGGCTCGCGCCGTCGGCCAGGGTTTCGTACACGCGCTCGGGCTTCGCAGCCAGCTCTTGGCGTCGTGCGCGCGGCTCGGCAAAGAAGCGCTCGGCCGCGTCGGCAAGCGCCTTCTTGACTTCGCCGTAGCCGAAGCCTCCCTGGCGATACAGCGCCGCCATCTCGTTCCGCTCTGCATCGGTCGCGACGAGCGAATAGAGTTGAAACAGGTGGTCGCTATCCGGCTCCTTCGGCTGCTCCATCGGCCGCGAGTCGGTGGTGATCCGCATGATCTTCTTCCGCTGCGCCTTGGGGTCCTCAAACAAATCGAGCGTGTTGTTGTAACTCTTCGACATCTTTTCGCCATCCGTCCCCGGCACTTTGGCCACGGCCTCGATGATGTATGCCTTGGGGAGCACGAAAGTCTGGCCAAAATGATGGTTCCAGCTCTGAGCCAGATCGCGGCAAACCTCGATGTGCTGGTCCTGGTCCTGACCCACCGGCACGGTGTCGGAGTCGTACGCGAGAATATCCGCCGCCATCAATACGGGATATGTGAACAACCCCGTATCGGCGGTGAGTCCCTTTGCCTTTTTGTCCTTGTACGCGTGACAACGCTCCAACAGACCCAAGGGCGCCCCAGTCATCAACAGCCAGCAGAGCTCGCTCACCTCGGGCACATCGGATTGGACGAACAGTACCGCCTTGTCCGGATTGAGGCCCAGGGCGATCAGGTCGATCGCGGCGTCGAGCGTGAGCTGGCGAAGCTGCTCGGGATCGCGGACCGTCGTCAGCGCGTGCAGATTCGCGATGAAGTAGTGGGCCTGCTCTTCAGTCTGCAGAGCAATGTACTGGCGAATCGCGCCAAAATAGTTGCCCCAGTGAAAGCGGCCGGTCGGTTGGATGCCGGAGAGGACGCGCATCGGAATGGGGAATGGGGAGTGCGGAATGGGGAATGCCGAATGGATCCAGACCTCTCATCATTCATCGTTCATCGTTCAATCGGAGCGTTCCGACAACGTCGCTCACGCACTTGGCTCCTGCCTCGGCAAGCGCTCCCGGCAACGCGTCGAGGATCTTCATCGACACCGTGGGATTATAGAAGTTCACCGTACCGAGTTGCACCGCGGTCGCACCGGCGACGAGAAATTCCATCACGTCGTCGATCGTGGCGATGCCGCCGATGCCGACGATCGGCGTCTTCACCGCCTGGGCGACCTGGTAGACGCAGCGCAATGCAATCGGCTTAATCGCCGGCCCGCTAAGGCCGCCCATGCGGCCCCCCAGCAGCGGCCGCCGCCCCCGCCAGTCGATCGCCATCCCCAAAACGGTGTTGATCACCGAGATGGCATCGGCGCCGCCGTCGACGGCAGCGCGAGCGATTAAGGCGATATCCGTGACGTTCGGCGTCAACTTGGCGATGATGGGCAACGCGCAGGCGGCACGCGCGCCCGCGACCACGCGCTGGCACATCGACGCGTCGGTGCCGAAATCGACGCCGTGGCTCACGTTGGGGCAGGAGATGTTCAACTCGATCGCCGCCACGCTTGGCTGGCCGTCAAGCCGCGCCGCCATTTCTACAAATTCGTCATGGGTCCTGCCGGCAATGCTCACGATGATGGCCGTTCCCAAGCCCGCCAGATAGGGCAGGTGGTGATCGATGAACGTCTCGATCCCGTCGTTATCCAGACCGATCGAGTTGAGCATGCCTGCCGCAGTCTCAATCGTTCGCCAAGGCGTGTTGCCGGCCCGCGGCAGCTTGGTGATTGTCTTGGGTAGAATGCCGCCCAATCGGCCCAGATCGACAAAACATTCCATCTCGCGGGCATAGCCGAACGTTCCCGAGGCGACCAGGATCGGATTGACGAGCCGCAGTCGTCCAAGTTGGACGGCGAGATCGACGGTCGTGGCAGGCACTAGCAAATCGGCGGTAAAAGAGGGACGAGTCAGCGTAGGGTGGGCCGAATCCGCGAGGCCCACGCTTCAACCGACCGTCAATGTACCGCCTCTTACAGAATACCGCCATGCGTCCGGTAAATGGACATGTGCGACGGCTGATCGAGGAACCAGATCCGCTCCCATTCGTCGAGGATTTGCGCAAAGTCATCGGAGGTGGTCAGCAACTGGCGTGAGCGTCGCTGCGGGTCGCCGGAATAGGCCGGAATAAAGCAACCGGTTGACGGCGCCAGCGACGCAAACGCGAGTGCGGCCAAGATAAGCCTGCGCATGACGAAACTCCTCCCTGAGTCATCGGACGGTTCGCCGAGTGGCGACCGGACCGATAGGGTGCATAAGTCCTTATTTTCTACGACGCCAAGATTGGCGACGCATATTCAACGGACTGATAATCAATCGAGTGTCGAACGGCATGCCCACAGACAAGTACCCAGGCGGGCGCTGGAAAACCACAAAAGGCTATACATTCTCGCCAGTTGCGCCCAGACCAGTCAGCACGACGGCGACCGGAAAGAGGCGGCAACGTGGGTGAAGGAAGATCAAGCCCTCATGGCGATCGATTCCTTCCTAAAAGCTTGGCAGATAACGTGTTTTGTTAAGTTCAGTGTCCTTCAGTCGAAGCACCGGCCAGCGGTTGTTCACCGGTGGGCGGCATTTGAGCACCGACCACTCCGGAGGTCGCTCCGTCGGAAGGTGGCGAGTCGCCCAGTATCTTGGCTTGTTCGCGGCGTTCCAACTCGCGGACTTTTTCTTCCATTTCCTTGCCAGGCTTGAAGGTTACGACGAATTTCTCGGGGACGTAGACCTTGTCGCCCGTTCGCGGGTTGCGAGCCTTGCGAGCGGCACGCTGCTTGACCTCGAACACACCAAAGTTCCGCAGCTCGATCCGGCGTTCCTCGACGAGCGTTTCGACGATGGCGTCGAAGGTCTTCTGAACGATTTCCTTCGTCTTCAGTTGCGTGAGACCGATCTCGTCGGAAATCGTTTTCACAATCTCTTTCTTGGTCACGACTGCCATCTCCTCTTGAGAGAGAGAATTGAAGGCAGGCAAGTTGGCTTCCAGGCCATGCTTGCGACGCCCTTCGTCATGCTCCAAGTGTAGGTGGCGTAAGAACTAGTGTCAAGCTGAATGCAAATCGGCGCATTCCTAAACAGACATCAGACGGCCGATGCGACTGAGTCGCCCAGCCAAGACGGTATTCTCCGCCCCTTCTAAACGTTAAAGTCGGGTTGTCAAAGAGCTTAGCAGCCGTCTTGTCTGCGTGGTCATTAAGAACGCACGAGGAGAAACGGCTGTTCGCGTATGTTATCGACGGCACGACCCGCAAACTTTACCTAAACCGAATAAACGCGTAGGGTGGGCCGAGTCCGCGAGGCCCACGCGCTGGCTTACCTAGAGGCGAATCACGGCTGCTTGCTTCACGATCTCCTCGACTGTCACGAGTTGCCCCTTGCCGCTGCCGGGGCAAACCTCGCAAGTCTGCGCCCAGGCCTTGGGTGTCCTCAAATTCGAGTCCCAGAAGGGCCAGGTGCGGCATTGCCGCGGCCGCGCCTCGTAAACCGTACATTTACGGTCGATGCCGTCGAAGAACACACAATCGCCATTGGGATACTCGACCAGGCTCTTCCGCGCTCCAACCTGCCGAACGAATTGCTTCTCGAAGGCGGGCACGCTCATCTCCAATTTCGCCGCGAGGCCTTCGATCTCAGCTTTATTAACCCACACATATCCAGGTGCGCCTGTGCAGCAATCTCCACATTGGCTGCATTGAAAGCGGAGTCCGTCCTGAAACCAAGGGGCATTGTCCATCGAATATCCTCAATCGCTATAACACACGTGCGGCGGCCGCAATTTCCCCAACGGCCTCGGCCGCAACGGCAATTTCTTCGGCAGTATTGAAAGGGCCGACGCTGAATCGTACCGTCCCGCCACGCTCGAAGGTATGGAGCGCGTGGTGGATGCGAGCGGCACAGTGAAGGCCCGCGCGGACCTGAATGCGGTAGGCCGTATCCAATGACGCGGCAACGTCTTGGGGATCATATCCCTGAATATTGAGGCTGACAACGCCGACACGGTCCTCGGCCCCATCCGAACCATAGAGCTTTACACCATCGATTTGCTGCAAGCGTCTGCAAAAGTGCTCCACAAGTCCTGAGATTGTGGTGTGCAACCGTGCAATGCCGCGCTCAAGGAGAAAATCGCAACCAGCGCGTAGACCCGCGATGCCGGGTACATTCAGGTTGCCGGCTTCGAATTTGTCGGGCATGTCGCCTGGGTGCTCGTCCGACTCGCTGTTAGTGCCGGTACCGCCTTGTCGGAAGCTCTGAAGGTGTGCTTCGACGCCGGGCCGCACGTAGAGAACGCCCGTCCCCAGCGGTCCCATCAGCCCCTTATGGCCGGGAGCAGCCAGCAGGTCACAGTGCAGATCATCGACGGTGAACGGCAGATGACCGAGCGTCTGCGCCGCGTCGACTAGAAACAACGCGCCGTGAGAGCGGACAGCTTTTCCGACTTCGGCGAGCGGCTGAATCGTACCGGTGACGTTTGAAGCGTGCTGAATCGCAACCAGGCGGGTCCCGGGACGCAGGGCGCGGCGGACGTCCGCCGGGTCGATTCGCCCCGCAGAATCGCAGGGAACGTGGTTCAGGGAGATACGGCCTTGCGCTGCTAAAAGTGCGAGCGGCCGAAGAACGGAATTGTGTTCGGCGTCGGACGTTACGACGTGGCCGCCATCGCGGAGCGCTCCATGGATGGCGGCATTGAGCGCATCCGTGCCGTTGTGGCAAAATGCGATGCAAGCTGAATCCTTGACGCCGAGGATACGCGCGACTGCCATCCGCGCCTGCTCGACTAGCCGGCTCACTTCGCTGGCTTCCGTGTAACCGCTGCGGCCTGCCGGGGCGCCAACCTCGCGCTGATAGCGATCCACGGCCCGGTAGACGCTTTCAGGCTTGGGCCAGCTCGTCGCGGCGTTGTCGAGGTAGATGCGAGGAGGAGTTGTCATGCGGTGCAGTGGCGTGTAATAGTCGGCCGGCCTTCCAAGGCCGACCACGACGGCCTTGAATACCGTCGTACAAGGTACCGCGACTATCCTCCGATCTGATACATCGCCCGCTCTGGCCGCACGAAGTCCGGTGTGTCGATTCCGTGGCCGGCTTTCTTCGCGGCAACGCAAGTTTGCAGCAGCTCGGCCAATTCCTCGTCGCTGCCGCCGGAGCGCATCACGCGGCGCGCGTCCCATTCGACCGTAGAGAAGAGACAGTTGCGGATTTGCCCTTCGGCGGTGAGGCGTAGGCGGTCGCAGGCGGCACAGAACGGCTGCGTGACAGCGTTGATGAAGCCGACACGCCCGCCGCCGTCGCGGTACTCGTAGTCGGTGGCTGGCTGGCTGGGATCCTGATCGCGAACCGGCCCAAGTTCTCCGACCTGATCATCCAGGATCGCACGGACTTCATCACCGCTGAGCACGTCCTCGTGCCGCCACTGTCCGTCTGCGTCGAGCGGCATGTACTCGATGAACCGCAGTTCCAGGCGATGCTGCCGCGCGAAGTGAGCGAGTGGAACAATCTCCCCTTCCGTGAGGCCGTGAATGGACACCGCGTTGAGGCGGATACGTTGGAAGCCGGCTTCGATTGCGGCCTGGATGCCGTCGAGCACTTTTTCCAAGCCGGGACGGCGTGCGATCTGCTCAAACACGGTTTCCGTCAGCGCATCGAGACTGATATTGAGCCGGTGCAGACCCGCTTGCTTTAGAGCAGTCGCTTGTTCACGGAGCAGAATCCCGTTAGTCGTCAGCGCCACGTCGTCAACGCCGGGCATACGCGCAAGCGGCGCGACCAGATCGGGCAGGTTATGACGTACCAATGGCTCGCCCCCCGTCAGCCGCAGCTTGCTGATTCCCAGACCAACCGCCACGCTTGCGAAGCGCACGATCTCCTCGAACGTGAGGATTTCATGCTTGGGACGGAAGCGGACGTTCTCGGCGGGCATGCAGTAGAAGCAGCGGATGTTGCAGCGGTCGGTGACGCTGATCCGCAAGTTCGTGTGCAAGCGGCCAAAGCCGTCGAGGAGAGGCATGAAGAGGGTTCGGGGTTCAGGGTTCAGGAAAGGCGAGCGGAGCGACGTCAGTCCACCGATGATTCCGCATGTGGATGGACCCATTCGGTCGTTCCGTCGGCCCAGTGCTCGCATTTCCAAATTGGGACGACCTGTTTGAGCGTATCAATCAACCATTGTCCCGCCTCGAACGCCGGCTGTCGATGGGCCGAACTGACCGCCACGGCTACGCTCGCTTCGCCAATATCCACGCGCCCGAGCCGATGCACGATTGCGCAGTTGAGGATCGGCCAGCGCATGCGAGCTTCGGCCTCCAGCTCAGCGAGCTTGCGCTCGGCCATTTCGGGATAGCACTCATAGTCGAGCGACCTTGTCCGCCGGCCGGCGGTGATTTCGCGCGTCGTGCCCAGAAAGAGCACGACCGCGCCGGCGGCGGGCGATTGGACCGCGGCGAGAATGGCAGAAGTATTGATGGGCTGTTTGGAGAGCGTAATCATGGTACGACTGGGCCGATCAACCATGACTTGGATTCTTCCAAAAGTTCTTCATGGGTCAACGTTTCGCCACGTTCGAGCGCCTCTTCGGCGCGGTCGAGCTTGGCTCTCAAGTAGAGCGTCTCGATTAGCTTTTCGGCATCAACATCATCCGGAAACTGATTGAGCAGTTCAACAACTTCTTGTTTCTTCATGGTGGCCTCCCTGGTCCTTCATTCTATCCTCCGCTCACCGGCGGAATACACGCAACTTCGACGTTCGCCGAGAGACGCGTGTCGTTGGCTGCGTAATCACAATCGATGGCAAACATGCTGCGGGCGAGGAGTCCGCGCGCCGGCGGAAGCCGTTCCATGAGCGCTTCCCGCAGATGGGCCACAGTCGCCTCGTCGGGAAGTTCGATCTCAATCGATTCGCTGCCGGCCAGATCGCGAGCCGCGGCGAAAAGTTTTACGCGGATTTGCATGTCTTTCTATTGGGAGCGGTCTCTGTGCCGTTTCGTTGGGCGAGTTGATCTAGCTATGCCGATTCGCATTCCGGAACGCCACCCGCCACGGCGGTCAAGCTTCGGGCGTGCCCTACAGACCGCAGTGAGCCTACGTTACATAAACCTCATCCCCCCGCCCGACAAGCTGCGCGCCGACCTCCGGCATCAAACCGTAGGCCAGCGCCAGCACCTTCAGCGGGTGGAGAGTCGGCTTGGCGGTCCCCTGCTCCATCTGCATTTTACACGCACTGCACTCCGTCGTACCGGCCTGAAACATCGGATCACGTAAAGCGGAGATCAATCCCCAACCCGCGCGCAGGCTCATGCGGAAATTCTCCCGCTTCAGGCCATAGGTCCCCGCCATACCCGAGCATCCCTTCTCAACGTGAATCACTTGTATACCACTGATCAGCCGCAACAGGTTTTCACCAGGCGTGCCAATGGATAATGCTCGCACATGGCACGGCGTATGGTAGGCGAGCGAAGCATTGACCGGCTTCAGATCGAGCTGCAGCCGACCTTGTTGATGCAGCTTCCAGAGGTAGCTGCAGGCGTCGTGCGTATGCTCGGCGACCAGCCGGGAGTCCTCGTCGTCGATTACGTTCAAATACTCGCGCGTCAAGCACAGGACCGTTGACGGCTCGCTGGCCACAATGTCATAACCCTGCCGCACGGCTTCGGCCAGTAGCGGTATGTTGTGCGCCGCCAGCTTGCGAGCGGCATCCACGGCGCCCATCGAAATCATCGCCATTCCCGAGGCTTCCTGCTCGGGGTGCACGTAGACCGCCACGCCGTTGTGCTCGAAGACCACAACCAGCGCCTCGGCCAATTGCGGATCGAAGTAGTTGGCGTAGGTATCGACGAAATACAGGACTTTGCGATCGCTGCGGCGCGTGGGACGAGTGAGCTTCTTCCGTGTCGCACGGCGCAAGAACGTCCGCGCCGCGAGGCGCGGAAGCTTGCGGCCGCGGGCCAGCCCGAAGAATTTCTCGGCCAGCCAGCGGACTTGCCGGTTGCGAATCGCCCAGTTGGCAGCCGGCGCGACGACGCTGCACCAGGAGCTGACCAAATCGATCCGGGATAGCAACCAGTCGCTAGGCTGCAAACCATTGGCGGCGACGAACTGCGCCTTGGCCTCGATCATCAGCTTCGGGATGTCGACGCCGACCGGGCACTCCAGCCGGCACTGATGACAGTTCACGCACAGATCGGCAACCTCCTTGAAGGACTCCGAGCTGAGCAGATCGCGATCAAGCTCGCCCTCGCCGATCGCGCGGAACAGGTTGGCTTTGGCGCGGGGCGAAGCTTCCTCGCCGGGAGCGACGCGAAAGATCGGACACATCCGCAGATCGCTCAACTGCGAGCGGCATAAACCGCAGCCGTTGCAGCTCCGCGCGGTTTCGGTAAGCTGTTGCGCCGTCCAGTTGAGCTGCAGCTCGATCGGCTTGGGCGCGGCCGGTTCTCCATTGGCCGACGGCGGGGGTTTGGTATCCGGCGGTGGCGCGGCGAAGGGCCGCAGGTTTTGCACGATCGACGCGCTCTCGTCGGCGAGAATCTTCCCGGGATTCAAAATTCCGGCCGGATCAAAGATCCGCTTGAGATCGCGGAAGACGTAGTACAAATCGGCATATTGCTGTCGAATAAACGGAGTGCGGCTCAGTCCATCGCCGTGCTCGCCGCTGATGGTGCCGCCCACGGCCAGTGTTTCGGCGTAGACGTCGGCCGCCAGAACTTCGAGTTTTTGCACGTCGGCCACGTCGGAGAGGTCAAGAAACGGCCGCATGTGCAATTGGCCATGTCCCACATGCCCATAGAGCGATGCAGTCACCTGATGACGCTTGAGTGTGTTCTGCAACCGCAACACGAAGTCGGCCAGCGCCGGCGGGGGTACCGCCAGATCCTCGACGAAGGGAACGGGGCGTGCCGACCCCTTCAGCCGATGCAGCGTCGGCGTAACGCGGCGGACGAGTTGCCAGCACAGTTGGCGGTCTTCCTCGTCGAAGGCCACGTGCATGTCAAACGCCAACCGCTTCTTGCGGCGGACGTGCTCGAGCGTTTCGGTTAACCGGCGGCCGACCGCTGCGCTCTCCTCGCCGACATGCTCGACGACGAGCAGCGCCTCGGTTTCGCTGGGGATCAGCAGGTCGTAGCGGACGTCCGCCTCGCGCGCCAGGCTTAAATGGCGGCGGTCCAGAAGGTCGCAAGCGCAGGGCTCAAACGGCAGGATCTCCTGCACGGCCGCCATGGCGCTTTCGAGCGTGTCGAAGAACAACAGCCCGACGCCGCTATGCTTCGGCAAAAGCTGCGTGGCCAGCGTAGCCTCGGTGACGACTGCCAGCGTCCCCTCCGAGCCGGTTAACAAACGGCCCAGATCGAGATGCGTCTCGCTCAGCACGTCGCTGAGTTGGTATCCACACTGATTGACGAGCGTCTTGGGCTGCCGTCGCTCGATTAACGCGGCGTTGCGCTCGAGCAAGTCGGCGACTTGGCCGACGAGCGCACGCTTGCGCTGTTCGGGGGCGCTCATTTCGTCGTCGCCATTTCCCTGGCTGTGGATTGCGTCCAGCGGCTCGCGGCCGACCTCCATGACCATTCCGTCCGACAAGACGATTTGCAGGCTTTCGACGTGCCGGCGAGCCGAGCCATATTGCAACCAGTGGCTTCCGGAAGCGTCGATGGCGATCACGCTCCCCATCGTGGTCACCTGGCTCATGGCCGGATCAGGCCCGAACACACGTCCAAACGGCAGCAAGTGTTCGTTGAGCCGGCCGAGCACGACCCCCGGCTGCACCCGGACGTGGTCAGGACCGGTGCGCAGGATTCGCCGCATATACCGCGAGAAATCCAGCACGATGCCGCCCCCGAGCGATTCGCCGGCCAGCCCGGTTCCTGCGCCGCGCGGATGGACTGGCAACTTCTGTTGCGTGGCGTAGTGCAGGCAGGCGGCGACATCGGCCGTGGACCGCGGCCGGACTACCGCCAAGGGCTTGATCTGGTAGATGCTCGCGTCGCTGGCATAAAGCTGCAAAAACACGTCGTCGCAATGCACGTCGCCGCGCACCAGGCCGCGCAAATCGTCTTGAATGCGTTGGCGGGCAGGGTCCATAGTCAGGACGGCGTTCGTTGATGCTGGGCCAGGCGGATCTTTTGCTGACGATACCGTTCGTGCGTTTCCAGATCGAAGCCGGCGTAACGGTCACTGTGCGGCAACCCGCGGTATTGCGCGCCGCAGTGATAACACAAGAGCGCATTGGGCATGACCAGGTACAGCACGACGTCAACCAGCGCCGTGGCAAACAGGATCGCAAAGGTCCAGATGGGCCGGCTGTAGGCCCAGGTAACACTGCTGGCGGCGAAGCCGAATATGACGATCAGCACGCCCAGCCGCTGCGGAAAGTCCTTGCGCAGATACACGTCGCGACTTGAGCAAACCAGGCAACGCTGCATCTCGCCATCCACGAAGGCCGAGGTGGGGATAGCGATCGTTGCGTTACATACAGGACAAGCCAATTCGGTGGCATCGGGTTCCACGTCAACCCGCGCCGATTGTTCACATTGGGGACAAGCAAAGGTGAGGTTCATTTCTCCATCATACGGGAAAGGGGCTCGCCCGGGAC
The DNA here is from genome assembly GCA_040901795.1 of Pirellulales bacterium. Lineage (GTDB taxonomy): Bacteria > Planctomycetota > Planctomycetia > Pirellulales > JALHPA01 > JBBDYH01. The sequence goes on from JBBDYH010000168.1 coordinate 39,638, forward strand.
AGTAGCAGGGACACCAGCTCTCCGAGGAAGGTGAGAATGACTCCGACGTAAAGAATTCCGGTTGCGCTTTGCGTGTTGGGAATCTTGAGCGTCTGCCATGTCATCCAGATGACGACCACCATGGCGGCCAGACCGGCGAGCCAGCGCAACGCCAACAGCGGAAGGTTGAGGGACGCGAGCTGGCCACCGGCAACCAAGCCGGTCAATCCAACCCCCGATGCGGCAATCCGCAAGGTCAAAGATCCGACCATCAGCTTGAGCAATCGGCGCAATGGCGCGAGTTCCATCGTGGGTGTGTTGAGGTACCAATGGCCGAGGAACATGGCCGCCATCGTGCTGCCGAGGAGCAAACCGCCGGTGACCGGATCAAGCGCGTGAAGCGTCGCCCCGAGAGGCGTCAGGTTGCTGGCCGGCGAATGGTTCAACCATGATCCCGCCAGATCGAGCGCCGCGACGAGAAACAGCGCCGCAATACCAAGCCGCGATTTTTCATAGAGCCATGCCACGGCGCCGAAGTAACTGAGCACCGCGGCTGTCAGCGCAGGCCAAACCAGAAACCGCTCGTGGTCGGCAAGCGCGGCGAGCGTGGCAATTACGTTCAGGCCGAGCAGCACGTACAGATGGTTTCGAAAGTAACCACTCGTCACGCGCGCGGGAGAGGTAAGCCCCATGGCGAGGGCCAGGCCGAACGCCAGTCGAAAGACAAAGTCGGCGAGCAGGGGCATGCGAGAGAGTGAACGTGATCAGTGGTCAGTGGTCAGAGAGCCGGCAGGTAGGCGGTCGGGCATCACGGGTCCGGCGATAGGCGTTCGAAAGTGACGCTGGCAAATTGCAAATTTGAAATTGAGAATTTGCAATTTGCAATGATGCTTGCCCGGCCATGTTGGGCCTATCGTCGTCCTCCGTAGATCAGCGTCATCACCTCCGAACGGCTGGAAAGGTTCGCGCGGAATTGTCCCTTCATCGCCGAGGTGACGCACAAGCTCCCCGGCTTACGGATGCCGCGAATCGTCATGCAAGTGTGCGTCGCTTCGACCACCACCGCCACACCCTTGACGTCGAGCTCCTCGATCAGCAAATTTGCGATTTCCTCGGTCATGCGTTCCTGCACCTGCGGCCGCTTTGATACGACTTCGACCACGCGCGCGAGCTTGCTCAAGCCGATCACGCGGCCGTTGGGAATATACCCGACATGCGCCACGCCCATGAACGGCAGCAGGTGGTGCTCGCACATGCTGTTGAAGCTGATGTCGCGGACCAGCACGAGTTCATCGTACTTCTCGGTGAAGAACTTTCGCAGGTGCTCGCGCGGCTCGTCGTGCAGGCCGCTGAACAACTCGGCGTACATGCGGGCGACGCGGGCGGGCGTCTCTAGTAGCCCCTCCCGGTCGGGATTTTCGCCCACCGCGGCGAGGATCTCGCGAACGGCGCGCTGGATGCGCGGCAGATCGACGCGGGACAGTTCCGCTGGCGAGGCGGGCGTTTCGTCTTCCTCGCCGGCGCGGCTGCCGACGAGTGTGGTTTCCGATTTCATGGGCCTACTCATTTCTCAGTTGTCGCTGAACGGCGGTGGGAACGTCAACGGCTCCTCTCCGGTCGCCGCCGCGGAAAGATATTCGAACAGAATCTCCACGCGGCGATCGACATTTGTCTCGGCGAGCAACTGCTCTTTCCGATCCAGACCAAGATCGAGCGTGTAGGCGACGATGTCCGTCAGCATTCCCAGCGGAACGTGTTTGCCCAGGACTTGATCGAGCCCCTCGGTCGTCTCGGCCAGCTTGGGGAGCGACTGTTTAAACAGGTCCAGAAGTCTCCGTTGTTGCGAAGCTCGCGCCACGGCGGCGTCTTCCGGGTAATCATCATGACAGAGCCGGACCTCGGCTTCGCGAAATGACTTGGCCGGCGGCAGCTCGCGCACGATCTCGATCCGTTTCACACCCAGCAAGAGCACATTGTAGTTCCCATCGCTGGTGCGGTGGTGCGTGGCGATTTTGCACAAGCAGGCGTTCGGCCGCACGCTTGGACGGCCCTCGTAGTTCTTCTCCCAACCAGGCGCCAGGATCGCCAGGGCGATCAGCCCGTCGTCGCCAAGCGCCTCTTCGAGCAGCGCGCGGTAGCGCGGCTCGAAGACGTGCAGCGGCTGCATGACATGCGGAAAAACCACCAGGTTCGGCAACGGGAACAGCCGCGCGACGCCCGAGAACTTCTCAGTCCCAAACGATGGTTCGTCAACAAACGCCATGAAACGCTCGATTCCTCCCTCGAAACGGATCAACCACCTTGCTCGGCCGGCGGCGGCGGATTGAGATGGATCTCCGGGATCAACTCCGGATCAACCTCGATCTCCGGAAACTCCTCCGTGCTGGCGACCACCGCGGCAAAACACCGCTCGAACTCTCCCAAGAACTTTTCCAAGTCCAAGCCCAAGTGATGCGGACGGTAGGCCCCCAGATAGTCGCTGCTACTGCGGTAGAGCTTGCGGGCGCCGCGGATATTGCCGTTGCCAAAATGGTATAGCGCGACCGCCGCCTGAATCAGTCCCTGGTAGAACTTGCGCGACTCACCGCGGTAGTCGGTCCAGAGCTCCTCCCACACCTCATGGCTCTCGAAGAAATCGCACTCGTTGAAGTGCTTGATGCCTTCGAGGTAGAGTGGCGGGTATTCAGAGTCGCTCATGGACAGATCAATCACATGCGGCATGGCGGAAACAGACATTATACGCCAATGGAAGGGTGAACGAGATGCCTGTTGGAGTTCAGGCTTCAGCCTGCCGCCGCCCTCCTGCCAGTGGGCACAAGCTAAAGCTTGAACTCCAACGGTGGGCACAAGCTAAGGCTTGAACTCCGACGCCGCGCATGGACACGCCCCGCCGGCTAGAATAGGCTACGCCTACGGTGGTGCTTAAATCTTTTGTTCTCCGAGGAGTCTTGTCATGCGGCCGGCCTGGTTGATTGCTCTGGCTCTGTGTCTGGTCGCCCCCGGCGCCGCTCCCGCGGCCGACGAGGTCAAACCGATTCGCGTGCTGTTGGTGCTCGGCGGTTGTTGCCACGATTACCAGGCGCAGCAGCATATCCTCAAGGAAGGGATCTCCGCGCGAGCCCATGTCGAGGTCACCATATCGTACGACCCCGATAAAGGAACGCGGCATCTCAATCCCGTGTACGAAGATGCTGACTGGGCGGAGGCTTTCGATGTCGTCATTCACGACGAGTGCTCGGCCGATGTGAAGGACCCGGAAGTGATCGAGCGAATCCTCAAGCCGCATCGCGAGGGGCTGCCCGCGGTCGTGTTGCACTGCGGGATGCATTCATATCGCGGCGAAGGGTTTCCCAAGACCACAGCCTGGTTCGATTTCACCGGTTTGGCCAGCACCGGGCACGGACCACAGACGCCGATCAGCCTGGCCTTCGTCGACAAGCAGCACCCGATCACCAAAGGCGCTCAAGATTGGACGACGATCCGCGAGGAGCTCTACAACAATTCGGCCGGCACGCTTCTGGACACTGCGAAACCCCTGGCGCGCGGCAAGCAAACAGTTCGTCGTCGCGGCGGCAAGGAGAGCGTCGAGGACTCCGTCGTCGTCTGGACGAACATGTACAACGGCAAGTCACGTGTGTTTGCGACGACACTCGGTCACAACAACGAGACAGTCGCCGACCCGCGCTATCTGGACCTTGTTACGCGAGGACTGCTCTGGTCGGTGGATAAACTCGACGAGAAACACCTCAAGCCGGAGGCCGCGGTAAAGGCCGCCCAGGCCAGTCAGGCTGCCGAGGCGAAGCGGAAAGCCGCCGCCGAACCGCAGCCGACCTTGGCGAAGTGAGGCAACGCCGACCTACAGAAAAGGGCCGCGCTCCTTAGCACCCCCTACATAGCACTCCATACCTGATACTTCGTCGTTCGTCCTTCGTCCTTCGCTGAACCCTGAACCCCGAACCCTGAACCCTGCGTTTACCCAAACGCTTTCCGCAACAGCGCCAAACTTTTGGGAATCCCCGTCCGCGGGTCTTCCTTGCCTTCAAACTCCAGCGACACGTAGCCCCGATAGTTGTGCTTCTTGAGCATCCTGGCGATGCGGTCATAATCCAGGTCAAGCGCATACCAGAGGCCGCCGCCGTAGTAGGTTTTGGCCTGCACCAGGATCGCGTGCGGCGCCATCATCTCCAGCCGATCATAAGGGTCTTCCAGGAAATTCCCCGTGTCGAGCGTGGCTTCGAGCCATGGGGAGTTGATCGCCTTGATGACACGCAAAACCCCTTCGGGCGTTCGGCCGAGGCCCCAATGATTTTCCAGCCCCAACAGCACGCCGCAGCGTTCGGCGGCGGGCAAGCACTTTTCCAGGCTCTCGATCACCCACTTGAACCCATCTTCGTCGGTGTAGCCCTTGATCGGCGGCTCGATGCCGCGGTTCGCCATCAACGCGTCGAAGTTCTTGCTGGTCCCCCAGGTGCCCGTGTTCACGCGCATCGTCGGAATGCCGAGCTGATAAGACAATTCGATGCAGTGGATGGTGTGATCGATATCCTTCTGTCGGACATCCTTGTCAGGCGACAGAAAGCCCTGGTGCGTCGAAAAGCCGCACAGGTCCAGGCCGAGTGTGAACGCCTGCCGCTTGAGCTTTTGCAGGTAGCTGTTCTCTTCGTTCTCCATCTGCCGGTGCAACAGCTCGACGCCATCGAAGCCCATTTCAGCGGCCAAATCGATGCACTTCTCGATGCTCCGCAGATCGCGGTTTCGGAACTGCCAGAATGAGTAGGTAGACACGGCCATGCGATTGCGCGACCCCGGAGTCGGCTTCTGAGCGACCTCCACCGTGACTTTACTTGTCTCGTCTTGAGCGGCGCTTAGCGAAACGGCAGTGCTTCCGATGGCACTCGTGGCGGCAACTGAACCTGCGGCAAACGTCGTCACAAACCGGCGGCGCGAAAAACTAGGTGTGGACATGGCTGACCTTGCGGGAGAGGAGAATAAAAGGATCGGGTGCCAAGGCCCGCTCCGTCGCTGCTCATCGTACTCCGCGAGTATTGGTCGCGTAAGACCCGCCGTTCGGCTACCGACCTTGGCCCAAAACCCGCGTTCTGCTAGAACCCTGCGGCTTGACCTGCGGCGTCGCCCGCCGTGCTAGCGGCCAGACGGCCCGCCTGGCCCCGCTCCCGCTACGGATAGCCCCTGGATGAAGAACTTCGGCCGCACGCTGCGACTTGTCTTGCGGTATCCCTGGACGCTGGCCGGGTCGGCCGTTTGCGCGGTCATGGTGGCCCTGCTCTGGGGCGGTAACATCGGGGGCATGTACCCGATCGTCGAGATCATCTTTGGCAACGGCGGCGGTCAAACGCTGCAAGCCTGGATCGACCGAGAGATCGACGAGGAACAGACGAACGTGGCCCGGATCGTGGCCCTCGTCGATGCCCTGGAAGAGGAGCTTCGTAGCGCGCCTGCCGACGCGCGTGGCGAGTTGCACGCTCAACTAAGACGCCAGCGCGATGACCTGGCGACCGGCGAGTCGATCCTTGCGCACCGCCAGTGGCTGCGTCCCTACATCTACGATTACCTGCCCGCCAGCGCGTTTCAAACCATCGTGCTCATCGTCGTGCTGGTGGTTATTGGAACTTTGCTCAAGGACGTGTTCCTCGTGCTCGATGCGATCCTCGTCGATCGGCTTACGAACCTGACGGCGATGGATCTTCGAAAAAAGTTCTTTCGTCGCACCTTGCGGATGGAGTTGGCCAGCTTCAACGACAGCAAGACCGCCGAGCTCATGGCCCGCTTCACCGCCGACATGGATAGCGTCCATGGCGGAATTCAGACGCTCCTGGGCCGCGCCATTCGCGAGCCGCTCAAGATGCTCGCCTGTTTCGCTGGTGCAGGCTACGTCTGTTGGCGGCTCCTGATCGTCTCGTTGCTCGTGGCGCCGCCGCTGGCCTATTTGATCTCGCGGCTGGCCAAATCGCTGAAGCGTGCGAACCGCCGCGCGATGGAAGAAATCACGCAGTTGTACTCGATCCTGGGCGAGACTCTGGCCAACATCAAAATCGTCAAGGCGTTTACTAGCGAGCGGCACGAACGCCGGCGGTTCCACAACAATAGCAAAGAGATCTACCGCCGCGCCATGAAGATCGCCCGTTACGACTCGCTCGTCCACCCGCTCGCCGAAATGCTCGGCGTGGGTGCGATTTCACTATGCATTCTTTGCGGCGCCTATCTCGTGCTCAACCAAGAGACGCATTTGTTGGGCATTAAAATGTCTGACCGCCCGCTAAGCTGGCCCGAGCTGTTGTTGTTTTACGGACTGCTCGTCGGCGCCACCGATCCCGCCCGCAAGCTCTCCGACGTGTTCAATCGGCTTCAGCGGGCGGCGGCGGCAGCGGAGCGGATTTACCAAATGTTCGACCGCGAGCCGTCGATCCGCAATCTGCCCAACCCGACACCCTTGCCGCGGCACTACCGAGAGATTGTCTTTCGCGACGTGAACTTCTCGTACACGCCGACGCAGTCAGTGCTCGACCGGATCGACCTGCGCATCCGCTACGGCGAGACAATCGCCATTGTGGGACCGAATGGTTGCGGCAAAACGACGCTCGCCAATCTGATCCCACGTTTCTTCGACGTTGGCGCGGGGGCTGTCGAGATCGATGGCGTCGACGTCCGGCAGGCACGGCTTCGCGATCTGCGTCGGCAGATTGGCATTGTCACCCAGGAAGCATTGCTTTTCGATGACACCGTTTACAACAACCTCCGCTACGGCTCGCCCCATGCGACGCGTGACCAGATCGTCGAAGCAGCCCGGCAAGCTCATGCCCACCGGTTCATCGAGCAAAAACTGGAACATGGCTACGAGACCATCGTGGGACCGGGCGGCACTCGCCTCTCCGGCGGTCAGCGGCAGCGAATTGCCCTGGCGCGTGCGATCCTCCGTGACCCCGCGATCTTGATCCTCGACGAGGCGACCAGCCAGATCGACATTGAAAGCGAACAGTTGATCCACAAGGCGCTCGAACAGTTCGTGCGCAACCGCACGGCGATTCTGATTACTCACCGCTTGGCGACTTTGGATCTGGCGGATCGAATCGTGGTGATGCAGTCGGGCCGAGTGCACGATTTCGGCGCCCATGGCGAGCTGATGGCGCGCTGTGAGCTGTACCGCCGACTTTATCAGCTTCAATTCGGCGAAGCGGCGTAGTGAGACAGTCAACCTTGTTGGAGTTCAACCTTTAGGTTGCTGGAGGTCGTGCCACTGCTCGCCGCGAGCAGTGCCACACAAGCTAAAGCTTGAACTCCAACGCTTGAACTCCAATGGCACGGCGATTGCTGTAACCGACAAGCATCAGTTGCCAGACCTGCATTCAACTGACGACGACCGGGGCTGGAAGCAAAGAAGAGGCGCTTTGTGGACCGGGGCCGGCGATAGAAGAGGCGACAAGCAGGTTAGCTGGTTCAAGGCATTGAGTACCAAGGGTTTACGGCCATAATCACTAGCCGGTTGGCTGGTTCGATAAGACGGCTGGGCCGAATGCTTTGCGACCGATAACAGACGAGTCGGAGTTCCAAGCAGAGGTGGGACTTTGACTCGTCTGTTTTATTTTGCGTGTTGCATAATTGCACACATGTTCTGAAACGATACATCTCGCCCACCCGCTGGAGTTCACGCTTTAGCGTGTTTCCGATTTTTACGGTTCCCAACCGTCGGTTTCTAAGCGGAATCGCGTTCTTGCAGCCCGAATGCTAGCTCTGCCCAGCGCCGAAGTCGCGATTCGCCCGCAGCTTAGGAATAATCCGCTAGCGCCGCAGCGAAGCGTTGGTAGTACGATGGGCCGCTGTGACGCGTCTTGCGAAGTTCTTCGCCGTCGGGCTGTCGCCTATGAACAAGCCAATCGCTCCCCGACATTTGCCACCGCGGGCTCAGACTGTTGTCGTCGGTTTTTTGGCGGCTGCCGTCGCCTTGATGGCGCACTTCGTCGCCGCTTCCGACATCGGCTCTAAAGATGACAGCCCCGATCCGGTTAAGAAGACGGCAATCGTACGGCGAGGTGGATCGAGCTACGGCATCGAGCAGGTGGCCCGCATTAACGATTTCATCCGCCGCGGTTGGGCCGATCACAAGCTGTCGCCGTCTCCCAAAGCCTCCGACTTCGAATGGTGCCGGCGTGTATATCTCGATATTCACGGCCGCATTCCCACCGTACCGGAGCTCGATCGATTCCTGCAGGACCGATCACCCAACCAACGGCTCAATCTCGTGAACCGCCTGTTGGGCGAAGGACCGGTAAACGACGAGGATGATCGAAAGCTTAACGAAGCCTACGCCGAACGGTATGCGCGCCACTTCACCACGGTCTGGAGCAATATCCTTATCGGGCGGACGGGCGGCAATGAGCGGCGCGACATGACCAGTCGCGAGGGGCTGCAGACGTACCTCCGCACATCGCTATTGGCCAACAAGCCGTACAACCAAATGGTTGTGGAGCTGGTATCGGCCCAAGGCGTCAATGAGCCTGGACAAGAAAACTATAACGGCGCCGTGAACTTCCTCGCCGGCAAGCTTGACGAGGACGCTGTGCAGGCGACCGCCAAGACGGCCCAAATCTTCCTGGGACTGCAAGTTCAATGCACCCAATGCCACAACCATCCCTTTAACGATTGGAAGCAGAGCCAGTTCTGGCAGCTCAATGCTTTTTTCCGCCAGACGCGGGCGCGGCGCACATCGGCCGAGCGCGGCCGGGCCGCCGTGGAACTGTACAACGCCGATTTCGACGGTCAAAGCACTTCGCAAGATGTCGAAGGCAAGGACGAGGCCTGGATTTTTTACGAGCTGCGCAACGGGTCCGTGGGTGGCGCCCTGCCGGTGTTCGTCGATGGCGCCGCGATCGACCCTAGCGGCCGCGTGAGCAAGATCGATCGACGCAGCGAACTGGCCAGGCTCATCGCTGGGTCGGAACACATGCCCACCGTCATGGTCAATCGCATGTGGGCGCATTTCATGGGCTATGGGTTCACCAAGCCGATCGACGACATGGGCCCGCACAACCCGCCGTCGCATCCGGAGCTGCTCGAACGGCTGGCTGCGGACTTTCAGGGAAACGGTTTTAGCGTGAAGGATCTGATCCGCTGGATCGTGCTGAGCGAGCCGTATTCGCTGTCGGCGCGGTCGACTCGCTACAACGAGCGCGACGATCCCTCATTGGGCGAGAAGCCGCAGTTCAGCAAGTTTTACCTGCGGCAGATAACGGCCGAGCAGCTTTTCGAGTCGCTGATCGTGGCCACGGAGGCGGATAAAACGCAAGCCAGCTTCACGGAACAAGAGCGGGCCAAAGCTGAGTGGCTCCGTCAATTCACGATCGCTTTCGGCACCGACGACGGCGGAGAGACCACGACTTTCAACGGCACGATTCCCCAAGTGCTGATGATGTTCAACGGCGAGCTCATCCGCAGAGCGACCAATGGTGATCAGGGGAGCTTTCTGGAGCAAGTGGCCAACAAGCGCGATCTGGGCTACGAGGACAAAGTCCACTACCTGTTCTTGTCGGCGTTGAGCCGCAAGGCGAACGCCGGCGAAATGCGGTTCAGCGAAGGAACGCTGTTGGCGGCATACAAAGGAGACCAGCTCAAAGCGTTGCAGGACGTGTTTTGGGTTTTGCTGAACAGCAACGAGTTCCTGTTGAATCACTAACGAAGTTGGAGTTCAAGCTTTAGCTTGTTCGGTGGGTGGCACGCCCAATGCGAAGTGCTGGGCGTGGTGTGCTAACAACAATGCACTTCGCGCGAGACACATCATGAGCAACCGCTTCATCCCCACTGGCATGACCCGCCGTCATTTTCTCGAGCATCTGGCCGGCGCTGCTGCCCTGGCCGGCCCCGCAGCCGCGTTCACCGGCAGCCTGATGGCCAACGCCCAGGAGCTGAAGCGGCGCAACAAAGCGGCGATCTTGCTTTGGATGGGGGGCGGTCCCAGCACGATCGACCTCTGGGATCTCAAGCCCGACGCGCCGACCGGCGGCCAGTTCAAGCCCGCAAGCACCAGCGCTGACGGTGTTCAGATCTGCGAGCATCTCCCCATGGTGGCCCAGCAGATGCATCACCTCTCGATCGTGCGTTCGATGAGCACGCGCGAAGCGGACCACGACCGCGGCCGCTACTACATGCACACAGGCTACGTCCCCAACCCTGACATCGAGTACCCCAGCTATGGCGCCGTCATCGCGCATGAACTGTGGGCCCAGGTGAAAGACCATCTGGAGATTCCGCCCTTCGTTTCGGTCGGCGGCGGCAGCGAGGGCCCTGGCTTCCTCGGCATGACCTGGGCCCCGTTCGTGGTTGGCAGCAACGGCGACGTCCGTCACCTCCAGATGCACCTCGAACGGCACCGGGTCGCCTTGCGTCTGCAAATGCTCCGCGGATTGGAAACCCAGTTCGCGGCGCAGATTGCGGGCAGCCCGCGGCAGGCGGAGGTTCGCGGGGGCCTGGCGGCTGACCATATCAAAGTGGTCGATAAAGCGTGGAGCCTGATGACCAGCAAGCAGATGGCCGCCTTCAAAGTCGATCAGGAGCCGCAGCCCGTTCGCGAACGGTACGGCGACACAGGTTTTGGCCGCGGCTGTTTGATCGCCAGACGGCTGGTGGAAGTGGGCGTGCCGTTCGTCGAAGTCGATCTCGGCGGCTGGGACAATCATGGCGGTATTTTCCCCACGCTGCAAAATGACAAGCTCCCCGAGCTCGACCGCGCAATGAGCGCCTTGGTCGAAGACCTGGCCCAACGCGGTCGGCTCGACGATACGGCGATCGTCTGGATGGGCGAGTTCGGCCGCACCCCGCGGATCAATGGCGGGGCCGGCCGCGATCATTGGGCGCGGAGCTGGAGCGTGGTCGTCGGCGGGGCTGGCTTTAAGCGCGGAATCGTCGTCGGCCAGACCAACTCCGACGGCACCGAAGTGGTTACCGAGCCATTCACCTCGCAGGACCTGATGGCCAGCGTGCTCAAGTCACTCGGCATCTCGCTGGAAACCACCTTCACCAGCCGCAGCGGCCGCCCCATGAAAATCGCCAACAGCGGCAAGGTGATCAGCGAACTTTTCGCTTAAGCGATTTTTTTGAGTTCTGAAGGAAACGCCCGAAGCTTGCCGGCCGTGGCGGGTGGCGTTCTGTAGGGAACGCCCTCCGTGGCGTTCCGGAAGCGCCAAACGGCTTCGCCGCGCCAACTCGCCCAACGGAACGGCACAGAGGCCGTTCCCTACAGAGCGCAGACCTTCGGTCGGTGGGGCCG
>JBBDYH010000168.1:50904-61631 GCA_040901795.1 Pirellulales bacterium
CCCCCCCCCCCCCCCCCACAACTCGTCGCCCCGCTATCCCACCGCCGCCCCCTTGACTATCATTTGATGCATTTGCCCGACCGCGCCAAACTTTCCGCTGGCGCGCAAAAAAAGAGGGCTCTTGCTCGCCGGGACAAGAACCCTCCAGTTTGGCTGTCCGAACACGAGAGCGTCGCTCGTTGACGAGTATCGCTTGTGCCCGGAGACCCACAGCCGTAATGTCGGTATCGAATCGCCAGGCGCGCCAACTTTAGGGACGCGCCGCGCGGCTTGACGATCCGCAGGTCGCCTCAGCCGCCGACCCTTGCAATCGACACGATTTATCAACACACACGCCTACGAATGACACAGCCTGCAAAGCTTGCCCTGGAAGATGGAACGGTATTCACGGGAACCTCGATCGGCGCGGCCGGTGAAGTCGATGGCGAAGTCTGCTTCAACACCTCGATGACCGGTTATCAGGAGATCCTCACGGACCCCAGCTACCGCGGCCAGATCGTCACGATGACGTATCCGGAGATCGGCAATTACGGCATCAACGTCGATGATCTGGAGAGCGCCAAGCCCCATCTGGCCGGCTTCGTCGTGCGGCAGCGGAGCCGCGTGGCTAGTAACTTCCGCTCCGACGAGACACTGGAGGCGTACCTGGCGAGGCACGGCGTCGTCGGCATCGCCGGCGTCGATACACGCGCGCTGGTGCGGCACATCCGCGATCAAGGCGCTATGAAGGGAGTGCTTTCGACCGTTGATCCGGACAACGTGAGCCTGGTGAAAAAGGCCCGACTGAGTCCCGGGCTTGTCGGTCGCGACCTGGTCCGCGAGGTCATGCCGACCCAGCCGCGCAACTGGGATGAGCGGCTGCACGAACTTACGCGGATGGGACACAGCCCTATCGACATCAAAGAAGGGCATGCACAGCGCAGCGGCGACTGCGACGCCCACGTCGTCGCCATCGACTACGGCATGAAGTGGAACATCGCCCGGCACCTCGCCGAGATGGGTTGCCGAGTCACGGTCGTACCGGGCACCGCCACCGCCGACGAAGTGCTCGCGCTTAAGCCGGACGGCGTGTTTCTCTCCAACGGCCCGGGCGATCCCGAGCCGCTCACGTACGCGATCGATATGATCCGCGACGTGCTCGGCCGAGCCCCCGTCTTTGGGATCTGCCTGGGCCATCAGCTCCTGTCGCTGGCCTGTGGGGCGCAAACCTTCAAGCTCAAGTTCGGCCATCGCGGCGCGAACCAGCCGGTGATGAACGTCGAGAGGGGTAAGGTTGAGATCACCTCGCAGAATCACGGTTTCGCCGTCTCGCCCGATTCGCTCCCCGGCGACCTGGAAGTGACGCACCACAACCTCAACGACGGCACGATCGAAGGCGTCCGCCACCGCCGTCTCCCCGCCTTCAGCGTCCAATACCACCCCGAAGCTTCCGCCGGCCCGCACGACAGCGGGTATCTGTTTGGCAAGTTTCGAGAGTTGATGGGGAAGTAAGGGCAGTCGGCTCGGGCGTATCTGCCATGTCCCTTCCACCGTTGTATAATTGACGCAGCACGCATAGGACACCACGATGCATGTTTCCATTGAGGAGCGGCGGAATACCGGTGGCGACATCCTGCGCCGCCTCTTCGAGCCCGAGAAGGGCAATCTCTCTCCCGAGGTCGCCCGCTTTCTTCTGAGTATCGATTTCTCGGCGGCTGACCGGGCGCGGATGGAGCTGCTAGCTGAAAAATCACAGGCTGGCGAGCTGCTTTCCGACGAGCGCGAGGAGCTCAACGACTACGTTCGCATTGGTCACTTGGTCGCACTGATCCAGTCGAAGGCTCGCAAGTCGCTTAATCAAAACGGCGCCGCAACTTAAATCGGCATGGAACGATCACTTGCGCAGACGGTTCGTGACCGTGCCGGCGGCCGTTGCGAATACTGCCAGATGCCTGCGGCGCTCTACCGAACGCTTTATCATTTTGACCAGGTTATCGCCGTAAAGTTGATGGGCCGAAAGCAACCGACGACGGATGGAAATCCAAAGCGTCGACGAGTCGCCGCACTCCAAACGTGCTACCGCTCGCCGAAGATGATCGAGAGCACTTGCAGCGAGGCGATGGCGCGGTCGGGCTCGCGGAGGCCGTCTTCGAGGCAGCTTTCCCAGATCGCCAGCGAGTAGCGCAGATACTGCTCGCGCGATTCTTCAAGCTTGTCGGGACCCAGCTCGGTGACCAACTGCGGCCAAAGGCGGTTCATTTCCTCCAGCGCGCGTTCATCGCCAGCCATGGCGTCGAAGACCACGTCGTCCAGCTTTTCCAATCGTTCGAGGTTCGCCGACGATTCCACCTCGATCAGGACCGACGGCGCTTGCCGGTACGTGAGGCGCTGCAGATGCACTTTGCGCGCGGCGGCGTGGTCGGTTTCATCGTAGATGCCGGTCGTGTCTGCGTCGTCGTCCGACTCCGGCTCCGCCTCGGCGTGCGGCTGACCGGCTAGTAAGAGGGCGAGGAAATCGTCGTCTGTCGTGCTGGCGCCATTGGCAAATGCCGGCGAGTCGGATGGGTTGGCCGGCGTTGCGGCGGCGCGCGGACGGGCAGCCTTGGTGTAGGCGGGGAGTTCGCGTCGCAGGTGCTCGCCCAACTCGTTGAGGTTGGTCAGGTGAAGTCCTTCCTTTCGATCACGCAACTGTTCGACCAGCATCGCCAGCGCATCGCGCCCAATGCAATCGGCAAGGTAACCCCCCCAGCCAGTGGGGGACGTGGCGCTGGGTCTGCCAGCAACCCCCGGACAAGCTGAAGCTTGAACTCCAACAGAAGCTGCAGCTTGCCCTCCCACGGAAGGTGAAGCTTGAACTCCAACTGGAGGCGCGACGTCGATCACCGTGACCAATTGCTGCCGATACAGCCGGCGCAGTTCCGCGGACTCTTCCGACGAGATCAACAGATGGAATGGCCGGCGCGGAGAGTACGTCAATCCCGTCGCAAAGGACAACTCGCCGCGCGCGCTGAGAGGCAAGAGATTGAGAATCCCTGCCACCGTCGCCTCGGGCTTGCGCACGCCAATCAGCACGACGGGGAGGGGTTTCAGGACAGCCTCGATGAGCCGACCGATCGTACTGGCGCCGCAGTTTTCCACGAGCTGCCCGATCAACCCTTCGTCGACCGGCGCCGCCCGGCCGGCAAGCTGAAACGGAACCAACTGGCTGGGAACGGCGTCGCAAACCCGCAGCAGACCTTTGGCCCAAGCGGCGCGCAACAGCGCGAAGGGGTTGTTGGCAAAGCGGGCCAGCACCGGCGGCGACACGATCAGGCAATGGGTATACGTCCGCAGGCCGCGGCCGCTGTACTCCTCGCCGGCAAGCAGCGTCTTCGAGACGCAATAGGCGCCGCTCGGCAGGCGGAAGAAGTTGACGCTGGCGGCAGTGGCCACCGACGACGACTCCAGCGAATCGTGCGACGGGCCCCAGACCGAAAGCTCGCGCGCGTCGCATTCATCCACACCCGGGCTGCGCGCCACAAGGTGGTAACCGACCGCGTGATCGCTTTCGGCGGAAGTGAAGATGGCTTGTTCGATCAGCACGGGGGGGTTCCTTGAGGCGTGGTGGGCGGATTTGTAGTAGGCACACTCCATGTGCCGAAGTGTAGTCCTCTCGCTCCGCGAGAGGATGCATCACGCGGAGCGTGATGGCTACACTGGCTACACCTTCATCTGTTTCAGCAGCCATTCGAACGGCTCGACGATCCCCCGTGGCTCGACGCGGAGCGGCGCCACGACGCGACCACGGCCACGCACGTACCGCGTCACGCAGCTTCCCGCCACACCCGCCGCGAAGAACTGGTGATTGCGGAAGCGCTCGTTGCAATGCTGCCACAAGCCCGAGGCGTGCTGCCGGGCGAACTCGTACGGGTCGTCGAAGCAGCGCTCGCACTGGTCGGCCTTGCTGAGGATCAACGCCACGGGACGGTGCCGCCAGCCACGCTTGGGATCGTCGTCCAGCTCGCTCAGGTAGCTCAACAGCTTCATGCTGAAGTAGTCCTGATCGCGGCAGCCTTCCATGAGCTTTGAGGCGTCGATGAGGATCATGGTTCCGGCGCACTTCTCGAGGAACGAGCGGATCACCCGGTAAGTGTGCGGATGATCGACCTCTTCCAGGATCGCATCGCCCGACATATCGGGCATGATCAGCTCGGCGGCGTTGCGGCGCTCGTGCATGCTGACCTGGCAGTGCATCCAGTTCCACTGGTCCGGCTCGTTGGGGGTCTTGTTGGGGAATTCGCGGCGCATCAGCGCGGCGATCGCGGTCTGCTGCAGCGTGATCGAGAAAGCCCCGCGCGCCAGGATCTGCATGCCCCGCATCTTGCGCGAGAGCATGTCGAGCAGCATGCCCAGATAGACCGTCTTGCCCACGCCGCTGGCGCCGATCGCGGCCACCATGCGGGGGCGTATTTTCTGCGTATTGGCCTGATGCGCAAGCGCCATCGGCGCCTGGCAACAGTGGCACATCTCGGCGTCATAGGTGTTCTCTTCGCCACAGATGTAGCAGGGGATCTGGGCGGCAAACTCGGCTAAGCGATAGGATTCCATGGGAAGCATGCTCTTACTCATACAGTCACCTCATATTCGGCCAGCGCCTCTTCGGGTTGGCCAGTAAACGCCGCAGTTGGATCGACCGCCAGATCGCAGGTCCCCAGCACGCACCGGAAACCGATGTTGTGCTTGCGCCCCAACGGCGCCTCGCCGCTGGTGAACTGACAGGTCGCCTGGTTTTCAAAATACGTATCGAAGGCGCCGCCGCGGATGTTCTTCAGCGTGCCTTGCTCCAACTCCTCGGGCGGGACATCGTCCGAGGCGGAATCGAAGTCGCCGAGCGTCCATTCCCAGACGTTGCCGATGAGCTGATACACGCCGCCGACGCTGACGCCTTCCGGAAACTCCTCGACGGAGACAGCGCCGCCGCACCAAGCTGACCAGAGGTTGGCCCGCTCGCGATCCATCGCCTGGCCCCACGGGTAGCGCCGCTGTCGGCGCGTCGAGTTTCCCACGGCCACCGGCCAGCTTGCCGCCTTCACCCATTCGGCATCGCTCGGCAGACGCTTGCCGATCCAGCGCGCATACGCCGAAGCCTCGTACCACGACACACCGGTGACCGGATGCTTGGCCTTGCCGGGCGGATAGCGGCCGTTTTCCCAGTAGCGGGGACCCGGCATGCCCGACTTATCCACGAAGTCGAGCACGGCTGGAAGTATTTCGGGATGCCAGATCGACGATTGCTCATAGCCGCCGGCATCGACAAAGGCCTGGTACTGCTCATTGGTGACCGGGTAGCGGTCCATGTAGAGGCTATCCACACGAACCACGGCGTGGTGGACTTCATCATCCCCCTCGCTGCCGGGGAAGTCGCCGAAGTCGGTGAGATCCAGACCCACCTCGCCCGTCGGCACCAGCGCCATCTCATCGGCGAGCATCTCGTGGGCGTGTTGAAGCTGCGGCGCAGTCAGGTCGCCGACGATCTGCGGCCGCAGCAACAGTGAATAGCGGCCGTCGCTGAACATCTGTTCGACGAGCGAGTCGAGCTCTTGCGGGCTTTGATGACGCGCTCTTGCGGAAGTCTGCAGCGGTTGAGGCGATGGAGCGTGCGGTGGAGTTGACTTCAAAGCGCGTGCCACGCGAGCGCGTTTGGGGCGCACCAGCTTGACGCCGTGCCACGCGGCCGCGGCCACGCTCAGTCCGCACAGCCACGACCAAGCGCTTGCGCCGACCCACCAACACAACAGTGCCGAGGCCAAAACCAGCAGGCTTACCCGATACGATCCCTTCAGCTTCATACAAACCTCCAACCCGCCGAGGCGGGCGTGTTACCTTTCGATCAGGACGCCTTGCTCTTGGCCTGGCGTCGTCGGGCTGCGTCTTTCTGCAGCAGTTGGAATTGCGAAATCACGGAACCTAATACGGGATCCACGCCGCCGCGCTCGATCGCAGCGCCGTTGACGTTGCCGGACGGCGCGGCCACCACGGTCAGCGGCGCGACATGGTTGTGTTCGACGCGCTCGACGAGGATCTGCGATTGCTTGTCGAGGATCTTGCGGAGCTGGCGGAACTCGGCCGTCCACTCGGCACGCTCCTCGGTGAGTTGTCTTTTCTGGTCGGCGACGGTTTGAGCAAGCTCTTCGCAGCGCCGCCGCACGGTCTCCAGCTCTTCCTCGAGCATCCCGCGCTCTTGTTCCACTTCGGCGAGCAGTCGGACCGAGTCCGGCGATTCACTAGCGGCGTGTTGTTTTTGCGTCTGCCACTGCGTGCGCTCGGCAGTCAACTTCTCACGCTCCTCGGCGATCCGACGGCGCTCCTCCTTGATGCGGCGGTCGTGCTGGTCGAGCCGTTCGCGCATCGATTCCAGGCCGGAGAAAAGCTGAGCGACGAACAGGTCCAGGCTCTCGTGACCTGCGCGGAGGGCGGACAGCGTATCCCGCACCGGCGTCCAATCGACATTGGGGCGCGACGCGGTCGTGGGTAAGGCGGCGGTCGGCATTCGGCACTTGTTGGGTGAAGTTGACGGGGACGCCTGGCGTGATGAGTGCGCCGGTGTTCGAGCGGCGAAGACTCACCTCGCGCGATTTATGTGTCCAATTCCCCGCTTGCAGCGAATGTGCAAGGCCTTTGGCTCGGGCTCGTTGGCGCCCACCGGGACGAGGCCGCACCCGCCACGATATGAATGCGGATTGAGCCTCAGTGGAAGGCTAGTTCAGTAACTGGGGTGCGGCAAATGATCGTAGGCCGCACTCTCCGTGTGCGGGACGACACACGGAGTGCGCCTACTACAATGGGGCGGCAAACGGAGTGTGCCGGCAGCAATCGAGCGAAAAGAATCGATCGTGCCGATTGTGGCGAACGGGGTCTACTTTGCGCCGTTTGAGCCGGAAGGCGGGATGGTTTCGAGCGGCTCGAGACGAGAGATGTGAGCCAGATCGACTTTTACCGATCGCTCAAAGAAGGTCTGTCCCGGATCACCGGTCAAACCCACAACAGCGGTTCGCGCGCCCACCATTAACAAGTCGGGATGGCGGATATCGTAGCCCGCGCCATCGGTGAGGACGAGGCGAAACGGCTCGAACGGTTGCTGGCGCAGACTCTCCCGAAGCTCTTCAGGAACCATCATTGTACCTCATTGCTTAGCCTACTTACCGAAGTATACATGGGGCCGCGCCGCGAGGCCACTCCGCGCCGGCCGAGACGCATGGGCGCTAAAACTCCGCATTCCCCGGCGTGCGTGGGAAAGGAATTACGTCGCGGATGTTGCCCATGCCGCTGAGGAATTGCAGCACACGCTCCAAACCTAAGCCGAAGCCGGAGTGCGGGACCGTGCCGAACCGCCGCAGGTCGAGGTACCACCAGTAGGTTTCCGGATCGAGCCCTTGTTCCTTCATCCGCACCTCGAGTACGTCAAGCCGCTCCTCGCGCTGGCTGCCGCCGATGATCTCGCCGACCTTCGGCACCAGAATGTCCATCGCGCGCACCGTGCGGCCGTCGTCGTTCACGCGCATGTAAAACGGCTTGATGCTGCGCGGGTAGTCGAAGAGGATCACCGGCCGCTTGAAGACTTCCTCGGTCAGATAGCGCTCATGCTCAGCTTGCAAGTCATTTCCCCAGGCAACCGGGAACTCGAATTGTTTCCCCGATTTTTCCAGCCGTTCGACCGCCTCGGTGTACGGCAACCGCTCGAAGTCACTCTCGACGATCTGCTCGAGCGTCTCGACGACCGTGTTGTCGATCCGCTCCTTGAAGAACTGCATGTCCTCGGCGCAGTGTTCAAGGGCATCGCGAAAGATCCGCTTGAGAAAGGCTTCGGCCAGGTCCATGTTGTCCGTCAGCTCGAAGAACGCCATCTCCGGCTCGACCATCCAGAACTCGGCCAGATGGCGCGAGGTGTTGCTGTTCTCGGCGCGGAACGTCGGCCCGAACGTATAGACCTTGCCCAACCCGCAGGCGAACGTTTCGGCGTTCAATTGACCGCTGACGGTCAGGTACGCGGGGCGGTCGAAGAAGTCCTGCGTGAAATCGACGTTGCACCACTCGGCGCGCTCGCCACGCGGGATTCTGTCGAGCTTGAGCGTGGTGACGCGGAACATCTCCCCCGCCCCTTCGCAGTCGCTGGCGGTGATGATCGGCGCGTGGATGTAGAGAAAGCCGTGCTCTTGGAAGAACTCGTGGATCGAGCGGCTGACCTGGTTTCGCAGTCGCGCGATGGCGCCGAAGGTGTTGGTTCGCGGGCGAAGGTGGGCGATCGTCCGCAGAAACTCGAACGAGTGTCCCTTCTTTTGTAAGGGATACGAATCGGCATCGGCCCAGCCGTGGACGACAATCCGGCTGGCGTGCACTTCAGTTGCCTGTCCTTTGGCGGGAGACTCCTTGACTTCGCCGTCGATCGTCACGCTGCAGCCGGTGGTGAGCCGCTTAATCTCGGTCTCGTAGTTGGCGAGCTTCCCGTCCGCGATCACCTGCACATTGCCCTGCGACGAGCCGTCGTTGAGCTCGATGAACGAGAAGCCGCCTTTACTGTCGCGGCGCGTGCGCACCCAACCTTGCAGCGTGACGAGCTTTCCGGCGGCTTCCTTGCGGCGCACTTCGGCGACAGTGAGTTTCTCGGGCACGAGCGTTCTCTTATGGATAAATGGGGAATGACTGGAATCGGGAATGGGACGGCAAAAGGGGAATGATTGGAATGGGGAATCGGGAATGAAGTTCGCTTGCGATTCCCGCATTCCGCATTCCGCATTCCGCATTCCCCATTCGCCCATTCCCCATTTCCTCAGTGGCTCTTCAGCTCTTTCACCTTAATGCCCCGATAGCGCACGAACTCCTTGGTGTGGTTTCCCCCACCGTGGACTTGCAATGCGATGCCGCCTTCCGCCGGATGCCGCGGCTCGGTGGCGGGGTCCTGCCACTGCATGAACCGCACGCCGTTGACCCAGGTGGTGATCTTGGGCGGGTTGCCTTCGATCCTGGCGCGGAACGTATTCCACTCGCCGTGCTTCCAAAAAGTTGGCCATTGCTCAGCCGTCACGGGCAGCGGGTTCTCCTCGTTGGCGACCTCGGTGATGATCGAAGGCGTGTCCCCGAAGGAGTAGTTCCGCTCGTGGAAGCCGCGGCGGAACCCTTCACCATACAGCCCGCCCACGCTGCCGTCTTTGTGATAATCGACCAGATATTGATACGCCACGCCACGCTCGGTGCTGCGGAGGAACAGCCCGCTGTCGGGGCCATAATCATTGCTCATCTCGACAATCACCTCGAAATCGCCGTACTGCTTGTCGGTGATGATGATGCCGCCGTTGCCGGGGATATCTTGGCTGCCGAGGATGGCGCCTTCTTCGACAACCCAGCGGCCACCGGTTTTGTTGCCGCTTGCTCGACTATGCCCGGTTTGGGCGCTCACATGCCAGCCTTTGAGCGTCTTGCCATCGAAGATCGAGACGAAACCCGAGTCGTCGAGCTTCTCTCGTTTGGCGTCCAGATCATCAGAGCGTGCGGTTGCAATGGCGGCGAGCATCAGCAATAGCGAAGCGCGCAAGTGGCGTGTCATGGCGAGTCCTTTTTGACAAGCAGGGACGAGAACTGAGACATTGGTATCAGAATTGAGCGGACGCGCCTTTTGGAGTGCGGCGACTCGTCGTCGCTTTGGATTTCAAAGATGCATTTCCTGGTTAGGGCGTTTTCGGCACACTTGCCTCAACCGAAATCCAAAGCTGTGACAAGTCACAGCACTCCAAATAGCGCCAGCCGCGCTTGTTATGTTGCCAAAGTTACCGTGCGAATCAAGTCATGAGCCAAAGTTTGCGGATCGACGCCCACCACCACTTCTGGAGAATTGGCCAATACGCCTACCCCTGGATTGAGCCGGCCGGCGTGTTGGATCGGAGCTTCGGGCCCGACGAACTCGCGCCGTTGCTTGCCCAGCATCAGATCGGGCGGTCGGTGCTCGTCCAGACAATCGCGTCGCTTGACGAGACGCGCTGGTTTTTGGAATTGGCCGAGCGGCATCCGTGGATCGCAGGAGTCGTTGGCTGGGTCGATCTGACCGACGTGGCCGTGGACGACACGCTCGATGAGCTGATCACGCGGCACGGACCGCGGCTTGTCGGCCTGCGACACAATTTACACGACGAGCCGGACGATCGCTGGATATTGCGCGAGGACGTGTTGCGCGGCTTGGCGGCGGTGGCCGGTCGCGGTTTGGCGTACGACCTGTTGATTCGGCCGCGGCACCTGCCGGTTGTACTGGAGCTCATCAGCAGGCAGCCGGGTCTGCGGCTGGTCATCGACCATGCGGCAAAGCCGGCAATCGCCGCCAGGATGTGGGACGATTGGGCCACATCGCTGGCGGAAGTCGCCCGCCATCCGCGCGTGTTTTGCAAGCTGTCGGGCTTGATTACCGAAGCGGATCACGAGTGCTGGCAGCCGGCCGACCTGAAGCCGTACATCGACCATGTGCTGGCCATGTTCGGACCGGCGCGCGTCATGTTCGGCAGCGACTGGCCGGTATGCCTGCTGGCGGGATCGTACGAGCGCGTCGTCGACGCGGTTGAATGCAACATCGCAGGACTGAATGCGAGCGAGCGAAAGCAGCTCTTCGGCGCCACCGCGGAGGAGTTTTATGGGTTGCAGCGCGGATCGTAGTCCGCCCGCCGCGGCGGGCGGGAGTGTAGCCATCACGCTCCGCGTGATGAACCCAGGCTCGTCACGCGGAGCGT
>JBBDYH010000169.1:0-11160 GCA_040901795.1 Pirellulales bacterium
AGTCTCCCAGTCTCCCAGTCTCCCAGTCTCCCAGTCTCCTTGTCTCCTTGTCTCCTTGTCTCCTTGTCTCCTTATCTCCTTGTCTCCTTGTCTCCTTGTCTCCTTGTCTCCCCGTCCGCTCCCTTTTACAATCCCTTGGTTTGCACCGACGCTTCTCTCTCGTCCCTTCAAGGAAGTGCCCCATGTTGTCGCGGAAGCCGATCTTTCCGCACGTGATCGAGATGAACCATCAGGCGGGCCAGCGCTTGGGGTGCAATGTGTATTTGCTGTACGATGCGAGCGATTGGATTCTCATTGACGTGGGCTTTGAGGACTCGGTGGACGAGATCGTCGATCTTATCCGCCAACTCGACTTCCCCTTATCGAGCTGCAAGCTGATCGTCGCCACGCACGCCGACGTGGATCATATCCAAGGCCTGGCCAAGCTGAAGCAGATCCTCAAATGCCCAGTCGCCGGTCACCCGCTGGCGGCCGAACCTTTGGCGACGGGGGACAAGATCAAAACGTTCGCGGAAATCGGCGCCCAGAACATCCATCTGGAAATGCCGCCGGTCAAGTTGGACCAGTTTATTGACGAGGACGACGTGCTCGAAGTCGGCGGCCTGCGAGTGCAGGTTTGGCACACGCCGGGGCACACCGACAGCCAACTTTCGTTTCGCTTGAACAACTTGCTGTTGAGCGGCGACAACATCTACCGCGACGGTTGTGTGGGCGCCATTGACGCCCATCACGGCAGCGACATACCGGCGTTTCTCAAATCGCTCCGCCGCATCCGCACGAGCGACGTCGAATGGCTGCTCCCCAGCCACGGGCCGATCTTTCGCAAGGACAACGCACTGCTCGACCAGACGATCCAGCGATTGGAATCGTATCTGCACATGGCCGACTGGGGCACGTGTGCTGTCGACTGGCCGCTGATGGACGAGTGGGAGCGGGAGTTGGCGGAAGGGAAGATGCCGGAGTAGGGTTCAGGGTTCGGGGTTCAGAGTTCGGGACAAGACACCGAGACCGGGAGACTGGGAGAGGGGGAGACTGGGAGAGGAAGAGGCGCTGGCGGGGATCCAGAGCCGTGGCGAGATCTCAAGCGCGCTCCAAGCCATGGCCTGCATTCGGCCGAGGATGATTTTCATGGCTCTGTGAAGAACGAGCCTATTTCACCTGCCTTGGATTTTTTTTTTGGAAATTGGAACTGCAATCTCTTGACAGGATCGTTTATACTTGTAGATTTATGGCGATAGAGGATCCAATCTGGAGTTGAATCGATGCAATTCGGTCGCATGCAATTGCGGATCATGCAGGTGTTATGGGAGCGCGGACGCGCGGACGCCCGCGAGATTACCGAGGCGCTTAACGAGACGCTGCCCGTGGCGCATAGCACGGTGCAAACGCTGCTGCGGCAGCTCGAAGCCAAGGGGGCGGTCGGGCATGATGCCGAGGGGCGGACGTTTGTCTTTTACGCGAAGCTGAGGCAAGACCGGGCACAGCGCACCGCGGTTCGCAATCTGGTCGAGCGCGTGTTCGGCGGCGACGTGGGCGGGCTGGTTGCGCATCTGCTGCACCACGAGAGGATGTCGCCGGAGGAGTTGAAGAAGTTACGCCGCGTGATCGACGAGCAGCGCGGGCGCGAGGCATCCAAACCACCAAGCGGCTCGACCGGAGGGGAAAAGCCATGACCTGGGACCAAATCGTCCATCGTCTCGCGACAGCATCGTCGCCCTGGGAGATCGCGGCCAATGTGCTCTTGCAAACGACGCTCATCTTGGCGGCGGGGCTGGTCGCCGGTCGTTTGAGCAGATCGGGCGGCGCCGCCTTACAGTCGTTGGTCTATCGCACGACGCTAGTCGCCGTTCTTCTGTGTCCGCTGCTCGCCTTTGGTTTGAATGCGACGGGTTTTGACCGGCTGGTTTTGGACATCGAGCCGTACTTTCAGCCGGAGGGGCCCGATCCGCAGATCGCGGTCAAGTCGACGGCTACGCGCGAGACAGTCGAGTCGTCATCGTTCGATCTACCACTGCCGCCGCAAGTCGATGCGAACACTGAACCGGCCGCTGCTGAGCCGGAACAAACCGCGTCGCTCTCAATGCCGCAGAGCAGTCACGTAGAGCTAACATCACCGCCACCTTACGAACAATCGCCAGCTGCTCCGGCGCCAGTGATGGAGGAGGCGCCGCAGCAAGTCGAACTGGCAAGCAACAATACGGCGGTTGCTGTGGCACTATTGGCTGCCGCGACGTGGATTTTCCTGTCGGTTTATTTGCTGGTTCGCCTGGCAATTGCCCAATTGCGGACCGTCCGGCTGCGGCGGATGGCGATTCCCGTCGATCCCGCGGAGGCGGCGCTCTGCCGTCAGCTTGCCGCCGACTTTCAGGTCCGGCCGCCCGAAGTGCTGCGTGCGCCGTTTCTGTCGGGCGCTTGCCTGATCGGGTATTGGCGGCCGGCGGTGCTGCTTCCCGACGCCGATGATACACCGCTGCGGCAGGCGCTGATGCATGAGTTGGCGCACTTGTCGCGACACGATTGCCTGTGGAACCTGCTGCGCCAGTTGGCGACGGCGCTTTTTCCCGTGCAGCCGCTGGTGTGGCTGTTGGCTCGGCGCATTGCGCAGACGGCCGAAGAGGTGTGCGACGATTTCGTCGTGCAGCACGGGGCCGACCGGTGCAACTACGCCGAGCTTCTTGTGGACCTTGCCAGCCGCAACATGGCGCCCCCGCTGCCGGCGGGCGTGGGCATGATCTCGTTCCGTTCGCTCTCCGCGCGGCGGATCGCCCGCATTCTGGATGCTTCGCGCTCGCTTTCGACGCGCGTGGGCGGCGGTACGATTACCGCCACCCTGCTGATCGCCGTGGCGGCGACATTGCTCACGGCATCACTCGGGGTCGGCGCTGGCGAAGCGGAAGCCATTGAGGAGCAGGACGCTCAGGGCCAACAGCAGAACGAGGAGCCTGGCGCGGGTAGCGATGCGTCGACGGATGCTGGAACGAAAAACGCCCTCACGATCCGAGGCAAAGGCGTGGAGCGCGAGATGCTGGTGAGGGGCCGGGTTGTCGACGCCGATGGCAGGGCCGCGCGAGAGTGCGAGCTGGGCGTGAATGTCAACGAAGGTTACATTAGCCGAGCTTTGTCGCCCAAGCTCGACGGCCATCGATTCGAGGTCTGGGTTCCGATTGGCCGCTCGGTCGGGTCCTCTCTGGAGCTGTTCGCCAGCAGCAAGGACGGACAACAGCGTGGTCTGCGACGAATTCCCACCTGGGGACTGCGGCAGGCGGCGATTGAGGGAATCGACCTGGTGCTGGCCAGAGCGAGTCGCACGGTGCTTGTGTACGTGACGAAGGACGGAACTCCCGTGGCGAAGGCGCAGGTGACCGCCGCTCTTGAGGGAAACACTCTTCGTAGCGAAACCAATGCCGAAGGGAAGGCCCGGTTTCACCTCATGGCGAATGAACGGTTCAGCCAGTTGACGGCATGGACCCAAGATTTCCAAGTCGGCGGTTATGACTTTTACCGCAAGCCCTACCGCGATCCGCTCGCCAACCTGTTCAGAATTGAATTGGAAGACTGCCGCGATCAAGCAATCCGCTTCGTCGATGCCAACGACGGATCCCCGATTCCCGGCGTGAAGTTCGCGCTGACGATCGGAACCGGGCCGCCAAACTACAACTTTCCGGGAAACTGGCAGACGCTTCCGCAATCCAAGATGACCACGAACGACAAAGGGGAAGTGACTTATCGCTGGTTTCCCGATTGGACACAGCACGCCGTGGAAATACACCTCCTCGATCGACGGTGGGCCAAGGCCGAGTCGGACGACGTGACGAAGGCTGACGACCGGGCATTGGTCGTGAAGTTGAAGCCGCGTGTCGAGCGCAAGCCGCTCATCGGAAAAGTCGCCTCCGAAAGCGTCGACGTGGGTGGCCTTCTTGTACTGCTCCAAACCTTTCAGGGTGAGGAAGAAAACCATAGCGACCGCGCGTATGCGATCACCGAGCATGATGGGAGTTTCACGGCCGATTGTCTTCCGGGAGCGACCTACTGGGTGTGCATCGCGGACGAACGCTATGTCAGCAAAATCATCGACCTGATTCCTTACGAGCCGGAGACCGGCAAGTCGAATGTCGCGATGCTGCAGGTTTCGGAAGGCGAACCGGTCGAGATACGCGTCACGTTTGGGCCGAGTCGCCAGCCGATGCGAAACCAGTGGGTTCACTTGCGCGCCCCGCACGAGTACACTTGGCAGGAGAATGGCGAAACAAGACGTGGAAACAGCGGAAGGCAATGGGGAGTATCGACGGACGCGAATGGGATCGCGCGGGCTTGGGCGCTCGCGGGATCGGAGTTGAAAGCCAGCGTCAACGCCGGCGAATGGCGATCGCCCGATCAAAACGTCACCGTCCAGGCGGGTGAGGTGACGAAGATCGAATTTCATCGCCAGATCACGATCGCACGCGAGGTGACAGGGCAATTGATTCCGCCGCCCGGACTGGAAGTCGACCTGGCACGGGCAGAGATCGTATTGGGATCGGTCGATGGACAGGCCGACGAGCGGCAGACGACCGAGAGTGACGCAAGGGGTCGCTTTACGTTCAAGACCAAGGCCCTGCAGGTCGGCATTTTCGCCTACACCGCCGACGGAAAGGCGTTTGGAATCGCTACGCCGCAAGATGCCACAGCCCCGATCGAGGTCCAGCTCGAGCCGACGGTAGATCTGCACGGCCAGCTACTTGGCAAGGACGACAAGCCGCTCGTCGGACATGCGGTACGCGTCGAGCCGCACGTCAGCGCCAAAGAGAGGCGCAAGGACGTGTCATTCGGCACAAGTTTCGTCGCCAAGACGTTCGAAACGAAAACCGACAGCCAAGGCAACTACACGCTGAAAGGCCTTCCGACCGAGCTTGCCATGACGGTGCGCGCCGATTCGATCGACGGATCCGAGTATGACACGCACCTGGAGGAGGTCTTTCTGAACGTCGGTGAGGAGCGGCGGCGGATGGTGAGCCGGCTGGGAGACACGCGTGCCGATGTCGATCAATCCCTCGCCGAGCAATACGAAAGCTTGCTGCGCGACGCGACGCTCGGCGGCTTTCGCATGATGGTGCTCGTTTTCGAGTCGACGGCAAGCGATTTCGTCAACGCGAACCTGCTCGACTACGACCGAACGAAAGAGGTCGGTTTCTTCATGCATTTGGAAATCGGCGAGGATGACCTGGCCGACGCGGCTGCTGCCCAATTCGTCAAGACGAAGCAATGGCCGAGCCCCAGACCCCGCACGGTCTTTGCGTGTGCGCTCGACGCAGCGGGGAGGGAGTTGGGGCGAATCGAGCTCGATATCACGGAAGGGGACGCAACCCGCAAAGCCGAGAATTTCATCAAGAAGTACGCCCCGACCCCCGCCGACGCGCAGGAGAAGTGGGACGCCGCGTTCGCCGAAGCCAAACGGAGCCAACGCAAAGTGTGGGCTCGCGTCAGTCAGCGTTACTGCGGCCCATGCCTCGTCATGTCTCGCTGGCTGGACGACAACCGCAAGCTGCTGGAGCGGGATTATGTGCTCTTGAAGATTGATAACGTGCGCGACGAGCACGGCCAGGAACTTGCCCAGCGGATCGTGAGTAACCGAAGCGATTTCAGCATACCGTTCAGCGCAGTTTTCGACACAGACGAGAACGTGCTGATCGACAGTGAAGGTCCGATCGGCAACATCGGTCATCCCTCGGGCTACGAGGGCCGCCGCCATCTGAAGAAAATGTTCAGCGACACGCGTTCGAATCTGTCACTCGAACAGATTGAGCAAATTGTCAATACATTGGATGAATAAACCCAATAGCCAAATTGCTATGGCTCCCGTGTTGTCGGTGCGACATGCCGTCCGGTGGTAAAACGTGCCGGATATTCCCTCAATGACGGGTGTAGCGGTTGCCGATGCACCTAGTACGAGCCGGCCGGCGCGTAATGCTCCCGCAAGCGTTGCGCTAAGGCCCTTGCTAGCAGCAATCCGGCTCGACCCAGTTCGTCCCGAAGTCGCCGATCGTTCGATCGCCAGCGGCTTCGGCACGTTCGTCGAATCTAAGGGGGGTCTTTATGCTTCGTCAGACGATGCTGACTCTTGGCTGCGCCCTCGGCGTGTCCGTGGGCGGCCTGTTCAACGTGGCCCGTGCGCAAGATGAATCCGAGGAGATGACGCCGACCTCGACACCGGCGATTCCAGTCGCCACGTCAACCGGGCTGCCGGTTTCGGCATACGGCGGGGCGCCGATTCCGATTGGTTACCAGAGTGCCGCTGGTTCCATGGCCTATGGCCGCCAGTGGGTTCATACCTACGGCACCCAGGACTGGGAACGGTTTTACCATTACCCGTACGTGTTCTACCCGCAGAATTTCTGGGGCAGCGAGTACTACCGCAGCTCGGAAAGCTTGTACCACCGCTATCCAAATGAGATGCGGATTCCGGTGTACAACAAGCAGTGGCACAATTACTATCCCGAAGCGGCCAATTGGGATCGCAACATCACGGGTCGGTATAAGGCTCCGCCGACGGGTGGGCGGTACCATATGGGGCATCACTTTATCCTGGATACGTTCTAGAGGCACTGGGTGTCTGGTGCCCTGGTGTCTGGTGGCCTGGGGTCTGATGTCCTTGTAGCTAGTGCCCCTAGTGTTTGGCTTACCCCTCCCCCAGCCCCTCCCTAAGAGGGAGGGGGTTCGCAGTGGCCTGGGGCTCGGTTTCGCTCCCCTAGCCCCTCCCTGAGAGGGAGGGGAACGCGTCAGTCGGCGAGGCGCTTGAGAAAGCGGTAGAGGATTTCGCTGGCGAGCTCGAGTTGGTCGAGCGCTAGCCATTCGTCGGCCGTATGGGCCTGGGTAATCGAACCCGGGCCGAAGACGACGGTCGGGAAGTGCGCGCCGTAGGCGGTGGCGTTCGTGCCGAACGGAACACCAATTTTCTGAGCCGCACCTCGCAGCTCGCGAACGGCCACGGCAAGTCGATCGGCCAGAGCGCCGTTGGCAGTGTCGCTTAACCCGCGGCTCTGCATCATCGGCGGCAGATGCTCGATCGTTTCCGGACGACCGACGTGCCGCGCTAGATAGTCGATCACCTCACGGTACACGCTGGCCGGGTCGTCGTCGGGAAGCAGGCGGCGATCGATCTCGATCGTGCATGAAGCGGGCACCGTGTTGACACTGATGCCACCTTGAATCGTGCCGACGCTGAGCGTGGCACGGCCACACAGCGGGTGCGCCGTTGATCGACTCAAATCGTCGCGGTGATAGCGCTCCAGCGCAGCCAATACCTCCGCCATGCGAAAGATGGCGTTCTCGCCGAGTTGCGGCAGCGAACTGTGGGCGGCGCGACCGAGCGTGCGGCATTGCCAGCGAACCATGCCCTTATGAGCGACGACGATGCCTAATTCCGTCGGTTCGGCGACGATGGCAAAGTCGGGCTTGCGAGGGACGATGGAACGCCCACGTGGGCGAGTCTCTCCGAGACTCGATTGCGCGTCTCGGAGAGACGCGTCCACGTGGGGCGCGTCCACGTGGGACCACAGGTCGCACAGCCCTTGTGCGCCGGTGAAGCCGTGCTCTTCATTGATGGTGCAGGCCATGAGAACCGTCGGGCAAGGCTTCGGCCGCTCGGCAGCAACCCTCGCCACCGCGCCCAGCATCGCGGTCATGCCACCTTTGATGTCGCAGGCGCCGCGGCCGTAGAGCCGGCCTTCGCGGGTCGTCGGTCGGAAGGGGTCGATGGTCATGCCCTCGACGGGAACCGTGTCTTGATGGGCGTCGAGGAGCACGACGGGCGCGCCCGCGCTGCCCTCGAGGCGGGCGATGAGATTGTCGCGGCCCGGCTCGATCGTCTGGCGCTGTGTTTCCAACCCAATGCGGGAAAACCATTGCTCCAGGTAATCGGTCAGATGGCGCTCAAACACTTCGGCGCCAGCCACCTCACCGCGACCCATGGGGTTGACGCTGGGAATGGCGATCAGGTCGGCGAGCAGGTGTGGCAAATTGAGCGTCACGAGGACTTCAGGCTATGTGGGAGACCACAGCAGAAAAAGGGCTTGAATGATCAGAGGACGATGGCATAATGAGAGGATAAGTCGGGGGTAAACTCCGGCTTTCGCCCTTCGCAGGTTCCTGCCCCACTTGCGAAGGGTCTTTTTTTGCGCTGCGCCTTTGAAGCTGGTGGAGTTCAAGTTTTAGCTTGTCGCGACTGGTTGGGGGCACGGACACACGCTAAAGCGTGAACTCCAACGGGTCCTCCCAACGAGGGGTATGGTGGCAGAGCCCACCCTACCGCAACTCCAACGCACGCACGCTAAAGCGTGAACTCCAACACGCGCTAAAGCGTGAATTCCAACTGCGGCTTGACCATCTCGGCTGGCAGCATTAGGATTCTTTCGCTCGACCGATCAATGCCGCGCAAAGACGGTCGACGTTTTTATTTATCCTACTTTGTGACAATATTCACAAAGTTGATCGGCCTGACGACGGATGGGCCCGATGGCAAACATCCTACCGATCCTTTTGCTGCTCGTCTGCGCCACGGCGCTGTCAGTCGGGTTGATCGTCGTCAGCAAACTTTTTGGGCCCTCGCGCACGACGGCGGTCAAAGAGATGCCGTACGAAAGCGGAATGGACCCGATCCACGACACGCGGCGGCGGTTTGATGTCCACTTTCACCTGGTTGCGATCGCGTTTTTGGTGTTCGACGTCGAGTTGCTGTTCCTCTACCCGTGGGCCGTGGCCGTCCGCAATCCGGCGGGCATCCAAAGCGTTGTGCCGGGAGAGGGCGTGAGCAACCCGCTGGTGGCCAGCCGCGGCCTGGTGTTTGCGGAGGCGATGATCTTCATCGCGCTGTTGGGCGTCGGCTTTGCGTATGCGTGGCGGAAGGGAATCTTTCGATGGCGATAGAGCTGCCGGAAAACGTGGTCGTGAGCCGGTTGGATGCGCTAGCCAATTGGTGTCGCAAGAACAGCCTCTGGCCGATGCCGTTTGCCACTGCTTGCTGCGGCATCGAGCTGATGGCCACGGGCGCAAGCAAGCACGACCTGGCGCGGTTTGGCGCCGAGGTGTTTCGCTTCAGCCCGCGACAGTGCGACTTGATGATTGTCGCCGGGCGCGTGGTGATGAAGATGCTGCCGGTGCTGCAGCGGATCTGGCAGCAGATGCATGAGCCCAAGTGGTGCATCTCGATGGGGGCCTGCGCTTCGACGGGCGGCGTATTCGACACTTACTGCGTCGTGCAGGGGATTGACCGCTTTCTACCCGTCGATATGTATGTGCCCGGCTGTCCGCCGCGGCCGGAGCAGTTGATTCAATCGATCATCGATTTGCAGGACAAGATTCAGCGCGAAGGGACGCTTTCGGGGCGCGAGTTTGATTTGGCGGCCCGGCAGCAGACCAAGCGGGCGCTGGTCGAGATATCGCAGCTCTCAATCGTGGATAGCGCTCGCAACCCGATCGTGCATGAGCGGGAAGGGACGGCATTCGCGACGGTTTTACGCTAACTGACGCAGGCCCTCGCGGTGATGTCTGAACAATGTCGCCCCTACGGGGCTTTGTAATTTTTCACGCCGAACGGTCCGGGGGCTGGCGCCCCCGGCTATAGAATGTCGCCCCTCCGGGGCTTCGCCATGACTTTGCCCGAGACCATCGCCGCCGTGAACCGCCGCTTTCCGCGGGTGCAGGTGAGCGAGTTTCGAGGGCAGACGCGCGTGGTCAGTGAGAGCGAGTCGCTCTACGACTTTTTCGCGTTTTTGAGGAACGAGCGAGGATTCGACTTTCTGTCGGATATCACTTGCGTTGATTACTTGAATTACCGCGAGGCGACCGACCGCTTCGGATTGGTTTACATCCTGGCGAATACGCAGGCCAACGAGCGGATCACGGTGCGAATTTTTCTCAATGAGCCCGATCTAGTGGTTCGGTCTGTTGTTCCACTTTGGGCAGGTGCGAATTGGATGGAGCGCGAAGTGTGGGATATGTTCGGCATTACGTTCGATGGACATCCGGACCATCGCAGGATTCTGCTTCCCGAAGAGTTTACCGCGTTTCCGTTGCGGAAGGATTATCCGCTGCAAGGACGGGGGGAGCGGCATAACTTTCCCGTCCTCACAAGATCCGAGGCATAAGTCACCTAGCCACTATGTCGGTCGTTCAGGCAAACATTCAGACGCGCGATCTCGTTCACGATGAGCCGCAGGATTACCTGTGGACGCTGAACTTTGGTCCGCAGCACCCGGCCACGCATACGACGCTGCGGCTGGTGTTGAAGCTCGACGGCGAGCGCGTGGTCGACGCCATGCCGGACATCGGTTACCTGCACTCGGGCTTCGAGAAGCTGGGCGAGCACTTGGATTACAACCAGTACGTGACGATCACCGACCGAATGAACTACATCTCGCCGCTGGCCAACAATGTGGCCTGGCACCTGGCGGTTGAGCGGCTGATGGGGATCGAACTCACGCCGCGCTGCAAGTACATCCGCACGATCGTGACCGAGTTGGCGCGGATCAGCGACCATCTGCTCTGCAACGGCGCGGTCGGGCTCGACGTCGGCGCGTTCACGTACTTTCTCTATGCCTTTTACCAGCGGGAAGTCCTGTACGACATTTTCGAGACGCTCTGCGGCGCGCGGTTCACCAACAGCTACACGCGCGTCGGCGGCTTGATGTACGACATGACGCCGCTGGTGATCGAGAAGACGCGCACCTTCCTGCGGAACTTCCCCAAGACGCTCGAGGATATGGAGCGGCTTTTGAACCGCAACAAGATTTTTGTCGACCGCACCAAGGGAGTCGGCGTGCTGACGAAAGAGCAGGCGATCAACCGCAGCGCGAGCGGGCCGATTGCCCGCGCCAGCGGCGTGACGCGCGACTTGCGCAAGGACGAGCCGTATCTGGCGTATCCCGATCTCGACTTCAAGATTTGTTGCACAACCGCCGGCGATTGCTATGCCCGATATCTGGTCCGTATGGCGGAGATGCGCGAGAGCATGAAAATTGTCCATCAGGCGCTCGAGAACTTGCCTGCCGGGCCGGTCAACGTGGGGATCGATCAGCGAACGGCGCTGCCCACCAAGCGGATGGTGTATTCGACGATCGAGGGGACGATTTCGCACTTTGAGCTGGTAATGAGCAACCGCGGGTTCGAAGTGCCCAACGAAGAGTC
>JBBDYH010000170.1:0-11137 GCA_040901795.1 Pirellulales bacterium
GTATAGCCCACCCAAAACCAAGGAATGAGAAAAAACAGCAGCATCGCGGCCGGAAACGAAAACGCCACGATCGGATTCCACACGGCATATTGCACTCCCAGGCGATAGCCGTCCTGGTTCACCCAATCGGTTGTCCTGACCCACAGCCAGAACAGGCCCAAATAGAGGCCCAGCTTCCAGATGCTGAAGTAGAAGCCGGGTGCGCGATCACGGGAAAACGGCCCGCCGGCTCCCGCACCCCCTTGCGCCAGCGCGTCCCCCGCATCGAGCATGCAGATTAAAACCGCCGGCAGAAGCAGGATTGCGATACGGCGCATTACAGAATACCCGGCTGCGAGACCTCGATGCCTTTGAGCGCCATCTTCAGCGCTTCCACATTCGGGGCCACTTCAAACGCGACCTGCCGGTCAACCAGGTTTTTGTTCACCAGGTCGCGGAGGCTCATCGTGAAGTCCTGCATTCCCTCTCGGGCAGACATGCGGATCAGGTCGCCGAGCTTGTCGTCTTTTTCCTCGAGGATCAGTTTCTTGGTCGTGCTGCTGAAGGTCATGATCTCGACCGTCGGCACGCGTCCCACGCCCGGTTTGATGCTCGGCAACAGTTTTTGCGCCACGATGGCCCTCATGTTGAAGGCCATAGCGCTGCGCAACTGCGAGTGCATCTCGGTGGGAAACAGGTCGAGAATCCGCCCGATCGTCGAGGGAGCGCTCGACGCGTGGATCGTCCCAAAGACCAGGTGCCCAGTCTCAGCGGCGTGAATGGCGGTCAGAAACGTTTCCTGGTCGCGCATCTCGCCGACCAGCATCACGTCGGGGTCTTCGCGGACGGCGTGCTTCATGCCGATCTCAAAGTCCTTGACGTCGCTGCCGATTTCACGCTGGTTGATCAGGCACTTATCTTCGCTAAACGTAAACTCGATCGGGTCTTCGAGCGTGAGAATGTGCTTGCGGTAATGCTGGTTGATGTAGTTTAGCATGCAGGCGATGGTCGTACTCTTTCCCGAGCCGGTGACGCCGGCCAAGAGCACCATCCCCTGATCGAATTTGCACAGCTCCTCAACGATCGGCGGCAGGTTCAGCCCGGCGAAGTCCGGAATGAAGTTGTTGACTCTGCGGGCGACCAGGCCGACGTGGCCGAGCTGCTGCAAGACGTTCACGCGGAACCGCCATTTGGTCCCGTCTACATCGACCACGTGGGCAAAATCGACGCCGCCGGTCTCGTCGAAGATCCGCTGCCGCCGTTCGTCGAACATCTCGAAGATCAGCCGGCACATCTCTTCGTCCTCGATCGTCGGCCGGTTGATCGGCCGCAGCGAGCCGCGGACGCGGACGTAAGGCGGCTTATCAACCTTGAGGTGCAAGTCGCTCCCCTCCAGCTTGACCAGCGCCCGGAAGAGCTTATTGATCTCGTAGTCCTTCTTGTGGACGAACCGCGTGATTTCGTCGTGGAGGACCTTCTGCGCGCTACGTTCGACGATCTGTTCCGCTTCGCCGTTGGTTTGAATTTCCATGTTCCTGTTCCTTGCCTCGTGCCACGCTCGACGAGGAGCGCTGTTTCTCTGCTCTACCTTTCTTTCTGTGCCTCGAACGGCCGCAATCATCCCGCACAAGCTGCCGCCGGCTCGCGCACCGGAATCCCCCGCTTGCGCATGGTCTCTTTCACTTCGGCGATCGTGAACTGGCCGAAATGAAAGATGCCCGCCGCCAGCGCCGCGTCGGCCTTGCCGATGAGTATCGCCTCGGCCAGGTGTTCGGGACGCCCGGCGCCGCCGCTGGCCACAACCGGGATCGACACCGCCTCGCTCACCGCCCGGGTCATCTCTAGATCGTAGCCGCTTTTGGTCCCATCCGCATCCATACTGGTGAGCACGATTTCGCCAGCGCCCAGCCGTGTCACCTCTCGCGCCCAGGACACCGCCTCCAGCCCAGTTGGCACGCGGCCGCCGTTGATGTGGACCTCCCAGACGGTGCCGCCATTCCGATCGACTCGCCGGGGGTCGATGTTGACCACGATGCATTGGCTGCCGAACTTCCGGGCGGCCTGGCGGACGAAATCCGGGTTCTTGGGCGCCGCCGAATTGATTGAAACCTTGTCAGCGCCCGCCTTGAGCAAAGCGCGGATGTCTTCGAGCGTGCGGATGCCGCCCCCTACGGTCAATGGCATGAAGATCACTTCGGCGGTGCGGCGGACCACGTCGAGCATGATCTCGCGCCCCTCGTGGCTGGCCGTGATGTCGAGGAACACCAGCTCATCGGCCCCTTCGGCCTCGTAGCGGCCGGCGACTTCGACCGGATCCCCGGCGTCCCGCAAATTGAGGAAGTTGGTCCCCTTCACGACGCGGCCGCGATCCACGTCGAGGCAGGGAATGACGCGCTTCGCGAGCATGGGAAGGGGCCGCAGGACCGTGGGCACGACAAGATGCGAACCAAGCAAGACTACACTGTAAAGCGGCGGTCATAGGCGGTCAACTGGGTGGGCAGACGGCCCATTGTACGCCAACAAATGCTGAACCGCCTTGGGCCGGCCGTGTCCGACGGAGTATGATTGAATAGCTCCAGTAAGCGAGGAACCCTATGGCATCCGTCGTTACCTACCCCCATATCGAGAAGCCCGACGACAAACCCGCCCGGCTGGCGCGGATGCCTCGGATTAAGGTCTATCAGATTGTGATGGACTATCTCTATCACCATTGGACGCCCGAGGAAATGGTCGTGCATTACCCGCATTTGGAATTGGCGGAAGTGTACGCGGCGATGACGTACTACTTCGACCATCAAGAAGAGATCGCGTCAGAGATCAAAGCGACAAGCGAATTGGTCGAAAGGCTTCGGGCCGAGGCGGAAAAAAACCCGCCTCCTGTCCTGGAAAGACTTCGAGCGATAAAGCGCCAGCGGAACGACGACCAGGTTTCGTAGGTGCGCCATGCTGTCTCTCTACATGGATGTCCACGCCCATGGCACCGTCACGCGCGAACTTCGAGTCCGCGGTGTGGATGTGCTGACGGTTCAAGAGGATCATCGGCGGAAGGCAGACGACGAGGAGCTTTTGGAGCGGGCGCGAGAGTTGAAGAGTTGGTCTTTACTCTAGACGATGACTTCCTGGTCTTGGCACGCGCCTGGCAGACGTCGATGAAGCCATTCACTGGAATTGCGTACGGAAAATATCAGCACTCGATTGGGGCCTACATCAATGATCTGGAACTGATCGCAAAGGCGACGGAACTCGAGGAATGGGCGAACTCGATAATCTTCCTGCCGTTCTGAGCTTATTGTTGTCCAGATCCCTGACCGTCATGCCGTATACCGCTCCACCTTACGCTTACATTCCGGCAGTGACTCCAAGAACGTCCGCCCATACGGCTTAGTTCGCACGCGCGGGTCGAGGATCACCACCATGCCGCGGTCGCGCTTGGTGCGGATCAAGCGGCCGAAACCTTGCTTAAGCTTGAGCACCGACTCGGGGAGTTGATACTCCATAAACGGATTGCCGCCGCGAGCGCGGATCGCCTCCAGCCGCGCCTCCAAGAGCGGCTGATCGGGCACGCTGAACGGCAGCTTGGTAATGATCACGTTCTGGAGCGCATCGCCCGGCACGTCGACGCCTTGCCAGAAGCTGTCGGTGCCAAACAGCACGCTCCGCGGCGTTTCTTTGAACCGCTCGATCATTTGCGAGCGCGGCATGCCTTCAGCCTGCGAAAAGATCGCCAGGCTATGTTGCGCCATCCAGGACGTAAGCTGTTCGACCGCGCGGCGCAGCGAATCGTAGCTGGTGAAGAGTACAAATGCATGGCCGTTGCTGCGTTCGACATAGCGGCGGATCATCGCCACGCAGGCGGCGTCGTAGGCCTGTTTCTCCGCTGGGTCCGGCATGCCGTCGAGCGTGATCAGCTCAACCTGCTCGCGGTAGTTGAACGGGCTCCCCAGCCGCAATCCATTCGCTTGCGTCAGCCCGACGCGCGACTTGAAGAAATCGAACGAGGCCTCGCGGCCGATCGATAACGTGGCGCTGGTCAAGACGACCGTCGGCACTTTTTCGAACAAGTGTTCGCGCAGCACCGGGCCGATGTCGATCGGCGCGGCGGCGAGCGACACCTTCGGACGACCGCGGCGCGTCAACGACTTTTCGATCCAATAGACCGATCCCGGCATCTGCTGCTTGCGCCAGGTTTCGATCTCGGCAGCCAGCACCTGCAAGCGGTCGGCGGCCGAGGTGAAGTCCTGCTTTTCGTCCTCTTTGAGCGGGCTGCCGTACTTTCTCAGGAGTTTCGCCAGCTTATCAAGGGCGGGCGAGAGCAGGTTCTTGACGATCTCCGGCTCGCGGACGCGGCCGTTCGAGTTGCGTTGCCGTTCGAGCCAATGTTCCAGATCGCCAAACAGCTCCTCGGACCTGGTCCGGCACTCCATCACTACCTGCTGGGCATCGCCATGCCGGTAAGCTACGAGGAGACCACGGTTGGTGCGCTCGTTGTACAGCTTGTTGAGCAGGTACTCGATCTGGCCGCTGGTGACGCTCAACCCCAGATGATCGCCTGCGACTTGTTCGATCGTGTGCGCCTCATCGAAGATCACAATGTCGTGGTCGGGCAAGATGCTGGCCCCGACGCGGCGCAACGCGAGGTCGCTAAAGTAGAGCGCGTGGTTGACCACGAGAATCTGAGCGTTGCTCACGCGCCGCCGCGCCATATAGTAAAAGCAATCCTTGTACGTGGGGCACTTGCGACCCATGCAATTGCTGCTGTCACTGCGGATTTCGTCCCAGACCTGCGGCAGCGGCCGAAAGGTCAGGCTCGATAACGACCCATCGCCGGTCGTCTTGCTCCAGGCGACCAGGTCGCGAAGCTGCTCGATTTCACTCTCGTCGTAAAACAGGCTCCGCGCACGCTCGACGGCGCTATTCATCCGCCGCAGGCTAAGGTAATTGCCTCGGCCTTTGACGAGCACCGACGTGAACTCGACCGGCATGACCGCGCGCAACAGCGGCAGGTCCTTGGCGATCAGTTGCTCTTGCAGGCTGATCGTGTGCGTGCTGATGACGACGCGGCGGATGCCTTCGGCGTCTGCTTCGTCTTCGTCGGCCTTTGCGTTCTTGTCAAGTTTCGCGGCGGGCCGTGGAGCAGGCGTCTCGGCGGTGGCCAGGATTGCCGGCACCAGATAGGCAAAGCTCTTGCCGACACCGGTGCCTGCTTCGACCATCAAATGCCGCTTCTCGGCGATCGCTGCCGCCACGGCATCCGCCATGGCCAACTG
This sequence comes from Pirellulales bacterium, assembly GCA_040901795.1. GTDB lineage: Bacteria > Planctomycetota > Planctomycetia > Pirellulales > JALHPA01 > JBBDYH01. The sequence goes on from JBBDYH010000170.1 coordinate 5,247, forward strand.
CTCGCTGCGGCGCTCGTAGTGCGCGAGCCGAGCGGCAATTCGGCCTTCAGGACCCAGGATGTCGGTGGGAGAGAGCATGAGTCGACGTCGTCTAACGGCACGCGATCTTGGTTCGTTCAACGTAGCAAGAAAGCCTCACCCTGGCGAGAACCGCTATTCCTTAACCACCGTCGTTTTGCCTGCCTTGACTTCGACCGCGCCCAGGTTCTTCAGGTCGGTGCCGGGGCCCACATTGATGTACGCATTGTATTTGCCGGGAAAAAGAGCCACGCGACGGTTGACGATCGGCGGGGTGGAAGCCAATCTTGTCTCTTTGCCCTGCTTGGGAACCCAAAACGTTCCTTTGCGTTTGCTCTCGACAACAAGGTCCCCTGTCAAGAGTATGGTCTTCTTGCCGGCTTCGACGTTCACTTTTCGCTCGGTGCGATTAACGACGACCACGTAAGCGCCCGGCGGTAAGTCCAGTGTGGAATCGAGAAGCGGCTCAGAACCTTTGAAAGCACGCTTGCCACCCTGGAGGACGTCGAACCAATTGCCGGGTTTCTTGCTGGCACTCTTGACCTGCAACGCGCCGTGCGACTTGCTCTCATAGTCGACGACGCTGACTTCCTTTGGCTCGTCGGCCCCCTTTTGCTTCGGGCTCTCGGCAGCCTTTTGCGTCGAGGTCTTTGCAGGCGCTGGTTTGTCCTGACCCGCAAACGTTGCGTGGCCGATAGCCACTGTCAAAGGATCCATCCGCAAGCAGAAATTGACGTTTTCATGGAAAGCTCCTTGGAATGGATATTCAAGTGCCTGAGCTGAGTTAACCGTAGATCGTTTGATTGTCACGTCACCTTAAGTGCCGCGTTCGATGCGCCGATTGTGCGCAGCGACATCGATAGGCGGCGCGGTCGGCAGCGCGGTATAATGTATCGGGTTTGTTCTTGAGTTCCTCCGGTTGCGCGACTCGATTATGGCCGGCCTCTCCGAATCAACTGGTCCCCGAGCGGCCGTGCCCGGCAATGCGGAGTTTTTTACGCCGGCCTATCTTGAACAGCGGCGCCGGGCGCTGGCGCAGTTGCCGGGGCCGGAAGGTATGGACGAGTTGGACCCGCGCGGTCCGGCCGGCCATGCTTATGCGATCGGCAAGAGCACCTGGCTGACGAGTGAGTTCCGCCGCCAACACCGAGAAGGCGCCATGGATATTACGCCTCAAGATGTCATCGATGCGCTCAATGCCGGCGGTGTGAAGGATTGGGTGCTGATGGGCTTGCACGGCTATGTTGGCTATATGCCCGACCCGCGGGCTACGCAGGATGTGGACGTGATGGTGGGTTATAGTAGCCGCGCGCGGGCGAAGAAGGCCATTCTCGCACGCTGGCCAGCGCTGATCGTTCGCGAGCTGTCGCAGGTGACGCGGTTTGCCGATCCGGCCGACGTGGACGCGGAAGGCAAGCCAAAGCAGGTGATCGATTTGATGCATCCTTGGTCGCCGTTTCAGGAATTGATCCTGAATGAATACGTAATCGTCGACAAAGCGACTCAGCATCGTTTGCCAACGCTGGAAGCCGCGCTCGTCTCGAAGTACGCGGCCATTATTTCGCAGTACCGCGATCGGGGAAAAAAAGAGTACGACGCCGGCGACTTCCGGCGTCTGGTCAAAACGAACTCGGAACGCATTCGCGAGGACGATCTGCGGCGGCTGGCCAGGCTGGTGTGGGAAAACGGCGCTGACGAGATCATTCGCTTCATCGAACTCGCGATTGCAGAGCAGCCATTTCCGAGCTGAAAACGAACCAGCGTCGCCTCGCTAACCGGGTATCCAGATTTTATGCGCTTCGACGACCTGGCAATGTTCGGGCAGCGATAGTGCAGCGCCGGAATTGGCAAAGAATGCCAGGCCTCGATAGCTCGTTAAATACTTGTGCTTGATACTAAAGAACCCCCCCCGTGGCGTGGACAACCAGCGGCTCGTCATTCTGGTTGACGATATTCAAGAAATCGTGTGGGTCGATTCGCACGATAACGCCGGACGCTTTGGTAGCTTGGGCAATCGCCGCTGCAGCGGCTGCCGCACCCGCATTGGCGCCTACACTCATTACAGCCTCCTCCTGTGCGACTAATCTGTGTTTATGCAATCCAATACGCCGTAGGTGGTTACTTCTCCTCCGGCTGTCCCGCTTGCAGGGTCATCATGTACGCCAGCAAATCCGCCGCGTCTTGCGCTGTGACATCCTTGAGCACGAGCTCCGGCATCAGCGAAATGCGTTGCTCGGTGATGCTGGCGATATTGTCCTGCGGGATGCGGATCGATTTCGATAGGGCGTCCTTGAGGATCACCGCCTGGTCGTCCTTCGATTGCAGGACGCCCATGAAGACGCGGCCGTCCTCGGTCTCGACGAGATACGTCACATACTCCGGCGCGATCGCCCTGGAAGGTTCGAGAATTGTCTCCAACAGCGTCGCGCGTTCGTATTTTTTGCCGATCGCACTTAAGTCGGGGCCGAGCAGACCGCCCTTGCCATCGGTTGTGTGGCAGGTTTTGCACTGCGCGGCGGTGCTATTGTGGAAGATTCGCCGACCCCGATCGGCCCTGCCAGTTAGCCGAAGGAGTTCTTCGGGCTTGATCGCATCACCAAGCCTCTGGGGCCGTTGATCCTGGGGAAGGTGTTTTGCAAACAGCGTGCGGACGTTCGAATCGGGATGATGGGCCGCCCGCGAAATCGCCCGCTCGGCCGGAAGCTGTCGGTCGTCGATCATCTTCAACAGCACCATCGCGCCGGCCGGGTTGATCAACAGCCGATCGGCAGTCATGGCGAGTTCTTCGGGCGACAGCCGCTCAGAAGTCAGCAGCTCGCGGACCGCTTTCATGTCCTGAAGGTGAACGAGCGCGCCGATAGCCGCGCCGCGAATCGCAGGCGATTTGTCATTGACCAATGCGCGAACGCGGTCGGCAAACGAAGTTGCATTGAGCTGCGCGGCGGTCTGAATCGCCTTCACGCGGATTGATTCGGGCGCCATGACGTTGCTGGCCAGTGCGGCAACATCGTCGGCGAGCTTCGTCAAATTGCCCCCGGCTACGATCGCCAGCACAGCGCCTCGCATTTCGCTCTGGGCCAACAGCTTCCGCATCACCGCGGCAAGCTGCGGATCATCGGCCAGCGTCTTCCAGTTACCGCTTAGGTTTGCCGCCAGCTTTTCGAGCGCCATCTGCTTGACTGCCGTAGACGTTTTCTCGTCGGCCAGCAGCTTGAGCAAACCGCGGCCCGCCTCGGGTGAGGCGACGCTGCCGGCCTCAGTCAACAGCAGTTTTTGCGTGCTCTCTTCCACGCCGCTCTTGGTGAGCTGCTCGGCCAGCGAAGTCGCCGCCGCCTTGGGATTGAGCAACTGCAACAGCCGGAACCGCGATGGCGAAAACGACTCCGCCTTCGCCAACCGCTCGTAGAGCTGCACCTTTCGATCGCCGGCGGCGATATTGATCGCCTCGAGCAGATAGCGATCTTCGCCGTCGTACTGTTCGGCAAACTTCGTCAGGACGTCGAGCGCTCGCAGGCCCTCAATGTCTCGAATCGCCAACAGCACCTCGCGTCCGACCAAGGGCGATGCGTCGTCGGCCAACTTGAGGATTGTTTCGGCATATTCGTCACCGTGACGCACTAGAATCCGCACAGCGAGCGAGCGCAAGGAGTCATCGGTGGATAAAAGCTGGCCGACCACCTCGTCGCGCGCCTTGCCGCCAATGCGGTCGAGCACCCAGAGGGCGCGCGCTTTGAAATTCGGCTCGTCCGAGTCCACGAGTTTCTTCAGCGCGGCGATGCTTTTTTCACCCTCGGCCAATAACCGTTCGCGCGCGAGATACTGTGTGGCCAGGTTCACGCTCTGCAAGCCTTCGATCGCATCGGCGACCGTCGCATACGGCCCCGGCTTCTCGTGGCGTGCGAGCTTTTTGTCCTTCGGCGTGAGCCGATAGATTCGACCGCGGTCAGGGTCGTTGTAAGCGTGTCCGCCCACGCCGCCGTCGTACCAATCGCTCACATACAAGCTGCCATCGGGCGCCGCACAAATGTCATCCGGCCGGAAATAGTTGTCGCCTTGCGACGTCATGAAGACTTCGCTCGTCGCCGTCATGCCGAATCCCTTCGGCGTGTGCCGATAGATCCGCACTTCGCGCGGGCCGTTATCGGTGTGCAAGGGCGCATTCTTGTACTTCTCGCCGAACGCATCCCCTTCGTAGAAGCACATCCCGCAGGGCGAGCCAAACCCGGTCACGAGCGTCGCCGGCACAAAACCGGGAATGTGCCCGCGGAAATGCCAATGCTCGCCAAAGGGCGTTCCCGGCGGAACTTTGGCCGGCGGCCGTCCGAACCAACCGTAATCGCCCCCTTCCATGATCCAACAGATGCGGACGCTGAAGTTGCCGTCGTTGTCGTTGTCGCTGACAAACGACTCGCCAAAGCTGCTCACGCAGATTTCATAGGGGTTGCGGAAGTTCTTGGCGATCACTTCCAACTTGCTGCCGTCGAGCTCGCCGCGGAGCATCGCCCCCCATTGGAACTTGATGTGCGAGCTGTCGGTCCCGCGCACATCGAACCCAGTATCGCCGTGCGACATCCACCACTTGTGATCGGGTCCCAGCACCAGGCTATGCGCCCCGTGATCGTGGTTAAACCCGCCAAAGCCGGTGAGCAGCTTCTTCGGCGGCCCGTCCGCCTTGAGGTCGCCGTCCTTGTCCTCATAGACCCACAGGTCGGGACTCGTGGCGACGTAAACCTTATCTCCCGCCACGCAGACGCTCATCGGCGCGAACAAGCCCTCGGCGAAGACGGTTGCCTTGTCCGCTTTTCCGTCGCCGTCGGTGTCTTCAAGCACCTTGATCTGGTCGGCCGGCGGCTGTTTGGCCCGTGCGCGGTACCACTGGATCTCCGCCACCCACACGCGGCCCTGCGTATCGATATCAATCGCCGAGGGGTTGGTGATCATCGGCTCGCTGGCGAAGAGGGAGACCTCCATCTCGTCGGCGACCTTGAGGGCCTTGAGAGCCTTGGCGGGGGGCCGCTGAGCGAGGGCGGCCGAAGGCCATGCAACTGCAGCCACAATGAAGAAACCGAGGCGAACGGAAAACGACATCGTCTGAGCCCTTGAAATGTGAGATATGATTCGAGGTTTTATCACTTGCGCCGAACCCCGCCTTCAAGACGGCAATTATGGTTGTTCACAACGGACGATGCAACGAACCTGGAGAAGCGCATCGGAAAGCTTGCTCGCCATGAGGAACATGGCCTTCCAGCCCCGGCCCTGCCTTCCGTAGGACTCCCCGGCTCACTAAACTCAGTCCGCGGCTTTGCACGCGCGCCGGAGAACTTCATGGCCGGAAACGTCCCGTTACTCATCGCCCAATCGTCCAGCATCCCGCTCCAGTGGCTCGATGTGCTGGTCGTGGCCGCCGTAGTCATCGGCGTCACGGCGTTTGGGATGTGGATCGGCCGCAAAGAAAAGAGTACGGGCGACTATTATCTGGCCGGCAAGACCGTCGCCTGGTGGGCTGTGGCGGGATCGATCTTCGGCACCAACATCAGCTCACACCACATGGTGGGCATGATGGGCGCCGGACTGAAGGAAGGATTCGCGCAAGCCAATTTCGAGTTCGGCGCGATCTTCGGCTTGTTGATGCTGTGCTACTTCTTCCTGCCGTTCTATCGCCGCATGGGACTCTACACGCTCTCCGAGTACCTCGGCCGCCGCTTCGATGACCGCAGCCGGTTGGTGTATTCGATCACCAACATGGCGTTCCTCTTGATCCAGATGGTCGGCACGATGATGCTGGGCGCCCTGACCATCGCCACGCTCACCGCCGATTCACAGTACGCAGTCAGCTACGACCTTGCCGTTTGCCTGCTGGCCGCCGTGGCCGC
>JBBDYH010000171.1:0-10986 GCA_040901795.1 Pirellulales bacterium
AGTGGATCCACCTGATCCTCAACAACCGCCGCGAAGAGCTGTTCATCGTCGGCACGGCGATCTCCAGTGAGTTCGTCTATCTGGTGAGCCCGGGCTCGCTCACGCCGGATCCCGAGCGGTTCGGCGTGTTTTATGTTAAGCAGACCTATGCCGAAGAAGTTTTCGACATGGACGGCGCTTGCAATCAGATCACCGGCCTCTTGGCGCCCGAGTACCGCGATTATCCCGACCGCATATTGCAATCCATCGAGCGACGTCTGGACAGCTACGGCGTTTTCGCCAAGACGCCGCGCCGCGATCAGCCCCCCACCCGCTTTCTCAACGACGAGATTACCGGGCTGGGCACGTTCGCCACCATCATGCCGGTGATCTTTCTGGCTGTGGCCGCGCTGGTGCTCAACGTGCTCATGGCCCGCTTGATCGACCAGCAGCGCGTGATCGTCGGCACGCTCAAGGGCCTGGGCTATAGTAACGCGCAGATCTTCTGGCACTTCACCAAGTTCGGCGGGCTGATCGGCTTGATCGGCGGGCTGATCGGTTGCTTTCTCGGTTATCAAATGGCCGAGTTCGTCACCGATCTCTATCATCAGTTCTTCGAGTTCCCCAACTTGCGGAACTATTTCTACACCGAGCTCTACCTCGGCGGCATTGTCATTAGCTTGTGCTGTGCACTGGTCGGTTCGGCACAAGGGGCGTACGCGGCGCTGCGGCTCCGTCCGGCCGAGGCCATGCGACCGAAGCCGCCCAAGCAAGGCGGACACATTTGGCTCGAGCACGTGACGTTCTTGTGGCGGCGGCTCTCGTTCGGCTGGCGGATGGTGCTGCGAAACGTCATCCGCAACCGGCTCCGCAGCGCGGTCGGCCTCTTCGCCGCGACGATGGGGGCCGCGTTGTTGATGACAGGTTTCACGCTGCAGTACTGCATCCGTTACTTGATCGACTTTCAATTCGAGAAGGTGGTCAACAGCGACATCGATCTCAGCTTCAAAGACGAGCGCGGCCCAGAAGCGCTCCGCGAAGCGAGCCGGCTTCCGGGCGTCGACCATGCCGAGCCGGTGCTCGAAGTCGCCTGCGAGTTTTTCCACGGACCGTACAACCGCAAAGGGGGCATCACCGGCCTCTCCCGCAATGCGCGGCTCACCTTGCCGCGCGATCTGCAAGGCCGCACGATCCGCATCCCGGACAGCGGTCTGGCCATGACGCGCAAGATGGCCGAGCTATTGCACCTGGAGGTCGGCGATCACGTCACGATCAAGCCGGCCAAAGGACTCCGTACGCTACGCTCGATTCCGGTGGCCGAAATCACCGACAGCTACATCGGTCTCTCGGTCTATGCCGAGATCAATTATCTCAGCGGGCTGATCGACGAGGAGTTTGCGCTCACCGGTGTGCAGCTTGAGATGGACCCGCGCCCAGCCGCCTATCGCTCGTTCTACCGCGAGGTCAAGCGCTTGCCTGCCCTTCAAGCGTTCAACGAACGCAAGAGCAACATCAAAAACCTGATGGACACCATGGTCAAGACGCAGGACATCTTCATTGGGTTGGTCACGCTTTTCGCCGGCGTGATCTTCTTCGCGAGTTTGCTCAATACGTCATTGATCGGACTGGCCGAGCGGCGGCGCGAAGTGGCCACGCTTCGCGTGCTTGGCTACGGCCCCTGGAGGATCGGCGGATTCTTCCTCCGCGAAAGCATGATCCTGAACGTGTTCGGCACACTGCTGGGCTTTCCCTTGGGCTACGCGCTCGTCTGGTACCTCACGTATGTTTACGATACTGAAATGTTTCGCTTTCCGCTGGTCGTGCCGCCGTTGGTTTGGCTCCAGACATTCGCTCTGGCAATCCTCTTCGGCCTGGCCGCCCACGCGCTCGTCCAGCGCGACATTAACCGCATGGACTGGCGCGAGGCGCTGAACGTGAAGGAATGACCAATGCCTCGTTCCCAGGCTCCGCCTGGGAACGCACTGTCCGCGAGGCTCTGCCTCGCCGAATCTGAGATAAGAGTCATTTGTCGGCAAGCCCGGCAGGCGGAGCCTGCCATGCAGAGCGTTCCCAGGCAGAGCCTGGGAACGAGTGTACAATCAATAGAAGCTCAAACCTATGAAAACCTATCTCATCCTCGGCCTCATCGCCGCCACCATCGCAGCGGTCGCCTTCGGCGGACGCATCTTCGACGAAGGCGTCGCCGTGGAAGCCGCCAAGGCGCATACCGCCACAATTCGCGAGCTCATCGACGAGCGCGGCAAGACGCGCTTGCCCCGCGTTTACAACATCACCATGCCGTTCGCCGGAAGAATTGAAGCGATTGGGTTCGTGGAAGGCACGCCCGTTGAGCGCGACCAGGTGGTTGCCCAGATCGTCCCCGCGGACCTCAAGCTGGCGATGGACGCCGCCACCGCCGCTGTCGAACGGCTCGATGCCGCGATCCAGGAGAATGACGACGCCAGCGTCGAGAACGTCGCCCTCAAGCAGTCATACAAGTTCGTCGAGTCCATGGAGCGCTCCGTCGAGGCCGCCGAGGAGCGCGTCCGCGCCGGCAAAGCCAAGCTCGACTACGCCCAGCGCAACCGCGATCGCATTTTCAATCTCTTTCGCGACAAAAAGCTGGCCGCGTCGGAGCAGGAATTCGAGGCGGCGCAACTAGCGCTGGTCGAAGCGGACGTCGCCTATCAGCAGGACCAACTCGTACAGCGCGCGATGGAAGCTATGCAGGCCGCCACCAACCTGATGCCCGTCACGCTCCTCGAATACATCGGCCGCAAGAAGCTTTCGCATGAGGTGCTCGAGCGGCAGAAGGAGGAAGCCCGCGTCCGTTGGCAGGAAAACAAGCGCGATCAAAATCGCGGCCGCATGACGAGCCCCGTCGATGGCGTCGTGCTCGCGCGGATGATGACCGACGAGCGGATGGTCACCGCCGGCACCGTCCTCTTGAAGATCGGCGATCTCCGCGAGTTGGAGGTCGAAGTCGACGTACTCAGCCAAGAAGTCGTAAAAATCAAGCTCGGCCAGCCGGCCGAGATCATGGGACCGGCCATCGGGGATCGACCGCTCCACGGCACGGTCAAGAACATCTACCCCGCCGGCTTCACCAAAGTCAGCTCGCTGGGCGTCGAGCAGCAGCGCGTGAAGGTCATCTTAGCCTTCAATGACGAGGACCAACGGCAGTTGATCGAGCGCCGCGCGAAAGGCGAATGGGACCTCGGCGTCGATTATCGTGTCCGCGTGCGGATCATCACCGCCGAGCGCAGCGGCGCATTAGTGATTCCGCGCTCCGCTCTGTTTCGCGGCGCCGATGGCCGATGGCAGGTGTTCGTCATTCGCGATGGGTACGTCGAGCTCCAGCCGATCGAAGTTGGCCTGATGAACGACGAACAGGTCGAGGTGCAAAGCGGCGTGGCCGCCGACGAACTCCTCGTGCTAGCCCCGGAAACCAATCTCACCGACGGCACGAAGGTCAACCCCATCGAGCGGGCGGCTCGCGTGGACGACTTTAGCGCGGCCGGGGATTGACGCGCAGCGAACCGCCTCATGTGGAGATAGGGGGATTTTGAAATGCGATAGGGGGGATAAAATCAGGGACTCCATCTCCTTATCTCACTGCGTATCTCCCTCTCTCCTTGCGGACCGCCCCGATAACCGCATAATGGTGTTCTTCCCTAGCAGTTTACAACCCCCTTTTGGAAGCCGACTTCATGAAATTCGCACTGTGGATGCTCGCCGGATCTTTGCTCCTCGCCGGATGCAGCAAGACGACTCCTGACGCCACTACGGCGTCTTCCTCCGGGAATACTAGCGGCGCCTCCAGTCTGGCCATACCCGCCGGTTCGAATTCCGCCGACGCTTCTCCAACAGCCAATTCCTCGGGGCCAACGCTGACACTACCAGGTTCTACGGACGCTCAGCCGACAAAGGTTGTAAAGCTTACTCCGGCGAATACCAGAATCCAGTTCATCGGCACACACGTCGGCCCAAAGCCAGATTCGAAAGCACGCGTTGGCACGTTTCAAAAGTTCAGCGGTCAGGCGGTGCTCGCCGACGATAAAAAATCGCTTGAATCCGCCGCCGTTGATATTGAGGCCGGATCTTTGCAAACGTTCGACGGCAAACTGACACGCCATCTGAACAGCGACGATTTTCTCGACACCCGGTCCTTTCCCACCGCCACGTTCAAAAGCACGCGCATTGTGAAAGACGACCAAGGAAAGACACAACTCATCGGCGACCTCACTCTTCACGGCGTGACCAAGGAGATCTCGTTCCCGGCCGATGTGACCATTGACGACCAAGGGCTCTCGCTCAAGGCCGAATTCACGATCGATCGCACCGACTACGGCATGGATCGGATGCTCGATCGAGTGGAGAAGCCGGTCGCCATCACGGTGACCGTGGGCGAGACTCCCGACGCCGCCGAATAATCCTATGGAGTGCGATGACTCGTCATCGCTTTCTTTTTCGAACAGCATTGCAAGCCAGATGAGGCAAACGCAAAGTCGGCGCGAATTGAGATCCAAAGCGGCGACTCGTCGCCGCACTCCAAATCCGTCGTGAATCCCACAATCCAGCTTGCTGCCGTCACGATCCTGGCGCCGGCCGCCGCCGCCTTGGCTGTCCTGTGGCTAGGCCAGCGCGCGCTCAAGGGCGCAGCCAGGCATGGCTTGGCCCCCCTCGCTTTCGCCGCCTCCTATTGGCTCGGCTATGCGATGCTCTCCTGGTTGCAGTCCCGCTCTGACTTCGCTCCCGCGCGACACTGGCAATGGATCCCTTACCTGACACTGCTATCGGCCGCTGTCGGCGCACTGACCGCCTCGATCCGTTCGCACATCGTCGCGCGTTGGGCGCTAATCGCCGCGGTAGCGATGATATCCACCTGGCTGCTCGTCCCTACCTGGCCTGATCTCGAGCCGCGGCGCGCCATCACACTTCCACTTGTTGCAGCGTACCTCTTCCTGCTGACCGTGCTCCTTGAACCGCTGGCGGGGCGATTGGCGTCGTCCGTACTCACGTCGCACCTCGCGCTTACGGCCGCCTGTTCCGCCGCATTAATTGCCGCGCTGGTCAGCCTCACGTACGGCGAGCCAGCGGTCATCGCCGCTGCCGCGCTCGTTGGCTGTGCTGCCGGAGCGTGGCTATTTCCAGAACCCGCTCTGGCCCGTGCGTTAGTCCTGGTCTATGCCGTCAATGTCGGCGGATGGGCGTTCACCGGAGCGATCAATCCGCGACCACCGCTGTTCGCGCTCCTCGTGACGCCGCTTGCGCCGCTGGCATTATGGGTCAGTGCCGTGGGCCCACTTGCCCGCAAGCGCGGCATCGCCGCAATCGCCCTTCAAACCGCGGCGGTCCTGACCGTTCTCGCGCTCGCCGGCGGACTTGCCTGGATGGCAACCAGTACCGACGGCGACAGCGATTGGTAGGTCACGTTCATCCTTCGTCCTTAGTCCTTCGTACTTTTACGGACCCATGGAACTCGCCCACCGCACCTTCCTAATCACCGGCGGCGCCTCAGGGCTCGGCGCCGCCTGCTCTCGGCGCTTCACAGACGAAGGCGCCAACGTCGTCCTAGCGGATTTGAATCAGGCGGCCGGCGATGCGCTTGCCGCGTCCCTCAACGAGCAGGCCCGCTTCGTCGCGACTAATGTGACCGATCCGGACAACGTCCAATCCGCCATCGATGCCGCCCGACAACACTTCGGCGGCCTGCACGGCGTCGTGCACTGCGCGGGAGTGTTGCATGCAGAGCGGGTCGTCGGCAAGCAAGGCCCCCACGATCTCGACGCCTTTCGCCGCGTGATCGAGATCAACTTGATTGGCACGTTCAATGTCATTCGCCTGGCCGCTGCCGCAATGGCGACCAATGAGCCCAACGCCGACGGCGAGCGAGGCGTCATGGTAACCACGGCCTCCGTCGCCGCCTTTGAAGGGCAGATTGGCCAGGCGGCCTATTCGGCAAGTAAAGCCGGCGTCGCCGGACTGACGCTGCCCGTCGCCCGCGAACTCGCTCGATTCGGAATTCGCGTCGTCTCGATAGCTCCCGGCGTGTTCGATACGGCGATGGTCGGCGCCCTCAGTCCGGAACAACAGGAAGGCCTCGCCTCACAGGTTCCCTTCCCGCCGCGTCTGGGCAAGCCGGAAGAGTTCGCTCGGCTCGCCCAACACATCATCGAGAACCCGATGCTCAACGGCGCAGTCATTCGCCTCGACGGCGCCTTGCGAATGTCCGCCAGGTGATCGTGTTGGAGTTCAAGCTTTAGCTTGTCGCTGGAGTTCAAGCTTTAGCTTGTCCGGGCGGTAAATCGCTGGCCCGCCGGAGCTCTGGCGAATTCCGCTACCGGAAGAATAGCTTTCCGCCCCCTCAAAACCGCTGAAAACCAGCTCCTTTCGAGTCTCGCTGATGGCTGCAAAATGCGGTATAATTCTGGCTTCCCCATTCTCACTCTCGCGCTCAGTGGTGCGAGTCGTTTTTGGACGGAGCCAACGTGGTCGACGGCGTCTTTACCCTCCCCCTGATCTCCGATCTGTGCCTCGAAGATTTCGAGCCGGCCTGCGCGCAGAACGGCGATACACGTGCCCTGCCGCACGCGGCACAGAGGGTCAATGGAGACGGATCGTCGCACTCGAATTCGACTGGCGTTGCGGCGGTGGTCGCCGGGCGACACCAGGCCAATTACCTTGCCGGACCCGAGAATCGCACCCTGGTGGAGGCGGTCGATTCGTTGCTTCGCGAATCGCCTTCTCCTTACAATCCGCTCGTACTTTGGGGCCCGCCGGGCACCGGCAAGTCCCACATCGCGCTGGGCATCGCTCGGCATTGGCGTTCGCACGACCGCCATGTGATCTATACTCGCGGCGCCGACTTTGCGCGGGGTCTGGCATCTGCGGTTGAAACCAAAACGACCGCCGGTTGGAGCGCTCAGCAGCGCGATACGTCGCTCTTTGTCCTGGAAGAGATTGCCCAGCTTGTCGGCAAGCGGGCCGCGCTCAATGAGTTGCTGCATACCATTGACACCGTTCAAGGGCGGCAGGGGCAGGTCGTGTTGACATCGCGGCTCTCGCCCGAGCGCCTGCCCGGCATGCCTGCTGCGCTCGCCGCGCGTCTCGTCGGCGGATTGGTAGTGCAACTTTCGCCCCCCAGCGGTGCAGTGCGGCTGGCACTGGTCCAACGATTTGCCGAGGTCCGGGGCGTGTCGATCCCAGCTGCGGCCGCACGATCGTTGGCCGACGGTCTTGCGGTGACAGCGCCTGAGTTGTTCGGTGCGGTGACGGAGCTCTCGGTCCAGTGTGCAATGGATGGCGACCCGATCAATCCGGAGCGCGTGCGGGCGTTTCTGGCCGACCGTCGCGGCGCACTGCGTCCGACGGTGCGTTCCATCTCCGTGCTCTCGGCCAAGTACTTCAACCTCAAACTGGCCGAGTTGACCAGTCCCACGCGCCGCCGCGCCGTCGTGCAGGCCCGCAACGTCGCGATTTACCTGGCGCGGCAGCTCGCCGGCAAAAGCCTTCAGCAGTTGGGCGATTATTTTGGCGGCCGCGACCATACAACCATCTTGCATGGCTATCGCATGATTGAGGCCCGCTCGCGCACCGATCCCACGGTCCGCCAGGCCCTGTCCGAACTAACGAAAATGATCGCGCATGGATGACTACAGGCCCGCAGGGCCGACATTGCTAAACGACCCGTTGAACTTCGAAATTCATCTACTCCCCCCAACATACCCCTGTGGAAAACCTGTTGAGCAACGTCGGCCGGCAATCGTTGACGAACATCGACCGACACTACCCGCTCGCCGATCGCTGAACCGACATTACGGCAAACATCCTCCGACTCTCAACCGACCAACAGCCTGCACCCAATCCACACCGACGACCGCGCACGGAACCGCCACTCCAGTAAGAACTTATCGCCCATTCTCTCACCCAAACCAACAACTCCTCCTGCCGCACTACTGCTGCTACTGATTTAAATACATCAAGAACACAAGACAAAGATGTCCGCGATTCGTCGCAGCGATCGCCCAAGCTGAACCCTGAACCCCGAACCCCTCCCCATGAAGATCACTCTCGAACGCGACAAATTCCAATCGGCCTTTCAAACCGCCGCCGCCGTCGCCCCCGCCCGCAGTCCCAAGCCTATCCTCCACAATGTCAAACTCGAAGTGACCGCCGAGGGAGCCACACTTCTGGCCACTGACCTTGAAGTTGGCATCCGCATCCAGGTCTCCGGCATTCAGGTCGAGGTCCCCGGATCCGCGGTTCTCCCGATCAATCAGATGGGCCAGATCGTTCGCGAATCCCGTGACGAGCGACTCCGGATCGAGGCCGACCCGCAGAGCACGCTGGTTCGCGGCGAGCGGAGCGAATTCCGCCTCGGCGCCGAAAACCCCGACGAGTTCCCCACCGTCGCGCAGTTCAACGAAGACAAGTACTGCGAACTCTCCGCTCGCCTATTCCGCGAACTGATCCGCCGCACGCTGTTCGCTACCGACAACGAAAGCAGTCGCTATGCGCTCGGCGGCGTACTCCTTGAAATGAGCGACAAGGAAATCATCGCCGTCGGCACCGACGGCCGCCGCCTCGCCAAAATGCAAGGTCCCGCGACCAGCACCGGCGGCCACACGACGACCGACCGCACGACGATCGTCCCCATGCGCGCCATGCAGCTTATGGAGCGGGCGCTAACCGATGCCGACGGCGAGGTTCAGCTCGCCGCGCGAGGCAATGACATCCTCGTCCGCAGCCCGCGGGCCACGATCTACTCGCGGCTCACCGAGGGTCGCTTTCCCCGTTGGCGCGACGTGTTCCCGCAGCGCGCCGACGCAGCGAAGATCGAGCTGCGGATCGGCGATTTTTATTCCGCCGTCCGCCAGGCCGCTATCGTCACCAGCGAAGAAAGCCGTGGCGTCGATTTCAAGTTTGCCAATGGCATGCTCGAGCTTTCCGGCCGCGCCGCCGAAGTTGGCCAGTCGCGCGTCGAGTTACCGGTCGCCTACGATGGCCCGGAGATCGCCATCTGCCTCGACCCGCGCTACGTCAGCGATTTTCTCAAAGTTCTCGACCCCGAAAAAACCTTTACGCTTGAAATCAAAAACGCCGAAAGCGCCGCGGTCTGTCACACCGACGACGGCTACGGTTACGTCATCATGCCCCTCGCCCGTGACCGCTAAATGGGTTTAAGGTTCGAAGTTCAAGGTTCAAAGTTCCTGCGGGAAACAACCTTGAACCTTAAACCTTGAACTTTAAACCTATCCATGCCTCCCAAACCCATCGCCGACATCCTGGCTCAGCTCATGGCACGGCGGGGGTACGCGCGCGAGCAGTCCGCAGCCGCGTACGGCGAGGCTTGGCAGCGTGCCGTCGGCGAGCCGATGAACAAATTCACTCAAGCTGGCCTGCTCAAGCGCGGCGCCTTGGAAATCACGGTTGCCAACAGCGTCCTGATGCAGGAGCTGGGTTACCGCAAAATCGAGCTGCTCAACAAGCTCAGCCAGCTATTACCCGACCAGAACATCCGCGACCTCCGCTTCCGAATTGGGAGTGTGGTGTAACAACCTCGTTCCCACGCTCTGCGTGGGAACGCAGCCTCCGCCGCTCCGCGGCGCGCATTGCACATTTCCGTCCGTTTAATAAGGATCCTCATGCCAGAACCACAGAACGAGCTTTCGCCCGAAATGCCGCAAAACAGCACGGGCACTCCTGTCGCCACTCCCCTACCTCCCGTCCGTCCCAGCACCAAGTACGGCGCCGAGCAGCTTCAGCATCTTTCCGACCTGGAACACGTCCGCGAGCGGCCGAGCATGTATATCGGCGACACCACCGCGCGGGGCCTGCATCACCTTGTCTACGAAGTCGTCGATAACTCGATCGATGAGGCCATGGCCGGCCACGCTAAGCAAATTCACGTCGCCATCAACAACGACGGCTCAATCACTGTCGAGGACGACGGTCGCGGCATCCCGGTTGAACCCCACCCGCAGCTCACCGAAGAGCTTGGCCGCGAGGTCAGCACGCTCGAAGGCGTGATGACCGTGCTCAAATTCGGCGGCAAGTTCACCAAAGACGCCTACCAAACCTCCGGCGGCCTGCACGGCGTCGGCGTCACCGTCGTGAACTTCCTCAGCGAATGGTGTGAAGTTCAGGTCTGCCGCGATGGCCATGTCTACCAGCAGGAGTACGAGCGCGGCGTCCCGGTCGGTCCCGTCACGCGCATCGGCAGCAGCACCAAGGTCGGCACCAAAACCACGTTCAAGTCCGATCCGCAGATCTTTCAAACCTCCAAGTTCTCTTACGATACGCTTTACAAACGGCTGCAGGAGCTGGCCTTCCTCAATCGTGGTGTGCGGATCTTTTTCTCCGATCAGCAGACCGGCCAGAGCGAGCAGTTCCACTACGAGCGCGGCATCATCGAGTTCGTCGAGCACCTCAACCGGGCGAGCGAGCCTTTACACGCCGAAGTGATCTACTTCGCGGGCGACCATGAGGGTCTGGGTTACGAAATCGCTCTGCAGTACTCGGGCGAGTACACCGAAAACCTCCACTCGTACGTCAACAACATCCCCACCATTGAAGGCGGCACGCATGTGGCCGGCTTCCGCGCCGGCCTCACACGCACGCTAAATGCCTACGGCAAAAAGGCCGACCTGTTCAAAGACCTTACGCCTACCGGCGAGGACTTCCGCGAAGGCCTCACCGTCGTCATCAGCATGCGCGTGGCCCACCCGCAGTTCGAGGGTCAGACCAAGACCAAGCTCGGCAACGGCGAAGTCGAGGGCATCGTCAACAGCGTCGTCGGCGACTACCTCAGCAGCTTTCTCGAGGAGAATCCCAAGGTCGCCAAGCTACTCGTGCAGAAGGGCATCCTCGCCGCCGAAGCCCGCGAGGCCGCTCGCAAAGCCAAGGCCCTGCTCCGCGAGCGCAAAGGTGTGCTCTCCGGCGGCAACCTCCCCGGCAAGCTCCGCGACTGCACCAGCCGCGACGTCGCCAAGTGCGAGCTGTACC
>JBBDYH010000172.1:0-58819 GCA_040901795.1 Pirellulales bacterium
TGGGAGACTGGGAGACTGGGAGACTGGGAGACTGGGAGACTGGGAGACCACCAGATACCAGACCACCAGACACCACGTCAACAAGCTAAAGCTTGAACTCCAACCGGCGCCACTCCTCGGTCAACCAAACGATCGCCGTTCCGTCGAGACTACCAGTCAGCGCATAGCGGCCGTTGGACGAGAAAGAGACGCTTGCGACTTCCTCGCGGTGACCCTTTAACGTGAGAATCTCCTTCATCGTCGCGGCGTCCCAGAGTTTCGCCGTGGTGTCTCGACTGCCGGTAAGAATGCGTAATCCATCTGGCGAGAAGCAAGCCGAGGTCACGGCTGCGGTGTGTCCCGCCAACTCTCCCAGTAACTTGCCGCTGCGCGCATCCCAAACCCGCGCCGTGTCGTCTTCGCTGCCCGTGAGGATGCGTTTCCCGTCAGCGCTGAAAGAGGCGCAGGTCACCGGCCACGTATGGCCGTCGAGGACCAGCACCAGCGTCCCGCTTACATTCCAGACCCGCGTCGTCTTGTCGTTCGAGGCGGTGACGATCTGCAGCCCATCAGGAGCGAACGCCGCCGAGCGGACGCGCTCGGTGTGTCCCGTCGGCCCGTGGTACGTATGCACTAAATCGCCGGTCGCGGCGTTCCAGAGCCGTGCCGTGCCGTCGTCGCTCGCCGTGAGAATCGTTTGGCCGTCGGGCGAGTAGATGGCGCTGTTGATCGGCCCTTCGTGCCCAAGCGCGAGCTTGAAGAGCGCATGGCCGCTGGTCAGCTCCCAGACTTTCGCCGAGACATCGCCGCCGCTGGTGACGATGCGCTTCTGGTCCGGCGAATAACTGGCTGAGGTGACTGCGCCGTGGGGACTGAAGCTCATGATCGGTCGATTGCCGCCGACCTGATACAGGCTTGCCGAATCGCCGCCGACCAACAGCACTTCGCCGGGCGTTGGCGCAAAGACTGCTGACCAGACCATTCGCTGTTGCATTTGTTGTTCGATCAACTCTTCGCCCGTGTGGACGTTCCAGAACTGCACGACGGAGGACTGTTCGCTCACGGGTTTGTCGCTCGTTGCGGTCGGCTGAGGGGCGATGGTGACAAGCCGCGAGCCGTCCTGGGAAAGGCTCAGATTGCTGACCAGCCCGGCCAGGTCCTCCAATTCATGCTCGACACGCCGTTGCTCAAGGTCCCAAATGCGGATCTTGCCGTCGGCCGCATTGGTCACCACACGCTTCCCGTCGGAGGAAATCAGGATCGCGGTCACAGGCGTACCGTGCTTGAGCGTTTCGCGGATCAGATCCTCTCCAGTAGCCACTGCGAACTGGCCTACGGTGTTGTCGTTACTGGCGGTCAAAACGCGACTGCCATCGGGCGTGAAGACGGCGCCGTTCACGCGGCCGGTGTGTGTGCGCTGGCTCCACACGATCTCACCCGTGGCGCAATCCCACAGCCTGGTCCGGCCGGCCGCGTCGCCCGTGAACACATATTGGCCGTCGGGGGAGAAGGCCAATGCCGAAACTTCACCACGATGCCCGGCAAATGTTCGCGTGATGCGGCCGTGTTCCAGGTCCCATAAGAGCGCCGCATCGTCGTTGGCTGTGACGATCTGTCGTTCATCACTCGATAAGGCGACCAATCCCCGGGCCCCGGTGCCCGTGATCGTGGCAATCTCGGTGCCTGTGGCCAGATCCCAGATACGGACCGTATTGTCGACGCCGCTGGTGAGAAAGCGGCGGCCATCGCGGAACAGAATGGCTTGCGAAGCCAAGAAGTCGTGTCCCTCAGCGAACGACCGGAGCATCTGGCCGGTATCGAACGACCAGATGCGGGCCGTGCGGTCGCGACTGGCGGTAAGAACGTGCTGGCAATTGGCGGAGAAAACTGCGCTGGTGATCGCGTCGGCATGGCCGGACAACACGCGGGCGTTGAGTACGCGCACCTCCTCATATCCTTCGAGGCTCCACAGCCTGGCCTGATGATCGTGACTTGCCGATACCGCCAGCCGGCCGTCCGGCGTCACATCGCAGCCTCGCACCCAGCCGGCGTGGCCGCGCAGCGTTTGGATCGGATCGCCTGTCTCGTAGTCCCAAATCTTAATGGTGTTGTCGTGGCTCGCCGAGACAATTCGCAGCGGGCCTTCGGAGATGAAGCGTATCGCGCGGACAGCGGCCGAATGCCCGTCCAGCGCCCGGAAAACCGGAGGCGCCGCCTTTGTGCCTTCCGAAAGTCCCTCGAACGCAAAGGGCTTTGCCTGGTCGCGGGACCAGACCAGCAGGCGCTGGTCATACCCACCGCTGACGACATACTGTCCGTCGGGTGAGAAAATAGCTGAATATACGGGGCCATCATGTCCGGTAAAGATGCGGAGCCCTTGCGCGCCGCCGTCTTCCTTGCCTTGTTTGTCATCGAGCGGCCAGATAATGCATTTGCGATCCTGGCCGGCGGTGACGACCGCGTCTTCGTTGGGTGAGAACGCCGCCGACCAAACCCACCAGGTGTGGCCACTCAATGTGCGCAAGCATTCGCCGGTAGCCGAATCCCAGAGCCGGGCCGTCTTGTCGTACGACGCTGTCAACAGCCGCGTACCATCTGCGTTGTACACGACGCTGAGCACGCGCTCTGTGTGGCCGCTGAGCGTACGGACCAGCTCTCCGGTGTCCACGTTCCAGATCTTGACGTAACCGCCCTGCGTGTCGCCTCCGCCGACGGCTACGTGCGTGCCGTCGGGCGCAAAAGCCACCGAGAAGATGTACCGATCGCCATAGTCTAGCTCGCGGAGTGGCTGGCGCTCGCTGTCGACCGACCAGACTCGAACTTTTCCATCCCAGCCGCCGGTGACAAACCGTTCGCCCGTCGGGTCGAAGGCGACGGCATCCACAGGACCGCCCGTGACGAAGCTGCGCAACGAGCGGCCGCAAAGAAACTTGAGGCGTCCCCATTCCCAGTTCCGCAACTCCGACGGGCAGTCGCCGAGGAGTTGATCGACTTCGCCGAAGGCGTTTTCTTCGACCTTGGCGGCCGCAAGGCCGATCTTGGCGATGTAACCGGCATAGGCTTCTTCTTTTTGGGCGCGCACAGCCAACTCCGTAGCCTTGTCGGCTTTTTTGCGGGCGACGTCAGCCTGCTGTTTCTGCTGCGTAGCCACCTGCGCCTCGTGTTCGGCGACGCCGTACAAATAGATCACCCAGACCAGCGCTCCAGTCACAACCACGAGCATGGCCGCGGCCAGGGCAGTGACGATCCGTTTGGCGTTCTTCAATCGCTGCTGCCGCAGCGCTCGTTCATGTTGTGCGGAGGCAACTGATTCGATGAGTGCGAAGTGCTGCGGATCGTTTGCATCGAGCAGCGACGCGGCGAGGTCGTAATCTCCCCTGTCCGAAGCACTTTTCGCATACGCGAGTTTCGCCTCCGACAGGCCCTCCTGAGCTCGCGCGTTCTGGTCCCAGAGGGCGAACGCTTCCTGAAATCCGAAGACCGCGCGCGAGAACAGCTCGTAGTTGTCGGTTTGCCGGGCTTCGGCGAGCTCGAGTTCGGCGCGGCTCGAAAGTGCGATGCTCTCGCTGTGCGCCTGGTATTTTCGCACCGCGTTCTGGAATTCACGCGCACTGGCGTAACGATCCTCGGGTCGTGTGGCCATCGCCCGCAGCGCGATCTCAAGCAATTCCCCCTGGTGATGCGTGGGCTGAATCTGGTTCCGTGCCGCGGCGACCAGGCAGGTGTTGACAGTTTTGGCCGTGTGCGGCGGCTGGCCGGTGATGATTTCGTAGAGAATCGCGCCGAGCAAATAGACGTCCGCAGCCCCTGTTACACGTGTGACGGGGCCGGTCGCCATTTCGGGGGCCATGTAGGCCGGCGTGCCGCCCATGCTTGCCGAGGGGGCAATCGTGCGCGCCTTGCGAAACTCCGGTGTGACCAGCGCCAGGCCCCAGTCCATTACGAGCACTTCGCCGTACTCGCCGAGCATGACGTTCTCGGGCTTCAGGTCGCGATGGATCACGCCGCGCGAATGTGCGAAGCCGACCGCGTCGGCGACCTTGAGGAGAATCTCGAGGTTTTCGGCGAGTGACTTCTTGAGGAGAACCGAAACCCACGGCGTCCCTTGGACGCGCTTCATCGAGTAGAAGAGCGCGCCCGATTCGTTTGTGCCGAGGTCGTAGATCGGCACGATGTTGGGGTGGTCGAGGTCGCCGGTGACAACAGCTTCGCTGAGGAACTTGTCGCGCTGCTCAGGTTTCTGGGCGCTGGCCGGCTTGAGCATCTTGACGGCGACGGTGCGGTCGATCGAGGCCTGGCGCGCGGCATAGACGACACCGACGCCACCTTCGCCGATCGTCTCGATCAGCTCGTAGTCGGCGCTTGACCGCAGCGGCGATTGCGTCTGGCGCACATTGCGGCTGGTGAGGATCAGCCGTGAATCACGCGGCGAGCCGGCTAATTGTTCCGGTTGGCGAATTGTGGTCTGCGGACCTGTGGTCGGCGAATGCGCGCCACTCCACAGGGCGACGATTTCTTCCGCTGACATCGCGGGCGCGCGGCTGTCGATGGTCAGGAAGGGGCGCTCGTCATCGTGCGTGGCGTCGCCTGCCTCGGGCGATGGGCCAATCATCGTTTGCAGCGATTCGGGCGCGACGCCCGACATGGGCGGCGGTACTGGAAAAGGCGGTTCGAGTGGCCAGGGGGGTGAAGCTGGGCCGAAGTCCACCGCCGAAGGGAGCCCCGAAGAATCAAGCGTAGCGCGCGCATCGAGGTTGGCACTGTCCGGATTCAGCTTTGGGATCTCGCGTTCGTCAAACAGACTGGGCATTGCTTGCCATGGCGCATCATCGTTCCAGTCGCCCGCGAGCGGATTCCGTATCGGGAGAGATTCACCTCCGGCCCGGTGAGCAAACCCTGCCGAGCCGGACTCGTCGCCGGGCTCCGGCTGCGGTGACGGTCGACCGGCGGAGATCACGGTCTTGGTGATCGCGACGAGATCAGCCCCGCAATGCGGACAGACTTCGTGCGGCAATTCTTGGCCGGCGATCTCCCTACGGCACGCGGGGCATTGTGGCACGGCAGTTACATCCTTGTTCGTGATTCCTTGGCGAGCGGCAGATCCGTGCGAGGGTCGTCCGGCGCGCTGATTTCGGACTCGTGATCATTGGGAGCGTTTCAGTTTTCGAGCCCACCGGGCGGCTTTGGTGAAGCGAGGGAATCCTCGTCTCGCTTCGCGCGCCGGTATTGTCGGTGCACGCATCGAAGCAAAGCCAACCGCTGCCGCGCCGACGACAATCGTGCTGCCCAACAGAGGGAGCAGCGAATTGACTTGATCGTCGGCAAGGTCGCCATCCGCATCGGGGCGGAGATGCGGGTCCATTGAAACCGTCGCCAGCTCGACCTCTGCGATTGGCGCAGGCGCCGGGTCATTCGCGGCGCCGATCGTCGTCGATGCGCCATGAAGCGCATTCGCGCTGGCGAACTGGGCTGCGTCGTCGCTTGCCGGCGGTCGATCGATGGTCGGCTGAGATTCATCGCGCGGATCGATCATGCGGCCGCCCCGCAGGTGTGCGTCGATGATCAGCCGATCCAGCTCGCCAGTGACCAGATAGATGCGATAGTGGCCGTCCGGCACGCCGAGAGTCGTTAAAAACGCCGGTAAATTTTCCAGGGCGTCGGCCGGCAATGCGTAGTCGGCCGACTCTTCGCCATCGGGGCCGACAACGCGCAACACGAACTGTTGGATTGCCGCCTCTTCTGGTCTGCCTTGCGTCGCAGAGCGGCCCAGGTCCGACGGCACGATTTGGGGTGTGGTGCTCGTCGGTTGCAGTCGCGCAAGTGGCAAGCGCTCGGGCGGCGTGACCGGTGGCGCGGCTTCAAATTTCGGTGGAGAGACTTCCGGTGGTGCGCCTTCACGAAAATTGAGCGTCTGTCGCTCGACGTCCTCGCCGTCGAAAACGAAGACCGTAATCCCCAAATCGGCGCCAGCCAAAGCCAGTTCTTCCGGCGTATATTGATGGCTCCGCGTAAGCGTTCGTTCACTGGTGATAAATGTTTCGGGTGTGCTGCTCCCGAGGGTCCAGAACACGTCCACGGTGAACTGCTCGGTCCCCGGATCCTTCATGACCAAAGTCAGGTGCGCGACACCATCGCGGATGAAACCGGTCAACTCAAAGGCCGGACTGGCGTTCTCCACCAGAACGTCAGCACTTAGCGTCGAAACGCCACCATCCTTGTCCACTGCGGTGGCTGTCACCTGGTAGACGCCGTCCTCGGCCGCGAAGAACTCCACCGACGGCCCGACGCCCTGAGCGATGAACAGGCCATCCCGCGAAACCATCCAGCTCACTTGTGGATCGTCAACGACTCCAGGGTCGAACACATGCAGGGTTCCCACGATAATGCTTCCTTCATTACCGCCACTGCTCGTAAACACGATCTGGGGAGCGGCATTGGCCGCCTGGACCTGCAAGGATGCGCTGTCCGCCTCGGAGTTCGCGAAATCGGTAGCTGTAACCGTGACGGTGAAGTCGCCGTTGTCAGCACTATAGAATGTGAGATTAGCCAGCGCAGTGTTGATGTTGGCGAGCGCCCCCTCCAGACGTAGCACGTTGGTCCCATTGCCCGTGATGGACGTCAGCCCGGAGGTTGACGCCAAGGTCAGGGAGGGCGCGAGTCCCCCAAGCGCCGCGAAGGCCGTCAGGTCGACAACCAGTGGACTGGCGCCAATATCCGGATCATCGATGCGGATCAGTCGGCCTGTCGCTGCGGAAAAGACCAAGGGCGATCCTTCGACGGTCGCTTGATTGCCGGGTACAGTCACCAGCGGCGGCACACTCAGCGGTTGGGGGGCTGCACCCACGCCCAGCGCATTCAGTTCGGTGACGCCGGCCAGAGCGGCTGTGGCATCGACTGCCAGCACGCAGCGTTCCTCGAGTCGACGCGCTCGCAGCGGCCCGACCTCCACGGCCGCAAAGCGCGGGACCGAATCCGCGCGTAGAGCGCGCGCCGGATCAAGGAAAGTTTGTAAAAGCCGGGCGAATTTCATTAGATCTTCTCCCGCCGGACCCTTCGTACGCGGAGAGGGCGCTTGGCGCGTGTCCATTGCACCGCGTGATCAGCCGTCATCTGAAGTATCGCCCATCCCGGCCATCCCGGTGCATCGATGGTCGAGCCATGACGAGTGTGACAGACTTGACGGTTGCCACGCCAAACCGGCTTGCAAAGGTTACTCGGAGCGTTCGCAGAATCACCAAAGATCCGTTTCTGCTCAGACGACAAGAGAAGTGCCGCGAAGTGGTTGTAGGGACAATGGCGGCGCGCAACGCTTGCCCGCGTAGGAGCGAACTTGTGATTTTCGCCGTCCCCAAAAAAACCGGTTGCCTCTTGTTTCGCGCGTGCGTGACGTTACGGCGGATTCTAGCGGCGCGCAAACGACCCGTCGCGCGGCGGCTCCGCAAGGCAGTCGTGATGGTCGGAATCTGCTTTACGGGAACTGGCGATCTGGCGGGCGAAGAGTCCTCATTGCCAATCGCTGACGAGATTCGTTCGATTCGACAACTCCGCACGTCAATTGCGGCTCCGGCCGGCGAATTGCCGCCTGACCTCGCGCGACTTCAGTTTGCTCGCATCCCCGTGATTCATGCCGCGTCAATTGGCGGCCGCGATTGGGTGGGATACGCGTATTTCTGGCAAGCGCCCGCGCTGTGTCACCGTCCGCTTTACTTTGAAGAACCGAATCTAGAACGGTACGGGCATAGCGCGGGATGCGCGCTGCAGCCACTCGTTTCCGCCGCCCATTTCTTCTCGGCGGTTCCGGCGCTGCCGGTCAAAATGGCGCTTGAACACCCGCACACGTGCAATTACTCGCTCGGGCACGCGCGGCCGGGCGGCGATGTCTGTTGGCGGCGGCTGTGGTGATCTGCGAGCGCCTTTTTTTGCCGTATGGCGGATAGAAAGCGGGCCGCGCGCTTCCGCGCCCCCCTCCGGACGGTGCTGGGACGGGGGAGGGGATCCGCGAGCGACCGCAGACTTTGCCCCAACGGTACAACCCTAGTAATGTCCGAAAACTTTTTCTCCGAAGGTGTGGTTTTTCTTGACGTGGTGTGGCCAATACGGTTATCGTGCTAGCATGAATCCTGCCTATTCTTTCAGCCACGGCGGCAAGGACGGGATTTAACACGAGAAACTTCCGCAGGAATGCGGGTTCGGGCCGCGCGATGAAGTGCGGTCCGCACTTGTGGTTGGCAAAGGAAAAACACATGCACCGGATCCGCAAGTATCGCACACGCAAACTGGGTTTCGAGTCGCTGGAAGGCCGAAGGTTAATGGCCGGTGACGTTCAAGTCTTCGTTTATCCCACCACTGGCGAGCTCAACCTCGTAGGCGATTCAAGCGCAAACGCCGTCGATGTGCGCGGCACCGGCAACCCCGGCGAAGTGCTAATTACTCCGCTCACCGATCAGGCCACCGGTCAACAAACGACGATCGATGGCAGCGCAGCGCCGCTGGTGATGAGCGGCGTAACCGGCGGGCTGGCGGCCAACATGTTTGCTGGCAACGACGAGTTTTACCTGAAGGACTTCGCGTTTGGGGGTGGAGGCTGGATCACCGGCAATGCAGGGGCAGACACGATCCGGGTTGGCGCTTGGGTCGCTTATGGAACGGAGGGGACTGGCGACGTCTCCTTTGCGGGCAAGCTACGCGTCAGCGAACAGTCTGACAATTCGATTGCAGATCATGACAACATCTTTGTGGGCCGTGTCACGGCCGAACGCGTCGAGGTGAGCGGCAGATTCGGTAACGACTACGTCGAGCTGTACGATGTGACCGCCACCGGCGCCACGGATGGTTATCCGACGCTCTACCTGCTTGGCGAGGATGGCAGCGATTCCTTCAACATCGCGTACACAACCGCTTACGGGAACGCGAAGATCATCATGGACACGGTGCAGACGGGCCACGATCTGGTCAGCATGATCACCTCCGTCATCCATGGAACCGCGTACATCGATGTCTGGCACGGCACGAACACGATCGCGTTAAATGCGAACCAGTTTCTGATGACGCTTGACATTTGGTCCGAGATCGGCGACGACACCATTAAGCTAACCAATTCCTTCTTTAACAAGAAAGTCTCGATCGCGAGTTTCCATACCAACAACGGCAACGACGCGATTACGGTCGAGAACAACACGATCTCCGAACGCCTGTATGTCTCGTCAGGCTCTGGAAACGATACGATCGTCGTCCAGGCGAACCAGATTGTAACCGCGGCGATTTACTCCGGCGCAGGGTACGACGGAGTCATCGTCCGGAGCAACATCTTCTACGGCCATATCGATATGGTCGCCGGCACGGAATACGATGTCTTGTTCTTGTCCGGCAACTTGTTCTACAGCACGTACGCCTATTACGAGTTCGAATCGATTCAGCCTTAGAAGCGTTTAGGGGGCACGGAACGTCTGGCTCAGGCTGCGCCACAGGCGGCCGGCGATCGACTTTGGTGCGACGGCAATCTTGGCGCGACCGGTTCCGGCGATCAACAGCGGCAGCTCCAGCGCGGTCAGCTCGATTCTGGCAGCGAAAATCGGCTGCCTCGGCCGCGGCTTATCATACTGGTCGCGTTGGACGGGTAATTCGCCGCGGGCAATAAGTTCCTCAGGCGCCTCGTGGGCGCGCGTCGTCGGCGGTACTTCCACGGTCCCGAATACACGCTGATTTGGAAACGAATCGATGAGCAACCTCACTTCTTGGCCGGAGTGAACCAGGTCCTCCTGCCCTTGAGCCACAAAGGCGAGAGCGTCCATCGCTCGCGGCTCACCGAGGATGCAAACTTCATCGCCGGATTTAAGATGGCAGCCTTGGTTCTCGGGATCGAGCGGATCGCCCATCCAAGACGCCACGCGCTGATCGAGATCCTTTCGCGGTGGAGACGGCAGGACCACGCCGCCGAACGGCGCCCGAATCACGAGCCGCTCGAAGTCGCGCTCGCGTTGCCGCAGTCTCTCCTCCAGGTCGGCCAACGACTTCTCCGCCGTGGGGATCTGCGCAGCGGCTTGCGGGTCTGCTTGCCGTCGTCGCAGGTTGCGCAGTTGTAGGCGCTTAACGTCGCGCTCGCCACGTAGCCGTGCCAGTTCCGTCTTCAGCGGCAAATTCTCCAGCCGGACAATCACATCGCCTGCATTTACGCGTGCGCCGGCTGCGATCGCCCAGACGAGTCGTCCTTCGACTTCGACATAAATCGGACGCGCGTGGCGAGGCTCAAGCACCACGGGCGCGACGACACTCGCCGGAAGCGGAATGATCAAGAGTGCGAGACAAGCAGCGGCCAGCATGGCGTTCCTTGGCACCATCCACGTCCATGGCACTTCGCGATCCCAGCCGGGACGGAGAAAGAACCGCGCCGTATCGACGGCCGGTTCGATGACCAGCGCCGCCGACAAAAGTCCGCCGATGAGCCAACTGAGCAGCTCCGCCCCATAGGGTTCGAGCAGATCTTGCAGAAACCACCAAATCGCGATCACAACCAGCCAGCGGTAAATGGTTGACACAATTCCATAGACCACCAGCCAAGGCTCTCGACCGCGGTTCTCAACGTCAGCTTCGATTCTCACTCCCAGGACTGCCCGTGCGAACAGCCGGCGAACGGCGGCCCGCGAAAGTGCACGCAGGTTTGCCGTGTCGGTCAAGTCGGCCAGGATATGGTAGCCGTCGTACTGCAACAGCGGATTCCCGTTCACCAGGAGCGTATTTACGGAACAGGCGACCATCGCATACAACGCCAGCGAGTGAATCAGGCCCGGGAAAGTGAGCCACCACACCCAGGCACAGATTGCCGCCAGCGCGAGCTCGACGACCATGCCCGCGGCACTGATCAGGATTCGCGCTCGCTTCTCGGGCAGCAACCAGGCGTCGCTCACGTTGCAATACAGCGACGGCGCACCGAACAGCAGTAAGAAACCGATCTCATGGCATTCGCCGCCGAAGTGCTTGCAAGCGATGGCGTGTCCCAGTTCATGCAATACCTTGGCCACGCCGATCGCGACAAGCACCAACAGCACCTGATCGGCGGTCAACGAACCGGCTAGCGCCGCCAACTCGCGATCCAGGGCCGACCAGTGGCGCAACGCCAACAGGATTGCGCTGGTGATTAGCACTAAGTAAAGCGCCGCGGCCCAAAATGTGAACAGCCAGCCCAGGCCAGGAACGATCCGCGCCAACCAGCGGTCGGGATCGACGCCGCGAAAGCGCCAAGCGAGCAATTGGCTCACCAGGCGCAATGGCGCCTGGCGGCGCCATGCGCGTTGGCGATCCAAGACGGCCTCTGCCTGCCCGGACTGATCGGCAACGATTAACCCCTCCTGGTGCAGGCGGGCCAGATAACTGGTCAGTTCCGCGTGGCCTAGCCGTCGCGGCGAAAACTGTTGCGCAAAACGGGCGCATAATTCGTCGCCGCTGGTGCTTCCGTCGAGCGATCGTAAGAGGAAAACTTCTTCCTCCCGCAGGCGCCAATAACGTTGCGCGACGGCGTCTTTAATGGCATACCACATGCCGCGCGTCGAGGGCTGCGGCACGATCTCCAATTCCGCGCGCATTCGCCACGGCAAGGGGCGCGCGGCGGTGGAAAGATAATTATTGGAGTGGGCCATTGCCCGCCTCAACGGGTTGATTTGCGGCGGTCGATCTGGCGAGTGGACGAGTCGGCCTCAATAATCAGCGTCGCGGGTTGGCCCGGCCGCAACAGAAGTTGCTCGTTGTCCACCTCCGCCCACAACCGCACTTGCCCGTTCACGGGATCAACCTCGGGACTGACGAACACCACGGTCCCTTCGAATTGCGCCGGCCCAGTGCGCGGCGCGTCAATGATTAGTGTCGCGCGTCGCCCTTCCAAGTGGGCGGCAAAGTCGCGCGCGGGGACGAAGGCCTCAACCCGCAATCGATCAAGCCGCACGAGGCGGAGCACCGAGTCGCCAGGATTCAGCCATTCGCCGCGGTGCTTTTTGATCTGCACCACCATGCCGGCAAAAGGCGCGGTGAGGCGGTGCCGTTTGAGTTTGAGCTGGGCCGATTCGAGCTCCGCCTCCTTTTGCCGCATTGTCAGTCGTGTGATCGATTGCTCGAGCTCAGCCTGCTCGATCTCCAGCAGGGATTTTTCGGTGGTGAGCCGCAGTTGATCCATTTCGGTCGCTGACACGCTCTTGTGGAATTTTTCCACGGACTCCTGAGCGCGGCGATACTCCGCGGCGGCGACTTCCTGTGCCTTGCGCGCGAACCGGACCGCAACATCGTTCTCCGCCTTGGTGCGCGCGATGGCCAGCTCCCCTTCGGCTTTGCTCGCTGCCATCCGCGCTTCATCGTCCTCGATCAACGCGAGTTGCCGGCCCGGCTCGACCACATCTCCTTCGCGCACCGCGAGCTCCGCCATCGCGCCAGGCTCCTTGGCGGGGAGTTCTACTTCCTCGATGAGGGTCAACAGGACGTTCTCGACTCGCAGCGCTTGGCCGGCGTTCACGTGGCGCACGCACATGCACGCGATCATCAATAAAGCGGCCATGGGAATTCGTTTCATGTCTTGCTCACACCGTTATTGCAATACGGAATCAGCCACAGATGAACACAAATGAACACAGATCAGAACGGAGGGTCGCAAATTGAATTGCTGGATCTGTGTTCATCCGTGTCAATCTGTGCCGAAATACATTTGTCTGTGGCCATTTGTGTTCTCGTGCGTCTGTTGTCTAAAACAGCACTCGCCGCCGGAAGCTGTTCCAGGCGTCGTGCAGCCAGACAAAACCCAACGAGCGCCGACCACATTGGATTTTGCCGACAACGCCGGCGCCTGGCCGCGGGTTTTCGATTGGTTCGTTGAAGCGTACGGTGACTAGCACGACGGGCTCGGCACGATGCTCGTCCATGCGGCTCCGCAGCGCGATCCGCTCGACTTCCCCTTCGTAAGTCACTCCCGATTCGGCGATCAGCAGGAATGAGACCCGCAGCGCTGGCTGATCCTCCTGCTCCCGTTTGGCGGCCAAGACATAACCGATCTGGTGGTCGGGCACGGCAAGCTCAATCTGCCAGCGACCGGCAATGTCGCCGACCGACAGCAACGACTGACCCCGTTCGACGGGACGCGCCGCCAACGATCGCGCAAGGTCCCAGGTGAGTACTCGCCCGGCCAAGGGAGCGCGGATCTCCAGCTCGGTTCGCTGTGCCGCAAGCAGTTGCTCCTGCTGGTGCAGACTGTGCAGCGTCTGTTTGAGCTCCTCTTCCTCAGCCGTGAGCTGCCGGTACCGATGGCTCGCACCGTCTTTGTCGGAGCTGCGCTCGAAGCGCGCCGCCCGAATCGCGGCCAGCCGCTTCTGGGCGGTTTGAGTTTCCCCTTCCAGGTGAGCTTTTTCGAAGTCGAGCGCGGGACTACGCAGGCGCAGCAGCGTCTGGCCGCTGGCGACGTCGTCTCCATGCTCCACGAGTACGGCGTCAACGACGCCATCGGTAGGACAGTAGATCTCTCGTCGCTCGGCCGGCTGTAACTCTCCCTCGGCCGCAATCTCAAAGTCGGCCGGGACGATCAGCAGTGCGATGACGAGCGACAGGGCAATGCCCATACCCCAGAGCGTCGTCGGCAGTTGACTTGCCTGAACGAGCCAGCCGATCTTGGCCAGCGCACGGTTGACGCGGATCAGGGGCAGACGCTCCATGCTTTGCGCGACGGTCAATGCGGTCGCGGCGTGCCGCGCTGCAAGCTCGATGGCCTGACGCGAAAGTGCGTCAAGCGCAGGCATTGTGAACCATTCGAGCACCAGTACGCCAATGGCATTCGCGTGGTTGTCGGCCGGCTGGGCAGCGTCGCGTGCCGCAGCGGCGCTAACCGGCCGGCTTTGCAATGGCAATGCAACCAGCGCGCGAGCATGCGCCTCTTCTAAATAGGCTTGCAACGGTTGTTCGATTTGCGGAGCGCGTATCGCTGGGTCGCCGCTCTCCCACAGCGGCTCATTGGTCCAGAGCACGACGGCCGCAAGCTCGCGGATCCGCCGTGTGATACATGCTCTGGGGTCGATTCGATCGACGCCACTGACCGCGAGCAGCTTGCCACCGCGGCTGCCACCGCAAAGCAAGCTGACGCGGTCACAGCCGATGAACCAACGCCCCTCGTTGACAATGGCGACCGCCGCGTCCTGCAGCTCGGCACGATGGATCCGCTCAACGAACTGTAACGCAGCCCTGCCCTGGAGCTCGCGCTTGCGGTATTGATCCAGACGCCCGCGGCGATGAAAGTCGCCGACGACCTCGGCGAACGCTGCAGCCATGTGCTGCGCCCGCTCTTGCTCCGCGGTTTGGGCGATGGCCGGTAGGAGCAGTTCAACTGCACCCTCGACCGATTGTTCAATCGAATAAGGAGCCGCAACGCAGATCAGGCGGCGTGTTCGCCCCTGGGCAGCGTCGGCTTCAATCGGCGCAGCGCACGATCGACCAAGCACGAGGACACGGTCGATGACTTGAGTGCGACGGTCGATTGTTGCGGAGCTGGAAACGTTCAGGCCTCCATCATGCACCGGTAGGCGCTCGACGAGACGATCGCGTCCCCTCCAGATCGCGCCGCCAAATGCGCCGGCTTCGCGAATCGCCGCGACCAATAATTGCTCGTGAACCTGTTCGGCTGGCGAATCCGAGGCGGCAAGACCGGCTAATTCCTCAAGTAACTCGTCGATTTCGCTGCATGAATCTAATGCCGTGCGCGCGCTGCGACGCGGGTTGGCCGCGGTGCTTATGGTGGCGGCATCGCCGTGCAGTGCGTCAATGACTTGAGGGCGTCGCAGATCCATGACTCCAATTTCAACGACGGTTCGATAGAGTTGCTGGCCTCGTTAAGAATCGTCTGGACGGTTCGCCAGACTTCCCAGCTTTCGCTGTTTGATCCTCGAACGGGCGGGCGAAAGAGGCGACTTGTAGGAATTCTGCGGGGAGTGGCAAAAATGACAGTTCGCGCGATCATATCAATGCCGATGAGTTTAAGGACGATGCGCGCCCTTGCCGCGCCGTCTGCTCCTGCGCTTTCACCTGTTAGCCATGTGCTGCCGCGCCACTGAATTCTCGCTCCTCGTTGTGCTGACGATCTTCGGGCTGACGGGTTGTTTTGCGCGGCACCGCAATTTCAAGTTCAACAACGAGACGGCGCCGCACTATCACCAGGTTGCGACTCAGATTGAATACCCTGATGCAGCCGCGCCTCAAGCGAACAATGAGTGCATTGCGCCGCCGCTTGTCCTGTCGACCGAATATGAGCCGACGTACCGGGATTTGACGCTTGAAGAGTCAGTGCATCTGGCATTGGAGAATTCGCGCGTCCTGCGGGATCTGGGTGGCCTGCTGCTGCGGTCACCCGAAACGACGCCGACCGTGCACGGACCGGCGATCCAGGAGACCGACCCGCGTTTTGGGATCGACGCTGCGCTGTCGGAATTCGATGCCGTTTTCGCGGCCCAGGCAGTCGGCGGAAAGAACGATCGGCCGCTCAACAATGCGGGGGGTCCGAACAGCCCAGAGGACTTCACCCAGGACGTTGCATTGGTGCAGGGTGAGATTCAAAAGCGCGCCGCGACCGGTTCGCTGTTTTCCTTGCGGCACATCATCGACTACGACGCCAATCTGATTCCGACGAACCGCTTCCCGACGATTTGGAACACCAACGTCGAGGGGGAATTTCGCCAGCCGCTGTTGCAAGGCGCCGGAGCGCAGTACAACCGTATCGCCGGTTTGAACGGGGTGCCGGGGCTGGCCAACGGCGTGCTCGTGGCGCGAGTGAACACCGATATCTCGCTGTCGGACTTCGAGATTGGCGTGCGCGATCTGGTGAGCAACGTCGAGAACGCCTACTGGGATCTGTACTTCGCCTATCGGGATCTGGACGCGAAGATCGCCGCCCGCAACGCCGCGCGCGAGAGTTGGCAGCGCGTCAACGCGCTGTATGTCGCGGGCCGCCGCGGCGGCGAGGCCGAGCGCGAAGCGGAGGCGCGCGAACAGTACTATCGCTTTGAAGAAGAAGTGCAAAACGCTCTGACGGGGCGACTCATCGAAGGAACTCAAACGAACAACGGCTCGAGCGGCGGCTCGTTTCGAGGCACGGGCGGCGTACATATCGCCGAGCGGCGGTTGCGGCTGCTGTTGGGTCTACCCATCAACGATGGCCAGCTCATCCGTCCGGCCGAAGAGCCGCCGCTGGCCAAGGTCGTCTTCGATTGGCAGGAGGTGACGAGCGAGGCGCTCGTTCGCCGCGCCGAGCTGCGGCGGCAGAAATGGGTCATCAAGCGGCGAGAATTGGAACTAACCGCGGCACGAAACTACTTGTTGCCGCAGCTCGACGCCGTCGGACTGTACCGTTGGCGAGGCCTGGGCGACACGCTCATCGCATCGTCGGGCGCCGATCTAGACCGCTTCGACGATGCCTATGACAACTTGCTCAATGGCTACTATCAGGAGTGGCAGGTGGGGATGGAGTTCTCGATGCCGTTCGGCTTTCGGCGCGGTCATGCCGCCGTCCGCAACGCGCAGCTCCTGCTTGCACGCGAGCGCGCGGTCCTCGACGAGCAAGAGCGCGAAGTGCTGTTGGGTCTTAGCAATTCGATCGCAGAGGTGGAGCGCGCCTGGGGCGTCGCCCAGACGAATTACAATCGACGGGTAGCGGCGCGTCAGCAGTTTGCGGCGGTGCAGGCCGCATTCGAGGCGGACAAGGCGGACCTGGACCTGGTGCTCGAAGCGCAACGGCGCATGTCGGAGGCCGACACACGTTACTTTGCCACGCTGGCCGAGTATGCGTTGGCGATCAAGAACGTTCATTTCGAAAAAGGGTCGCTTTTGGACCTCAATGAGATCTTCTTAGCGGAAGGTCCCTGGCCCGGCAAGGCGTACGACGACGCGGCGAAACGTCCCCACCGCGGCCGCCCCATCTGGCCATTGAATTACATCTTCAGGAAGGGACCGGTCATTAGTGCAGGGCCTATGCCGCAACAAACGATTCCCGTTGTGCAGCCGTCGCCGGAAGCGATTCCGCTGCCGCCGCCGGAAGGCGCATCGCCGCCGGCAGTGCGGGCGGGGGAAGTATCTCCAGACGAGGCATCAAACCATCCAACGGCAAGGACTGGCAACGTGTCGCCCGCCAGCGTTAGGGTAAGCGATACCGCAAGAGAGGGCCGGCGATCGGATTCTCAACCAGAGTCGGCAGGTCAACTCAGTAACAGTCGCTCCCCCGGGGCAGTGCGAGCCACGGTACGTTCGGCCCTTTGGCCGCCACGGTGGCAATGACGGTATGGATTGTCGGCTCGCTCAGGATAGAATTAATATTGAGGTGCCGAGATGACCCAATTAACCGTAGACGATGCAACTCGTTCTCAGTTCGCTGCGGCCCACGATCGCGCCGAGATTCGCGACCGAACAGGTCGGCTGCTAGGATATTTTTTGCCTGCGGTGGATGACTATGACGGACCGGAATGTCCATTAACCGAAGCCGAACTTGATCAAATCGAGCGCGAGGGGGGCGGTCGGACGTTGTCTGAGATTCTCGCCGACTTACGAGCGCCTCAATGAAGTACACCGTATTGTGGACGCGCAATGCGGAGAGCAAGCTGGCCAGTCTCTGGATGGCTGCGATCGACCGTGAGGCGGTGGCGACAGCGGCGAACATAATTGACGGCGCTCTCGGTAGCCATGCTCCCGATTGCGGCGAATCAAGACCGGGTGATCGCCGTATTCTTCATGAGCCGCCGCTTGCGGTCATCTTTCGGGTATCAGAGGCGGACCGCAAAGCAACTGTGCTCGACGTGTGGAAATATAGCAAACGGTCGAACTAATAGGCTCACTTCGCGTCATTCCAGTAAATCCGCACGTTCTTCGTCGCTCGGCCGGCGGCTACGATATCGATGTCGCCATCGCCGTCGAGATCGGCCGCCACCAGGTCTTCGACCGCGACGCCGCCGGGATCGATCAGATGGCGCTCCCATCCTCGGTCGGACCCAGGATCGTAGATTCGCACCCCGCGGCGGTGCTCGGCGCTTTTCTGATCGCGCACACCGATAATCAATTCCTCATCGGAGTCAGCGTCCAAGTTCGCGCACCAGACCGCATGTCCCCAGGCCAATTGGTCATCCAAAACATGGCGATTCCATAGCTTTTCCGTTGCGTTCTCCCCACTAGAGTCCGGCGGCGTATAGACGACGACTTGAAAGCCGTGGAAGGGCTCGATCGTCGCCAGGTAGTCGGACTTCTCGCGTAACCGCCCATGCTTGATTTCGCTGGCCCCCCGGTTCGGCTTCGTTTCCTGATTGCCCGACCCGATCAGAGTTCGCGTCCATGTCCCTTCGCCGGCTTGCTCGACCAGGCTCACGCCCTCGAAACTCGCGATCAACAGATCGAGCTTGCCGTCGCGGTTCAAATCGGTTGGCCAGAGGTTGTGCGACACATGGACCTCGTCGTTGATCACTTCGGCCTTCCAATTCTCTTGTCGGGTGGGATCGGCCGGTATCTTGTAACGCAGCGTCCGCACGCCGGCTCCTTCATACCTCGGCCCGCGGTTGCCACGGCCGTGCAACGGCGATACGATCAGCTCCCCCCGCCCGTCGCCGTCGAAGTCGGCAAACCGCATGCGGTGGACGGTCGGCTCGGTGCCGATCGGGTACACCATCCACTTTTCGTCAAGTGATTTGCCGCGACGTAGCCATTGGATTGTGCCGCTATTGACGGTGTCGTTTGGCCGCCAGTCTGCGCCCAGCGCGAAATCCACCTGCCCGTCACCATCGATGTCGTATGCCGCAATGCAGACGTTATCTCGCTTGGTTTGGTCTTCGATCATCACGCGCCGTTTCCACGTCGGGTTCTCGTACCACAAGACGCGGTTGGTATCCACCACAACAATGTCGAGTTTCTTGTCAGCGTTGACATCGACCAACGACACCGCATAACCGACGCCGAGCTGGTTTTCGATCTCTTGCTGGCGGAAATTGAATTGCGATTGGCCGTGCGCGGCGGCAGCAAACATGGTCAGCACGGCAAGAGCGGCCCCTGAATGAACGCGGCAGGACATAGTAGGTTCCTCGTCAGAAGGCGGAAGCGAATCGGCCCACAGTATAGACCAGTTGTCATCCTGAGCGAAGCGGTTGTCATCCTGAGCGAAGCGGCAGTCATCCTGAGCGAAGCGGTTGTCATCCTGAGCGAAGCGAAGGATCTCCCTGCGCCCCAGATGCTTCGCTGCGCTCAGCATGACAATTGATGGACTTCACTCATCAAAACGCCGGCGGTTCGCTCGACAGCTCGCCCAGCTCCGCTCGTTCGCCGCGGGTCCGCTCGAACATCGCCCGCAACAGCTCCGCATCGCACGGGCGCTGCACGACGTTCCGCCGTGCAAACATCCGCGCCTGCATCGAGATCACGACATCGACCGGCGCTTCGGTGATCTGCCCAAATGAGCGGGCGTAGTTCACGAAGCTCGGCACGTTCGACGTGACAAAGCCATAGACCATGCTCGCGGCCCCGATCGTCTTGCCGGTGAAGATGCTGCTGTTCACCGCCGTTTTGGCATAGTCACCGATGAAGCAGCCGACGAAGTTCATCCCGGTGACGACTTTCGCGCCGCCGTAGGTCATGTTCACCGTGCCATACGTGTTCTTGAGGTCGCTGTTCGACGTGCCCGCCCCCATGTTCACCCAACTGCCGACATAGCTGTGCCCGAGAAAACCATGGTGCTGCTTGTTGCTATAAGGCTCGATGATCGTACACTCGACCTCGCCCCCCGTCTTCGTCGTATGGCTCAAACAAGCGGCATCCTTGAGTGCCGCGTGCTCGTTCAGGCGAGAGTTTGGCCCGATGTAGACGGGGCCCCGGAGGTAACAAAAAGGGCCCAGCACTGTTCCCGAATCGACGACAACTGGCCCCTGGCGCGTGTCGGCAACCAGGTGCGAGCCAAGCTGCACGCCTTCGCCAATGAATACTCCATCGTTTGTCTGTTGAAATTTCCCCCGCGCTAGACGCAATGCCAGCCCATCGCCGAACGCCGACTGATGTTCGTGGAGAATATCGTGGGGATATTCAAAAAGCGCAAAGTCACTGACCAGGTGCCGGTCCAGCGGCGATTCCAGCAACGTTCGCTCGACATCGCCGGCGGCAATCGGCATCCGCACGCCCGCGCCGAGCAATGCGGCCACAACTCGGTCGTTCTGGAGAAACAACCCGCGATGCGGCGATTTGGGTAAAGCCTCTAGCCGCCGGAGGTTTGCGACGGTCGGCGCTATCCGCGCATTGACGACGAGTGCCGGTCCGCCGATCGAGTCTCCCAGGACCGAATCAGGCGCATCAGCACCGTACACATCATGGAGATGCGGGCGAACAGCCGCGTGCACGGCGCCAAAAGCTCCGCGCAAAAGCTCATCCAGCCGCCAGCCGGCGCAAGTAATCGAAAACGCGGGCCGGCCAATGGTGACCGGTGCGAGTTGATCGACCCGAGCGTCTTCGAAGAGGACGATTTGCATATGGCAGAATGCGAGTACACAACTCTAGCACGCAGCTTGCCTTCCGGCCGCTTCTCTGCAGCCGCCGAGTTTACTTCAGCGAATACAAATACTCCACCAAATCCGCCGCCTGTTGTGGCGTGAGATCGCGCAAGAGTCCGTCAGGCATGATCGACTGTGGTTGGGCAATCGTCTGTTCAAGTTCATCGAGCGCCAGCCGCATTTCCTTGTCTTGCGCATCGCGGATCAGCACTTCTTTTTCGGTTTTCGAGATAATGACGCCGGTAAACGCGCGGCCATCAGTGGTTTCAAAAAGCTGCGTGCGATATTCCTGGGCGATTGCTTTCGATGGCTCCGTAAGGCTCTCCAGAATTTGATCGCGCGTGAGCTTCTTGCCGATCGTGCTCAGATCCGGACCGACACGTCCGCCGTCGTCCTTGATCCGGTGGCACGTTTTGCACTGCATCGTGCTGTGACCGACGTACAAAGCCTTGCCGCGTTCGGTGTCGCCCTTTAACGCCAGGATTTCTCGCGGTCTGACGCGCGGCCCGATCCGGCCGGCGCGCTGCTCGTCGGGCATGAAACGTTCGAAGAGATCGCGAACCGCCGCGTCGCGATGGTTTGCGCCGGCGGCGATGACTTGCTCGCGCAGTTCCGGGGAGAATTGCTTATCGGACACGGCACGCGCAAGCGCCAGCGCCGTCGATGCGGAACCGAGCAATTCCTCAACGACTTTCGTTCGCTCGTCCGCCCGCTTCTTCGCCGCATCTTGATCGAAAACTTGCAGCTTAGCGAGCACGCGGTCCTCACCCGCCGGAGGCGCCATGGAGCGAATCCAGTCATAGATCAGCGCTAACCCGCGTTCGTCGACCAATTCGGCGCCCAGATGCGGCATGTGACCGCTGCCGGTCTTCGCCATGCGATAATACAGCAGCGAGCGATACGGATCGCCAGGCTTCACAATTGCCGCCTCGGCGATCCCGAACGTCCCCTGTGTCGGCGGTTGATCAATGACCTTAGCCTCCTCAATCTGCCGGTCGAACCGCAGCTCCAACTTAGCTGAGCCGCCGCCGCCGAAGCGGTGGCAGTGCGCGCAGTTGACGTGCAGATACGATCGCGCTCTGGTTGTCAACTCAGCCGATGGGTCATGCGGATCAGCCAGCGCAAGCGGTGACGAAGTGTTTTCACGTTCTCGTCTGCCGTCTTGCGACGCCGGCGCGGCCGGTACGAACACGCCCAGCTCGCGGAGCGCCTCCAGTTGATTCCGCGGCGCGGCCCCATAATCGTGCTCACGGTTGAGCTGTAGCGTGTTGAAGGCCAGCGTATATCGCGCCCACGGGTTATGGCATTGCAGGCATTGCACCCGGCTGGCAAATGACCACCTCAACGTTCGTTTGCCGCCGGGCGCGGCTGGATCCGTCACGTTGAGCTTTGTTTCATCCCCCTCGGCCGCGACCAGCCGCGCGTTGGTTTGCTGGTCGTTCCAGGCATACGTATAGGCGCGGAACTCGCGGCCGTCGAAGTGCAGCACTTGCGTTTCCACTCGCCGCCGCGACGCCGAATCACCGGTTTTCAACTCCAGCGAAATCGTTTTGGCAAACACGGTATCTTTCGGAAACGACATGATCCGGTCGAACATTGAGCCGGGCGTTGAAACCGGCCGCCGAAAAAGTTCGATCGAACCTTGGCCCGGCACGGCGACAAACCGCTCGGCCGTCGCGCCGTCGGCCCACTGTTCGGCGATGATCGAAAATGGCTGTACACCGGGAGACGGCCGATGATCGCGGGCGGATTCGAACAAACCTGTTTCACCGAGCGTGCGTGGAAATGTCTTTGAGTTATCGGGCGCGTCATTCCGCTGAAAAGTATGAATCGTCCCCAGGTCGTAGTCCACCAGGTAAAGCTCGCCGTCGCTGTCTTCGCAGAACGTGATTAATCGCACAGCCGGGTCCGTGAGGTCGCGTCTGGGGCCGAGCATTACCTGGCGCTTTCCGTCGGCGTCGGTTGTCACTTCGACGCGCGCCGCCCAAATCCGCCGTGTCTCCCAATCGCCGTAGATATAGTGGCCGACCAGCTCCGGAAACCGCTTGCCGCGATAGACATAGCCTCCCGTAATCGAGGCCGAGATGCTGTGCGGCAGCGCATCGGCGGGCGGAAGTATGGGCGTCGGGCCAATTTGAATGTCGCTGCGCACCCCTTGCGGCCCCTCCATAATGCTCCAGCCGTAGTTGCCGCCGCGCACCACGTGATGCACCAGCTCCCACAGCTCCCAACCGACATCGCCGGTCCACAGGTCGCCGGTCGCCCGATCGAAGCTGATCTTCCAGGGATTGCGAAATCCATAAGCCCAGATCTCGCCGCGCGCCGCCGGCATCGAAACAAACGGATTGTCGACCGGGATGCGGTACGGGCGATCGCCGTCGCGGTGGTCGACGTCAATCCTCAGCACGCACGACAACAAGTCGTCAACATTCTGCCCCGTCGAGTGCTCGTCGGGAGGCGCGGCGGGGCCAGCGTCGCCGGTGGTGACATAAAGCATGCCATCCGGCCCAAACGCCAGCGCGCTGCCCATATGGCCGCCTTCCAGCCAGGTGAGAATCACTTCTTCGCTGGCCGGGTCACACCGCGGCGGGTCGAGCTGCGTCACCTTGAACCGCGAGAGCCGACCGCCGTCCTGGAGCGGCGGACCTTGCTTCGCCGCCAGCCCATAGGTGACAAAACACTCACGTTTCTCAGTGAAATTCGGGTGAAAGACCAACCCATACACGGCCGTGATCCCTTTTGCTTGCGGATGAGCGACAAGCGACTTGAAGTCCGCGGCGAGGTCGAGGAACAAGTCCGCTCGTTCGACGGTGTCCCGCGCTGGAAAGGAATATATCTTGCCAGCTTGCTCCACCACGAACAGCCGGTCGCCGCGCGGCAAGCGCGTCATATCGACAGGCTGATGAAACTTGAGCTTGGGAAACGCCTGCTCGACGCGCAGCGGCGGCGGGGGTTCCGGTGCGCCGGTGATCCGCGAATGCGTCCAGGGTATTCGCGTCAGACTGGCGACCTTTTTACCGTTTGCGTTCCGTGCGTCCGCCGTGGCGGAATCTTCTGAGGCCGCGAACTGCGCTCGCTGTAACTGATCATCCTGCGAACGCAAGAGGTCGCCGTTGATAACGCCAAACCAAGCGCTACCGATTGCGATTAGAGACACGACACTGGCTATAGAACGAAATCTCATAGAAGCAGCACACTGGTCGCCGAGGACTGCCGCACGCGTGGTCCAGCGGCATTCAGTATTGTCGCCCAACGTTAGCACCGCAATTGCGATTTGGATTTGCACGCCGTGGCATGGGGCAACGAATTAATGCGCATTTAGATTGAGTTCTTGCGAAAAATAATTAAATTACCGATTTTGCGCAATGACGGAGGTGGCGGCGGCAGTGGCGTTTGATGCAAGTTGGTGCGGTATGTTGGTTTCGGACGATGGTTGTACGAAGGGGGAGGGGAATTGTTGCGCATTTGAGTGCGTGTTATTTCGCGGGAGAGTGGGGGATGCAGAGGGAGATGGGGAGATGTGGCGTGGGACGCCGGGGAGATGCTTTTCCCAGAGCGCATCGAAGTCGACAGCCCCGCCGCGCTGGCGGGTGGCTTTCGCCTCGGCGGCGAGGGCGGAGAGGCGCGTTTTACGGTCGGCGGTGTAGGCGTCGACGGCGGCGGATGCTGCTTGCGCCAACGGCGAGGCCGCATTGCGCTTGCCCGTAATCTCATGGCGCAATTCGGGCATGACTTCGAGCAGGACGTTGCGGACGAGTTGTTTCATTTGGTCGCGGGCCACGGGATCGCTTAAGGGGAGCGTCGCTTTGCGCGGTCGGCCGGGGCCACGGCGGCGCTTGCCTTGGTCGAGGATCCAGGCGGCGGCGCGCCAGTTTTTTTCGCCGGCGCGGGCGATTTGCGCGGCGGCATGTGAGTGGCATTCGAGACGTGCCTGGCGGACGCGATCGGCCAATTCGGGGTCGCATTTGACGGCCAACCGCACGGTTCGGGGGGTGACTCCCAGCAGTCTCTCGGCTGCGCCCTTGGCCAGGCCGTGGCGCAAAAGGCGGCAGGATTGGCGGCGTTTGTCTTCGTCGAAGAGGAGAGGCGGTCCGCCGTGGGAGGCGGAGGCTTCTGCGTCGGCAGGTGGGTCGCGCGGATCAGCCGGAGCGGGATGAGTTGCAAAGGGGCGCGGACGCTGAGCGCTGCCGTTTTGACCGGGCCAGTGGAGTTGGCGGGGTGGCAGAGGTCTTTCCATGGGGGCCTCGGAGAGCGGGCAGCGAGGGGGTGTGTGTTCATGCGTATATCAGCACAGGAGTGGCACAGTTGTCAAGGGGGTGGGGTGTCTGGTGGCCAAGTGGACCAGTTGGCCCAGGTGGCTGGTGGCTTGGTAGCCTGATAGGCTGGTGGGCTGGTGACCTTGGGTGGA
The DNA here is from genome assembly GCA_040901795.1 of Pirellulales bacterium. Lineage (GTDB taxonomy): Bacteria > Planctomycetota > Planctomycetia > Pirellulales > JALHPA01 > JBBDYH01. The sequence goes on from JBBDYH010000172.1 coordinate 24,907, forward strand.
AACGCCAATGGCCGTGTACGTCATCGTCGACGCCGACAACAAATCCGGCTGGAGCGTACAGCGTGCGCTCCCCTTCGGCACCTGCGCACGATGACGCCCTCTTCAATCTCACGCCCGCCGAAATTGCCTTGCTGCAGCGGGAAGTGGCTCATTGACAGCCGGCGCGTGTGGCGGACGGAAACGGGGTCCAGCTCCATCGTGGGCAAACCAGCCGCGGTGTTGAAGCTGGCCGCCGCGTGCCACCCGGTTTCCACGGCAACTCTCTCGCTGCGTAGGCATAGTGTCTCGTCGCCTGGTAGCTGGTGACGCGGTTCGCTATTGAGTGACGGCGCGCCGTGAGGCTTTGATACGTTCGATTATCCTCTCGCTGCCTCGCTGCACCATCGGAACTCGACCTCGGCCGCACCGCGGTCAATGTCGCGCAAATGGGTGCGAGATCCGTATGGACCGGTCCACTCTTTCTTTCCTCCGCGCGCATGATCTCCTAAAGTTGTCTGCCGTGTCAGTCGAAAACCTATGCCATGCAGTTCTTGACCGGCGCGCGCCGAGCAAACTCATCTTGACGTGTTCACGCGAAAACTGGTTCAATGCGCGCAGTGATCGCCTTGGCGCCTCGTGAATACACGAACCGGGCGAACAACGAACCTGCGACTTCCTGCACTAGCGCCCGGCAGGAGGAACCCTCGCAACGATTATCGGGCGCTAGTATCAGGAGCCGAATCTGATGGCAACCACACGGAAGACCGCCAAGAAGAAGACCGCCAAGCGTTCCACCAAGAAGGCCGCCCGCAAGACGACGCGGCGAACGACCAAGAAGCGGTAAGGCGGTCGCTCGCCAGCAAGCGCACGGCCTCGGTAGCCGTTCGCCGCGGCGGACACTTGCCACGATACGACGAGAAAGGCCGGCGCTTGCGCCGGCCTGTTTTTTTGCGCCTTTTTCAAGCAACCGCACGCCACTCGTCCTCGATAATGGATTGTCAACGAAACAAGAGGCGTGCAATCATGGCCAAGAACGATTTCGTATCGAAGTTGAGCAGGGGTGATCTGGCGCGGCTGCTCGACGACATTCCGGAAAAGGTCCGGCTCGATATCTTGCAACTCGGCCTGGACCTGCTGGGCCTGGTGAACCCATTCGCCGACGCCGCCAGCGGGTTTATCTCCTTATTGCGTGGGGATTTAGTGGGGGCCGCGATCAGTGCCGTCAGCGTAATTCCCGTCGGCGACGTGGCAAAACTGGCAAAGTTCCAACAGTATCAAAAGTCGCTGGCTACCCTGGTTCGGCTCGCCAAGAACAACCCCCGGCTAGCTCGTGCTCTGGAAGGGACGATGCGGCAGTTCCAAGATGCGCTGCGCGGCGTCCAGGGAATGTTCGGCACCGGCGACAAGGCGCCGTGGTTCAAAGTCCTAGACGGGATGCGCGCGAGCTTGGACGAGTACTTCGATCACCTGCGCCGGCTCAAGAGCATCGCCGGTCATGGGGCCGCGACCATCGCTCGCCGGAAAGGCCGCTCCGCGGGCCAGTTCGCCATCAAGCGCGGCGACAAGGTCCTCTCCGCCAATGTGGACGATGTCGTGGACCTGCTCGACGAGGCCGCCAAGGGCAACCGTCACCCGGCGGTCCGCTACGACTCCGAGGCATTGTTAGACGAGATGGCCATGGCCGACGATTGGAAAGTCACGGCCGGCGCGCATCGCAAAGGCCAGCCGGGATCGAACACGATGGATGCGACCAACCATCTAACGGTCAAAGTCGGCGATAAGTCTTATCATCTACGGCTCGACGCGCGCGGCCAGCTCTTTCAGGTGACCGATAAAACCGGCAACGGCATCGGCGGTGTCGCTCCCTGGGCCTCGCCGGGAAAGTTGATCGGTCAATCATAGAACCGCCACGTTGACTTGTAGTCGCGCGAGAGCGGTTGCTGCTTCAGACTAGCGCGAATCAAGTCGATCGGGATCGAGTTCTCTTTGAGAATCGCGTCGTGGAATTCGCGATCAGTCATTTTTTGCGCTTCGACCAGCTCGCGCCGCAATGCGCGAATTTGTAACCCGCCAAGCATGTATGCCGCCTGGTAGAGCGGCCCATAATTGCCGGCGACGCTGCGACGGACCTCGGCGGCGGCGTTGGCGGGCTCATGCCCCACGCGGTCGATCAAGAAGTTAATCGCCTCGGCGGCGGTCATTTCGCCCAGGTGGAACCGCAGTGAAAAAATGATCCGAGCACAGCGGTGCGACCGCCAGAAGAGCATGCCGATTCGGTCCTCGGCCGACTTGGGAAAGCCCAAGTCCCATAGCAGCATCTCCCAGTACAGCGCCCAGCCTTCGACGAGGAATGCGGTATTGAACTCCCGCCGGTGCGCGTGATAGCGGTTGGCCATGAAGCCCTGCAGATGATGCCCCGGAATGAGCTCGTGCTGCACCGTCGCCCGCGAAAAGTGGATGTTGTTGCCGCGCATGCTCATCAGCTTGTCCTCGTGCGACATTCCGGCCGTGGGGAACGAGACCGTGATGACCTCGCCGCCGGTGAAGAACGGGCTCACGCGCTGCCGCTCCGGCGACATCATCTCCATCCGCCAGGTCTCGCGGCATAGTGGCGGAATCGTCACCAGATCGCGCTCGTCGAGGAACTCAATCGCCTCGACCGCCAGTTTCCGGATCAACTCCGGTTGCTCGCCCGGACCGACATGCAGCTTCTTGACGTGTTCCAAGGCCGCGCGCCAGTCGTCCTTGTAGCCGAGGTCGGCCGCCGCCTTCTTGTACTCCGCTTCACACCAGGCGAATTCCTTGTTGGCGATTTCGATCAGCTCTTCGGGGGTGTAGACGACGAACTCGTGAGCCAGCTCGGCCAACAGCGCCTCGCGGCCGATCGGATCGCCGATGATGTCGTCGTTTCCTTTTTCCGAGCCGATCAGCTTCTCCCGCACGATGCCGGCATATTTTTCGAGCGCCTGGTCCGCAGCTTTGTACGGCTCGGCAGTCCACCAGGTGAACACCGGATCGTAGCTGTCGTAGAACCCCTGCCACGACCGTAGCGTGCGGCGAAGCTGCTCCAGTCGCCGCAGGGCCCGGTTGGCGACTTGTCGCGAAGCCGTGGTCTTTTTATCATCGACCGCCTTACGAGCTTCGTCGACTTGCCTGGCAAGCTGTGTGAGCTGCTCGGCGGTTTTGGCTGAATCGATCGGTGTCATTCGACGACGCGCGATATCAAGCTCCGTAATGGTCTGTGCGAATGGCGCCAGCGATTGGATCTCTTCGTCGCGATCATCTTCGTGCGCCAGCCGTGTGCGCTCGCGCTCCAAATTATTGCGCAGCAGAACGTAATCCACCTGCCCGCTGTGCGCAAGCGCATCGAAATCGATTTCGTTGAGGGTTTTCAGCCAGGTGTCGTAAAACTGGTCGCGTCGCTTGGACCGCTGGTCCGACATGGGCGTCGAGTCCGACCGCGACAAGGATCCCTCGTCGGCCCGGTACCGCTCGACCGCCGCACGCAAAGTCGGCAGCGTGGCGTCGAGATTCGTCGGTGCGACGTGAAAGGAGGATGCTGGTTGCTCAGCGGAGGCGTCCTTAGCTTCTGGCGGTTCGCCGCCCAGCGTCAACACCACGGCAGACAGCGATAGCACGAGAACAACAGCAGAGCAACGCATGGAAATTTCCTGTTTATTAGCGTCGGCCATTACCGGCCAACAATGCCGTCGATGCTAAACCGCTTTTCGAATTGGAACGAATCGTATTTCGACCCGACGATTGAGCGCTGCTGCAATCCGATTGAGCATTGTCAGTGAATGACCCTCATAATCTGAATCTTCAAGGCGACAAATGACAGAAGCAGTGGTCCCGACCAGTTGCGCCAACGTTCGTTGCGAGAGACCTGCTTTTTCGCGTAGGTCGTAGATCTTCCGTGCAACCTCCGTATTGGTGCTCTCCTCGGCGATCATGCGAGCCATTTCGACGTCATTTTTGAGATACCGATCGTGGAGTATCTTTAGTCCATCACTCGTCTTGGTCCGACGCTTAGCAACGCGACTCTTCTTGCCACTGGCCATGATCACAGCTCTTTTTCAAATGTGTGCTTAACAGGCGCTTGCTCAAACTGGCGCTTTCGCTTAATTGCCAGATCGATTTCGGAACTCGGAACCATGCGCTCCTTTTGAATGCCGTGCGAAACAACTGCCGTAATCCGTCCATGATGGAAATAAAGTATTCGGTAGTTCGTACGCCCTAATCGAGCACGAAGCTCATAAATCCCGTCCCGCAGGAAATCGGCTTCCGGTCGCCGTAACTCGTGTCCTAACAGGGCTAGCCGCTGCAATTTGACAATGCACTTTGCACGTGCTTTTTTTGGCAGTAAGTCAAGCCATTCCAGCAACGGGACATTCCCCTGCTCATCGCGGAAGAAAATCAGCTTTGTTACTGGCATCTCAAGTGTTCGCTTTGTTGCGAACGTTGTCAAGCCGCTCCATCAATGAATCCTCACTCCCGCCGCGGGTCAACGTCGAGTAGATTCCGCACAAAAAAGTCATTGCGCCTCCGCGTCCCGTAGGGGCCGCTTCCTGATCCGTGACCGCCGCCGGGGATGACCACGAGCTCAAAATCCTTGTTCGCCCGGATGAGCGCGTTGACCACTTGCATCGTCGAGGCCGGATCGACGTTGCGGTCCAGCTCGCCGACGGTCAAGAGAAGCTTGCCTTGTAGCTTGTGGGCATTGGTTACGTTTGATTGCTCGTCGTAGTGTTTGCCCACCGGCCAGCTCATCCACAGCTCGTTCCACCAGATCTTGTCCATTCGGTTGTCGTGACAGCCGCAGTCCGAGGCAGCGGCTTTATAAAAGTCGCCGTGCGCCAACAGCGCCCGCAGGCTGTTCTGCCCCCCGGCTGATCCACCGTAGATGCCGACGCGCGTCAAGTCCATGTAAGGATAGTTCTCCGCGGCGGCCTTCATCCACAAAATGCGATCCGGAAAGCCTGCGTCGCCGAGATTTTTGCAGCACACATCGTGGAACTTTTTGGATCGGTTCGACGTCCCCATCCCGTCGACTTGCACGAGGATGAACCCCAACTCGGCCAGCGATTGCGGGCCGTAGAACTCGGCGAACCGCTTGGGGACGAATGAGCCTTGGGGGCCGGCATAGATCGCCTCAATGACCGGATACTTTTTGCTTTCGTCGAAGTTCGTGGGCCGGTAGATCACGCCAAAGATATCCGTCTCGCCGTCGCGCCCCTTGGCCGAAAACCGCTCGGGCGGTCGCCAACCGGCCGCCAACAGCGCACTCCAATCGGCCCGCTCCAATTCGCAGACCAGCGACCCGTCGTCGGTCTTCCGCAGCTCGGTTACCGACGGCAGATCGACGCGCGAATACGTGTCGAGAAAGAACCGCCGATCGGGGGAGTCGTTGACCTCGTGCGTCCCATTGCCGGACGTGAGCACGACCAGCGCCGTGCCGTCGAACTTCACGCGGCAGTAATGAATAAAGTACGGGTCTTGCTCCGGAAAGGTCCCACCGGCCCGGAACCAGATCTCGCGATTCTCTTCATCGACGCGATCAACGCCGCGCACGACCCACGGGCCCTTGGTGATCTGGTTCTTTACCTGTCCGGTACGGGAGTCGTACAGGTACAAATGGTTCCAGCCATCGCGCTCCGACATCCAAATGATCTCAGCCGTCTTGTCGGCGTAATGCGCAAACTGCTTGTGAGCGTAATCGATGAACGTGTCGCTTTTGTCATCGATCAGTGCGGCAGCCTCGCCTGTCTGGGCATCGACCACGACGATCCGCAACACCTGGTGACCGCGCTGGTTATACACAAACGTGAACCGCCGCGAATCGGGTTGCCACCGCAGGTCGGTGATGCTCCAAGGATTATTGGAGAGCTCATCATCCAGCGGGATCTCCTTCTTTTCCGCGGGATCGAACAGGTGCGGCTTGTCTTGCGGGATCTCATCGCCGGGTTTGAGATAGTCATACGACGAGAGCTTGGGCTGGAGCTGATCGCGGGGCGACGACTCGATGAGATACACTTTGCGGTCGCCGCCGTTTTTGCGCTTGATCGCCGCGAACCGCTTCGAGTCGGGCGACCACACGACACCGCGCTCGTAAGAGTCCGGCGCCGAACCGTCCTTCGTCAATTGCGACTCTTCTCCCGACTTCGTGTCGCGCAGGTGAATGTTGTTGTCCTTGATTTCGACCGTCCACCGACCATCGGGCGACGAAGCCCCGCGCGGCGAGCCGCGCTGGCCGCCGCGTCCCCCCCGTCTGCCGCGCCGACCGCGAGCGCCCCCTCGTCCGCGCCGCGGCTCATCGCTGTCGCTCGCCTTCGCCTCGGCCGGCAGCTCCGCCTCGCTGATTGTTTTTGACTCCGGCTCGAACTTCCAGGTCTTGTCGGCGGCTCGAAAATGGATCGCCGTCCCGGCGAAATATATGTCTTCGAATGGCAGCTTCGCGGCATCCTGCGGCTTTCCGGTCGCTTTGGCCAGCGCTTCGGCCAGCGCCGCATGATCGAACGCCGGTGCGCGTTTCCCCTCGCGTGCATCGACCAGGATGAATTCGCGCTTGTCGTCGCCCAGATTGTTCCGATACCAGAAGCGGTTGTTCTCGTCGAACCAGTGGGGCGTGACCGTGGCCTTGAGCACCTTGCCGCGGGTCCGTTCGCGCAGCTTGCTGGCGCGTTCGTAGTCTCCCTTTGTGCCCTGTGCGGCGGCCGGCTTGGTGGGGGCAAGCATGACGCCGGTGACGATTGCCAAAAGCAACGCGGTTCCAGGATTTGCGATTAAACGAATCACTGCCGGTTCACACTCCAGCGATGGACGGGATTGACAGCAAGCGGTCTTTGCAACACGCTACTTGTCGTTGAACGTGATGTCAAATCAGGCCCGGAGTGTCGGTCCTCCGGACCTCTTTGTATTCTTATTTGTCGCCAACCCTGCCCTTCCGGGCAGGGCTACTACCTGCCGGTCCTCCGGGCCTTAGAGGGAAACCATGAACGCTTCCTGGCAAGGCATCTTTCCCGCCGCTACCACGCAATTTCGTTCAAACGGCGAGCTCGACATTCCGGCCACGCTGGGCTGCCTCGACCGCCTGCTTGAAGCCGGCGTTGACGGGCTCATTATGCTTGGTACCGTCGGCGAGAACTGCTCGCTGGAATACGGCGAAAAGTTCGATGTGCTGCGTGCGACCGTCGAGCACGTCGGCCGCCGCGTCCCGGTGCTCACCGGGGTCGCCGAGTACACGACGTCTCTGGCCTGCCGGTTTGCGGTGGATGCCGAGCGCGCCGGCGTCGACGGCCTGATGGTCCTGCCGGCGATGGTTTACAAGTCCGACCCGCGCGAGACGGTTGCGCACTTCCGCGGCGTCGCTCGGGCGTCGGACCTGCCAATCATGGTCTACAACAACCCTGTGTCGTACCACGTCGATATTACGCCGACCATGTTTGCCGATCTGTCCGACGAGCCGAAGTTCGTCGCCATCAAGGAGTCGTCCGAGAACGTGCGACGCATCACCGACCTGCACAATGCATGTGGCGACCGGTACACATTATTCTGCGGCGTAGACGATCTCGTGCTTGAAAGCCTGGTGCTTGGCATCGATGGCTGGGTGTCGGGCCTGGTGAACGCCTTTCCCGCCGAATCGCGGAAGCTATGGGACCTCGCCAACAGCGGCCAATGGCAACCAGCCCGCGATCTCTACCGCTGGTTCACGCCACTGTTGCACCTCGACACGCACGTCAAGCTCGTGCAGTACATCAAGCTGGTCATGCAGGTGTGCGGCGTCGGCAGCGAGCACGTCCGCCCGCCGCGGCTGCCATTGGTGGGCGAAGAGCGCGAGCGAATCGTGCGGCTTGTACGGCAGACGATCAAAACCTCGCCATCGAGCCATGGAGCACCCGCTCTGTAGGGAACGGCCGAAGCTTGCCCGCCGTGGCAGGTGCCGTTCCGTTGGCCGAGGCGACATGGCGGTATCAAATGGCGCATCCGGAACGGCACGGAGAGCGTTCCCTTCACAATATATTCCCAATGTCCGACTTCCAGCGCATCCGCGTCCTCGATTCCCACACCGCCGGCGAGCCGACGCGCGTAATCCTCACCGGCGGACCGGAACTCGGCAGCGGTCCGCTCGCCGACCGCTTGCGGCTCTTCCGCGAACGGTTCGATGATTTGCGTCGCACCGTGATCCTCGAACCGCGTGGGTCGGACGTCCTTGTCGGCGCCCTACTCTGCGAGCCGGTCGATCGCACATGCACGGCTGGCGTCATCTTCTTCAACAACGTCGGCTACCTCGGCATGTGCGGACACGGCATGATTGGCGTCGTCGCCACGCTCGCTTACTTAAACCGGATCCAGCCCGGCGAGCAGACGTTGGAAACCCCCGTCGGCCGAGTTGTGACGACACTGCAGGCTGACGGCCGCGTATCGATCACCAACGTTCCCAGCTACCGGCTGGCAAAAGACATCACGGTGCCGGTCGAAGGTCACGGCGACATTACGGGGGACGTAGTCTGGGGCGGCAACTGGTTTTATCTGGTCGAGCGACACGGCGAAGAAATATCGTTTGCCAATGTCGAGCGGCTGACGGCACTCTGCTGCGCGATCCGCGATGCGCTCGCTCGTTCTGGCGTCGCCGGAGCGAACGGTGCGGAGATCGACCATATTGAGCTTTTTGGTCCGCCGGCAACGGCCGCTGCCGACAGCAAGAACTTCGTCCTCTGCCCTGGCCGCGCTTACGACCGGTCCCCCTGCGGCACCGGCACCAGCGCCAAGCTAGCCTGCCTGCTGTCCGACGGCAAGTTGCAACCCGGTCAGATCTGGCGGCAGGAGGGAATTCTGGGCACAATCTTCGAAGGCCAAGCGACGATGCGCAACGACCAGATCATCCCCACCATCATCGGCCGCGGCTACATCACCGCTGAAGCCACACTCTTGCTTGACCCGGCAGATCCCTTTCGCCACGGCATCATTTCGGGAGAACCAACGTGAGCCGGGCGGTGATTATCGGCGGCGGTGTGATCGGCGTCGCGTGTGCTTACCACCTTCGCGAGCGAGGTTGGCAAGTCACAATCATCGACCGCGGCCGAATTGGCGGCGGCTGCTCGCATGGTAACTGCGGGTTTGTCTCGCCGAGCCACGTCCTGCCGCTGGCCGTGCCGGGAGCGGTGCGGTACGCCCTGTCTTCGATGCTGCGGAAGAACTCGCCGTTCCACATCAAGCCCCGGCTCGATTGGAGGCTGTGGAGCTGGCTCTTCCGCTTCGCGCGCCGCTGCAACACGGCCGACATGCTCGCCGCGGGCGATGCCTGCCATGCACTGCTGGAGTCTTCACGGACGCTCTACCAGGAGCTGATCTCGCGGGAAACCCTCGCCTGCGAATGGCAAACCGAGGGGCTGCTCTTCGTGTACAACACGCGCCGTGGTTTGGACGCTTACGCTCAAACCGACGCGATCCTGGCCGAGCACTTCGGCTTGCCCGCTAAGCGTTTGGACGGCGACGCGCTGAGCGAGTTCGAGCCTGCTTTGCGGCCGGGCCTGGCCGGAGCGTTTTACTACGATGACGACGCGCATCTTCGCCCCGACCGACTGATGACCGAATGGCGCCGCGTGCTTGCAGCTCGCGGCGTGGAAATCCTGGAGAATTGCGAGTTCCAAGGTTTCGCGGGTTCCTCGGGTAGCGCCTCCCAGCATGCATCGTGCGCGATCACCTCGCACGGCGAACTTTCCGCTGACGTGTTCGTCATCGCCACCGGCGCTTGGACGCCGCTCTTGGCCGGCCACGTCGGCTGCCGCCTGCCAATCCAGCCCGGCAAAGGCTATTCGATCACCATGCCCCGGCCGGCTGTCTGCCCGCGGATCCCGATGCTGCTCATGGAGCATCGCGTCGGCGTCACGCCGATGCAGAGCGGATACCGTCTTGGCTCGACGATGGAGTTCGCCGGCTACGACACGTCGCTCCGTCCGGAGCGGCTCGAGCTGCTTCGTCGCGGCGCGGCCGCCTGCCTGCGCGATCCCTACTGCGAGCCGGTCCAAGAAACCTGGTACGGCTGGCGGCCCATGACCTACGACAGCGTGCCGGTCATCGACAAGAGTCCGAAGTACAACAATTTGTATCTGGCCGCTGGACACAATATGCTGGGTCTGTCGATGGCCCCCGCCACGGGCAAGCTGCTCTCCGAACTGATCGCCGGCGAAACACCGCACGTCGATCCGTCGCCTTACTCCGTCAATCGCTTTCGTTAAGGAGGGAACACAGACACACACAGACGAAGACAGATGAACACAGACGAACGACTAGTCCGTTTCCTTGCTCGTTGATCTGCGGCCATCTGTTTTTATCTGTGGCCGTCTGTGTTCCTTGCCGTAATAGGTGGAGGGTTTTATGTTCCGTCACACAATACTTTCGACACTCATTGCGGTTCTTTGGCTGAGTGACGCTCGGTCTCTCGCGGCCGAAAAGGCAGAGCTCATTCTGCACAACGGCAAGATCGTCACGGTCGACGCCGCCTTTTCGATTCATCAGGGCATGGCCGTCTCCGGCGCTCGCATCGTCAAGCTGGGCAAGAATGACGACATTCTGGCACTTCGCGGCGATGACACGACGGTTATCGACTTGTCCGGCAAGACGGTGGTTCCCGGCCTCATCGATTCGCACACGCACCCTGGCGGCGCGGCGATGCACGAGTTCGACCACGAAATCCCGACGATGGAAACCATCGCCGAGGTGCTTGAGTACATCAAGTCGCGCGCCGCCGCCGTCGGCGAGGGGAAGTGGATCACGGTGCGCCAGGTGTTCGTCACGCGGCTCAAGGAACAGCGCTATCCCACGCGCGAGGAGCTCGATCGCGCAGCGCCGAACAATCCCGTGGTCTTTTCCACGGGGCCGGACGCCTCGGTTAACTCGCTCGCCTTGAAGCTCAGCGGCATCGACAAGGATTCTAAAGTCACCGGCAAGGGCTACTTGGAGCGCGACCCCTCCACGGGCGAGCCCACGGGGATCCTGCGTTCGTGTACGTACCTAATCAAAAGCGAATCCACCGGCAAGTCGGCCTCGCAGGAGGATCGCCTGCGGCGTCTCAAGTCGCTTTTCCGCGATTACAACTCAGTAGGCATCACCGCCATCTCCGATCGCAACGCCAACTCAGGAGACATCGAGCGCTATCGCCTGCTCCATGCGGGCGACCAACTCACCGTCCGCATGGCACTCTCTCATGGCGTCGGCACCGACGGCGACGTCGAGAATATCCAGGCCGCCATCCGTAAAGTTGCCGAGCATCCGCTGGTCAAAGGCGACGATATGCTTCGGATCGTCGGCATCAAGACGTTCCTCGACGGCGGCATGCTCACCGGGAGCGCGTACATGCGCGAGCCTTGGGGCGTCAGTCAAATCTACTCGATCCAAGACCCCCAGTACCGCGGCTTGCTCTACATCCCGCGCGAGAAGTTGCTGCCGATTGTCGAGTCCACGCTCGAGGCGGGCTTGCAGTTCACCGCCCACTCCGTCGGGGACGGCGCCGTACACACGTTGCTCGACGTCTACGAAGAGCTCAACCGTAAGCAGCCGATTCGCGACCGCCGCCCCTGCCTCACGCATTCGAACTTCATGAGCCGCGAGGCGGTTGAGAAGGCCGCGGCCCTCGGCGTGGTCGTCGACATCCAGCCCGCCTGGCTCTGGCTCGATGGCAAAACGTTGCTGGCTCAATTCGGCAGCGACCGGCTTCGGTATTTCCAGCCGCTGGCGTCGATCTTCGCCGCGGGCGGCATCGCGGGCGGCGGCTCAGACCACATGCAGAAGATCGGCTCGTTCCGCTCGGTCAACCCGTACAACCCGTTTCTGGGCATGTGGATCTCAGTTGTGCGAGTGCCGCGCGGGATGGACCAACCGCTGCACCGCGAGGAATCACTGACGCGCGAGCAGGCTCTCCGCTTTTACACGGCCAACAATGCTTACGTGCTGTTCCTCGACAAAGTGGCTGGCACGCTCGAACCCGGCAAGCTCGCCGATTTCGCGATCCTCGAGACCGACGTACTCACCTGCCCGGCGGTGGCGCTCCGCGAAACGAAGGTTGAGGCGACATACTTGGGCGGCAAGCAGGTCTATCCCTAGGTCAGATCGATTTCCATGCGATTCTCGATTACCACTCTCTTGCTGGCGACCGCCGTGACGGCTCTTGGTTCGGCTGCGGTCGTGCACCGGACTTCGCTCTGGACCAATTTGGTGGTCACCTTGGCTTACGCGATTACGCTCGGCTGTACGATCACGGCTTGGGCCGCCCCAATTCGCCGGACGTTTTGCGTGCCGTTCGCGATCGTTGCGTGGGTGTATCTGGCGACGATTTATTTGGACCCGCTCGCGCCGTTGGAAAAGCAGCTCCTGACGTCGCGCTTGATTCACGACGCCTTCATTCGGATCGATTCCACCGTGTCCGATGTGTTTTATGAGGACCGCGATGATGTCTACGTCCGCGACCTGAACCGCCGTCTGGAAGGTCTGGCCCCGGCGCGATTTCACGCGTTTTACCACGCCTGGCAAGCAATCATCGCGCTGGGGCTGGCGACGCTGTCCGGGCTGATAACTTCGTTCCTGTTGCAACCTCGCACACAACCTCCTCCGCCGTAGGGGCGGTGAGCGACCGGCGTGGCTGATTTCGTTAGAACATGACAGAAGGCAATGCCAGTTTGTGAGGATCGGTGGCGAAGCCCATCAAAGCTTCCGGCTGCCACTTTTTAACCCGAGGGTTGAACCAGAATCGAAGGAGGTACGCGGCTTTGACCCGCGAATACGACTCATCGAGCTCGATGATCAGTTGTAAATCGCAAAGCAACACTTCTGGATCGTCCCGGTGCGCATCCTGGAGCGAACCGGTGTCGCTGATAAAGTTACATCGATTACTGCTGTTCCCATGCAGTATCCGCATCAAAAACGCGGCCTGCTCCAACTGTCCCGGCGGTGTGCCGGGCGCTGAATTCTCGTCGAACCGCATGCGATTGAGCGGAACGTGTTTGCCGTCCCAGAACTGGCGACAGCTTGAATTGGCCACCAGTCCGCGCCAGTGAGTGTCGCTTCCGAGTTTGCTGCTCGCGATGCCAGCGACATACACCTCCTCATCGCTGAGCTTCTCTACATCAGTCATGCCGCGCTTTAGAAGTGCCCGTTCCATGAACTTTCGGTATTTGCGGTTGACCGATTGGCCTCGCTCGCGCATGTACGCGATGAGCCCTTCGGGCTTGCTTTCTCGGGTGGCCTGCAAAAAACCCGTCACCGCAATGTCCAGGTCTCGACGTACCGCGGGTGCAAGAAAGCTGGAGTAGATCGCTTTGGCGCCGGTGGGAAGTCCAATGCACTCCGCCTCCGGCAAGGACTGAACCGCCGTGGGCAGGGCGTCCGAGCGAATATCGGTCGCCGGATCGCGGTTCCATTTGGCGATCAGATCGTAAGCCATGCTGTCCGTGCTGCGAAACTCCTCGGAACCTCGCCGACGAGCCTCCGCCTTAGGTTCCGTGCCAGGCGCCACGGGGTCCGCGAACTGTTGCCATGCCCAGTAGAGAACGAAACCGTTAAGGACAACGAACAGAGTCAATAGTAGCCAACGGTAAGGCGCACGCACGGCAAGCTCCGTAAAAGCAACAACCTGTTCATTTCTCTAATAAGAACTCGCGTAGCTCCGGCAGTTTATCTGTGTTGATTAGATCCACGTCGGCATCGCGAAGCTCGCGCCACAGCGCCGTCGATTCCGGCGTGCCCCAGAAGCGGACGATACGGCCGCGGTCGTGCGCTTGTTCAACAATGGAATGTAAGCGGTCTCGCTCCGCCTCGGGCATCTTCCCCGTGCCGCGCCAGGAAAAACGCAACGTCCAGTTGTCGCTGATCATCGGCATTAGATGCGCCGGTGCATCGGACTTCAAGTCGGCCAGCCGTCCATCGATGCCCGCGTAGCGCGTCGATTGCGACTTGATAAAGTTGATCGGCCGGTTTCCGGAGATGACTACCGTCACGGCGCCCACTTGATGCTTGCCATCGCGCGTCGTCGAGAGCATCTCGCGATATTGCGCCAGCACTTCGTGCAAAGCCTTGTACGTTGGCTCCCCTTCGGTCTTCAGGTCAACCAACAACCAGAACCGCGGGCCATCTTTGTAAACGCGGCCGCCGTGGGCCTTGATGCGCGCTGCGAGGGGCTGCAAATAGAGCCCTTCGAGCGTGCGCTCCGGGCGCAAATCGCGGGCGTCGTGAGCGACGAGCAGTCGGCCGTCGCGCAAGAAAATGTCGGCCTCGACGCTGCAAAACCCGTGGTCCAGGGCGTCGATCAGTGGACGCGCGTGTTCATAGTCGTTATGCGCGTGCGCTTGCGGCAGCGGTATGGGAGCGGCCGTAGCTTCGGCGGCACGTGCTGGCAACGCATAACAACAGAGTCCGGCAAATAGAGCGAGTAGGCAGCAAATGGGAGCGAACGCCCCGAAGCCGTGTCGAGGCCGGAACCTAACCCAGCACATCGGAGACTTCCAACGCAAGCTGCTCAAGCGACTTCGAGCGAATGGATTGACCATGCTGCAACGTCTCCACCTGGCGATAGCCGCCGCCTGCGGGTTGCGAGTACTGTTCGATCGACTGGCCGAAGACGTCGATGATCCAGACTTCGGCGATGCCGGCAGCCGCATAGCGCGGCGTCTTTTCGAGGCGATCGTAGTCGAGCGTCGTATCGGAAACTTCGACGACCAGGAAGATATCATCAGGTTGAGGCGTGCGCGTCGCATAGAAGTCATCCTGCCGATGCAATAACACCAAGTCAGGCTGCGGCTTGGTGAAGTCGTTGAGCACAATCGGACCTTGGGTGCGCACTATGGCGCGGCGACCGACTTTTTTCACCATCAACTCAGTGAGTCGATCAACCGTTGAAGCGTGCAGCTCGCCGATTGGACTCATTTCGCGCACCTCGCCGTCAATAAGTTCCACGCGATCATCGTCGTTGAGGATACCGCTTGCAAGCATGCGATCGTAGTCGCGGACGGTAAACTGCCAGAGTTGGATGGGAACTGCCATTGAATTGCCCTCCGAATCGACAAGCTGGCCGAACCGCGCCCACCGTTAGGCGTGGCCAATGAAAGCACCTGCCGCTGCTCACATGATACCATCCGGGCCTCGCCCATCAACGCTGCCACGCCCCATCCCACTTGCCCGCCATCGAATAATAGTTTTTCCGCGGAGAGCGGCGAACCCGCCCGGCGCTGCGATTGTCCTTCCCTCACCCGCCCGCCTCCTTTCGGCTATCATCAAATGCCATGACCGACGGCCAGTGCACTTCCCGCGGCGAACCGAGTCGATGTAGCCGCCTGGCGCTGGTCGCCGGCATGCTGGTGATCTACGTGGTCTGGGGCTCGACGTACCTGGCGATCCGCTGGGGCGTGGAAACGATGCCGCCGTTTCTGATGGCCGGCGCGCGGTTCTTGCTCGCCGGCGGGATTCTCTACGCTTGGCTGCGACTGCGCGGGGCGCCGCGGCCGGAGCTGGCCGATTGGAAAAGTGCGGTGTTTCTCGGCGCTCTCTTGCTGTTGGGAGGCAATGGCCTGGTGACGTGGGCTGAGCAATGGCTTCCCTCCGGGGTGGCGGCATTGATCATCACCACCACACCACTCTGGATGATGCTCTTCGACTGGCTCATTTTCCACGGCCCAAGGCCCCGCGCCGTCGTGTGGTTGGGCGTCGCGCTGGGTTTTGTGGGCGTGACACTGTTGATTCAACCGCAGGCCGCCGACGACGGCGCGCCGCGGCTGTGGGCGGTGCTGGCCATGTGCGCCGCCCCCGTCGTCTGGTCGCTCGGTTCGCTTTTCTCGCAGCGTGCGCGGCGCCTTGATCCGCCGCTTTTGAACACGTCGCTACAGATGCTTTGCGGCGGCGGGCTGATGTTCGTCGTGGGCCTGGGGCTGGGAGAAGCGGGCAACTTCGATCCAGCGGCCGTATCGACCCGGTCGTGGCTGTCGTTTGCATATCTGGTGACGTTCGGATCTCTCTTGGCGTTCACCACTTACATGTGGCTCTTGCGCGTTGCGCGTCCGTCAGTCGTCTCGACATACGCTTACGTGAATCCGCTGGTCGCGGTATTCCTGGGCGCGGCAATCGGCGGCGAGGTACTGACCGCCAATGTCGGCCTGGCCACGGTCTTGATTCTGGGGGCCGTAGCGCTGATCGCCATTCGCCGGCGGTCGCCAAAGCCTACGATTCTCAAATCGGAAGCCCTCGAGCCGCGCGCCGCAAACGAGGCCGCCGCGCGGGCGAAAGTACGTCTCGCCCAGTGCAAGGGATAGTGACTGGTTGGAGTTCAGCCTTTAGGCTGTGCGGCAAGCTGAAGCTTGAACTCCAACTTGTGCGTGACGCCCGCAGCAAGAACGCCTATCATATTTGTTCGCGTTCCCGCTTAGTCCGAAGTATTGACTCCACTCACCATGCTCGAGCTCCACGCACAGATCGAACAAGCCGTCGGCGCCATCCGCAAGAAGTGGCCCACATCTCCCCGCGCCTGCATTATCCTCGGCACTGGACTCGGCGGACTGGTCGAAAGAATTGCCGTCGAGGCCACGTTCGACTACGAGGAGATCCCGCACTTTCCAATATCCACCGCAACCAGCCACCGGGGCCGCCTCGTCTGCGGTCAACTCTCCGGCCTGCCAGTGATAGCGATGGAAGGCCGCATCCACGCCTACGAGGGCTATGCGCTCAAGCAGATTACGTTGCCGGTGCGCGTGATGCGCGCCCTCGGCGCCGAGTTGCTCGTCGTGAGCAACGCCGTCGGCGGCCTGAACCCATACTTCAATCTCGGCCAGATCATGGTCATCGAGGACCATATCAACCTGATGGGCGACAACCCCCTGATCGGCATCAACGACGATCGTCTGGGGCCCCGGTTCCCCGACATGTGCGAACCGTACGATCGCAAGCTGATCGACGTTGCGCTGGCCATTGCGCGGCGCGAAGACTTCGTGGCGCAGCAAGGCGTGCTCGTCGCGGTCGCCGGGCCAAACCTGGAGACGCGTGCCGAATATCGCTTCCTCCGTCAGATCGGCGCCGATGCCGTGGGGATGTCCACCGTGCCCGAAGTCCTTGTCGCGCGGCACTGCGACCTGGCCGTCGTCGGCTTCAGCGTCGTCACCGACATGTGCCTCCCAGACGCTCTGGCGCCCGCCGACATTAACCGTATCATCGCCATCGCCAATGCCGCCGAGCCCCAGCTTCTAAAGCTCGTCGCAGGCGTGCTCGACTACGTGGCAGCAGGCCGATGGCGAAGCCGCGCGTCTGCGCAACCGGATGCGAACAACCTAGATTGAACCAGATACCGAATCAATTTTTCGATCCGTCCGCAGTCGTCGCCGCCGTCATGCCGCCAAACGCTCGAAGCATCGCCGGGGTGCTTGATCCGCGTGGAAGCGTTCCATCATCGCATCGCAGGCGGAGCAGACATCCTCGACCGAAATGACCAGCATCGAGGCGTTGTCGCCGATACGCAGTGACTTGCGTGTGTTATCGGCAAGCCGCGCCCGCTGCAAAGCGATCTGTCGGTCGCCATAGGGACCGTTTCGCCTCGCGCTGGTAGGGCCGTAGAGGCCGATGCACGGCGTTCCCATGGCAACGGCCAAGTGCAGGGGCCCAGTATCGCAGCCGACGAAGAACTTTGCCCGATGGCACAGGGCCGCCAGTTCCGTGAGCGTCGTTTGGGGCCCCATGTGGGCAAAACCGCCGGCCGCCACAACGATCTGGTCGGCCCAACGACGCTCTTCGTCGCCGGCCCAAGCGATGACCGACCGCAGGTGATAGCGTTCGCCGAGATATCGGGCCACCTCGGCAAAACGATCGGCCGGCCAGCGCTTGCTCGGCCAGCCCGCGCCGACGTTCAACAGCGCAAAGCCAGCGCTCAAGCCGCGGTCGCGAAGGAAGCGGTCGATCGCGGTGTCATCGTTATCGAACGACGGCAGGCCGAAGCGAACCTCATCACGCGCGACATCTAGTGGCCGAAGCAGCTCCAGGTTACGGTCGATGACGTGCGTCATCATCGGTTCCACGAGCGAATTGTTCAGCCAGGTCGATACTTCGCGTCCGTCGCGCCCGGAAAAGCCGATCCGCGTCGGCGCTCCCGACAGCCAGGCGGCGATTGCGCTTTTGGTCAGCCCTTGCAGATCGATCGCCACATCAGGCCGTAAGCCACGGAGCTGCCGGCGGGCGCGCCAGACGGCACGGGGCGACTTGAGCCATTTGCGCGGCACTTGGACGACGGCATCCAGGGCGGGATGGCGGCGCAGCAAGTCGGCCGTGCGGCCTTCGACTACCCAGGAGAGGTGGGCGCTGGGAAGCGCGTCGCGCAGAGCGCAGAGCACCGGCAAACCGTGCAGGCAGTCGCCGATGGCGCTCAGGCGCACGATGAGGATACGGGGGCAATGCGTGCTCATAAACAGCAAGGAAACCTAGGGTGTATTGAGCGGCGTCCGTGTGGGAATGCGGCGGAAGGATACTGGGCCGCCACGGCGCTCGACAATGCCACTTACAAAGCTTGCTCAGTTGCTATCGCCGTGGAATCCGGGCAAAATGACGCAGAACACAGCGAAGAGTGAAAGCCCGGCCGGGCAACATTGCCCCGGTGTGGTACTCCGTTTTTATTCATTCCACTTCAAGGAGCTTCGCATGGGACGTCCCGTCACACTGTTCACGGGCCAATGGGCCGATCTGTCGATCGAAGACATGGCGCGCAAGACAAGTGAATTTGGCTATGACGGCATCGAGCTGGCTTGCTGGGGCGACCACTTCGAGGTTGACAAGGCGCTCAACGATGACGGCTATTGTGCCCGCAAGCGCGACCTGTTGGACCGCTATGAGCTGGAGTGCCATGCGATCAGCAATCACCTCGTCGGTCAGGCGGTGCTGGACGTCATCGATGAGCGGCATAAGACCATCCTGCCGCCGTACATCTGGGGGGACGGCGACCCGGCCGGCGTTAACCGGCGCGCCATCGAAGAAATGAAGAACACGGCGCGGGCGGCGCAGAAGCTGGGCGTGAGTGTAGTGAACGGCTTCACCGGGTCGAGCATTTGGCATTTGCTGTACTCTTTTCCGCCGGTCAGCGAGAAGATGATCCAGGCGGGATTCGAGCTGTTGGCCGAGCGGTGGAACCCGATCCTCGACGTGTTTCACGAGTGCGGCGTGAAGTTTGCCTTGGAAGTCCATCCGACCGAGATCGCGTTTGACGTCTATTCGGCGGAGCAAGCGCTCAAGGCGCTCGACTATCGGGAGGAATTTGGGTTCAATTTCGACCCCAGCCATTTGATCTGGCAGGGCGTGAACCCGGTCGAGTTCATTCGCGAGTTCCCGGATCGCATCTACCACGTCCATGTGAAAGACACGAAAGTCAATCTCAATGGCCGCACGGGGCTATTGGGGAGCCACTTGAACTTTGGCGACCCGCGACGCGGCTGGGACTTCCGCTCGCCCAGCCACGGCGACGTGAACTTCGGCGAAATCATCCGCGCACTCAATGACTGCAAGTATGACGGTCCGTTGTCGGTTGAATGGGAGGATAGCGGCATGGACCGGGAGCACGGGGCTCGAGAGGCGGCCGAGTTCGTTAAGAAGATCGACTTTCAGCCGAGCGGACGTGCGTTCGACGCGGCCTTTGCGGAGTAGGGTCGAGGGTTCAGGGTTCAGGGTTCAGCACTTGCAAATATAATACGACTCGCAGTGCGATATAGAAGCGGCGATCGGACGTGGTAAACTGGAGTAGCCGCCTCTTGTAGACTGCACACTCCATGTGCGGAACGGCACACGGAGTGTGCCTACTACAACGGAGTGGCACCACGCCTTATGCTTGCTACGTCGCATGATTCGACTGCTGATTGCCGCTGCGCTCTTGTCTCTGTATGCAGTGGTGGCGCGCGCGGGCGAAGTGCAGACTTCGTTTGCAGCGGACGAACTTCTCGCGCGACGCGACGCGGCTGAAGCGTCGTTCCGCGACCAGCTCGCCGAGCTGGCGCAGTGGTGCGAAGGGCGCGAGCTGACCGAGGCCGCCGCGCTGGTGCGCGGCTGGCTTCCGATCCGCGATCCGCTCAAGGCGTACATCTTCAAACTGCCGGAATCCCGCGATCCGCCAAAGCACATTTACAGTGCCGACGCGGTGGCAAGTGAATTCTGGCAGCGCTTCATAGAGCTTCGCGAGGCGCAGGCGACCGCGCTCTTGCGCTTGGCAAAACAGGCGCATGCCGCGCAAGACTACGCACTGTCGTTCGACCTGGTCCGTGAAGCTTGCCGAGAAAACCCTGACCATGCGCAAGCGCGGGCGATCCTGGGCTATGAGCGCTATAATGGCGGTTGGGCCCTTCCTGACACGGCCAGGCGGCTCGTTGCCGGGCAGGCGCACCATGAAAAGTTCGGCTGGCTTCCGGCGCGTCATGCCAAGCGCTATGAGCAGGGCCAGCGCTTTTTCCGCGGCAGGTGGCTCACCGCCGCGGAAGACGAGCGGTTGCATAGCGCCATCGGGTCCGGTTGGCGGATCGAGAGCGAGCATTACGTCGTGACGACGAACCACAGCCTCGAGGAAGGCGTAGGGCTTTCGCGCCGGCTGGAGGAGCTGTATGACGTCTGGCGGCACGTCTTCGTCGATTATTACTCGCCCTCGACGACGATGCAGCGGTGGTTCGAAGATGGCGATGCGGAAAACTCCGGTGGCTCCGGGCGCGGGACGAAGACCATGGTGCGCCCTCGGCATCAAGTGACTTACTTCCGCAATCGCGACGAATACAAGAACGCACTTCGCCCGCTCCAGCCGCAGATCGAGATCACGCTGGGGATCTACTTCGCTCGTCCGCGGACCGCGTACTTCTTTGCCGGCGATGAGCAGTACGCCGGCACGCTGTTGCACGAGGGGACACACCAGCTTTTCCAGGAGACCCGGCAGACCAGCAACGCGGCCGGCACACGCAGCAACTTCTGGGCGGTCGAAGCGGTGGCGTGCTACATGGAGTCGCTCGTCGAGCACGAGCATTGGTACACGCTAGGCGGCCCCCGCGAGGGCCGCGTGCCGGCTGCTCGCAAGCGGCTCTTGGAAGACCAGTTTTATGTGCCGTTGAGCGAAGTGACATGGCTTGGCATGCATGACCTACAGCGCGACCAGCGGCTGCCCAAGATCTACAGCCAGATCGCCGGTCAGGCCTGGTTCTTCCTGCACGCCGACGGTGGGCGCCACCGCCAGCCGTTCATCGAAACGCTCATCGCTGTCTATACGGGCAAGGCCGACGCCCATACACTGGCGAAAGCTTGTGGGAAAAGCTATGAGCAACTTGATGGCGAATATCGAAGATTCATGCTAACGATGAACGATGAATGATGAACGCGCAGCGTCGGATTTTTATAGAGTGCGGGGCGAGCTGCCGGCACTTTCTATTGCAAATCGAGTCTCGACATACGACGTCACTTCGCTAATCAGGCCGTAATGAAATCCAAAGCGGTGACGAGTCACCGCACTCCATACTCCGCACTCCGAACTCCCCATTCCTATGCGTCCTTGGAAACTCGTTGAAGCCAACTACGGCTACGTCAAAGCGCACCCGTACGAAGTTGCGGTGCTGCCCCTCGGAGCAACCGAGCCGCACAATTTGCACTTGCCGTATGGGACGGACGTGTTTGAGGCAGACGCCATCGGCGACGCCATCTGTCAGGCGGCGCACGAGCAAGGGGCCCGTGTCGTCCTCTTGCCAACCATTCCCTATGGCACCGAGACGAACCAGCGCGCGTTTCCGCTGTCGATGAACGTCAACCCTTCGACGCTGTTTGCAGTAATCACCGATCTGGTCGAGTCCCTTGCGCATCATGGCGTGCGGAAAATCGTGCTTTTGAACAGCCACGGCGGCAATGACCTTAAGGCCTTGTTGCGGGAGCTGTACGGTCGCACCTCCGCGCATCTGTTCTTGTGCAATTGGTACACGGTGCTGGCCGACGTCTACGACGAGGTGTTTACTCAGCCCGACGATCACGCCGGCGAGATGGAGACCTCGTTCATTCTGGCGTATCACCCTCACCTGGTGGCGAAGAACGCCGACGGCACGCTCGCGGCCGACGAAGGCGCCACCCGCAAGACGCGGTTCGAGGCGGTGAACCGCGGCTGGGTGAGCATCACGCGGCCATGGCATGTGCTGACCACCAACACCGGCGTCGGAAATCCACATGCCGCCTCGGCGGACAAAGCCCGGCGGTACATGGAACTGCTCGTGCCGCGGCTGTCAAAGTTCCTCGTCGAGCTTTCCAATGCAACCCTTGATGAACAGTTTCCGTTTTAGACGATCGCCGCGCGCCGGTGTGTGACTCTCGCTTGACCAAAAAGACTGTTGCATAATCAAGCCCGCGAGCTTCAGCGCGCTCGGCAGTCATGGCTTCCTACCGGCTGCCCACTTTTTTCTGAGCGATGAACCGAGTTTTCTGCGTGTTTTGCCGTGGCGAATGGTTAGGCAGCGCCGCAAGCCTACCTGAAGGGCACTCAACTTGCAGCGCTGCGAAGGCTGTGCAATGCCGCCCGGCGGCGCTGTCAGGGTTAAGGCAAACGGGTGGCCCGGCAATCTCCTTCCCTCCCGTGGCGGCCGGGCCACCCCGGTGACCAACGAGGAATACGTGGCGCTCGGCAAGCGATTTGCATCGCTTGCCGCGACCGTATGGGCCAGTCTGTCGCCACCTGGCCGGAACTTATAGAAGAACTGTGTGCGCATGCTTGGGATGGTAAGCTCAAGCGGCACCGCTCGCCGTACGTCTATCGTGGCTGTTGCGAAGATGACGACGAGTTGGCTCCGGTAATTACGCGATTAGGCGATCATCATCCGCGCGTAGAAAAGCTCTTGTTGAGCGATTTTCGTCAATACGCGCGGCTGCAGGTCGACCCCGGCGAGTCGGTGTGGAATTGGCTCGCGGTGGCGCAACACCATGGGCTGCCGACACGCTTGCTGGATTGGACCTATTCGCCGTACGTGGCCTTGCACTTTGTTACCGCGGCGCTGGGCGCCGAGGAACCAGTCGCCGATGGCTTCGTCTGGTGCGTCAACTATCGGACGACGAACCGATATTTACCCTCCGCACTTCGGCAGCAGCTCGATGATTACCGCAAGAGCGTGTTCTCGGTGGAGACGTTGCAGGAAGCCGTCGCCAATCTGGATGACTTCGACGCCCTCGCGCCCGACCCCTTTGTCGTCTTTTTGGAGCCTCCCTCGATTGACGCACGAATCGTGAACCAGGTAGGTCTGTTCTCGATCATGTCGCGGCCAGCGGGACATGTAGCCGTAGCCAAAATGCGGCTCGACCACTACCTGGCCGGGCTGGATAGTCAACGTTCGCCCCGCGACCCGCCCGTCGTGCGGCGGCTGCGGATCCCGGCCGCATTGCAGTGGGAGATCCGCGACCGCTTGGATCAAGCCAACATTACGGAGCGCGTGCTGTTCCCCGGTCTCGACGGGCTGAGCGCTTGGCTACGGCGGCATTACACGCAACGCAGCTAACGGTTTGAACCGGGAGAGAGACCGTCCAACTCTTCTCAGCAACCCACAAGTCACTCAAAGATCTGGTTGTCGAGCAACCGCGTCGTACCGACGCCGGCGGCCACAAGCGCCACGGAACCCGGCCGAACCACCGATGTGAGCTCGAGCGTATCGGGGTGCACGATCGCCGCGTAGTCGATTTCCACTGGCGCGGCCGACAGAATGCTGATCATCGCCGCGGCGATCTGATCGGCGTCGCGCTGGCCAGCGCGGTACAGTTCGGCGGCTCGCCGGAGGCACTGCGACAAACTTAGCCCGCGGCGTCGCTCGTCGGCCGAAAGGTACCGATTCCGCGAGCTTAGCGCCAAGCCGTCGGCATCGCGCACCGTGGGGCAAAGGCGGATCTCGATCGGCAGGTCAAGATCGACGATCATCCGCCGGATGACGACCGATTGCTGGTAATCCTTCTGGCCGAAAAAGGCGACGTCCGGCAGCGCGGCGTTGAATAACTTGAGCACGATCGTGGCCAGACCGGCAAAGTGTCCCGGGCGGAACTCGCCCTCCCAGCGCGTGGTCACGCCTTCCACGGTCAGGGTGGTGGCGTGGCCCGGCCGATACATCTCCTCGCGCTGCGGCGCAAACACGAGGTCCACGCCGCGCGCCGCCAACAGCGCCAGGTCTTGCTCCAAGGTTCGTGGGTAGCGTGCGTAATCTTCGTTCGGTCCAAATTGCGTCGGGTTGACAAAAATGGTCGCCACGGTGAACGAGCACTCGCGCCGGGCCGCATCGACCAAGCTCAGGTGTCCCTCGTGCAGCGCACCCATCGTCGGCACGAGGCCAATACGTTTGCCTGCCAGGCGCTCCGCGCGAACAAGCGTCTGCAATTCCGCGACTGTGGCGATCACGAGTGGGCGTTGTTCCAGCCGCATCAGCAACTCGCGTACGGAACAGCCGCTCGTCGGATGACGCATGTCCGGCGCGATCTCGGTCGCGGGCGCTAGCACAAACCGCCGCTCGGTCATCCGACGGTGCGGGATCGTAAGCTCGCGCGCCTCGAGCCGCAGCGAATCGTACATCAGTAAATCAAGATCGATCGTCCGCGGTCCCCAACGCTCGGCGCGAATGCGTCCGAGTTCGGTTTCAATCTCCTGTAGGGCGCGCATTAGCGCAAACGGATCGAGCGACGTGTCGACGAGCGCCGCGCCGTTGAGGTACGGCCCTTGCCCGTCCGGTCCTCCGACGGCATCCGTCTCGTACCAGCGGCTGACGCGCAACACTGCGAGGCCGCCGGTATCGCGAAGCAACTCGACGGCGCGATCGAGCATGGCGGCCCGGTCGCCGAGGTTCGAGCCCAGCGCGATGAGTGCTTGCGCCATGAAAGTCTGTGCAAATGCGAAGAAACGCCGGCAAAAACGCTAAGTTTGCCGTTCGCAGACATTCTAGCACTGCAGCCACGGCCGAAGAAATGCGGCAAAACGTCGGGGGGGACATCCAATTCCCGGCCCTTGGGTCGTCGACTGTCGCTCCCTCCAGTCATCGCCCCCCGAAGGCATATGCCGCACATGCAGTGGCCACTGCTCGTGGCCAAAAAGTATCGGGCGATGATCCCCGCGCGCCGGGACAATTGCAGGGGCGCACCATGAGCGCTCGAAACGCGCAATAGAGCAACACCCCTTCGAATCCGGTCTGCCGAAATCTGCCCCGACCGGGTCTGCTACAAACCACCATGAAGTCGGTGGGTCAATTCGCAATCATCACCGCTCGACACTTTGGCCCATTGTGGTGCGCATTCATTTTTTGTCAAGCGATCGAAGAAGATTGCGGAGGAAGCACTCCAAGATTTTTTTTCTGCGACTCAACCCACGCGCAAAAGAGGGAAGAATCGCGCGCTTGCGCCGCATCGACGATCGTGCACCTGCGCACTTCCGCATGTGGAAGCTTTGTTGATGAGTTGTCGCGATGATGCGCGCCCTTCGCGCGATCGTCGGTGCGGACGACGACGTTCCGTTTACAGTCGGCGATGCGCATGTGCCGGCAGTTGCGATCGGATCACCCCCATCGATTCAAGATCAAGCTCCGCAACAGCAAAGCCTTCTTTTTCGTCCAGCGACGAGAGCACACGACCCCACGGATCGACGATCAACGAGTGTCCGTACGTGCGCATGCCGGGCGCTGGTTCGCCGCATTGATTCGGCGCTAGCACGTAGCACTGGTTCTCAATGGCGCGAGCGCGAACGAGGATTTCCCAATGGTCGCGGCCGGTGGTGTGCGTGAACGCTGACGGTACGACGATAATCTCCGCGCCCTCGGCCGAAAGCCGACGAAACAACTCGGGAAAACGAAGATCGTAACAAATGGCCTGGCCGATTTTTCCCAGCGGCGTCTCGGCGACCGTGGTCTCGCAACCGGCGGTGATCCAATCGGATTCCTTGCTGGTCACGCGACCTGGCAAGTCAATATCGAACAGGTGGACTTTACAATAGCGTGCTAGAATTCGTCCATCGGGTGCGAAAAGCAGACTTGTGTTGCGGGCTTTTGCGGTCGCAGCGTCGCACTCTGCAAAGCTGCCGCCGACGATGAATACGTCGTGGCAGACGGCCCATTGGGCGAGGTGGTCACTAGTGGGCCCGGGAACCGTCTCGGCGGCGGCGACAATCGGCTCGAATGGGCCGTAGAGGTTGAACATCTCCGGCAGCGCAATGAGCTTGGCGCCAGCATCTGCCGCCGCAGCGACGAGTTTTTCGGCCTTCTCCAGATTGGCCAGCTTATCAGAGCCGGCCTGAAGCTGCACCACCGCGGCTCGATAGCGGCGCGACATGGAAATCTCCTTTGCCGCTATCGTACCGCTCGCCCGCGAAGGAGGCCACGTAGGGCTTCCGCTGAGGCTGGCTATCGCTCCCGCGAACCACTGCCGCCAGGTTACGCTGTTGGTGGTTCGGCATTGGCGCAGCGATTTCGCCGCAAGCGCTTGACATCAAGACGACAGAGATGGCAAAGGCTTGCATATTCGGTCCCTCGACTGGCGAGCTCGTGGCAACATTGCCGGCGCGCAACGGTGGCGGCCGAGAATTATCGGTCGCGCGGCGGGAGTGGCTTTAAACCTTTGTGCCGACTGTGTCGAGCGTCTTGTTTTTGGAAAGCGCCCGGCTTAACGTGAGTGCTAGCACAGGTAACGTCGGCTTCCGGCCGCCGCTTTTGTCCTGGCGGTTGGAAGCCGCCGCTATTGGAGGTCGAAGATGAGGTCGAACATTTTCATCAGCCGCCGAGAGGCCCTAGGAACACTGGGCGGTTCCGCGCTACTTTCGGCTGCCACGACGGCAACGGCCGCGGAAGACGAGCAGCGCGAGACCGACGCGCGTGCATACGCCGAGTACAAGGTCAAGCATGACCGCATTCAACAATCCGTGGTTCACTGGTGCTTCAACCCTATGCCCGTCGAGACGCTCGCCGCCGCGGCGGCGCGGATGGGGCTCAAGTCCGTGGAACTCGTCGCGCCCCAGCACTGGCCGACACTGAAGAAGCACGGCCTCGTCTGTGCAATCAGCAGCAGCCACGACTTTGCCAAGGGCTTTGCGCAACAGGAAGAACACGCCGAGTGCCTGGCGGTGCTGCGCAAGAGCATTGATGCTACGAGCGAGGCCGGCTATCCCAGCGTGATCACGTTCTCCGGCTTCCGCCGCGGCATCTACCTCGACGAGGGGCAAAACAACATGGTCGCCGGCCTGAAGCAGATCGTCGGCCACGCGGAGAAGCAAAAGGTCACGCTCTGCTTGGAGATGCTCAACTCGCGGGTCGATGTCGAGATGAAAGGACATCCCGACTATTTTTGCGACAAGATCGAGCTCGCGGTCGATGTCTGCAAGCGGATCGGCAGCCCGCGGATGAAGGTGCTGTTCGACATCTATCACGTGCAGATTATGCAGGGAGACGTCATCGTGCGGCTCAAGCAGTACGCCGAATACATCGGTCACTACCACACGGCTGGCGTGCCGGGTCGCAACGAGCTCGACGACACGCAAGAGCTCAACTATCCGGCGATCATGAAGGCGATCGCAGCGACCGGCTACAAAGGCTACGTGGGCCAGGAGTATATTCCGACGTGGTCGGACAAAATCGCTTCGCTGGGACACGGAGTGCGGGCGTGTGATGTGTAGAGTTTCGTGGGTATAATGAAGGTGGAGTTGACCGACAGTTGCCCGGGGCTTGTCTAACCAGTTCGATAAGGAACGAGAGCGTGCCGCACATTGTTGTTGATGATCAGCAAGCCCGATTGATCACTGAATCGTCGAGCAACTTGGAGATCCGCGATCAGCACGGACGACGCCTTGGCTACGTTGCTCACGGGTTTTCCGACCAAGACATTGCCCTGGCGAAGACCAGGCTTGCGTCGGACGAACCTCGGTTGACGACGCAACAAGTCCTCGATCATCTACGGTCGCTGGAGCGGCCATGAACCGCTACACGGTTGTCTGGCCGAAGAGCGTCAGCGATGAACTAGCGGAGATTTGGCTCACAGCAATCGATCGTAACGCCGTGACCGCGGCTGCAAATGCAATCGATGTCCAATTGGCCGACGATGCTTTGACCAAGGGCGTTGACTTGCATGAGGGTCTACGGGCACTATTTGTGCCACCACTCAAGGCGATCTTCGCCGTCAGCGAAGACGACTTGGTGGTGGAGGTGCTTCGGGTGACGCCGCTCTAGAGTATGCTGCGCCATCGCAAGCGTTATTCTATCCGCCCCGCCACCACACGGTGGAAGTGCAACTGCACCTCGCGCTCGACGACTCGGCGGACGCCTTCGACGAGGCAGTGCGGCTCGTTGTCCTCCTGGCCGCGGCGGAGGATCTCGTCGAGCTTCATCCCCGGCGGCACAGTGAACGTCGATTGGTAGATAATCTGGTTGCCCGCGTCGAGCTCCGGCACGATGAAGTGGCAGGTGGCGCCATAGGTCAGCATGCGGGCGGAGTACGCTTCGTGATAGGGGCGCATGCCGGGAAAGCTGGGCAACAGGCCGTGATGCAGGTTGACGATCCGTCCGCCCGCGTACTTCCAACAGGCCGCCGCGGAGAGCACCCGCATGTAGCGGGCCAGAATCACGTAGTCGACATCGTACTGATCGAAGAGTGCGACGAGCTCTTCATCGTTGACGACGCCGTGCTCGTCGCCGACGCAATGCCAAGGAACTTCGAACTGCTCGGCCAGCGAGCGGCACGTGGGCCGGTTGCCGATCATCACGGCCGGCTCGGCACGGACGCGTCCGTCGCGGATCGCCCGCATCAGCGCCAGGGGCGTCTCGGGCCGCAGCGTCGTGCAAATCGCGACGCGCGGCTTGCCCGGCCGCGCGTCCGGAGACCAGACGCGGATCGAGAGTTGCTTCTCGTCGCCAATCATGCGCATCGCTGCGCGCAGCGCCTCGTAGCGCTCGCGCGCCAGCTCGATCCTCAACAGCATGGCAAAGAGGCACTCTTCGTCATGGTCGTACATCTGGATCTCGGCGATGTTCGCGCCTTGGCCGGTCACGTAGTGGATGATCGGATCGGCCAGGCCGCGATTGTCGGGACCGACGGCGGAGATGGTGATTTGCATGGATGCGGAGTGCGGAGCGGCGATGAGCCGTCAGCGTTCGAGTTCGGCCCGGCAGAGGTCCGCCCAGCGGCCTAGCGCCGTGCGGCCAAGCTCGGTCAGGGCGGGGAGCCGCTCCGGCATCGTCGCCAGGATGGCCGGCGGGTCGATGTAATCCAGGCCGGCCAATTCGCCACAGTTCCCCGGTTCGTTGAACCATTGGCCGATGATCGGCGCAGTCACCTCGATATGGAATTGTAGCCCATAGGCGCGGTCACCGAAGCGGAACGCCTGATTCCGGCAGAGCGGACTGGAGGCCAAAAGTGCCGCACCCCGCGGCAGATCAAACGTGTCACCATGCCATTGAAACACGTGCGGAGACGCCGCGCAACCGGCAAATATCGCATCGTCGGCCGCCTCGGGCGTCCAATCGATCGAGTACCAGCCGATTTCTTTAACACGATTTGGGTAGACATCCGAGCCGAGCGCCTTGGCCAGAAGCTGCGAGCCCAAACAGACGCCGAGCACCGGCAGGCGAGCCGCGACTGCCTGCTGGATCCACCCCACCTCGTCGGCGAGGAACGGATGGCGGTCCACGTCGTCCACGTTCATCGGTCCGCCCAGCACGACCAGGCCGGCCAATTGATCCGTTTGGAAAGTTCGCGGGGCGTTGCCGGGCAAATCGAGTACCTCATACACCAGCCCTCGCTCGCGGAAGATCTCTTCGAGCGAACCGAGGCCCTCGTGCGGAACATGTCGCAAGGCCACGATTGGTTTCATAGTGCGCTAGCCGAACCGTGCGAAGTTTTGATACGCTACTCAGTTGGTCGGTTTCATCTTCACCCACGGTTACTATTTATGTCCACCGCTGTTTTACCGCCGGCGGCTGTTCGTTCGAAGCCTCGGCGCGAGGAGATTCCCGCGGGAACAGTTCTCTGCGAACATTGCCCGGCCAAATGTTGTCGTTACTTTGCGCTGCCCATCGACGAGCCCACGGAGCTCACCGATTTTGAGTACATCCGCTGGTTCTTGTTGCACGACCAGGCCACGGTGTTTGTCGAGGATGGCACGTGGTATCTGCTGGTACATACGCAATGCAAGCACCTCCAAACGGACAATCGCTGCGGGATTTACGCGACTCGGCCGCAGATCTGCCGCGATTACTCGACCAAGAACTGCGAATACGAGGATGACTGGGTGTACGACCAGTACTTTGAAACCGCCGAGCAAGTGGCTGACTACACCGAGGCCTTGCTGGGCTCCACGAAGGGAAACATCCGCAGCCCCAAGCCGCCGCTGTTGCCCATCCTCTGAGATCAACAGGAACCCGTGGCCAACCGCATCGAACCCCGCACGCTGAAGGGCTTTCGCGACTACCTGCCGTCGGCGATGATCGCCCGCGAGCAGTTGGTCGAGGCGGCGCGGCGTGTGTATCGCTCGTACGGTTTCGCGCCCATCGACACGCCGGCCCTGGAATACCTCGATATCCTCGTGGGCAAAGGCAGCGCAGAGACCGACAAACAGCTCTATCGATTCCAGGACCACGGCGGGCGCGACGTGGGCATGCGGTTCGACCTGACCGTCCCGCTGGCGCGTTTCATGGCACAACACTACGCCGAGCTGGGCACGCCGTTTAAGCGCTATCACATCGGTACGGTCTGGCGGGGCGAGAATACGCAGCGTGGCCGCTACCGCGAGTTCATGCAGTGCGACTTCGACACGATCGGCACGCTATCCGTCGCCGCTGATATTGAAACTGCGCTGGTAATCCACGATCTGATGCTGGCCATCGGCTTCGACGCCTTTCAGATCCGCGTCAACAACCGGATGGTCCTGAACGGCTTGCTCGAGCGGCTCGGTCTGGCGGAAAAATCTGCGGCGATCCTGCGTGTACTCGACAAGCTGGGCAAGGTTGGCCGCGACGCGGTGGCCGAGGAGATGGTCGCCTCGGCCGGCGCGTCGCCCGCACAAGCGGACGAGGTGCTACGTCTGTCGGAGCTAAAGGGGTCCCACGACGACATCCTCCGGCAGCTCGCGCCGCTGGTTGCCGGCAGCGCAAAGGGGGAAGAGGGTGTTGCGCGACTACGCGACATCTTTGCCGCGGCGGAATCGGCCGGCGTTCCGGCGACGCGGTTGCGCCTCGACGTCTCGATTGCCCGCGGGCTCGACTATTACACAGGGACGATTTACGAGACGTTTCTCGATGCGCTCCCCAGCATCGGCAGCGTTTGCTCGGGGGGCCGTTACGACAACCTGGCGGAACTGTATACGTCGCAGCAGTTGCCGGGCATCGGCGCGTCGCTGGGGCTCGACCGATTGCTGTCGGCGATGGAAGAACTGGGAATGGTGGCACAAGCCACCACACCGGCCGAAGTGTTTGTCGCCTACTTTGACGCCGCACGCCTGCCCGAGTACTTGCGACTGGCCAGCCAGCTTCGTGCGGCCGGCTTGCGAGTGGAGTTCTATCCCGAGCCGAAAAAACTGGGCGCGCAATTGAAATACGCGGACCGCAGGGGTTTTCGGGTAGCGATTATCGCGGGGGAGAGCGAGTTTGCGGCCAATCAGGTGCAAGTCAAAAACCTCGCCACGGGCGAGAGCCTGACCGTCTCCCTGGGTGAGGGCATTTACGAGGTGGTTCGAGTCATCAGAGAGGGGGAGAAGGGGAGAGGGAGCGCGGGTGAGGTCGCGACGTAATTCGGCGTCTCCTCGTAGATCTTGGTATGTCCCCGCACAGTCTCCTTGTCTCCCGGTCTCCTTGTCCCCCGGTCTCCTTGTCTCCCGGTCCGGCGTCGCTCTACAATGACTGGACAAGTTTCCACGGGTGTTCACGGGCGCGGCAATCATGGCCAAGCGCGACAACCATTACGAGGCCGCCTTCGAGGCGTATCTCCGCGAGCGGCGGTTGCCCTACGTGGCCATCGATGAAACCAGGCGGAGCTTGCTGGGCGGCGACTCGATCAAGAGCCTCGACTTCATCGTGCATAGCGGCGACCGCGCATCCTGGCTGGTAGATGTCAAAGGACGCCGTTTTCCCGCCGGAGACGAACAAAAGCAGTACTGGAAGAACTGGTCGACTCGGGACGATCTGCGCGCCATGGCCGCCTGGGAAGGGCTGTTCGGCGCCGGGTTTCAGGGTCTATTTGTCTTCGCCTACGCGATTGTGGGAGATCGCTCGCCGTTGCCGGCGGAGCAACTGGCGTCGTACCGCAATCGGCTCTACGCGTTTGTCGGTGTGCGGCTCTGCGACTACGCCTGTTTTGCGCGGCCGATTTCCGCAGCCTGGCAGACAGTGGCTCTCACCAGCCAGAAGTTCCGCGAGATTGCGCGGCCTGTGGATGAGTTTTTTAAGCTAAAGAAGCCAATGGCCGTTCCGCGCCTGAGCGCATTTCCGGCGATGGCGACACCGGCTACAATCGAGCGATAGGCCGGGATTCCCAATTTCAAATTTGCAATTTGCAACTTGCAATAACGAGGCCCCCCGTGAATTCCTGCTTTGTTTCGTTGCGATCCGCCGTCCTGATACTGGCCGCCTGGGCGAGCACCGCTATCGCGTATGCTCAGCCGCCGGGGCAGCAAGAGGCGGCGGCCCCGAGCAAGTCGTACGTGATTTCGTACATGGTGGTCGTGCTCGCCGTCGCGCTGGGGCTGTTGGTCGTCTGTCGCTCCGGCGGGCGATCGAACGAGCCGAAACTAGAGGATCTGGAATAGCTATGCGACGCGCGGCAGGGCGCTGGGCGATGTTGCCGGATGGCCAAGAAAGTTAGGACGTTTCACCGTCGGATCGATCTGCGGCCGACGAACGCCAAAGAACTCGCCGATGCGATAGACCACTGTCTCGATCTCCGCCGGCTCCAGCTCGGGAAAGATCGGCAGGGCCAACGTCTCGCGCGCCGCGCGCTCCGATTCGGGAAGGCTCCCCTCGGCATAGGCCAACGAGCGGAAGCACGCCTGAAGATGGAGCGGTACGGGATAGTAGATCTCGGTTCCCACTTTCATTTGCGCCAGGTACTGGCGCAAGGCGTCGCGGCGGCCGTCTGGCACGCGGATCGTGTACTGATTCCAGACATGCGTCGAGGCCGTGTCGGTGTTGGGCGGCGTCAGCACGCCGGCCAGACCGCTTTCTTGAAACAGCCGCTGGTACATCGCCGCATTCGCCTGGCGCCGTTCGGCCCAGCGGTCGAGGTGTGCGAGCTTGACGTTGAGCACCGCCGCCTGAATCGAGTCGAGCCGGCTGTTAATGCCCACGACCTGGTGATAGTACCGCGGCTCCATGCCATGCGCGCGCAACAGGCGCAGCCGCGCGGCGAGATCGTCGCGATTGGTAGTCAAAATGCCGCCATCGCCGAAGCCACCGAGGTTCTTCGTCGGATAAAAGCTGAAGCAGCCGACGTCGCCCAATGCTCCGGCCGGCACTCCCCGGTATTCCGCGCCGATCGATTGGCAGGCGTCTTCGATGATCGTTAGCCGGTGCTGTCTGGCAATCGCAGCCAGCGCGTCCATATCGGCGCATTGGCCGAACAGATGCACCGGCAGGATCGCCTTCGTCGCGCGCGTGACCCGCGCCGCCGTCGCTTGCGGGCACATATTGTAGGTGGCCGGATTGATATCGACGAAGACCGGCATGGCGCCGAGTCGCCAGACAGCGCTGGCTGTGGCGAAAAAGGTGTAGCTCGGCAGGATCACTTCGTCTCCCGGTCCGATTCCCAGCGCCATGAGCGCCAGCAACAGCGCGTCGCTCCCCGAAGCGCAGGCAATGGCGTGTTTGGTGCGCGTATAGCTGGCGATTGCGCGCTCGAGCTGCTCGCAGTCGGGCCCCAGAATGAAACGCCCCGAGTCGCACACGCGGTCGATCGCCCCGCGGATTTCTTCGCGCAGCGGCTGGTATTG
>JBBDYH010000173.1:0-10564 GCA_040901795.1 Pirellulales bacterium
TGGTTTCGATCAACCAATCAGCCTAACTCGGCGAGGTAGCGTTTCATCCCATTACAACTCCAACGAGGGCGCTACCTTACAGCTTTCCGAGATCGCTACTTTTGCTTCTCTTGTAGCGTGTCCCCCAGGCTCTTGTCCTGTGAGACGGTGACCGGCTTGCCGTCGATCACGATTTCCACGTTTCGGTTATCGATGTCAATGGCCTTCACCGTTCCCTTCAGCCCCGCGACTTGAAACTCGTTGCCCACGAACAGCCTGGTAGTTTTGTTGACGTTGCGTTCATAGATCCACGCCGTCGGCCGGCCGTCCACTCCGTGTCCGATATTGGTGACATATGCCAGCTTCGCCAGATCGAGCGGCGTCCCCGTCGGTTTCACTGCAGGCGGCGTGTATTCCGCAAACAGATTCCGCTCAGTAATCGCCTTCTTGTACTCGTCGTGGCTGTCGAGAGCCAGCACCTGGACCTTTTCGGTGGTCAAGGTGTCCTCGCGTTTGGTCCCGGGCAGAATGATCGCTTCGACGTGCATGCTGAAATCGAGCTCGTTCCCCTTGGCCTGGGGCTTGATATCCAGCGAAGTGATCTGGTGCAAATGGTTTCCGTTGTAAAAGTCGTAGAGCACCTTGGTAATCTGGTCGAGGCTTCCTCGCCCCTTCACATCATAACCCAGCGGTTCATATCCTTTGGGGTTACCCGGCAGCGATCGCATGGTGACGGTTGGCTCAGTAAGTTTTCCATTGACCAAATCGAAGAGCCAGGTCTGATACAAGCTGTCTGCTATCAGCGGATCTTTCGGCAGCGAACGCTTTTCCAACTCGCCGCGCTGCTTGATCGCCTTGGTTATGAGAATGTCTTTCGTATTCAGCTTGGAAACGTCTCGTTTCAGGTTGTTGAGCTGAGCCTCGCGCGAGGAGAAAATCCCGCGGTATAGCCCAAATCCCCAATACAAGAGAATCAGGCCGACCGTCAGGCCCAGAGCCAAAGCCAGTCTTCGTTCACGTGGTTGCATCGCCATTGGGATCAGCCCTCTTTTTTCTCGGTTACCGTTGCCGGAGTCGCCGAAGCTGGTGCGGGGGTTTGTTTCGACTCCGGCGGCGACGCGACCGGCAAGGCGCCCGCAGGTGAAGGCGACGGTGCGTTCTCAGATGTGCTGGGAGTCGTGTCGACCTTTGACTCGGCGCCTTTGACCTCCGGCGCTGTCGAGGTCACCGGCTGAGAAGCCGCCTTTTCACCTTGTTGCGGCCGACTTGGCTCTTTGACCGCTTTGCCGTCTTTGGTTTTCGTTGAGCCTGGCTTGACGCCTGCTTTGCTCGCCGGCGCTTTCGCCTTCGCCGCCAGCATCTCACGGTTGAGCCGGGATTCAATCTTTTGTTTGTACCCGTAGCGTTTGACCTTGCCGTCGCTTTTTGTGTATCCGGCGCTCTCTGTATATGGAAAAACCTTTCGAATCTGATCGGGCGCCTTCGTCGGCAGTGTGGCCAGGACTTCGAGAGTCAACGTGCCGCCGCCCGTCTTTTCGGCTTCCGCCTTCAGGCCCACGATCATCGCGTCCTCGCCTTTTGGCCCCTCGGTCGAAAGTCGCTGGATTGCGTCCAGCCAAGGAATGTCCTTAGCCAGCCAGGTGTTGAGCTCCTTCGCCTCCTTTTCGACCTTGGCGTTATCTTTGACCTTCTTTTCAAGCGACGCCTTTTCCTGTTGCCGTTGCGCGATGTCGCCGTCGAGCAATTCCATCCGCCACCAGGTCCAACCGATAAAGCCCAAGAGCAGCACCGCTGCACAGGCGATGGCGATCGCCAACTCGCGTTGTCGCGTCTTGGGCGCCGGCCGCCGACGCGGTTGAAGAAAGTCGATGCTGTGGCGGTCACCTGCCACTGCGTCTGCCAACATGCCCAACAAAGGCGCAAAGCGGCTGTGATGCTCCGGCAGCCGCTGCCGCAGAGTGCCGGATAACTCAAACGCGGTGAACGGGTCGAACAGCTCAGTTGGCAAGTCGAGCTCGCTTTTGACCATCTCCGAGAGCGTCTGCTGCGAAGGCCCGTCACCGCACAGCCAGATCTTCTCGACGCGCCGGCCGTGCAGCTTATTCTGCACCGCCGCGATCGTGCGGCGAATCTCGAGGAACACCGGCCGGCAAAACTCCGGCTGGCTGGCATCGCCCGGCAGCCGCGTGGTACGCATCAGAAGCGGCGTGTCCTGGTCGAGCACCGTCAAATCGACTTCGTCTCTCAACAGGTCCACAAACATCCGCACCTGGCCGGCCGCTGCCTGATGCCGCTTGAGCAGTGCCGCGGCCGCGCACGGTCGCAGCACCAAATGCTTCAGCTCCAGCCCCGCTTGCTCGCACGTCGAGCGGATTTCGCCCAGCAGCTCCTGCGAGATGGCCGCGGCCAGCACGCTGCGGTGCTCCTGGTCTTCTCCCGGCAGAGCTATGAAGTCGAGCGGCGTGTCCTCGCTCAACTGCGTGAAGTCGCGCAGCGCTTGGAACCGCACCATGTCCGGCAGATCTTCGTCCGGCGCGGGCGGTAACGACAGCTCCTTCAGCTCGATACTCGGTCGGCCAACGACCGCCAAGGTCTCAACTCGCCGCAGCGATTCACCCGCCAGCGCCTGGCGCAGCGCAGCGGCCACCGTGGCGGCAGGCTGGGTTTGGCCGTCCGCTACGGCAGGCAATGGCACGGCAAACGCCTTTTCCAGCACGGCGGTACTGCCGCGGCCACTGGCGATTGCCAGCCGCATTTCGTGTTCGTCCCACTCAAGGGCTAAATATTTCGGCATAATTGCAAGGAGAAGTAATTGCGGTTGCCTTCCAACCCTTGTTCCCAGGCTCTGCCTGGGAACACACTGCTCGCGAGGCTCTGCCTCGCATTGTGCGAGAATGATGCTTAAACCAGCAGGCAGAGCCTGCCAGAACGCTCGTTCCCAGGCGGAGCCTGGGAACGAGCGACATCATCTACTGTGCGGCCACTCCAAGTGTCGCCAGGTCATACCCCCGGCCCAAATTCGTCAGGTCTCTCCAGAATACTACCCGCGGTAGGGCCAAACCAGTCATCGGGTCCACGTTGGCGGCATTGATGACTACTTCTACGCGGCTCGCCGGCGCTTCGGCTTCGAAATAGCCGACGATTTGCGCCCGAAACACGCGGCCGCTGGCAGTAATGAACGGTTGCAGCCGCTTCATTTCGTCTAACGTCACAATGCCTTCGCAGAGGATCCAATGCTCGTGGCGATGCGACGGCATGTTGCCCGTGGACTCAACCTCGCGCTCGCCGATAATCCTTTGGACCATCTCCGCGGTCATGCCGGGAATGCCCCGCAGCACAACTTCGGACGCCTGATTGATATTGATCCGGCCGGGAAGCATCGGAGACTTGATGACGGTTACATGATCCAGCAGCTCAGGCAGAATTGAGCTCAGCGCCGCCGGATCGCTGGGAAACGGGGACTGGAGGATTGGACCCGCGTTCTGATTGTTTTGGTTGTTCTGCCCGCTGTTGCCACTCTGGCCACCACCTCCACCACTGTCGCCACCGCCGCCACCACCACCGCCGGCGCCCCCCGCTTCGCCACGTCCTCCGCCACCCCGACCGCGATCTTGCAACAACGCCAGGGGCATAAAACTGCTCGCAATGCCGAGCCCCACGAAATTCTGCACGCGTGGACGGATCATTCCATTGTCACCAGAGGTATCCTGCGGCTGTCCCTGCTGTCCCTGTTGTCCCGGCGGGCGAACTTGCACCTTTGCGCCCACCAGATCCAGCACGCTCGTCAATTGCGTTTGCCCGGGCTGGCTGTAGTCGAGTTTGACGGTCGTCCCTTCGCTGGCCTGTCCATCGCCGGTATATGGTCCAAACTGCCGGTAGGCGATGATAAAATCCACCCACTCTTGCTCAAACAAGTTCGAGAGATCCTCCTGGAGCTGTTGCAGGTCGCTGCCGTTCAGGTCGATCCGCGGAGTGCCGTCCGGCCGGACGTTCGCCTCGACGCTAAACAGTGTCAGATACGACGCCCAACCGCGGTCCACCTCCGACGAGGACGCAGTCGATTCCGCCAGCGACGGGGTATTGGCTTCGTTGGCGTCGATCATGCCGTTGCGGTTGGCATCCACACCGAAGAGCAAATCGGGTGTAACACCGCGGACCAAAAGCAGCTCCTCGATCGTGTCGAGCGGGCCATTCTTACAACTGTAGCCCAGGCCCGAGTAGTAGGAGAGCTCCGCGCCGAACTCGCGCGATTCATCGTCGGTATCGATCCAATCGAGGATCGCGTCGGCCACGTCTTCGGTCATGCCGGGCAGCCCCATCAACAGCGTCCGCCCGCCGTTGGACTGGGCGCTGTCGGCCATCAGGATCGTATTGAGATTGATCCGCGCCGATTCGTCTTCGACACCGTATCGCACGCCGGCCAGATCGCCGTAATTGATGTTCGCCGACAGGACCGAGAACCGCCCCCGCTCGCGCGCCAGCTCTCCGTCGGCCGCCAGAACCGCCTGAAAATAGCTGGGGTTATTGTACCTGCCGCCGAGCTGAAGCTGATACTCATCAGTCTCTTTCAGAAAATCCTGCAGGAACTCCGCTCCGGTCTCGGCAAGCGTCCTGGTTTGGGCTTGCTGCTGATTCACAATTGCGGCCCGAAACTCGGTCAACATCAGCTCCGCAAACGTGTACGCCGCCAGACTGAGCAGCGCGATCACGATCAGCACCAAAGGCAGCACCATGCCGCGGCATGACGCCCTTGTCCCCCGGCCCCGCCTGGGAACGCACTGCCCGCAAGGCTCTGCCTTGCTCGGCCTGTTGCCCCGGAGGGGCCATACTCTAATAGCCGGGAGCGAAACTCCCGGTCCGATATGCCTAGAACCCGCCGACCCCGAAGGGGTCAAACCGAATGGCAGTTCGACCCCTTCGGGGTCGCCCGGGAGCGCGGGTCGCAAACCGGCGGCGTTGCCGCCGGCTACTGGAGTGCAACGCCTCCGGCGTTGTGTCACGTGATTCATTGTCCACCTCCTCCCGACGTCGCCGACGCGCTAGAATCTGACGAATTCGACCCCGTATCCGTGCTTCCACTGTCCGACGTGGAACTGCCCCCGCTCGTCGATTGGGCGAGCTGCGCGCTGGGCAACCGGACCATCGTGCGATAGACAAGCTCCTGATCAAGGCCCGCCGCGGCGGGATCGAACAACGAGCCGCCCAACATAGTCTCATCCGCCGTTCGCGGATCGAACAGCATGATCGCCATTTCGACCGCCATTGGCAGACCGTTCATATCTTGCGAGTTCCATTCCGTAAACCATTCCAGGCCGTCGAAATAACGAAACTCAAGGGCCATCACTTCGTCCGCCATCAACTCGCCCGTCCGCAAGAAAATGTCAATGTCGCCGTTTTCGCTGGCATAAAGTGCCTCGGCTCGGTTCATCTCGCTGCGCATCAAGCCGCTCTCGCCGGTAGGCGACAAGCCCGTTGCCGCGTTGGCCAAAAAATAGTAGACGGTCCTTACGTCGCTCGGCGCCGATGTTCCGGAGATCATCGCCGTGGTGAATTCATCGGGGCGCGGAACGCGCGCCAGGTCGATCTGCAGGTCATAGGCCGTGCCATACAGCCCAGCGACCGCCGCCGGTGGCCCGGCGGTCGATTCGTCGGCCGATTCCGTCGCAGAATCATCCGCGCCGTCGGGCCGTTGCGTCGTTCCTGTCGCGCCCGCCTCCGACGTAGTTCCCGTCGTGCCGGCTGCTTTCGTTCTTCCCTTGGCCGCGGAATCCGATCCTTCTCCGGAGGCTTGGCCCGCGCTCCCGCTACCACTCTTGCCGCCGCCGCTCTTGCCGGCGTTCTTTGCGCTTTGCATCATCGTTTGCAGCGCCTTCATCCCGGCTTCATCGGGCGGCTCGCGGCGGACCGCCGAGCGCAAATCGTCACCGATCCGGCGCAAGAGTATCCGTGCGAGCTGATCGCGCTCGGTCGCCAACCGCGTATGGTCCACTGCGCGGAGGTGCAAGAAAATCGCCACGCCAATCGCCGACATAACGACGACCGTCAGACCAAGCGCCAGTACGACTTCCAGCAGCGTAAACCCGCCACGCACAAATCCACGTCTCATGGCGATCCTCCTGACGAAGACGTTGTCGAGCTTGAGGACGACGAGCTGTTCGACGTGGACGTGGCCGCATCCGGCGATTTGATCCAGCGGACGAGCGAACATGCCACGCGGTTCGTTTCGGTCAACGAATTCCGCTCCACCGTGACGCGGACTGCCAATAACTCGGGCGAGGTAGTCTGGGAGACTTCGATGCTGTAGACCCACTCACCGGTATAATCGTCCTCGACAGCGATGCCGGCAACGGGGTCGGGCGCTTGAATGCCGGCCACGAGCTGAGCGACCTTCGCTTCAGCGATCAGCGTCGCTCGGCTCAGGTCATGAGCGCGTCGGGCGCTGATCAGTCCTCCGCGCACGAGCTCTCCCAGCACGGTCATGGCGCCCACCAGGATCGCCAGTGCGAGGATGACTTCAAACAAGGTGAACGCGGACCGGCGCATTTGATCTTCTGCCTACTGCCTACTGCTTTCTGCCTACTGCCTATCTCAGCTTGCTACTCCACCAATTCCTCCGCCGAAACGAGGTCTCCAACCCGCGGCACCCCGGTCAGCCCCCGCAGGAACACCTTCACAAAGCGATCGTGCTTGTTGGCCAACATCACCTGGGCGGTCGACGTCGTCCCATCCGGATAGAAAAAGATCTGCGGCGCGGCTTCTGCGCCCCCCTCGTCCACCGCGGAGGCCCGCGCATCGGCCAGCTTCTCGGCCGCGTAGAACACAATTCCGGTGGGCAACTGGCCGGTGCGTTGACCCACCGTGCCAGTTGCAGCAGCTTCGGTCTGCTCCGCGCCGGTTTCCCACGGCCCAACGACAAACTGGTTGCTGGCGTACTCGAATTGGAACACGTGCGTCTGTCCCGTGGACATCGCCTGCACGCGCGCCTTGGCCCAGGCGGTCCGCAGCGTATCGCCCCCTTTGCGTAATCGCTCGACCTCGAACGACTTCTGGAAAATCGGCGCGGCGATCGCCCCCACCGCCACGAGGATCGCCATCACGAGCAGTATCTCGAAGAGCGTGTAGCCGCGCCGTGGGTCAGCGCGTGCGATTTTGCGGAAGCCTGATTGCATACCTATTCGATCGCCGGCCAGTTGCCAATGTCGTCCTCAGTGCCGCTCTGGCCGTCCGGTCCCCAGGACCAGACGTCCGGCTTGCCCAAATGCGCGTTTTGTTGACCGGGATAAAGGTACTCGTATTGATTCCCCCAGGGGTCCGCCGGCAGGT
This sequence comes from Pirellulales bacterium, assembly GCA_040901795.1. Classification (GTDB taxonomy): domain Bacteria; phylum Planctomycetota; class Planctomycetia; order Pirellulales; family JALHPA01; genus JBBDYH01. The sequence goes on from JBBDYH010000173.1 coordinate 7,303, forward strand.
CCTCGATGTGAGGTCCGGACCATTTAGTCGGTTTGAGATCAGCCGGCTGCTGGTTGAGGTCGATAAGCTGCATGGGGTACATTCCGACGATCGCGTTGTACCGCTCCGAAGCCTGGTCAATACTCTCGACCTGGATTTGTGCCGCCCTGCGCTCGGCGGTGCGCTGCGCGCCGGAAAAAATGCCGACGGCCGTGGCGCCGAGGATCACCAGGATCGCCAGCACGATCAACACTTCCATCAGCGTAAAGCCGCGGCGCTCGCGGCGCCGATTCCGAAAAAGAGCCATGTTTAATCTCCTGAGCTTTGATTTACGTATCTAAGATTCGCCGTGATCTGATTCCTGTCCTTTGCTACACCGTCGTCGCCATCTTCAGCACCGGCGTCAAGAGCGCGATCACCACCACCAGGATCACGCCGGCCAACACCAACAGCATGATCGGCTCGAGCAATCGGACCATCAGGTCCAACTGCCGCCACGTCCGCCGCTCCAAACCGTCGGATATCTCATTTAACACCGTATCGAGCGTGTTGGATTCTTCGGCCACCGCAATCATTTCGGTCACGGTGACTGGGAAATGCCCCGATGCCTTCAACGGCCCGGCCAGTGATTGACCCTCGGTGACGTTCTCCGCCGCCTCGCGGATGGCCAAGGCCAATACGCGGTTGCCGGCCGCCGAGGCGCTGATCTCCAGCGACCGCAGGATCGGCACGCCGTTGTGCAATAACGTCCCCAATACGCGGCAAAACCGGGCCACGGCCAGACTGAGGAAAATCCGCCCCACCACCGGCACGCGAAGCTGCCAACGGTCGCGCGCCAGCTTGCCTTCCTCGGTTTGCAGCTTGCCCTTCAGCCAGATAAACGCCGCAATCAAACCGGCCAGCGGGATCCAACCGTATGCGGCCATCGCGTGACTGGTTGCCAACAGCCCCTCGGTCAGGGCCGGCAATTCGCCACGCTCGCGAAGCCGCGCGAACAGATCTTCGAACTTTGGCACGAAGAACACAATCAGCACCACCACCACCACAAAGCCGGTCACGCCGAGAAAGATCGGGTACGCCAAAGCTCCAGCCGTGCGCCCTTTCAGATCGGCCTGCTGCTCGGTGAATTCCGCCACGCGGAGCAAGGCATCTTCGAGAAAGCCGCCTTCGCCGCCGGCACGGACCATGCTGACCGCCATCTCGCCGAAAGCGCGCGGGTGTCGCGCCATCGCTTCGGCCAAGGTTGCGCCTTCTTCCACGTCGGAATGGACTTGCGACAGGACTTCCTTCAGCCCCGCATGCGACGACTGCTGACGCAACACGTCGATCGATCGCAACAGGGGCACGCCGCTTCTCAACAGGCCGGCGAGCTGCGAATAGGCCGTGGCCATGAGCTGGCCCTTGACTCGTCTCGAGCTGCGGCGTTGCGCCGCCTCTGCGGCACGCGTATCAACCGACAGCGGGAACAGCGACCGGCCCGCAAGCTGCGCGAGCACCTCGCGCTGATTCGCTGCGCTCACGATGCCGGTCACCTTCTGGCCGGCGGCGTCTCGGGCTGTATAGGCAAAGTCTGGCATAAACAAGTGCGGAGTTCGGAGTTCGGAGTGCGGAGTTTCAGAGCGTGCAACGGCATTAACTCCGCATTCCGCACTCCGAACTCATCACTTCACCAGGTCTCCCTTGGTCACGCGCAGGACCTCCTCCACGGTGGTCCTGCCATTTAATACTTTAATCCAACCGTCCTGCCGCAGGGTGAGCATTCCCTCTTCTTGGGCCGCCTGCTTTACGGCCCAGGTGCCGGCGCGGTCGTGGCAAAGCTGCCGGACGCGGTTGGTGGTGACCAAAAGTTCGTAGATGCCCAGCCGCCCAGAATAGCCCAATTGGCGGCAGGCACGGCAGCCGGCGTGCTTGTACAGCGGCGTGTCCCGTTGCCGGAACTCGTCGAAGGGGAAGTCGCTGGGCAAATCTTCGCGCTTCGGCTGATATGGCTTGCGGCACTGCTGGCACAGCGTCCGCACCAAGCGCTGGGCCATCACGCCCTCGACAGTGCTGGCCACCAGAAACGGCTCTACGCCCATGTCGATCAGCCGCGTGAAGGCGGTCGCCGAGTCGTTAGTGTGCAACGTGCTGAACACCAGGTGACCGGTCAACGACGCCTGAATGGCGTTCTCCGCCGTTTCCAGGTCGCGAACTTCGCCGATCAGCACGATGTCCGGGTCATGGCGGAGGATGCTCCGCAGCGATGCGGCAAACGTCAGCCCGATCTTCGGATGGACTTGAATCTGGTTGATTCCCGGCAACTGGTATTCGACCGGGTCCTCGGTGGTGATGATCTTGGTCGTGTCGTCGCGGATCTCGACCAGGGCGCTGTAAAGCGTGGTCGTTTTGCCGGAGCCTGTCGGACCCGTGACCAGGACAATCCCGTGGGGAAGTTGAATCAGCTCGTGAAACGTCTTATACAGCTCCGGCTCCATGCCGAGGCTCTGCAGGTCGAACTTCATCCGCCCCTTGTCCAAGAGACGCATGACCACGCCTTCGCCATGAATCATCGGGATGACCGACACGCGGACATCCACCTCGCGCCCGGCCACCTTAAGCTGGATCCGGCCGTCCTGCGGCAACCGCTTTTCCGCGATATTGAGCCGAGCCATGATCTTCAAGCGGCTGATGATCGCTGACTGAAATCGCGAAATCTCCGGCGGCACCGGCTGCGGGTGGAGAATGCCGTCGATGCGGTAGCGGATCACCAGACCCGCCTGCTGCGATTCGACATGCACGTCGCTGGCACGCGACTCGAGGGCTTCGAGCAAGATTTCGTTGACGAGTCGAACGACGGAGGCCTCTTGGGCCATCTCCGACAGCTCGGAACCGTCGGACTCGATCTCGTCGAGAAGTTGCACGCGCTCGTCGGCCGATGCCAATAGGCCTTCCACCGTCTCGCTGCCGACACCGAGCCGCGCCCGGATCAGCTTGCTGATTTCTTCGCGGCTGGCCAGGACCGGAATCACCGAAAGACCCGTCGCCGCGGACAGCTCATCGAGTGGATATAAGTCGAACGGATCGCTCGTGGCGACGATCAACGTGCCGTTTTCACGCCGTACAGGCAATAGCGAATGCCGGTGCAACAATCGGTGCGGAAAAAGCCGCAAGAGCGTGTCGTCGATCTTCGTTTCGGCCAAATCGATGACGTCCAGACCCATCTCATCGCCGATCGCGCGCAGCGCCTGTTCTTCGCTGATCAGGCCCATTTCGACCGCGATCTGGTCCAACCGCGTGCCGTTGT
>JBBDYH010000174.1:0-58449 GCA_040901795.1 Pirellulales bacterium
CCCAGGACGTCGGGTTCTCAGTCCGAAAACCGGGGTTCGACTCCCCGTGGGGGTATTGAACACGATCGGTACCGCTGCGCCATCGGCCGACCTCGAACGTTTGAGCCGATACTGCATGGGCCGCCAATGGGGCGGATCAAATCAGACGAATGCCTTCGCTACACGATTGAGGAGGCGATTCACTGTGCCGTGACGAGCGGCCGGGACGGCTTGTGGAGCGAACCACCACCTGACGTGTCCGCCGTGTAGAAGTCTGGTTCGACGATGGCAGTTTCTTGATCGCGCGGCCTGGTTTCGCAGATGCCAGTGGTTGCTTTCAGAGCCATGACGGGCGCGAGAGGTCTCGCCTAGTGACTTGCGGCGAGTGACTGTGGCAGAGCGCACCTGCGCGTAAGTCGAGCATCGCGCAGTGAGACGTTCAGATGATGGCCACGGCTGAGGACTTGTCAGCAGTGCGCCTCAACGACCGGACGTTGTCTGTTTCTTACGTTGCTTCTTCCAGCGCGCCTTGGCCGCTTTCTTAGCGATGGCGGTTCGCTCGTCGGCGGATAGGTTTTTTGCTCGGGCCAACCCCCCCTTTCTTCCGCCGAGCTTGCCGAGCGCAACGGCCGCCTTATTCTTGAGCGGCTTCGGTCCGACCTTCTTCTTGGGGGCGGCGCCATTGGCGGCTTCTGTGGTCATCCTCATTCGCGAGCGATTGACATTGCTTACGCGCTTAAGCACTCTTACCATAAGAGCGACCTGTTTAATGACTGACTCTGCCCTTCCCTGATGCCTGCTCCGCAGCTAGTTCATGTCGAGGAAGTCGGTGTCGGCGGACGCACCTGCACGATCGCTGTGGTGCGCATCGCCGGCGGTCTGGCCGGACAATGGCATTGTCCATGCGGTGAGGCGCTTACGTTGCCGCTCACCCACTTGACCGTTGACGACGCACTTCACGACGCCCGGCGTGAACTCGAGCGACATCACTTCGATGCGCATACGGATCAGGGCGCAGCTCCATCTTAGGCACCCGCAAACTCCACCGTTCGAGCGTTTAAGAACTCGCACTAACGGCAGCTCGCATGGTGCGTTCCCCAGAGATGCAAGCGGCGTGCCGAGAAGACACACAATCGCTTCCGCATGTTGCCGCCACGCGAAGCCTACGGCCGATCTTACCTCTCCGCAATGCAGTAGAGATGCTCGCCCCCGCGAAGAAACAGCTCGTTGCCGACGATGGCGGGCGAGGCGTCTACGTCCTCGCCAAGCTCATTGGTAGCGAGGATCTCGAAATCCTCGGCCGGTTCGACTGCGTGCTTGATGACCACCGTCGTGCCATTGCGACCAACCAGGTAGACGCGATTATCGGCCGCCACAGGTGACGCGTACACGCCTCGCAGTCCCTCAATCCGCTGCGGCTTAGGCGTCATCGCCTCGCCGGTTCTGGCATCATAGCACGAGAGGAGTGCCTCGTTGCCCGAGAAGAAATACAAGCGGTTTTCATACAACAGCGGCGACGGGACGTAAGGCGTTCCCTGGCCCCTTCCTAGGCGCCAGACGATCGCTTCGGTTTTCTCAATGTCACCGGTTGCCCCAAGTCGGATCGCCTTGAGCGATTGACCGCGGAAGCCACTAGTTAAATAAACCATGTCCCCGGCGCTCACCGGGGACGGGATGACGTTGGCCGTCAATCCACCCGCTTCCCAAAGCTGCTTGCCACTTTCCAAGTCGTAACTGCGAATGCTGTTGGTGGCTCCAATGATCACTTCAGTCCGCCCGCCGTGCTCGACAATCAGCGGTGTCGACCAGGTGGTGTCCTCATCGCGCGGCTGACGCCAGAGTTCCTCGCCCGTGACCTTATCGAACGCGGCGATGAAGTCGTCTCCCCGGTGATCCCAGTTCACGACTACGATATTGCCGTGAAGTGCCGGCGAACTACCTTCGCCGAACTGGTTGCTGGTTTGCATGCGGCCCAGATCCTTCGACCATTGGGGATTGCCGTTCATGTCATAGCAGTGAAGTCCGCGCGAGCCGAAGTAGGCGATCACATGTCTGCCGTCCGTTACGGGCGAGTGCGAGGCGTACCAATGGTCACGATGGTGTCCTTCGTGCGGGACCTCTTCGCGCGCGACCCTCTGCCAAATGGTCTCACCTGTGGCCCGGTCGAGACAGAGCAGCGTAAACTGCTGCAGATCATCAGGAGGCGGCTCGCTCATCCGACGTCCGCCTCCGCCGCCAGGCACGACTGCGAGCGCTTCGCCGAGGGCGTCGGGTTTCTTGCCGGTGGCAATGGCCGTCTGAACGAAGACTTTGTTGCCCCAGATAACGGGCGTTGCCGTGCCGCGGCCGGGGATTTTAACCTTCCACTTCAAGTTCTCCGTTTCGCTCCACTTCACGGGTGGCGATGCCTCGGGGGCCGCGCCAGTCTGCAATGGTCCGCGCCACGCCGGCCAGTTTTGCTGGGCTGAAATCGGAGAAAGGTTCCCAATCAGTGCCAGAAGTGTCAAAGCGCTAACTAAGATCGATTGAAAGCGGCAGTTCATTAGTTTCTCGCTATGGTGGACTGAGCAGCAGGTTGATGGTCGGCGAATTCCGCGAAAGCCGGCAATCGGCCGCGCCTTGGCGGGCGCGCAGTATCTCCGGGTTGCCTATTGAACCCTGGCACAGGATCGAAGTTTCGGCCAAAACCGTCACTTTCGACGCTAGCGGCGCCCACGCCATGCGGACCAGAGCTTTCCGACGGTTGAGGTCTGGCGACGCAGCACGACAAGCTAAAACTTGAACTCCAACAAGAGGGCAGCAAGCTAAAGCTTGAACTCCAACTACTTCGTCGTTCGTTGTGGAATTGCGGCGGCGACGCGGGCGGTGGCCGCCGCATCGGACTTGTTCCAGCCGAGACTCAGCCAGCCGTCGTTGGCAGACAGCGCGACCAACGGCAAGGGGCCGAGCTCTTTCCAGCGGCCGCCTAGTTCCAAGCCCGCGGTAGGTTTGTCGGGCAACTCCGGCTTGAAGATCTTACCGAACCGCCGTTCGAGAATCGTTTTGAGTGACTGCTGAGAGGAGCTCAATTGGTCTTCGCCCGGTTTGAAATCGGGCGGGTAGATTTCCAATTCGCCCTGGCGGACCGCGCGCACGCCGCCAAGGTCGTTCTTTTGGAGCTGATAACGCGCGGTCACGTTCATCGCCGGATACGCGTTGTCCCCTGACGTGTATTCGTCGCCACGAATCGTCACGCTCAGGCCGCCCTCGTCGATTGCCAATTCGATCGGCCTCTCGACCGCGAACGTGATCGACCAGTCGCGTTCTTCTTCATCCTGCAACTCTTCCGGAATCTTGCCGGTCATGGTTGTCATCAGGCGATTCATCTCGTCGCGGGTAACCGTTCGCCCGGCCAAGACTGTCGCGCCGAAATTATTGACGGTCGATTGATGTAGACGCACTGTCACAGCGGCCGGGGCCGTTGTCTGTGGCGCTGCGGCCGGCGCACCGATTTGATACGCATCGGCCCGGGTCGCTTGGATCCTCATACGGTCGCCTGACGTGCTGAAGTTGATCCGCTCGGGAAACGCGCCGACGCGGAGTAGCGGATTGCGGAACTTCGTCCAAAAGTCGCGGTTCGCTTGGGCAATCAAATTGAGCGACTGGGCGTCCATCCGCGTGTTCAAGCGCGCTTGGGCACGCCTGCCGGCAATCGCTTCCGCTTGCGACTTGCTCTGGTAGACCCGCTTGTTGGCAATCTTCTGGACCAGTCCCGGCAAGAATCTGGCCGTCACGCCGACTCCAGTGATTGTGGTCCGGGTACGGGCATTGGAGGCGGCCGGGTACGTGCGCATGCCGTACTGGTCGAGGATCAATCGCTTGCGTCCCGCCAGCCCGGTGACACCGTTGCTGTGAATGACCGCCGGGCCGTTGTAACCGACCGTGCGCGAATAGGCGGTTCCGAGCATCAGAATATCAATGGCGGCATAGTGCGAGGTGTTGCCCAATTCGGCGTCAACATACCCCACCGTTTGGACGGTTCCGCAGATGCGCGTTCCCAAGATCACATCTGTCACGGGACCGACATCGTTGACTGGATTCGCAATCCCACCGGCCACGATCTGCTCGTCCGCTTCAATGAGTATATTGGGATGCGACATTTGCCGCCGCACAGCCTGAATGATCTGTGGCGCCTGTCCCGACGCGGCCAGTTCCCCCAAGATCATTCCCGCGCGATGCGTATCGGCTGCGGAATTTCGCAGATAGGCGTCGACGTCGGCGGCCAATGCGTCGATCCGGGCTTCGTAGTGGCTGCGCGCCTCGGGATTGCGAAAAGTATCGAGCGCATCGATGTAGCGGCGGAGCGCCCTGCCGACGTCGGCGTAGATCGGCATCTCGAAGCCGGCATGACCGCTGGTGTATAAGGTCTGAACCTCATCCAGCACGTCGATATCCGCGTTCAGGCCGCGCTGTAACTCCGCGCGCATCTCGTCCCAGCGGAGAAAGCGCTTCCAGTTGTTCCCATTAGCGCCGCCGGTTGCGAGATATCGGTCAAGTCGTTCGACCGCGGCAGCAAGCTCAGCCCGGCGGCGATTTAAGTCGGACTGGGTAAGAGGGCGGAACGCATTGCGGGCGGAGCGGACAAGCGCCGGTAAAGCCTGGACCGGCGAAGTTTGAGCCGGCAAACCGGCTGCGAGGTTTGCCAGGATGACGCAAATCATTGCCGCCAGAAGTTTTTTAATGGTTCGCATACGCTCGCTCCTTAAACCGAGTATGTCGACTCCGTAGACCGTCGCGGACGTTCGCCCGCCCTACTTGATAGCACGAAACCACTTGTACGGCAACAGTTTGTAGCAAATTACGTGTGTGCAGAAGGCGGACGCCGACTGAATGGAAATCGCTGTCCTGGATGTGGTTGTCACCGATAAAATCTGTTCCATCCACGTAAATATCCCAAAGCCCCACCCCCTTGCAATCGGAAAAGCCACATGGCCTAATGGGACCTTTTTAATGCCCATTGCTCCCGCGCGAGCGCCGGCAGCGGCATTTCGAACTGGCCGAAAATGTGGCTGGCTGCCGCAACGTTGCAAATGACTTTAACCAGAAAGGGGAAGCGACCAGACACTCACCCACCTTGCGGCCCGAACGGACTCACCAGGGCCGCCGCAATTCATTGCGAGGCGTTGCAGCGCACATTCCTGCCTGGCTGCAACACACACGTTGGAACAATTTGATACTCACGGACGAGTCCATGGTTCGCCCCGCTTGCCACAGCGACTGGCCTGTGGAGACACCAGCGGGACGATGGACACCCCGAGACTAGATACGTGGAGGGACACCAAAATGGTGCACAAGCGCGCTCCGTTTTTTGCGCTATTGATCGCCATCGGGGCGACAGTTGCGCTTAGCGACAACCTGTTGGCTTCGGTTGGCATTGTAGGTGGGCGGTCGAGCCAGCGCGCGGCGGCGCCGCCGCCGGTTGTGAAGCGTCCGACAACTCCCCCAGGGAAGTTGCCGGCGATGCCGGCGTGGCTGCAAGACTACGCCGAAGCGCTAGACAAAGCCAAGACCGAGCAAAAAATGCTCCTGGTTCACTTTTGCAAAGACAGCGACGCGAACTGCGCCGCAATTGAGCGAACGCTCACGATTCCGCAACTTCGCAATACGCTGCAGCGCTACGTCCTGGCGCGCGTTTCCACCGATGCCGCGATCAGTCAACAAGGCCGGCAAGTGCGGTTGTTGGAACACTCGTCGTTTAGCGAGCTGCGCGGCGGCCCCGGCCTGGCGGTGATTGACATGGTCCATAAGCAACAGCCGTACTACGGCCATGTCGTCAGCGCGGTACCGGCCTTTGGCGGCGGACTGTACCAGTTTCGGCCGGAACATGTGCCAACAGTGTTAGACCTTCCGCCAGGCACCTTATCGCAGCGGACGATGGTGTTTGCGGTGCGGACGCATCCGGAACGTCCGGCGAGCACGCACGGCGAGGCGGATCCCGTGCTGATCGATGAGGCGGCGCTGCATTCCGAGCATCAGGCTCGGATTCGCAACCAAGGGCATCATGGCTGGGGAAATCGATTCCAGCGGATAATTGGCCGATTAGCCGGGCGCAACCGCTTCGGCGCGCCTGTCGAAATCGTGGCGGAGAGCTGGCCGCAGCAAAACCTCACCGACGCCTGCGTCGATTGCGTACAAAGTTGGCGGCAGTCATCGGGGCACTGGCGGAACGTCAAGACGCACCATGCCAGCTACGGCTATGACATTCGCCGCGGCGCGAATGGGATCTGGTATGCGACGGGCATTTTCTCGAATTGAGACCGCGTCGGGCCAATTGACAACATGGTGATGTAAACCGCAGCCCCGGCCCGCAGGCCGGGTTTTTTTTGGTATGCCACATGAGCGATGGCCTCGTCTGCGCCTCAGAGCGCCACCAGCGGCACCAGGCGGTCCAAGGTTGCACGGAGCTCTTTGACCCTGATCGGCGTGGTGAGCGTAACACGATGATCGGCGACGTTGGCACGCTCCGCCCAGGAGGTGTGCTTGGGCCCCATGAGCAGAATGGCGGGGATCTCGCGCGTGAGGGGATCTTCGCCGAACCGATTGAACGACTCCAGCGCTTCCTCTTCCAAATCGCTGGTGCTGAATACCACACAGTCCGCCCCCTTCTCGCCTTCATTGAAGGAGATTGCCGGGCGGTGGGGATCGCTGGTCACCAGGACACGGAAGCCGTTGCTTTTGAAGAGGTCGCGGAACTTGTCCTGCAAGGGCGTGCTCGATTCGACCACCATCACCGTGCGCAGTTTGTAGGTCGGCCCGGTGGCGAGCTCGGCTAGTGACTCGACGTCGCTGGTGTTTTCCTTCAGCCGCCGCAGCAACATCGTCAAATCGTTGAGCAAATCGCCGGGAGTTTGATAACGCGCATTCGGCTCCAGCTCGATCGCCTTGCCGACGACCTTGACCACGATTTTAGGCACGTCGGGGGCGATGTCGCCCAGCGGAATGACGCTGGTGAACCGAGTTTTACTCAACCGTTGCAGCCGGTCGCGCGTCTCCTGCAACGGCGGCACACCGGCCAGCATATTGTAGTAAATGCAGCCCAGGAAGTAGACGTCGCTCCGCGCGTCGTCTTTGCGCACGCCGGTGGCGCGCTCCAAGGCGGCGTAGTCGATCGTCCGCGGGTTATCCAGATCGGCCAGCGCTTCGTCGCTCAGGTCCGGGTCGGCGCCGGCCAGGCCGAAGTCGACGATCTTGGCCTGTCCGACGCTCGAAACCAACACGTTGGAGGCTTTCAAGTCGCGATGCGAGATGCCGCGACGGAAGGCGTAGTCGAGGCCGCGTGCAATGTCGGCCGCCAGAATCGTGGACTGAAGCGGGTCGAGCTTTTTGCGCATCTTGAGGAAGTCGCGCAAATTCGGGCCCTCGATAAACTCCATCGCCATGAAGTGGCTGCCGCGCTGCGAGCCGACTTCGTAGACCGAGACGATATTCTGGTGCCGCAACGTGGCGCCGACTTCCCCCTCGCGCTTGAACGATGTGACCTTATCCGGGTCGTTCGAGTAACGCTGACGGAGGACCTTGATCGCCACGACCTGGCCGTTCTCCTGGTTCACCGCCCGATAAACGCGAGCAAACGTGCCGGACCCGACAAAGTACAGGATCTTGTTGCGGCCGTAGTAGAAGCCGGTCGCCTCACCCTTGAGCAGTCGGTCTAACTGGTACGGCGTCAGGAAATTGCGCCGCAGGAGAAACTGCGTTAAATCATCGAGCGGGACATCCGGGCCACCGATCTCGTTGTAGATCTCCCGTCGGCAGCGCTCGTCCAACAACTCCAAGTCGAACGCGCGCTGCGTGAATTGTTCAGCAGTGAGTTCCGACATGGAGGCGGCGTGGCGGTATACGAGTCTGGGCTGCCAGGGGCGGCATTGTCGACCTCGCCCCTCTCGCCGAGCTGTTCCGGAAGCCCAATCACGGCGGGGAATCCCTCCATCCTAGTCGAGGATTTTACCGCTGGCAACCGATGGGCGTGCAGTCACGGCTGCGGGCAACTCCATGCGGGGCAACATGTTGGCGCTGTGCTATCTGTAGGGAACGGCCTCAGTGCCGTACCGTTGGGCGAGCAGTCGTCGCAATGCCGCTTTGGCGCTCCCCGGAACGCCACGGAGGGCGTTCCCTACAGAGGTCCCCATCAGGTCTCCTCGAACTTGCGGCGATATTCGTCGCGCTCACGCCGCGTGGATTCGAGGTCGAACATCAGATACTTCATGTCGAGGCGGAGCTGTCCCAGTGCGTCCTGTACCAGGTTTAAGATGCGCCGACGGCGCCTCGTGCTTTCCACCACGCGAGAGAAGATGGGTTCGACAAGTCGCTGGTACTCCACGGGCAGCGAGGCCAGCACGTTTCCCAATTCGATTACGTCGGCGGGAAGGTCATCGGTTTGCGGCTTCAGAACGCGGCTCGTCGTGCTCATTGAAAGCTCCTGAGTCAGTTGTGTGTCTTTCCCTAGAGCAGAGAGCGTGCCGGCTTGCAAGCGCCAAGTGAGAGAGACATCGAAAGCCATTGCCACGAGCCGACTTATCGCAAGCGACGAGCCGATGAGCCAAACCGAAAGACGTTCCCATTTCGCGACGGCTGGCCTGTGCGCAAATCGTAAATGCTGCTACAAGCACGCTTTGTGAAAAACCCAGCCTTGAAACTCCTGGGTTGCGTTTTTACCACGCTTTTCGCCGGTGGTCGCACTTGCCCCGCATTGACTGGCGACATGGAGGCCTGCGGCCATTTTTATCTCCGGCCTAAAGCAGCCCGTCTTCGGCCGCGGTTGTGCGATGCTAATCGGTCTCGCCACCCTTGTGCACATGCTTGCTGCGGTGGCTTTGCCGCAGAGCGCCGGCGCCGATGAGCAGCCAACTCGCGAGGTCTTCGAGTCCGCGGAGACGACTTGGCGGTTCTCCTCAGCCGACGTGCAGTACCGCATTGACGGGCATCGCCGAGTGCTCGGCCAAGGACGCGCAGGCAGCACCTGCGAGTCGATTGCCATCACAGCCGCGCATGGCTCGTACGTTTACCTGACACACCCAATCGCGAACTGCCGCGTAGTCAGCGAACTGGCGATCAGCTTATGGTTGAAAGCCAATCGCCCCGATCTGCAGGTCCTCGCGCGCGTCGTGTTGCCGAATGCGCGCGATCCCCAGACGGGCAAGCCGTTGTTCGCACTGATTCGAGGAACCTCGTATAAGCAGGTGGGAACATGGCAGCAGTTGAGGATTGCAAACTTTCCCCAGCTCGTCGAGCGGCACGTACGCGCCTTGCGGGCAGAACACGGTCCGCAAATCGACTCACGAGGAGCGTACGTCGACCGCGTGGCGATTAACATCTACGGCGGAGAGGGCCCAACGCAGGTCTGGATCGATGACCTGGAGATCACCGGTGCGATGCGTGCCGGCGAGAACGTGCAATTGGACGATGCCGCGAGTCGCGACACGCGCGCGCCGGTAGGGCCTCCCGCCAAAACGATTCGCCTTAGCGGCACCATTCTCAATGTCGATGGCCGCCCGATCTTTCCGCGCATCATCGAGCACCAAGGCGAGCCGCTGGCGCTTTTGGCCGAATTGGGCTTCAACGGCATTCGGGTCAGCGAGTCGCCGTCGGCCACGCTACTCGCCGATGCTCGGCGAGCCGGCATGTGGATCGTCGCGCCTCCTCCACCGCTGCCCAGCGAGTTCAAGAACAACGGTCGTGCACACGTTGAATCGATTTCGACTGACTACGATCGCATCTTGGCCTGGAGTTTGGGCCAAGGGCTGACCGCACGAGATTTCGAGCAGGTCGCCGAGACAGCCCGACGCCTTCGGTCTGCCGACCGCGCGCGGTCACGGCCGTTGCTCTGCGCCCCGGAAACCGATCTCTTGCGCTACAGCCGCGAGTTGAGGGACTTGCTGAGTGTCTATCGCATGCCGCTTTCGACCAGCCTGCAATTGACGGACTATGGCAACTGGCTCCGCGAGCGGCAACGGCTCGCACGTCCCGGGACGCCGTTCTGGACCGTCATCCAAACGCAGCCGGCCGCCTCGATGCGCGGCCAGTGGACGGCATTCGGTCAGGCGATGGGCCAAGGCGGCGCAGTCGGTGGTCTCGATTGCGATGCGGTGCGGTTAATGGCCTTCACGGCGGTCGGCGCTGGTGTACGGGGACTGGAGTTTGCTTCGCATTCGCCCCTTGATGCCAGTGACAACGAAACGCGGATGCGTGCTTTGACACTCTCCATACTCAATTCGGAGCTCGACCTTGTCGAACCGTGGGCCGCGGCCGGCAACTATCTCACCACGGCAGACGCCAATGACCCGCATGTTAAAGCGGTGCTCCTGCAATACGAATCGTCGCGGCTCTTGTTGGTAACGCGGGTTGGGCCGGACGCGCAATACGTTCCCCCGCAGGCCGCAACGAGCAGCGTCTCGTTTGTCGTCCCCGGAGTGCCCGAATCGCATGACCTGATCGAGCTCACTGGCGGCGGACTACGACCGCTCAAGCACAAGCGCGTCACCGGGGGAACGTTGATTACGCTCGACGACTTCGATACGTCGGCGTACGTACTCATGACGTCCGATCCGCTGCTGGTCAACGTAATTTCACGACGACTCGCGGGCGTTGCCAGTCGCAACGCGCAACGTCAGCGCGAGTTGATCACTCGCGCGTTGGCGCAGGTCGAGGCAGTCGAACGTCGCTTACCGGCTGAAGTCCGTGACGAGGCGCTTTCCCAGACACTGATTGCGGCCGCACAACGAAGCGTGGAAGAGGCCGACGCGGCGCTCCGGGCGGGGAACCAGCGCGCGGCCTTCGTCGCCGCCCGCCGGGCGAACGTGCCGCTGGGGCAGTTGCAGCGCAGGCACTGGGAGCGTGCCCGCGCGTCGGTCGCCGGGGCGACTGTGGCCAGCCCACTGGTGGGCAGCTTCGGCACGCTACCTGAGCACTGGCAGTTGATTGCCGCTCTGCGGGGGAATTCCGAGCAACCGAACCGGCTGCAGGCCGGCGACTTTGAAGACCTGCGGACGATGCTCCAAGCGGGTTGGCAGCAGCTCGTACACCCGCTCGAGGGAATTGAAACCAGCGTCGAGGTCGCGCCCGGCGGCACCGCGAACGGGCGCTCTTGCTTGCGGATGGAGGTTCGTGCGAAGGAGCCGGCGGCCGCGACCCTTGTCGAGACGGCGCCCCTGTGGGTGACGACGCCGCCGGTGCAGGTCCACCGCGGCGAGATAGTGCGTGTTCGCGGTCGGGTGCGCGTGTCGACGCCGATTCGCGGGAGTGTCGATGGACTGATGGTTGTGGACTCGCTTGGCGGCGAGGCCCTGGCCGCGCGGTTTGGAGCGACCAAGGAGTGGGAGGAGTTTTTGCTGTACCGCGCAGCGCCCCGCGAGGGGGAAATGCGCGTGACGTTTGCGCTGACCGGCTTTGGCGAGGCGATGATCGATGATGTCGAGATCCAGGCGATGCTCCCTAGCGGCTCGCAAACGCCGCTGTCTTCGCGTTGACAGGCATTGGTGGTTGCCCGTCGGTGATTGGTTTAAGCTGAGAGCTGCCAGTCGAATCGTTCCATCGCTGGCAATCAGTCGCCAGCCGCCGTCACCATTATGAGTGCCCACTTCCTCGCACAGCTCGAAAATTTGCCGACCGAGTATCTAATCGGCGGCACGGCGCTAGTTGGCCTGTTCGTGTTAATCGTCGTTGTCCGATTCTTACGTCGAAAGCGCCGTGCGGCCCTGCCGCCGCCCATCGACCTGACCATTGATCTGGCGGAGCTTGGCGGCGGCGGACCCCCACGCGGCGATGTGTCGTTGGAGTTATACAACCTGCCGGTGCGATTGGCGGGGCTCGTCATTGCGCCCGCCGGCCGCGGCGTGCAGCTTCCTGCCGGCATCGAAACCGCCGCACTGGCCGATTCCATCGTGCCCGGGCTGGCGCAGATCATTTCGCTGCACAAGACTCGGCTCTACGAGTGGCCGGCACAGCTCAGCACGCAGGGGTTTTCGAACATGCTCTTCGCCAATGTCCGGCTCCCAGGCGACCGCGGCAAGGGAACACCGTGGAGCGTGATTGCCGGCCGCTTTGAGGCCGATCAATTGCACGTTTTGGCCGGGGTGGTTGTCTGTGCGGACGCACCCAACAGCCTGGGGCAGTTTGTGATCGAGCGGCCGGGTCAGTGGCTCGACTTGCTGCGAGTGCGGCGGCAATAGGGTATTCGGGAAGCATGTACGACGGCCTTCCAAGGCCGTCGAGGTTTGGGATCCCGCAAAGATGACAACCGCTCGCCCATTACCGCTGCTTGCTCACGCCCAACAGATTTGGCGTGCCGGTCTCGACGCTGTTCGCTCCGAGCGGCTGATGCGCGAGGCCGTTCGGGTGGATGGTGACACGCTGTTCATCGACGGCGAACCGATTGACCTCAAGGCGGTGCAGAGAATCGTCGTGGTCGGCGGCGGCAAGGCGGGCGCGGGCATGTCGGCCGAGTTAGAAGCCATTTTGGGCGAGCGTCTGCTGGCCGAAAAGCAGGTCACCGGCTGGGTTAATGTGCCTGATGACTGCGTGCGGCCGCTGCGGCAAATTCATCTGCACGGCGCTCGGCCACCGGGTCGCAACGAGCCCATGGAAGCGGGTGTCTACGGCGTGCGACAGATGCTCAAGATTGTAGAGTCGTTGACCGGCGACGATCTTTGTTTGGCGCTGATTTCCGGTGGTGGCTCGGCGTTGATGCCCGCGCCGGTCCCAGGCGTATCGCTCGTCGATAAGCAGGCGCTGACTCGGTACTTGAGCGCTGCGGGCGCCAACATCGCCGAGCTCAACACGGTTCGAAAGCAACTGAGTGAGATCAAGGGAGGCGGACTAGCGCGGCATTGCCGCGCCGGCACGCTAGTGTCGCTGATCATTTCGGATGTGCTTGGCGATCCGCTCGATGTGATTGCTTCCGGGCCGACTGTTCCCGACACCTCAACCGCCGCGGATGCACTCGACGTCCTGAATCGTTTTGGCGCGGTCGAACAGAACATCGCTCCTGCGGCGGTCGAGTATCTATGCAGCCGTAGGGTGGGACAAGCCCGCCGCGGGCGCCGGCCCACCACGACTTCGGACTGTCATATTCGCAACATCATCATCGGCAACAACGCTCGAGCCGTGGACGCGGCGGGAATCGCCGCCGAGCGCCTCTACTATTCGCACGCGATGGTTGCCGCCACAAAGTTGGAAGGCCCGGTCGAAGAGATCGGACGGCATCTTGCTCGCATGGCACTTCAGATGCGCGATACGTCGGGGCCGAATTGTCTCATCAGTGGTGGTGAAGGAACCGTGACGCTCGCCCCGGAATCCGATCGAGGCGTCGGCGGCCGCAATCAGCAACTCGTGCTTGCCGCGTTGCACGAGCTGCTCGATCGCGACCCCAACGAAGGACGTGGCATTGCGATACTGTCGGGCGGCACGGACGGCGAAGACGGCCCCACCGACGCCGCGGGCGCATGGCTTGACACAACAACGATCGCGGCAACACGCCGCCGCAGCTTGGACCCGGCCGAGTATCTCCGCCGCAACGACGCCTATCACTTCTTCGAGCTGCTCGGCGCGCTACTAAGGACCGGTCCCACGCATACGAACGTCTGCGACGTGCGCGTAGTCGTCGTCGAGCGGCCGTAGCCCTCTCGCTCCGCGAGAGGGAGCATCTTTCATCTCGCAAAGCGAGATGACTACTCGGCCGAACTGTGGATACATTCTCTTCCATGTGCCAGTGAAAACAGGGTCTAAGGGCTTTGGTCCGCCGGTTGAGGACGCTCGCTTACTTCCGAAATATTGACGAGCGCCCAGAGTCTGTTCAGCATTCGTCCATTCTCGCGACTGAGCACTGCCACCGAATAATCGCTGACGAGCGCAAACTCCGGGCTCGGAACGTCGAATGTGTCTCCGTGATTCATACGGATTCGCACCGGGGACTTCCCGATCCAAGCTCGTAGTTCGTCGGGTTCCATAGGAATTGCTGCGGCTGGGCAGGTTGATTTGTGAATGAAACACTTCCCTTATAATATCACGCCGGAAGTGGCCTGCCGAGGCGCTCGGAAGTAAGGGCAGGGAGTATGGAGACTCGGTGCGTTGTCGTCTTTCGCGGACCGTAGCCCTCTCGCTCCGCGAGAGGAGCATGTTTCATCCGCCGCGGCGGATGACTACGATGTAGCACGGCACACCCCGCTTATCGCTTGCGCATCCGCCGTGGCGGATGGTCTGCATCGGCCGCAACTACGGCTTTGACTCACCGTCAGAAGGCGATTCTTCCGTCGCCTTCTTGCGATCGCGTAACGATTGCCAGCATTAACAAAAAAGGAGGCGGCAGTGTAGCCCTCTCGTTCGGCGAGAGGGAGCATCATGTGAGAGTGTGCGGGCTAAATCGATACGCGCCGCGGAGCAGCACCGCGGCGTTCGCCCGAAGAGCGTGGAAACGAGGCACTGCTCGCGGCGAGGCAGTGGCACACGATTGGTTCGACCTCTTGGCGAGCTACCGCTTCGAGAACTGCGTGCCGCGGCGAGCGCCACGGAGGCCGTAATGCTTCCGCTCCTTCATGCGGCTGTCGCGAGTCAACAGACCCGAATGACGCAACAGCTCGTCAAGACCACTGTCGTACGCTCGCAAGGCACGCGCGATCCCCATTTTGCAGGCGCCCGCTTGTCCCGCCATTCCGCCGCCATGCACAAGAATCCGGACATCCACGGTGTCACGCTTGTCGGTCTGTACCAGCGGCTCGATCGCCTGAGTGCGGTCCTTGATCGCCGGAAAGTATTGCTCCAGCGGGCGCTCGTTGATGATGATCTTGCCCGAACCCGCACGTACGCGTACCCGCGCCACGGAGGTCTTGCGGCGGCCGGTGCCGAGGGCTTCGCCAGTGCGGGTGGTAGTCGACGTGGGAAGTTCTGCGGTTGCCATGTGGTCTTGTGGCTTGGTGTCTTTGGAGTGCTGCGACTCGTCGCCGCTTTGGATCTCAATTTGGCGCCGGGCGGCTTGGTGTGTCCTGGCCTGATCGGCTTCGGGATCGAGCGTTAGATCCCTGCATCGACGGCCTAGGAAGGCCGTGGTACAAGGATTCCACCTATTTCATTGCCATCTCGCGGACCTCGGGCTGCTGCGCTTGATGCGGATGGTCCGGCCCCGCGTAAATCTTCAGTTTGTTGAGCATGGCGACGCCCATCTTCGTCTTGGGCATCATGCGGCGAACCGCCTCGTGGATAATCAGCTCTGGACGGCGGGCCAGCCGCTTCTCGGCGGTCTCCACCATTTGGCCGGTATATCCGGTGTACCAGTTGTATTCCTTGAGCTTCCATTTGTTGCCGGTGAATCTAACCTTTTCGGCGTTGACCACGATGACGTATTCGCCGGTATCCACGTGCGGCGTGTACGTCGGGCGGTGCTTGCCCATTAGGATCATGGCGATATCGCTGGCCAAGCGGCCAACGACCTTATCGGTGGCGTCGACCACCCACCATTTCGCGTCAAGCTCGCCAGGTTTGGCGAGATAGGTCTTTGCATTCATGGTCTGGACCGCAGCAATGGAAAGATCGCCTCGACCCTTGGCCGGGCGATCCAGGAATCCCACAGTTTACCGGTTTTTCGGCGGCGCTACAAGGGGCAGGATAACAGAGAGGGGATAGGGGGATACGAAAGGCGATAGGGGGATGAAAGGACAGCGGCCGGAGGCCGCTTTTGTCATCTCCCTATCTCCCTCCTCATCCCCTTATCTCCTTCTCTGAAAAGCCATGTACGGAGACTGCTTTGACTGGGGACTGATGCGCCATATAACTGCACGCGTGCTTTTCACCCCGGAGTGCTGCTCAGACGAGCAGTGTACCACATATGCAAATTGCCGTTCTCCGTGAAAGCTTTCCGGGCGAGAGGCGCGTGGCGATCGTGCCCGCGGTCGTTCCGTCACTCGTCAAACTTGGTTTGGATATCCTCGTCGAGGCCGGCGCCGGTGCAGCGGCCGGGTTTCCCGACGGCGCCTATGAAAAGGCGGGCGCGAAGATCGTCCTCAATCGCGGTGACGCGGCGGCGGCCGATTGTCTGTTGCAGGTGCGGACGCTGGGCGCCAATCCCGTCAATGGACAATCGGATTTGCCCCTTTTGCGAAGCGGCCAGGTAGTGATCGGCCTGTGCGATCCGCTGTCGAACCCGCAAGCGGCCAGCCAGCTTGCCGAACGCGGCGTGACGGTGTTTGCGCTGGAGTTGATGCCCCGGATCAGCCGGGCACAGAGCATGGACGTGCTCTCGTCGATGGCCACTGTCGCCGGTTACCGGGCCGTGCTGTTGGCCGCCACGACGCTGCCCAAGATGTTTCCGTTACTCACCACCGCCGCCGGCACGCTCACACCCGCCAAGGTATTTGTCATCGGCGCCGGTGTGGCGGGGTTGCAGGCGATCGCCACGGCGCGGCGGCTGGGCGCGGTCGTTTCCGCGTACGATGTGCGCTCCGCGGTGAAGGAACAGATCCAAAGCCTTGGCGCGAAATTCGTCGAGATGCCGCTCGAAGCCGGCGCGGCCGAAGTAGAGGGCGGCTACGCGAAACAGATGGACGAGGATTTTTATCGGCAACAGCGCGAACTCTTGGCGCGCGTCGTGTCCGAAAGCGACGTGGTCGTCGCGACGGCCGCCATCCCCGGCAAGCAAGCGCCGCTGCTGATCACCGCGGAAGCAGTTCGCGGCATGCGGCCCGGCTCGGTAATCGTCGATCTGGCGGCCGAGCGCGGCGGCAATTGCGAGCTGACGAAGCCCGGCGAGACGATCGAAACCCAGGGCGTGACAATCATCGGACGCGCCAATTTACCTTCAGAAGTCCCCAATCACGCCAGCCAGATGTTCGCCAAAAATGTGGCGACGTTTCTTGCACATTTCATCAAAGCTGGGCAGTTCCATTTCGACACCACCGACCAGATTACGCGCGACACAATGATCGCACGCGGCGGCAATGTCGTGCATCCCGCGGTTCAA
The DNA here is from genome assembly GCA_040901795.1 of Pirellulales bacterium. GTDB lineage: Bacteria > Planctomycetota > Planctomycetia > Pirellulales > JALHPA01 > JBBDYH01. The sequence continues at coordinate 16,961 of JBBDYH010000174.1, forward strand.
AAGCTGCTCTCGCAAGAAGAGAGGGAGAGGGGAAGAGGGGGAGAGGGGGAGAAAGAATGAGGATCCAGCGGCACACAGAACTGCAAGTTTATCAACGGGCATTTGATGCGGCGATGCAGATCTTTGAACTGTCGCGTCGATTTCCAAAAGAGGAAACGTATTCGCTGACTGATCAAATCAGGAGATCGTCGCGATCCGTTTGCGCGAATATCGCCGAGGCTTGGCGTAAGAGACGCTACGAGGCTGCCTTCATCAGTAAACTCTCGGATTCCGAAACCGAAGCATCCGAGACACAAGTCTGGCTCGAATTCGCTGTGAAATGTGGTTACCTGGACCGTGATGCCGCGACACAGTTGTATAAACAATACGAGGAGATAACTCGGATGCTAGTCGACATGATCAATCACTCGAAGGATTGGCTACTCTAGCAACGATTCTTCTCGATAGTACGTTCCACCGAAATATCTCCCCTCTCCCCCTCTCCCCCTCTCCCCCTCTCGCAGTCTCCCCCTCTTCGTCAGAGGGACTTCATGGCGGCGACCAGCTTCGAGAGCGAACTCTTCGCGTCCCCGAACAGAAGCGCGCACTTCGGGTCGTAGAACAGCTCGTTCTCGATTTGTGAGAAGCCGGGGTTCATGCTGCGCTTCAGCACGATGACGCTCTTGGCCTGGTCGGCGTTGAGAATTGGCATGCCGTAGATCGGGCTCGACGCGTCCTTTTTCGCCGCCGGGTTGACGACGTCGTTGGCGCCAATCACCAGCGCCACGTCGGCACGGCTGAACTCGTGGTTGATCTCGTCCATTTCAAAGAGCTTGTCGTACGGCACGTTCGCCTCAGCCAGCAGCACGTTCATGTGACCGGGCATGCGGCCGGCGACCGGGTGGATAGCATACTTCACCTCGCCGCCGCGCGATTCGATCTGCTCGGCCAGCTCGCGGACCTGGTGCTGCGCCTGGGCGACGGCCATGCCGTAACCAGGCACAATGATCACGCTACTGGCGTAGGCGAGTTGGATTGCGGCGTCGTCTACGGAGACGCTCTTGACGATTCTCTCGTCCGCTCCAGCGACGGCGGCCTCTTGCTCGGCCACGGCGCCGAACGCGCCGAACAGCACGTTGCGGAACGAGCGGTTCATTGCCCGGCTCATCAGGATGGAAAGAAAGAACCCGCTGGCGCCGTCGAGCGCGCCGGCGATGATCAGCACGTTGTTTTGCAACGCGAAACCGGTGGCCGACGCCGCCAAACCGGCATAGCTGTTCAACAGCGAGATCACTACCGGCATGTCCGCCCCACCGATGGGCAGCACAATGAGCACACCAACCGCCAACCCCAGCGCCACCATCAAGTAAAACATCAGCGGATGCCACCAGTCCTGGCTCGATGCGGCGATCAGGCCAATAAACAGCACGACTGCCAGGCCAAAAAGACCGATGTTGATCTCGTTCTGAAACTTGTACGTGATCGGGCGGCTCGGTACAAAACCTTGCAGCTTGCCGAACGCCATGAAGGAACCGGTGATCGTCAGCGACCCGAACAAAACTTCGAACCCCAAGGCCAGCATCTCGAACGTGCTGAAGTCGAGCGGCATCTCCGTTCGCGCGGCCAGCCGCATGTACTCGTGGCGCATGTGGTCGTAGTGCTCGATGCCGACAAGCGTGGCGGCCAGCGCGCCGAAGGCGTGTGAGATTGCCGTTCGCTGGGGGATGGCCGTCATCGGCATCCAGATCGAAATCGCCGCGCCGATGCCGGAACCGACTACGAGGCCGACAATGATCCAGATGTAGCTGACGATTTCTTCCTTGATCAGCGTGCCGATCACGGCCAGGAGCATCCCCGCGGCGGCAAGCTGCATTCCGCGGCGCGCCTTGTCGGGCGCAGTCAACCCGCGTAAGCCCAAGATGAAAAGCGCCGAGGCCGCCAGGTAACAGACTTCGATGAACAATCGCCGCGCGTCGAGGGATTGCACGGTGAGATACGGTGTGGCTTGAGCGAGAAGCTGCGTCACGTCCGGCGCTCCTCGCGCTTGAACATCTTCAGCATGCGGTCGGTGATCATGAAGCCGCCGACGACGTTGATCGTCGCCGCGGTGACGGCGATCAGGCCAAGCGCCGTGCTCATCGCCCCGCGGTCGGCCCCCGCCGCGACCAGCGATCCGACCAGCGAAATCCCCGAGATCGCGTTTGTGGCCGACATCAGCGGCGTGTGCAACAGCGCGGGGACTTTGGTGATCACCTGAAAACCGACGAAACCGGCCAGCACGAAGACGTACAACTGGAGGATGGAGAGGGAGTCCATAGGGATATTGCATAGAAGTTGGTTCAACGATGTGGCCATGCTATCGCGGTCGCCGCGGCTTCGCAATACGATCTACGAGAGCCTATAATCGCGGGCAGGACCGTCAGTGCGTTCGCGATCTGCACTGTAGGGAACGGCCTCCGTGCCGTTCCGTTGGGCAAGTTGACGTACCGATGCCGATTGGCGCTCCCGGAACGCCACAGAGGGCATTCCCTACAGAAGCCGCCGTCATGTCGCAAATCAACAAGAGAGAGCCACACCATGCATCCCCGCACGTTCGACGACAAACAACAACTTGGCAAGCAAGCTGCCGCTGACGGCGCCGCAGCGATTCGGCAGGCGATTCAACAGCGCGGCGCGGCGAACATCATTGTGGCCACTGGCGCGTCACAATTCGAAGTGCTCGATGCCTTGAGCCGCGAGCCGGACATCGCCTGGCACCGCGTTCACGGTTTTCATCTCGACGAGTACGCGGGGCTGCCGATTACGCATCCGGCCTCGTTTCGCCGTTATCTCTGGCAGAGGTTCGTTAGCCGGTTGCCCCTGCCGTTGGCGGCGTTCCATTTCCTCGACGGCGAGCGCGATTTGCAGAGCGAGTGCCGTCGCGTGGGCGCCGTTTTGCGGGATCATCCCATCGATGTGGCGTTTGTCGGAATCGGCGAGAACGGCCATTTGGCGTTCAACGATCCACCCGCGGATTTCAATACCGAAGAGCCGTATATCCTGGTCGAGCTGGACGATGCCTGCCGGCGGCAGCAGTTCGGCGAGGGTTGGTTTCCGACGTTCGACGACGTGCCCCAGCGGGCGATCAGCATGTCGATCCGGCAGATTATGAAAAGCAAGACGATCGTCTGCAGTGTGCCCGACCGCCGCAAGGCGGAAGCTGTCCGCAATTCGCTGAAGGGGCCGGTTACTCCCGACGTTCCGGCGTCGATTTTGCAAAAACACTCGAACGTGACGATTTACCTGGACCGCGAATCGGCGTCGCTTATTTAGGTTCAAGGTTTAGAGTTCAAGGTTCAAAGTTCTCATTCCACCCGACAACCTTGAACCTGGAACCTTGAACTTGGAACCCATGGCTTACTTCGATCTTCAAGTCAACGGTTACGGGGGAATCGATTTCAACCAGGACGACTTGCGCGCGGAGGACCTGCATGCGGCGTGCGAGCGCCTGGCGGCCGATGGCTTGGAAGGGATTCTGGCGACAATCATTACCGAGTCGCTCGACACGATGGCGGCTCGTCTGAGGCGGCTTGTCGAGCTGCGCGAGCAGGATGCGGTCGTGCAGCGCGTCATTACAGGATTGCACATCGAAGGGCCCTTTATTAACGAGGCAGACGGATATCGCGGCGCGCATCCGCTCGATGCCGTCCGGCCGGCGAAACTGGACGATGCCCTGCAATTGCTCGATGGGGCCGGCGCGTTGGCGCGGATCGTAACGCTCGCGCCGGAGTGCGATCCGGGGTTGCAAGTAACGAGCCGATTGACCCAAGAAGGAGTGGTCGTTTCGGCCGGCCACTGCAATCCGACGCTCGACGAGCTTAAGGCCGCGATCGATGCAGGGCTGTCGATGTTCACGCATTTGGGAAACGGCTGCCCGATGCAAATGCACCGGCACGACAACATCGTTCAACGCGTGCTGAGCTTAACCGATGAACTCTGGATTACGTTCATCGCCGATGGCGCACATATTCCGTTGTTTGCGTTGAAGAACTACCTCGATGTCGTCGGCCTTGATCGAGCGATCGTGGTGACCGACGCGATTGCGCCCGCCGGCCTGGGGCCGGGCAATTACACTGTTTCGAGATGGCGAGTGAGAATAGGCGACGACCTAGTGGCTCGCGCTCCAGACGGCAGTCATCTCATCGGCGCGGCGATGAGCATGCCGCGGGTGATCGAGAACCTCCGGTCGATTGGATTAAGTGACGCGGATGTTGAGCTAGTTACTTTTCATAATCCAAAGCGCGCTATTGGAAAGAGTTAATCACTGACCAGCGGCGAGTTACGGCCCGTTGGGCTTGATGATGTGTGTGGTGCTCCAGGTCCCAGGGCTGCGCCTTGGGCTTTCGAGCTGGAATGGCGACTTGTTTTGGACTAGCTAAATACGCCACGAGCGCACGCACGTCGTCTTCGGAGAGTGGCTTCACAAGCTCGATCGGCATCATCGAGATCGCCGCCGTCTGGATGTTCTCAATGTCGGAGCGCGGATAAGTCAAAAGCTCGTTGGGCGTTTGGACGGTTACCGTCTGTTTGTCTTGGGCTTTGATAATCCCGGTGACTACGCGGCCATCGGCGAGCGTGACGGTGGAGGTTTGATACTCCTTGGCCATCACGGCGCTAGGCTCGAGCACGTTGCTTAGCACATACTCGAGGTTGGCGCGGTTCGAGCCGGTGAGGTCTGGCCCAACCTTGCCCCCTTCTCCAAACAGGGTGTGGCACTGGGCGCAGGTCTTGGCGAAAATGGCCCGGCCGTGCGAGGCTTCTTCGGGGCGCGGCGGCTTGTTGGTAAGGATCGCCATCCAGCGGGCGATCTCAACCTTGGCGTCGGCGGACTGATCCGAGACGCTGCCCCAAACTTCGCTCAACCGCGCAGTGACGGCTTTGTCCTTGAGGTTTTTGATCTGCCTTGCCAGATCAGCGGGCAGGTCGCCGGACGGGATTTCTTCATTGGCGATGGCATTCAGCAGTGCTAGCGCGTAGCTCTTGCGCGAGCTCAGCGTGGCGAGGGCGTCGCGCTTTTCGCTCGCAGCGAGGTTGCGATAGACGGCCACAATGCCGGCCGGTGCGCTAGAATCTTCGAATGCTGCGAGCGCTCGAATCGCTGCGCCGCGAAGCGCGGCGTCCTGCAAAGCTTGCCGGAGCACTGGCGGTAATTCCTTATCGCGCGCCTTGACGAGCGCGTCGATGGCTTGCTCGCGATCGACAATCGACGCTGAAGCGTCGAACACCATTTCGCGCAGGACGGCAAGTGTCGCCGCGTCGCCGAAAGTAGCCGCCAGCGTGCGGGCCTGCGACCGCATGCGGTCGTTCTTGGAAGCCAACAGCTTTTTGAATGCTTCAGGCCAAGCGGCAGGCGCGGCAACGTTGCGTTGACCTTTGAGGGCAGCATTTAATCCGTTCAACACCGCCAGGACTTGCGCGTCCGTCGGCGTGCGTTCGATAGCTTCGATTAGCAGTTGGATCGACTCGGGCCGCCCGTCCGATGCAATCCGCCGGACCATGAGCGGCAGAATCTGGGGGATCTTGGCGCGCAACGCCATATCGAGCGCCTCGCGAGGCCGCTCAACCGCAAGTGGCTCGATCGAATACCAATACATGAGTGGTAGGCTGTGATCATTTGAATCCTCTTCGTGCGCTAATACACGTGCCAACGCTTCACTGCTTGCGCCAATCCCAAGGCGTAGGGCAGCCGAGGCCGTGTAGAGTCGTTCAATAGGCTTTGAATCTGCACGATTGCGCGCAGGGCGTTGAAGTGCCGCTTGGCTGGAGAGATATCGGCCTCGAACTTCCAGGCTAAGCTGCATGGACCAAGCGCGGATATAGGGGCTCTGATCTGCATATCCCGCGACAATAATGTCAGGAATTCGCATTCCGCTCCCCACCGTGTGCAGCACCCACAGCGCCCGCAATCGTCGCGACTCGTCTGGTTGTGCGGAGAATGTTTTGACCAGGTACTCTTCCGCGGCTTTCCCAATGAACTCCGGCAAAATGTGGTCGCCGCCCGGCACACGGGGAAGCTTCTTGCCGGCCGCCTCCCGTCTCCGCTCCGCGGCTCGCTCCTGCAAAATCCTCCGGCTATGTCGCACGTACCAGTCGTTCTTGTGCTCGACGAGCTTCGCCAGCTCCAAGTCGCTGAGCTTTTTCAGATCGACATCGACCTTCTCCGGCTCGCCATAGATCACCTTGAAGATGCGGCCGTTAGTGCGGTCGTGGCCGTTGGGGTCGTTGTGGTGACAGGCATTCTTGTCGTACCAGTCGATCATGTACACATCGCCGTCCGGACCGTAGCGCAGATTGATGATCTGCGACCATTGATCGTTGGTCAGCAAAAAATCGGGGCCGTGGCGACCGACGTACCCGCTGCCACGCGGCTCCAGGATGTCCATGTTGATCCGCTGGCCGTGGATGTTGTTCATGAAGATCTGACCGCGGTACTTTTCGGGCCACTTACCGCCGAGATAGATCATCGCCCCGGCGTGCGCGTGCCCGCCGCCGACCGAGTCACTTTTGCTGTTGGCAGCATGCGGGTTGGGGCCGAGATAGTGCACGTGGTCGGCGATGGTCTTGATGTCGTCGTACGTGTGCGGATTGAAGTGCGAGCCGGCCTGCCGCTGATAGCGGCCGCCTTGAATGATGTGGTACAGGTGCGGGATCACGCACGCCGTGGCGAAGGCATGGCCGTAGTCGTTGAAATCGACGCCCCAAGGGTTGCTCGTACCCTCTGCAAAGACTTCGAACTCATGCCGCACCGGGTGATACCGCCAGATGCCCGCGTTAATCTTGGTGCGCTTGTCGTCGTGCGTGCCCGGCTTGCCTACGTTCGAGTGCGTGAACACGCCGTGGCAGCCGTAGAGCCAACCATCGGGTCCCCAGATGAACCCGTTGAGCGTCTCGTGCGTGTCCTGATAGCCCCAGCCGTCAAGCAGAACTTTCGCACCAGGCGGAACGTCCTTGGGAAAGGCGACGTCTGGCGTCTTCTGAGTGGCACTGCTCGCGGCGAGCAGTGGCACAGGGCCATCGGGAATGTCGTCACCATTTCTGTCGGGGATGAACAACAGATACGGGGCCGCGCCCACCCACACGCCGCCGAAGCCAAGCTCCAACCCGCTGACGAGGTTCAGCCCCTCGATGAATACTTTTCGCTGGTCGTGTCGGCCGTCTCCGTCGGTGTCTTCGAAGATCACGATCCGGTCGCGGCCTTTGCCTTCCGCGGCGCGCCGCGGATACACGTAGGCCTCGGCGATCCACAGCCGACCGCGGTCGTCGATGGCCATGGCAATCGGTTGATGCACGTCGGGCTCGCCCGCGAAGAGCGCGACCTTGAACCCTTCGGGGACGGTCATCACTTCAGCCGCTTTCTCGGGCGACAGGCCGGCATACGGGTATTGATCCGGCAACAGAATCGACGGCTCTTTGGGCAACGGCGGTAAGACGCGGTGGAAGCGGAAATCGTCGAAGTTGATGTGCCCCCAGTGGCCGGTGTGCTGATCGACGACGCGCAGGAAGATCTCGTTCCCCTCGTGCTCGCGGAGGTCCACGCCTACGCGGCGCATGTTTTCCGCCTCGCGGCCGCTGGCGGCGAAAACCACGCGGCCAGTATCCTTGCGGACGATCTCGACGCGCGTCTGGGCATGCGGCCCGCCGCCGACCAGGAAGGTGGCAAACGGATGGGTGACCTTGAACGCCGTGCTGGTGAGCGTGCCCGTCGGCGGATCGAGCCCGCGCTCGTACGTGCCGATCCAGAATTCGCCCTGCGGGTCGGCGCGCCTGTCGCCGCGAGCCTTCGGGCCGGAGGGGATGTCGCCTTGCACGGGTTGTTCTTTGAACGCCTCGCCTTCGGCGGTCCAGTCCTTGAGCGACCCGGTTTCGAAATCGAGGTTCAGCGGCTTGCCATCGGAACCCACGGACAACATGCCGACGGTGTCATCCGGCGCGGCCGTCTTGGCGATATCCTCGTGCCCTAAGGCCGGCGAGATAAGCAGCAGCGCAAGCACGGCGACAAACGAACTGGAAAGAACCACCTTCCACATGCATTGGCAGACCGGCATAGCTTCACTCCCAAGGCTCGATGGCGCGATAACAGGCCTTCAATGTACTTTCCCTGGTGCAGCCGAGGCAAACGGGTTCGGCGCAAGGCGTCTGCCACCTCGACTTCTGGCAACGGCGCCGGTGGTGGCGACAGTCCGAATTGCAGCGAAGAAACGGGCATGAACGATCGCACCGCGAGGGCTTTCGCTGTCCCGCGAATCAGGATCGCGTCTGCTAAACTAACAGATTGCGGCAAAGTGGCGATTGAGCCGACATGACTACTAGCTCCGAAACGCTGAACGTCGGTTGCCACAGCCTCGAGCTCTCGCCGCCGTCCGGGCAAACGCTATGGCGCATTTTGATCTTCTGACCAAATACTTGCCTGCGCCGCTGCGCGACCGGCTCGAAGGGCGTCCCAATCTCGGGCGGATTCTGACGAATATTGGTTGGCTGTTCGGCGACCGGATTCTGCGCCTTGGCGTGGGCTTAGTCGTAACCGTATTGCTCACGAGATACCTGGGCCCGGAGCAATTCGGATCGCTTAGCTATGCAATCGCCTTTACTGCCCTTCTCTTGCCGATCTCTTACTGCGGCTTGGACAATGTGGTCGTTCGCGATCTAGTCCACGAGCCGACGCGCACGCAGGAGATTGTCGGAACCGCGTTTCTACTGAAAGCCGCCTTCGGGGCCGTGACGTTTGTAGTCGCGATTCTGGCCGCCGCGGTGATTCAATCCGATGACCTGCGGATGCAAGTGCTGATCGTCATTGCGGGTACGTCTTTATTGTTTCAGGCCTTCGACGCCATCGACTTCTGGTTTCAGGCTCAGGTCCGGTCGAAGTTCACAGTCCTTGCGCGTAATGCGAGCTTTCTGCTGGTGGCAGCGCTGCGGCTGGCTCTGGTGCTATTGGGCGCGCCGCTATTGGCATTCGCAATTGCGTTCGCCTTGGAATTTGCACTGACCGCGGTCGGCTTGGTGATTGTTTATCGGCTCGATGGGCAGCACCTCCGGGCGTGGCGGCCGAGCAAGGGGCGGGCCATCGAACTGTTGCAAACGAGCTGGCCCATCATGCTCGCGGGGCTGGCGTTTGCCGTTTCGCTCCGAATCGACCAGATCATGCTGGCCGAGATGCTGGGAACGGCCCAACTAGGTATTTATGCCGCCGCTGTGCGGCTGTCGGAGCTTTGGTACATGGTCCCCGCCGTAGTCATTCACTCCGTCGCGCCGGCCATTGCAGTGGCGAAAAAGACCGATCCAGAGCTCTATCAACGGCGCTTGCAGCAACTCCTGAAGCTGATGGTGGGTTTGGCTTACCTGGTCGCCATTCCCACCACGCTGCTTGCCGGTCCAATCGTCTACTTCCTGTATGGGCCCGAGTTCGCCGCGTCGGCTCCTACGTTGGCCGTTCACATTTGGGCGGCGCTGTTCATCAACATTGGGGGCGTCCAGAACCTGTGGATCATTCACGAAGGTCTGACTCGCTATGCGATTGTCAGCACATCGTTCGGAGCCTGCATCAACATCGCGCTGAACTGGCTATTGATACCGGAGCTCGGACCGGTTGGCGCCGCGGTGGCAACACTCACATCATACGGCATCACGTTTACCGTCGTTTGTTTTGCTTATCCGCCAACGCGTCGCTTTGGCACGATGATGCTGAAAGCACTGGCTTTGCGCGGATGAACCAAGAGCGACGGCGTCAAACCGCCGAACTATGCGACGTACAAACAGGTTTTGCTTTTCAACCGGAACGTTGTCGCTGATAAATGATGTCGTAATAGTTGCCGCCGCCCGTCCGCTTCGCAAAGGTGCGGCGCGAAAACTCGCGAAAGCCGTGCTCCGTCAGAAAGCGATCAAGGTCACCAAGTTGACACGCGCCCTCGTATGCCTCGAAATCCGCCACTTCGGCTTTGATGTATCGAAAATTCGCCAGAATCGGCAGGGCTCCTTGTAATACAAGCAGCTCTGAGCCTTGCGTGTCCATCACGAGGGCGTCAAATCCCTCAGGGTCAATGCCCTCGTTTCGAAGCAAGGACGGCAAAGTCGTGCTTCGTAGCCTGACGGTGCTGGCGTAATCGACGTCCGGCCAAACGTCTTTATGCATCTTCAAGTCGAATATCGACGACGATTGTCCGTCGTTGTTGGCGATATGGAACTCGTATTCCAAGTCGTCTCGATCGGTGATCAGGCCCAGGTAGGCCGACTGTCGGGGATAGCGCTTGAGGTTGGCCTTCAGCCTGGCGAAAACTTCCGGGACCGGTTCGATCCATAATACGCGCAAGCCGCAGCGATGGTATTGGATTCTCTCTTGCCCTGTGTTGGCGCCTACATGAATCACGCCGGAGACTTCTTTGAGAAATGGCTCTGGCGCCATTCCACCGAACAACACGAAGTTGGCACGGCGCGCCAGGGCACGCAGGCTCGGAATCCGCATATCAACCTGTTCCCTCGCTGTGGTACGCCAGGCGACTCTCGTCAGGCGCCTCGTAATGAATGGATTTCCTTCACTCGTCCTGCGGACTCCCCGCCTCGCGTGATCACCACGCAACCCCGCTTCGGACCGGTTTCCTCTGCCGACGAGGCCCTGGGAAAGAACGCCTCGAGATGGCGCGAGTGCAGGGTATCCGCCAGATACTCAATCGCCAGCGTCCGGTTGGGTCCGTATTCGTCGTATCGATAGCCCTCGTCGCCGGGTACGCGGAAGTCGTCAATCATCACCACGAACTGCCGCCAACTGCGCTCGATAATGTCCAGCTCCTGCGCAAGCGGCAAATCGTCGTACCAATGAGCGTCGAGGTAGAAGAAGGCGAACTTCGACGCCAGTTCGGATCGCGCTGAGTTTTCGAGGAATTGGCGCGAGTCACTCCGATGAAAATGAACTCCCGGCACTGTTGCCAAACGCATTTTCGCCACGGCGTGAAACCGCGGATTCGTCTCGCAAGTATGTACGGGCAATCCGGAAGTCTGGGCCATATATGCCGATGTGTTGCCGGTCCAGGTGCCCGTCTCGAGGATCACTTCAAACGGGAATGCGGCGATCAGATCGCGAAAAATCTGCTTGCGGACCAACTGGCCGTTGAACCCCACGTCGTCGCCGGGCGAGTAAACCGGGCTGGAAATAAGTACATCGACTACCATTTCCAGGTTCGCAACGCGGTATTGCAGGTCGTGAAAGTACGACCGGATTGAGGCGGGAACAAATCTCCTGAAAATTCTGCGCATGCTACGTTTGCCTCGCTTAAGACGCCGCCGCCAGCGATCTGCAGGGAAGAATTCGAAGTGCCACATTCTCCCCCGCCGTCAACCCGAGACCGGCGATGTATTTAAGAAGTATACGATTTGCTTTACCTCAACCCGCTTAAAAACTCCACCAGATCGCGCAGCTCCCGCAGGCTCATTTGCTTCACCAGGTCGGCCGGCATGGAGGATTGGCCGGTAGTCCGCTCCAGGATCTCCGCGGTCGGAATCGTCACGGTCTTGGCCTCGGCGGTGATCAGGGTGAGCTCCTCGGCGGTCTGGCTCTTGACGATGCCGCTGACGGCCCGGCCGTCGTCGAGCGTGATCACCACGGTTTCAAACCCTTTGGCGATGGTCTTGTTCGGTTCGACGATTGACTCCAGCAGGTACTCGCGCGTTTTGTCCGCGCCGATCTTGCTCAGATCGGGACCGACTTCGCCGCCATCGTCGTTGATCTTGTGGCAGCGGAGGCAGGAAAGCGCCACCTTGTCGAAGAACACCGCGCGCCCACGATCGGCGGCGCCTCCCGCAATGGCGATACGATAGGGGGCGAGCGGGTCATCCTTTGGCAGCGAAGCGTCGTAGGTTTGCAGTTTCTCTTGTAGTACCGTCAACGCGGCATTCGCGGCGGAAGGATCGTCGGCGTTTGCAATGCGATCCCGCGCCGCAGTGACTAAATCCAAACGGACTTCCGCGCGGAGCTTGCCCGCCAGCAGGTCGGTTAGCGCGGCAGCGAGCAATTGATCCGCTTGGGAGTTGGCGACGGCGCCGAGTGTAGCGTACGCGGCTTGTTTTTCCGGCATCGTGCCGTTGGCCAATGGCTGCTTCAGATTCTCGACGGCGGCCGCCGGATCGCGCTGGGCCAGCACTCGTCGTGCTTCGATGCGAACGATCGGGTCCTTGTCGGCCAGCGTGCTTTTGAGAACGCGATCGACCGTCGCAGCATCGAGCCGCGCAATTGCGGCCAGCGCCGCGGCGCGAGCCGATGCTTCAATCGTTTCATCACTCAAAAGTTTGACTAACTCGGGCACGACTTCTTTGATGCCGAGCCGGCCGGCCACTTCGGCAGCCTTTTGGCGAATCTTCGCCGGGCCGCTGAAAACCGGCCCAAGTTGCGCGCGAATTGCGCCGGCCGCAATCGAGCCCTCGCGCTCGGCCAGTGGCCGCCACGATCCGAGCACGCGGTCGCGCGGGTTTGGCTCGGCCCATTGGCCGAGCATTTCGAGTGCTTCGATCCGCAAGTGCTCAGGGACGTCTCCTCGGCCGGCATATTCCGCAAGCGCCATGGCATGTTCGGCCTTACCGAGGCGGAAGTTCGCGTTCAACACCCGCCGGAAGAGGGCGTCATACTGCTCCGCAGAGCCGGCATAGGGCTTGTCGAGCAACGCGGCGAGGGGCGGGAGCAGGTTTTCGGCTGGCAGGTCATGAATCGTCCGCGCAGCTTCGAGGACCACGCGCGGATCGGAGTCGTCGAGCAAGGGTGCGCCGCGCCGCTTTAACCGCTCGGCAAGGACGTATGCCAGGCGGGTCTCGGGCGATGGATTGGATACGTCACTGATCCAAACCCGCGTGTCGTTTACTTTCGTAACGGAATTGATCGCCCTCAGCAGGGCATGTCGGAGCACCGGATCGGTCGCGTAGGCCTGTTGGAAGCCTTGCAACAATTCTGGAACGTCGATTGTGCCAATCGTGGCAGAGGCGGTGGCCGCCTGGAGCTTAGCCCGAGGATTGTCGCGATCGAAGAGCGCGCTGAGCGTTCTCTTCAGCGGCGAACGAGCCTCAACGTCGACTGGCCCTGCATCGGCGATCGCCATCGCGGCCTGACCGGCGATTTCATCGTTCTCATCTCCGAGGAGCGCCACCAGACGGGCGAACGCCAGTTGGTTTTGTTTCTCGCCACGATCCGACGAACGCTTTTCGAGTCGCAGTAGGTGCCCGGCGCCCCACACGCCGTGCAATCGCGCGAAGCCATCCTCGGCTTTGACTGCGACGTCGAGCAGCGAGTTGTATTCGCGTCGAGCGACCAGCTCGAATTGCGCCTCTAAACGGACGCGGCGATCGGCATGCCCGAGCAACTTCGCGAGCTCCTCGGTCGACCGCTTTGCGAACCCAGTAGTCAACAACTCCTTGACTTCATGAACTCGCGGATCGCGAGTCGCGGCCGGATTCATGACGCGGTAAATACGCCCTTTGCCGAGGCCGGTCCAGCCATCGATCCAGTCGCTGACATACAACCCGCCGTCCGGGCCGAAGTCGCAATCCGTGGCTAGCATTCCCTCCAGGAATTTCCGTGCGCCGGTCAGCTCAAAAGAAGCCCCCTTCGGCTTCACCGTCCAGGTATACACGCAGCTAGTCGCTGGAGTCCCGCGGAAGTCACAGACGAAGAAGTGTCCGCGATATTCTTCACCGAGCCCCGTGCCCGGGTAGTACGTAATGCCCGACGGGCCGTCGGTGATATTGGTGATACAGGGGATGATGTATGCCGCCTGGCCCGTGTGATGCGGATGCCAGAGCTTCTCGCGGTTCCAGGGGCCGCGGTCCGGCAGATACTGGTAGTGCATCCGCCAGCCGTAGTCGGCCCCCTCGACGAGGTGCGTCCAGCGGGCGCGGTCGCCTGAATCGGAGTTGTTGTCGCAGGTAAACAGGTTGCCGTAATCGTCGAAGACCAGCTCCTGAGGATTCCGCAAGCCGATGCAGAAAACCTCCAAATCTGAGCCATCAAGCTCGCAACGGAGGACGCCGCCGGAGTCGGTATTGACCAGCTTCTTGCCTTCCTGGCTGGTCACATTAAAGCCGCGATCGCCGATGGAAAAATACAATCGGCCGTCGGGACCGATCGTAAGTCCATGCAGATCATGGCCGAAGAACGCGAATTTGACGCCGTAGCCGTAGTGCAGTGACGTGCGCTCATCGGCGCGGCCATCGCCGTTATTGTCGCGGAGCTTCCAGAGGTGCGGGATGCAAGTGAAATAGACGTCGCCATTGCGCGCCAGCACGCCCGCCGCCGCGCCGTCGGCGATGTTATTGAAACCGTCGGCAAAGACGGTTGCCCGGTCGGCCCGCCCGTCGCCGTCGGTATCTTCAATCCGCTTGACGATCTCGCTGTACTTCGTGTACTCACTGAGTTGAGCCGCGCGGTGCTTCTTGATATACGCCACGCGGTCTTCGACGGTCTGGGCCGCCAGGTCGTCGTCGAGCCAATGCATGTGGTTGCGGTTGTCCTCCACTCCGCGATCGTTCAGCACGCGGTGCGTCTCGGCGACGTAGACGCGGCCCCGCTCGTCGAAGCAGAACGCAACCGGATTGGCCAACAGCGGCTCGGCGGCGAACAGCTCGACCTTCAATCCGTCCGGAACCTTGAACCGGCCAATCGCTTGCTCGGCCTGGCGCACAGCGGCGGGATTGGGTCGCTCCGCGGCAGCAATTGCGGCCGTCAGGGCGACAACGATGGCAAACCCGACGCAGGAATTCGCACGAGCAACGAGGAACGACATACTGACTCCGAGGCACACGGTAGCGGCGGCTTCCAGCGCCGTTGGCATCTTCGGCGGCTGGAAGCCGCCGCTACTTAGCATAACTCATATTACCGGGCATCGTGAACAGGTCGCCGAAACGCGCCAGAGTTCGGGAGTCGGCTGAATTCTGGCGAATTCAGCTACTTAGAAATGGCCTTCTGTAGCTTATCCCGGCTTGCTATACTCCGTCCGCTTTTTTGCCCGTCCTGCCGTGCGCGGCGGCAAAAGAACCTCTGGTCTCCCCTCGAAGCACACTCTCGGGCGGTCATGCCGATCTTTGGCTCTCACTGCGCATCGTCTGTGGCCGCTGAACCGCGCGGGGGGATCGCCGAACAACTTTTGCTGCGGCCGGAGCCGTGGACGGCGAAAGCGCCGCACAGCCGCGCGCTGCGGATCAGGTGGTGGCTCACGCGGGTTAAGGCGGGATATGAGATCGCGATCGGGCCTTACGAAAAGCTCGGCCGCCGCGCCCCCTTGCGATTCGCCGCGTTCAATGTAGCGATCTTGTTCACGCTGGTTTTCGCGATCTTCGTGCCGGGGTTCGACACCAATGACGATGCGGTGATGAACATGATCGTGGCCGGCAAGGGCTACGGCGTGGTTCCCGATGAGCACATGGTGTTCTCCAACGTGTTGATCGGCTTGGGACTCAAGACGCTCTACACGCAGTGGCCGTCGTTTCCTTGGTACGGCAGCTACCTGTTGGCCGTCCACTTCATCGCTCAGACGACGATGCTGTTTTGCGCGATTCGGCCCGGCTATACGCGGCTGCGGTTGCGGCTGTACCTGGTGTACTTCGCCACGGCGGGGCTGTATTTCATCAACAACCTGCAGTTCACCAGCACCGCCTTCATGGCCGGCCAAAGCGGTCTCTTGCTGTTGATGTTGGCGGTTCGCGATTCGTCAGCCGGCGAAACCAGCCGCTGGCGGCTGTGGCGCGCCTGTGCATTCGCGTTTGTCTTGTTGCTCGTCTCGTCGCTCTTGCGCCGCGAGGTGTTTTATCCCGTGGTGGGGCTGGCGATTCCCACCTGCGGCCTGGTGGCGCTGGCGGGGCGGCGGCCGCTGTTCAACGCGGTGGCCTGTCTGAGCGTGCTCGCGGCTGCGTTTGCGGCGGCCACGGCGTGTTGGCATTACAACAACGCCTACTACGACGTCGATGACGGTTGGCGCAGCTTCTACGAGTACAACCAGGTTCGCGTCAAATTCAACGACGAAGCCTGGGTCCGCTATTCGCCCGAGACGTCGTATTTGTTCCGCGAAGTGAACTGGAGCGAAAACGACTTCGAAATGCTCAACGCCTGGTTTTTCGACAATGAAGAACGCTACAGCCTGGAAGCGTTGCGCCATGTGCTTGAGGAGTATCCCTGGCAAAGGTCGCGCGTCTCGGGCGAGATGTTCGCTGGCTCCATCGCCTCGGTGTTCTTCGATCGCGAGTCGCTGGCGATCTTCCTGGTGCTGCCGTTGCTGTTGTACTGTTTGGAGCCGCGGGCGGTGAACTACGCAGTCGTGGGCGTGGCGCTCGCCATGTCCTGTGGACTAATCGGGTACTTGATTCTGTTCTCGAAGACGCCGCCCAGTCGCGTGTACGTGCCGACGCTCGCCTTTCCATTGGCGGTGGCCGCGTGTCTGGCGCATAGCTCCACGTTCTTGCCGCCGGAGCGGTTCCGTACGTGGCTGCGGATGATCTTCTCGCGCTCCGCGGGCTGGCGCCGGTCGCTGCGGGTTCCGCTGACGAAGTACGTCGCCGCGGTCGTGCTGGCGCTAATGTGCGTCGGCGTGGCCAAGGGGACCTACCATCAATACCGCCGCAGCCGCGAACGGATCAAAACCAGCAACCAGCTCTACGAGTTGCTGGCCACAATCGATGCCTCGGACGACAAGCTGTTCGTCTGCTGGGCGGCGGCGTTCCCGTACGAGGGGCTGCGGCCGTTCGACAGCCTGCAATCGATGTCGGACTTGCACCTGCTGGTGCTGGGCTGGCCGCAAAAGACGCCCTTGCACCGGCGGATGAAAGAACACTTCGCGGTGGGGGATTTGGCCGAGGCGCTTTATCGCCGGAATGACCTTTATTTGATCGCGCACCCATACTACCTTGGACTGTATGAGGAATACGTGCGCGAGCACTTTGGCGCGGAGCTGCGGTACGAAACGCCTCGGTACGCGAAGCTATTTAGCGTGACTCAGGCGATAGAACGACAGATCAAGGATCGCGACGGACCAACGCCGCGCTCGAAGTCGATCGACGAACGCATGGCTACACCTATCAGCACGGAAACGAGGACGAACTGATGCACACGATTTTGGTCACCGGCGGCGCGGGCTTCATTGGCGGCTGCTTTGTGCGGCAAATCATCGGCGAGACGACGCATCACGTCGTCAACCTCGACAAGCTGACCTACGCCGGCAACCCCGATTCGCTCGAAGCGGTCGCTACCAGTCCGCGGTACCGGTTCGTGCAGGGCGACATTACCGACGGCGCTCTGGTGATGGACTTACTTCGCGAGCACGACGTAACGCACGTGGTGAACTTCGCCGCCGAGTCGCACGTCGATCGCTCGATCGACGGCCCGGCCGAGTTCGTCAATACGAACGTCGTGGGCACATTCCGCATGCTGGAAGCGGTGCGGAAGCACTGGCACGACCTGACACCCTCCGGCCGCCACGAGTTCCGGTTCTTGCACGTCTCGACCGACGAGGTCTACGGGTCGCTGGGCAACGACGGCTTGTTCACCGAATCGACGCCGTACGCGCCTAACTCGCCATACTCCGCCTCGAAAGCGGCCTCGGACCATTTCGTCCGCGCATATCACCACACCTATGGCCTGCCGACGTTGATCACCAATTGCTCGAACAACTACGGGCCGTACCAGTTTCCCGAGAAGCTGATTCCGCTGATGATCATCAATGCGCTGGAGGGCAAGCCGCTGCCAGTCTACGGCGATGGCCGCAATATCCGCGACTGGCTGTTTGTCGAGGACCATTGCCATGCCATCCGCAAGGTGCTCTTCGACGGCAAGCCGGGCGAAGTCTACAACATCGGCGGCTCGTGCGAGCGGACGAACCTGGAAGTGGTCCACGCCATCTGTGCGACCGTGGACCGCCAGCGCCCGGGACTGCCGCATGCGCCCTGTTCGTCGCTGGTCACGTTCGTCAAGGATCGTCCCGGCCACGACCGGCGGTACGCCATCGACTCCTCAAAGATCCGCCGCGAGCTGGGCTGGCAGCCGCAGCAGAACTTCGAATCGGGCCTGGAGCTGACTGTGCGGTGGTATCTGGAGAACACCCCCTGGATCGAGCGCATCCAAACCGGCGGTTACCGCCGCGAGCGGCTAGGCCTCCGCGTCGCGTGCTGACGATCGTTGGAGTTCAAACTCTAGCTTGTGTTGGGGTTCAAGCTTTAGCTTGCCGGAGTTCTACTGGCGGTCAGCGCCGACTAATAATCCTTCTCATCGGAAGCCGGCTTCGACGTAACCGGCGGCGTGATACCGGAAGCGATGAGCGGACGATGTAGCGCCTCGAGAGTTTCCGGGGACGGCTTGAAGTTGCCGGGACGATAGCCTTCGGCGATGGCCAACGGCGTCCAGCCATACTTGTTCTTTTTGTTCCAGACTTCGGTTTTGGCGCCATGGTCGGCGAGGAACTGCACGATCTTAGGCGCGCTTTTGTAGGCGGCGCCGTGCATGGCGGTTTCACCGTTCTTGTCGACGGCGTTCACATCTCCGCCAAGTTCGATCGCGAGCTTGATGGCTTCCAGCGCTTCGGCCTCGATGCCGGGCTCTTCGCCGGGCGCCAGGACGCCGATGCCAGCCGCAGCCATCAGCGGCGTGCAGTTGTCAGCGTTCGGTAGCAGCGGGTTCGCGCCCAGTTCAACGAGTAAACGCATCAGCGGGATGTCGGCCGTCTTGGCGGCCAGCAAAAACGGCGTTACGCCCTTTCCATTCAGTACTCCTCGACCCGACGCGCCTCGCTCGAGCCGCGCGTTCACATCAGCCCCGTGCGCCATGAGCTCCCGGACGAATTGCAGACTGCTCATTTCCCCGGACCCCATCGGTGGCGGCGCCCCATCTTCTTCTTCGCCGCGGTTCGGTCTGCGGACCCAGGTGATGATGTGCAGCGGAGTAAACCCGGACCGCTGGTCGTTCGGATCGGCGCCCGCCTCCAGGAGAACCTTTGCCAGCTCGAGATGACCGTTTTCGACCGCCAGGACCAGCGGGCTGGTCCGGCGATGGAGCCCCTTGCCCACGCGTCTTCCCTTGGGCTGCCTTTCGTTAACGTCGGCGCCAGCCTTTAGCAGGAGCTTAACTACTTCGGTACGGCCCTCACGCACGGCAAACAACAGCGGTGTAAAGCCGGACCGCAACGGCCTGCGAAAATCTGCGCCGGCATCGACTAGCGCCTGGACAACGTCCGCATGTCCTTCAGCCGCAGCCCACATCAAAGCCGTTTGTTCCTGCCGTTCCTTGGCGTTGACGTCGGCGCCGCGGGACAGCAAAGCCTTCACGGCGTCAAGCACGCCGGTGCGCGCGGCGGTCATCAAGGCCGTTTCACCGCCGCGCAAGGTCGTGTTTGGATCGGCGCCCGCCTCGAGCAGCAACTCGACCAGCGCGGCGTTTCCATGGGTGCAGGCCAATGAGAGCGGCGTGACGCCATAACGGTTGGCAGCCTTCACATCTGCGCCGGCAGTTAGCAAAAGTCTGGCCATTTCCAAGTCGTCGTGATACGCGGCCCAGAGCAGCGCCGTCATGCCATCGACTTGAACCTGATCAACATCGACGCGCTCCTCGAGCAGCGTGCGAACCTTCGCTGGATCGAGCCTTTCCGTGGCGTCAGCCAGCGGCGACTCAGCGCTCGCCGTTGAAGAGGCCACGGCCACAATGAGAATCGCTGCAACAGCAATGGCCGCGCGAATGATGTTCCCTACAGAACGTCTTTTGTTGTTCAAATACATGCTTGAATTGATCACTACATCGTCAACGGATCGAACAGTTCATCGACCTTGCCCTGGCTGTCGGCAAACGAATCGAGCCGCACGCCAACTTTGTCCAACAGCGTCAGATGGAGATTGGCTAGCGGCGTCGGTTTGGCGTACTTGATATGCCGCCCGCCTTTCATCCGGCCCGCCGCGCCGCCGGCAACCAGGATCGGCAGGTTGATATGGTCGTGCACATTGGGATTACCCATCCCGCTGCCATACAGGTACAGACAGTGGTCCAACAGCGTGCCGTTGGCCTCCGGCGTGTCCTTCAGCTTCTGCAGGAACTCGGCAAATAGTGACACATGGAACTGGTTGATCTTGGCGACCTTGGCGATCTTGTCCGGGTCGTTGCCGTGGTGCGTCAACGGATGATGCGGGTCGTTCACGCCGATCTCGGGATACGTCCGGTTGCTGGTTTCGCGCGCGAGCTGAAACGTGATGATCCGCGTAATATCGCCCTGCAGCGCCAGCAACTGCAGGTCGAACATCAACCGCGCGTGATCCGCGTACGAGGCCGGCACGCCTTCGGGACGATCGAGATCCGGCAGCGGGTTGTCGACGGCGTTGGTCTCGGCCTTCTGAATGCGGCGCTCGACTTCGCGAACGGTATCGAGGTACTGGCCGACCTTCGCGCGATCGGCCGGCCCGAGTTTGTTTTTCAATCGCGTGATCTCGTCGGTGACCGAGTCGAGCAGGCTGGCTCGTTTCTGTAGCGCTGCTCGGCGATCGGCAACGCTGCCTCCCTCGCCGAACAGCCGCTCGAAAATAATCCGCGGGTGGGCCTCGGCCGGCAGCGGAGTGGTGGGCGACGACCATGACAGATTATTCTGATAGACGCAGGCGTAGCCGTTGTCACACTGGCCGACCATCGCCAGCAGGTCCATCGACATTTCCAGCGACGGCAGTTGGGTCTCCTGGCCAATCTGGCTGGCGGCGATCTGATCGGCCGTCGTGCCGAGGTAGTAGTCGGCGCTCTCGGTGCGCTTCGCACGGGCGGCGCTAAGGAAGGCGGCGTTGGAGGTGGCATGTGTGCCGGGATAGGCGTTCTTCAGCTCCAAGTTCGTAATCGCCGTGACGTGTTCGATGACCGGCGCCAGGGGGCTGAGGCTGGGCGAAAGCTCATCGAGTGTGTTCTCGCCGGGTGGCGTCCAGCGCGTAACGTCGCAGCCCATCGGCATGTAGACGTAGCCGAGGCGTCGAAGCCGAACGGGATTGGCCGGCGTTTTCGCGGCAACGGTCAGCGAGGGAATCATCGCATCCAACAGCGGCAATGCGAGCGTGACACCCATCCCGCGCAAAAACGTCCGCCGCGGCAAAGCCTTCTTGGTGATGATCATTCGGTTCTCCTCATTTGAAACGGCGTGCTCGTCGCGATCCCGAGGATCAGCGACGAAAAGCGGTAGTTCTCGGCCCGCGCGTCGCGGACAATCTTGCGGACCGCGGGGGCGTCGAATGGCTCGATGCCGCGACCCAAGGCAAACGTCAAGAGCTTCTCCGACAGCGTCCCGACGAAGATCTCCGGACGCTCGAGCAACGCTTGCTCGAGCCCGTCCACACCGTCGAACGTGCTGCCATCGGGAAGGCCGCCGGTTGAGTCGATGGCTTTTCCGTCCTCAACGGTTCGCCAGCGGCCGACGGCGTCAAAGTTTTCCAAGGCGAAGCCCACGGGATCCATGAGATTATGGCAGCTCGCGCAGGCGTCATTAGCGCGGTGCTCCGCCAGCCGCTCGCGGACTGAAAGCAGCGATGAGACCGTATTATCTTTCAGCGCCGGGACATTCTCGGGCGGTGGCGGCGGCGGTGTGCCGACGATGTTCTCCAGCACCCATTTGCCGCGAATCACAGGCGACGTCCGCGTGGCATAGGACGTTACCATGAGGATACTGCCGTGACGAAGCAACCCCCCGCGCCGGCTAGGCGCGTCCAGCGCAACCCGGCGGAAGCGGCTGCCGTAGACATGCGGTATGCCGTAGTGCCTGGCGAGTCGCTCGTTCAGAAAGGTGTACTCCGACTTCAACAGATCGAGCGCGCTGCGATCTTCGCGCGCGACGCTCTCGAACAACCGCTCGGTCTCCTGCCGAAACGCCCGCCGCAAGTTGTCGTCGAAGTCCGGAAACAGCCGCAGGTCAGGCGTGATGGAATCCAGGTTGCGCAAGTGCAGCCATTGGCCCGCGAAGTTCGAGGCCAACGCACGCGAGCGCGAGTCGCTCAGCATCCGCCGCACCTGCGCTTCGAGCACGTCCGGCTTGCTCAGTTCGCCGCGAATCGCCAAATCGAGCAGCTCGTCGTCGGGAATGCTGCTCCACAGGAAGAACGACAACCGCGAGGCGAGCTGAAGATCGTTGATGCGATAGACCGTGTTCGGCTCGGCGTCGGCCGGGTCTGGCTCGATGTGGAACAAAAAGTGAGGATTCACCAGCACGGCGCTCAGGGCCATTTCGATCCCCGCGTCAAAGTCTCCGTTCTTCCTGGCTTCGCGGTACAACTCCAGCGGTCTTTCAAGATCAGCTTCGGTAATGGGACGCCGATAGGCGCGTCGCATCAACGTAGAGAGAACGCGCTCGGCGCAGCCTTCTTCCTCTACCGGCGCGGTCGGCTCACAGACAAATAGACGGCGGCGGCTCGGCGTGTCGCCCGGCCCTTTGGCAGCAAACGGACCGGTGATCGAGACCTGATAGATCGCCGGTGAGATCCGCGGATGCCGGTGCATGTTGAAGTGCGCCTGGTACGGCTGGCGTTTCGTCTCCAACAGCGACGACGATTTCTTCACGAACGTCACGCCGAGCTTGTGCGGGCCGGCGGTCACCGGAATGCGGACCTTCAAGTTCGCATCGACCGTTTGAAAGCTCTTGCGATCCGGAGGGGGCGCAACGGTGAATGAGGCGACGAGCTGCCGATCGAATAGGACCTCCAGCTCGTGCGACTCGGTCAGACCCTCGATCTCCTCGTTCCGGTCGCGCGCCAGCCGAATCTGGACCTCGTACTCGCCGTCCTGGGCGAAGGTGTACGGAATCAGCGCCCCGCCGCGCGTGCCCAGCGGCAGCCCCTGCACATGTTCTTCCTGCGTCAGGTCGGCACGAATCCGGATCGTGTCGCCGCCGGGCGAACGGCCGGGGCGGCCGACCGCCAGACGGCTGATCTTTTGCGCCGCGGAGATGTAGCGATCCAACAGTGTCGGGGAGAGATCTCCGACCGTGACGTTGTCAAAGCCATGGCTGGACTCGTCGGCCGGCAGGAGTTCCGAAATGTCAACCTTCAGGTCTAAAAGGTCGCGGATGGCATTCTGATACTCCGTCCGGTTGAGCCGCCGAAGTGTGCTATTCCGACCCGGATTGGGAAGCTCGGCGGCCGCTTTGTCGAGCGTGCCTTCCAGCGACGACAGAACCGCTTCATAAGTCCGTTCATCCGGGCGCTCGGCGTCCGCAGGCGGCATCTGACGTGTGCGAAGCTTGCGGATTACTTTTTCCCAGACGTCTGTGTGGCGGCCTGTGTCAGCGGAAAGGATCGTTTCGAGAGCCAGCCCACCTGTTTTGTCATCGCTGTTGTGACAATCGAGGCAGTATTGAACGACCAGAGCCCGTTCCGGCGAAGTCTTCCGCTTGGCCGGTCGATCTGCAGGCTGCTGCGCGCCGCCCATGCCAACCAAACTGCTGCCCAAGAGCAGAATGGGCATCCATCCGCGCAGTGACATCCGGCAAAAGCTCATGAGATCAGGCTCCCCTACGTATCCGTATCGCACCAATATACCCGCTGGCTGGAGTGGGATGCTAGTGGAGCG
This sequence comes from Pirellulales bacterium, assembly GCA_040901795.1. Classification (GTDB taxonomy): domain Bacteria; phylum Planctomycetota; class Planctomycetia; order Pirellulales; family JALHPA01; genus JBBDYH01. The sequence goes on from JBBDYH010000174.1 coordinate 40,509, forward strand.
TGGCGGCCGAGCGGGAGTTCGGCAGGCAGAGCCTGCCCTACAGCACGTTCCCAGGCGGAGCCGGGCGGAGCCTGGGAACGAATAGCTGCGGGCCTTAGTTCAACCAGTCGTCCATCGCGGCGAAGATGTCGTCGTTGGCGCCACCGCTGGCGTGGGGGCCGCCGAGGACCAGCGTATTCAAGGTCACCGACGAGCTGCGGCCCCCAATGCGTACGAAATACGGCTGGCCCAGATTGCCCGCGAACGATAACGACGCGGCCTGCAAGGGCGTGCTGCGGGCCAGGACGTTGAGATTATTGTCGAGGATGGTGATCGTCGCCGCCTGGGCGGTGTTGGACAGCGCCTGCACGTCGAGCGAGGTGAACCCGCCGTCGAACGAGAAGAAGACATCGCCGTTCGACAGATCGACCGCAGGCGCGCCGCCGCCGAGGATCGCCGAAGCCAGGAACATCCGCTTGCCGACGAACTCCAGCCGGATGCCGGCCTCGCCAAAGTTGAAGCCCGTGGCCGAACCGCCTTCGGCGAAGTTGATAAACATCCAGTCGTTGGCGGTCACCATGCCGCCGGGGCCAGGTGTATCGATACCGTCATTGAAGACGGCCGGCTGGATCTCGTGGATGCTGTACGAGCCGGAAGGGAGGTTCTCGAAAAGGTACAGCCCGCTGGCGTCGGTCTGCGTGGTGAATTGAACCTGCTGCGTTCCGCCGTCGGGGAGCACGGCCACGCCAAACAGCTCGATCGTCACACCGGCGATACCCACTTCGCTCGCGCCCTTCTGACCGTCGCCGTTGGAATCGACGTAAACAAAGCCCGACAGTCCGGCGAGGGGCACTTCGGTGATGGTGCCAACACCGGTATCGTCTTCGATGTTGGCGCCGACAGCGCCACTCAACTGCACGAGGAATGTCTCGAGGTCGTCGGGGATGTCGTCGGGCAGCGTCTGAACGATGATCGTTTGCGTTTGAACCCCGGCGCCAAAGGTCAACATGTCGGCCGCCGGCAAGTAGTCCGCGAGGGCGGTCGCCGTGCCGTCGGCCGTGTTGAAGTTGACCGTGATGGGCGTGGCGGCGGGACTGGAAAGTGTCACGGTGAACATTCCAAAGCCCCCTTCGGCGATGACGCGGTCGCTGATGCTGATCGTCCGCACCTCGTCGTCGAGAATTGTGCCCGTGCCGCGCTCCCGCCCCTCGGTGATTTCGGCATTGACCGGATTGCTAAGCGTCACAAAGAGCGTTTCGGCCGGTTCGAGCACCGTATCGCCGACCACATTGACCGTGATGTTCTGGCTGGTCTGGCCGGGCGCGAATGTGATCTGGCCCGTGGCGGGCTCGTAATCGTCGGGCGCAGTGGCCGTGCCGTCGCTGGTGGCAAAACTGACCGTGACCGGCACGAGATGCGGCGAGGAGAGTGTGACCTCAAAGACCATCGCCGTAGTGCCGGAATTGCCCTCGGTGGCCTGGGCATCGCCGATGGCCAGCGCCGGCCCTTCGCCGATCAAAACGTCGATGCTGCCAAACTGAATTTCGCTGGGGTCGATTTCTACGCCGACACCAAACAGCAGCGTATCGTTGTCCGGCACATCAGCCGCATCGGTCGTAAAGCGCGCCAATCCTTCGGCGTCGGCCGTAAAGGCGATTTCCCAAAACAGAAACTCACCGCCGCCGAGCGGAGTGAACAGATTCGCGGTGGCGCCGATTTCGTTCACAATGCCGGACGTACCCAGATCGGCAGTCCGCTGGTCGGGGTAGGAAGGGCCGAACATCACCGTGCTCGCCACGGTCACCAGTCCTGCGTCGTAGAACAGATCGTGGAACATTTGGACGACGCCATCCTGGTCGTCCGGATCGCCGGCCGTAGCGTCGGTCACATAGGCGCGCAGGCGGATCTCATCGCCCGGCTCGAAGGAGGATTGCAGCTCGCCTTGGACGTTGCGTGTTTCGAGCCGCAAAATGACGCGGGCCGCGCTCGGCTCGGTGATTGTCGCGGTCGCCATTTGCGTGGGGACGCCCCCGGGGAACTGGGCGCCGCGCGGGTTGGCAAGCAGCAGCGAAAACTGCTCTGTCCCTTCGGTCTGGGCGTCGGCGAGGACGGGGACCACGATCATCCGTGACGTCTCGCCAGGAGCGAAGGTCAGCGTGCCGGCCGTGGAGGTGTAGTCCGTGGGTTCGAGCGCGGTCCCGTTAATCGTCGCAAAGTCGACCAGCACCGGCTCGTCGACCGGAGTCGACAAGGTGATGATGAACACGGCATTGGTCGTGCCCTCAACGGGCTCGACAACGCTGGTGTGGGCGACCGTGATTTGCGGCGGAGTGTCGTCGTTCTGAATGGTGACAATCGCTTCGCCGTCGGCAATCGTCGTGCCGACCGGATCGCCGAGCACCACTCGAAACGTTTCGTCCGGCTCGAGCACCTGGTCGCCGATGATGGGCACAGTAATCGTCTTTTGGCTCTCGCCGACGGCAAATGTCACCGTACCGTTGGTCGGAGTGTAATCCTCGACCGCCGTGGCCGGATTGGCGCCGCTGTGCGCCAGAGTGGCAAAACTGACGGTCGTGGCGGCCAGGGCCGGCGCGGTAAGTGTGATCGTCAGCGTAGCGTTGTTTAGCGCGTTACCTTCCGGGACGACGAGATCGGCGATTGAGGCCGCCGGCTGCTCCGCAACAGTCAACTGGTCGCCGACAAACAGGATTTCGGTGGGCGGCACAGGCTGGTTGCTGCCGTACACCGTGACGTCGAACAACAGCGACATGTCGTCTTCGACGATGAAACTGACCGGACCGCTGGCATCCATCGCCACCTGCATGGGGACGGTGAAGAGCAAGACTTCTTGTGAGCCGTAAGGCGTGGTGTTTGAAAACGCGCCGATGTCGTTCACCTTAGTCGGCTCGGCGGTACCACGCCGATCGTTCGGAAAGAGTTCGCCATAGGTGATCGATCGCATGTCGAGATCAACCGTGGTCAGAGCGCCATCAAACAGCACGTCCACATAGGCCGAGAAGACGCCGCGCGTCGGATCGTTCTGGGGTTCGCGCAAATCTTTGACGAAACCGCGGAGCTGGAATTCCTGGCCAGGCGAGAGGGTCTCGACGGGGTTGCCGTTTAAGTCGGTCGCCTGCAATCGAACGCGGACTTGTTCCCCCTGCTGCGCATTGAGCTTGTTGATCACACCGAGCACATCGAGCGCCGTCAGCAGGCCGTCGCCGTTGGTGTCGATGAAGAAGCGCTCTTCGCTCGCCGCGACGAGGCCGCCGCCGTCGTCGCCGATAATCCCGCCGCTGCCGTCGTCGCCGCTGCCGCCGTCATCGCCAATGATGCCGCCGCTGAGCTGGCGGGGACCGTTGGCGTTCAAATCGTTGATGATGATCAGCGCATCGACTTGCGTGGTCCGGCCGTCGTTGTTGACGTCGAACTGTAAGACCGGGTTGCGGAACTCGGGCAACGACCCGAAGTCGCTGGCCAGGAGCAGGCGGTTTTCGAGCCGCTCGACCTGCCTGAACCTGCGGAACTGCGAACGCCGCGAGGATTGCGGTGCGTGCGCGCGATTTAGTCGTTTCTTGCTTGTCCGGCGGATCGAATGGGGCGTCATGGAGGTAGCTCAAGGTGTGAGTCGAAAAAATGACGAATAGCGAAATCCGAATGACGAACGAATGACGAATTACGAATGACGAAATCCGAATTCAGCGTTACAAGTAGGCAGCCTTCTTTTTGCCCAGGGCATCCAGCTCCAGGCCTTCAAGCATCCAGTCAAGCTCCGGCACGGAGTGGTGTGCCAGACTAACGGTCGCATGATCGCCGAAGAGGCTGGCGTCGTACCAGCGTTCGTCGGCGGCCAACAGTTCGTCGAGCGCCTCGACGGGCGACGGCGCGACTGCTGGAGTCTTCACAGTTGGCTCCAGGTCGTCGTCGATTGCGAACAGGTCGGCAACTGCACTCTCGACCGCGGCAGCGGCAGCGAGTTGACTTTTCTCGGCAGCGGCCAAGGCGGGCGCTACCGCCGTCGAGCCGGAGCCGGCGATGCTGATCGCCAGCGGCGTGACGTCGAAACTCGACCCTAGCGGCGCGCTGGCCTCGGTTGAGGCCGGGGCCACAATCCGCGTGACAATGCTCGACGCTTGCGCCATGCCCGTATCGCCGGCTGCGGTAATGGCGCCGCTCTGACGCGCGTTGAGGAAGTTAATCACGGTCAATGCATCCAACACGTTCACGATGCTGTCACCGTTCACGTCGTAGAATCCCAATGGGTTTGGGAAAGCGGGTGGCCCGCCCGGATCAATCGGCTGGCCCGGCGGAGGCAGCACCGCCGGCCCCACCAGGTTCAAGCGGTTGATGATGATCAACGCGTCCAGGGTCGTGACGGAGCTATTGGCGTTGACATCGAGTGGATTGGCGGCATTTTGCCAGGGGTTGGCCTTAATGACGATCGGCTCGCTCTCATACGAGGCCTGGACCGGCTGCGCGCTATTGAACAGCAGCGTATCGTGCGCGGGCGAAGCGTCGGCCGGGTTGAGCGACAACGTCAAAATTTGCTCGGGAAGCGCGGTCGCCTTGACCGTGCCGCGGACGCGGAACAGCAACTGGCGGTTGGCGTTGCCGGGCGCCGAGGGAGCGACGCCGCCTGCTTCGTCGACGATCTGGTTCGGCTCATCGACCGTACCGGCTCGACCCGAGGTGAACGTGGGGCCGAACTCGAGCGTCGCCGGATCGAAGTCGATCAGGTCATTGTCGTAGACCAGATCGGCAAAGGCCTGACGCACACCGGCCGCGCCGATCGTGCGGTTGTCATCGACATAAACTTCAGCGATGATTCCCAGGCCCGGCGACACGAAGAACCGGTTCAACAGATCGCGGCGCAGCGTCTCATTGTTGGCGTACTTCAGATCAAGCGTATAGCTGGCGATCGATTGAATCTCGACGCGATAGTCTTCCACCTCGCCGTCGTTGGCCGGACCCGTTGGGGACAGGCCCCCCGTGGTGCTGAAGCGGAAGCGGGCATACGACTCGCCGAACGCGGCATTGGCCGGGGCGGTAAGCGAAAGCGTGTTTGCGCCGGAGACAAGCGCCCGGTTGGCAAAGATCTGTTCGCCCGCGTCGTTCCAATCGCCGTCGCGGTTGAAATCGATCCAGGCGTCGAGCCGGCCGGCGGTCGAAGCCGTGACGGTAATCTGTCGCGTCTCGCCGCCGACGAAGTTCGTCGGCAACTGCACGCCGTCGTCGCCGGCGTCGGTCAATGCATTCTGGCTGGGCTGACCGTTGGTCTCGGCAGTGACCGTAGCGCCCAGACGCACGCCCGCTACGATGCGGTGGTGAGCGCCGCCATCGGCAAACAGCGTGGGATACTGCGCGGGGGCATCGCCGAAGTCGACCGGGTCGATGGTAATGACGAACTCGGTGGTGCCCTGCAGGTTGTTGGCTTTCAGCAGGTTGCCCGCCAGGTCGCGAATGCCGGTCACGGGCGTTTCGTCGGCGCGCGTGCCGATTAGCGGCGAATTGTTCAGCCGGATCCGGTAGACGTGATTCGGCGCCCATACGCCTTGGGCGGCCTGCAAGTGAATCACGTTGTTCGTGGCGTCGTAGTTGTAGATGTAGTCCAGGCCTTCGATCAGCGTCACGCCGTCGCGCAACAGCGTCACGCGGCTGATGGGCATCTCGATGCCGTCGACGAGGGCGCGATCGTTGATCACCGTCGTATCGTCAATGCCCGAGCCGAACTGCGGGTCGGCCGGCTCGACGCCGTCGATCAACTGGACGGCGAACTCGAGGACGGGCGCGGTCTGCAGCACGGGCAGCGTGGTGATGCTGGCATCGAGCAAGTTCCCGGTCACCGGATCGAGCAGCGACGCGGTGGGTCCCGAGAAGTCGGCGCGTTCGACCGCGCCGCGGTCCTTGAAGACGTTCGAGCCTTGCCCCGGAGGCGAGGGGACGGCCGGATCGTTCACGCGCAACTGGCCGAGCTGGTCGCGCTCCGGCGCCAACAGCGGCGAGGTGGCATAGCCGATCGCCGTCATGACGTTCGCCAGTTCCGGCCGCTCCTGCAACGTGTCAATTGAGCTATCGATCAGACGAGAACCGGCAATCGGATAGAAGTTGCGATCCTCTGGGTCGACGAAGAGCTCTTCGCCGCTGCCGGTCAGGATCGGAAACGTTCCCGCGCCGATACCGACCGTGTTTGTCCCGTTGCGATGAAACACCGTCCCGCCCAGAACCGTTGAGGCGGAACTGGCGTCGACTTGGATTCCCGTCGAGGAATTGGCGACCACGTTATTCAGGAGCGTCGGGCTGGAGTTCTCGTTGACGCGAATACCGACACCCGAAGGAACCGGCCCGCCGTAGATCGTGTTGTTATAGACGCGCGCCACCGGGATCGGCGCTTGCGGATCGGTGCCGGGGTCGCCGCTGATCAGGATCCCGCCGGTGATGTTGCGGTCGATGGTGTTGTTGGCAATCGATACGCCCCGGACCAATCGAGCTGTGTTGAACTCGTTCAGGTTGCGGACAGCACCCGGGTGAGGCAAGCTGCCGCCGGCGTCGCGTGGGGCCGCATTGTAAACGATGCCAAAGCCTTCGGAATCGCGAACTGTGTTGGAGTGGATCAGAATCTGACCCTGGTCGCGCACCGGGTTGGTGTCGCCGAATTTGGCATTGACGATCGCCGTACTAAATCCACCTGGAACCGTGACCGCAAAGTCCACGGCGTTGCGGAGCTTTAATTGCGAAGTTCCTGGCGTGTGTTCCGCCGTCACGGCTGTCACGATGGGCAACAGCAGCGTGCCCGGCGGGAGGCCGCCTGGAACGTTTCGGATGTTAAACAAATTGATCGCGGCAGCCAGGGCTGCGGCGACATCCTCCGCCGTGGTGGCGAAAGCAATATTGACGAGTTCCGTGATCGGAAATGGACCACGAGTCGGCAGGTCGCTAAGGAAATTGCGATCGAATTCAAAGAGGATGCGTCGCTGGCCATCGTTGATGGCGATCGTGGTGCCTTCCGGAATCAGGCTGGGATCCAACACGGTCAAGTCGATCGTTGTGCCGACAATCCCGTCGATATTGATCGGCGTCAGCGTGGAAGTAACATTCGTGACGCCGGCCAGCTCAATGATCGGGCTGCCGAACGGCTGGCCAAGGGGATTCACACCGAAGAACGTCGTCGCCACTGCGGTCAACGTAGGATGGACGTTGATCGCCTGGCCCGTGATTCGCGCCACATCGATCGCAGTAACCGCACCAGAGATATTGATCGGGATGTGTCCGGGCGCCACCGCGCCGGAACCCGTAAGGTCGAACTCAAAAACAACCGTGTTGATGCCGTCGTTGAAGGTGAGCGTCGAGCCAGGTCCGATCGCTCCGGGCGCGGGCATGGTGATGACCGCGCTGTCGGCAAAGTGGTCGTGGGAATCCCAGCCGCGAGTGAGCTGCTGTCCAAACAGGATCCTGCCATCGTCCGGGTCGACGTCGAACAGGGGGAAGCCGTAATCGATGCCGCGGCGAATCTCGACCTGATACGCGCCTTCGAGCACTTGTCCGGGCGGTTTCCTTATGGCCGGCGGGATGGCGTCATTGCCGCCTGCCACATTCGAAAGGATCTCACCGCGCTCGCCGGAACCGAGGATGAAGTCGTCGAGGATCACACCCTCGAAGGTGTTGTTGATCGCCGAAAAGCGATTTGTAAGTCCGGCCGCAAAATCACCAAGCAGGAGCGAACCCGAGTATGCCAACGGACCGGGATCGAACACCGAGAACGTGGGAAAACCGACCGACGTCAGTGGAGCCATTACGTATAGCGCGTCACGGTCGATCTTGGTTGTGGAGAAGATGTCGGGATTGTCAACGCCGTTGGCCACCGTAACGATGAAGTACTCATCCATCGTGGTGGCAATCGCCTCGGCGACTTCTTCCGCCGTCATAGCGACGTGAATGGGAACCGCAACTGCATCCATATCGATAGTGCCGGGTGTTCCGTTCAGCTGAAGACCAGGCGTGCCCGTCGGAGACGCTTGATCGAAGCTTGTGACACCTTCCAACGTAACTGCAACACCGGATAGATGAGGAACGATTGCCGCGGGAACGTTGCCCGCGATGGCCACTTCGATGAGCTGAGCGATTTCTTCGGCGTTGTCGGCCGCCGTGATCAGAATCTCGATGTTTCCCATCGCCACGCCGTCGCCCGCCTTATCGAACTCGAACGTGACGGGTCCGTTGCCGTCGTCGATCGTGAAGGTTTCGCCTTCGGCAATTGCTCGGCCACCATCCGCTGGCGCTACGAGATTGAAGCCGGTATCGAATTCAAAGGTCGTGAGGCCGGCTGTCACGTGATTCAGGACAAAGAAATCGCCATCGAGAATGCTGGCCCCGTCCTTGATCCCCAGCACTTCGCCGCCCAACTGAGGAATCCCAACGTTGCGGCCGCCGGTATTGAAATCAAACCGGACACGGACGTTGTCCAGTCCGGCGAAATCGCTTAAATCAACCCGCGCCTGACGCCAGATCCCCGTGTCGTTCTGCATGTTCGTTCTGGTCTCGACCGCCACAAAGCGCTCTGGCACGGGCGTCTTTGCCACTGGGATCCAATTGGCGCCATCCGCGGAAACGTACACCAGGAAACTATCGAGCGCCGAATTGTTGGGGTCGTCGGTGGCGTCTGAGTCGTGCTGCGAGAAGTAGTTGAAGTACAGCGTCGGATTGTCATTGAAGGTTTGCCCAGCCAGACTAAAAGTATTAGTCGTCAACTTACCGTGCGATCCGCCCGGCAAATCGTACGTGTTGAATAGCGGTGTATTTGTGTCGTAGTTCGGCCACTCAAGCTGACCCTTGTCTCGCTCCAGGCCAAAGTGCCAACCGGCGCCTCCTAGCACACGGACATCACCGCGGACTCCGTCGGGTGTAGGATAGATGCCGCGGCCATCATCCTGCCCGCGGCGATCTGTGATGTGCCAGAGGTTGTAATCGAGCGACGAGAACGCCAGACCGGTAAGGCCAAACAGACCAGTGGAAACACTCGGTAAACCGCCGGCGAAAACGTTCTGCAACACGCCATCGACATCGAAGGCGTGGATGTCGCCGTCGTCGTCCGTGGCGAAGAGCATTTCGGCATAGGGGCCCAGAGCGCCTGGGAATGCTGCCTCGACATTCTCTGGTCCGAGCGACAAACCGCTGAACGGGATCGGAAGCATCGCCATCGGGTCGAAGAGATCGGGCTTGGTCAACGTGGCGATGATCGTCACCTGGGCCCATTCTTCGGCCGGATCAGGCGGAGGATCCGCCGGAGGCTCTTCATCTGGCGCGTTGGGGTCGATTTTGATCAACGTGCCCATGTCCGTGACGCCATAGAACTCACCCTGCACTAAAGCCAGTCCAGTTACGCGCTCAGTGAATTCCTCATACATGATCTGGCCCACTGGGAGGTTGGGGACCAACGTGCCTAACCTCTTTCCGGGATCGTTGTCAAAGCCAGTCAGATTATCATCAGTGGTTCCTGAATCGGCGTTAAAGCCATAGAACATTTGTGGCAAGTCAGGCGTGGGAGCCGCAACTGCATAGATAATTCGCCGGTTGTTGCCTGCATCGACAACCGTCATTGCATGGTAGACGGGGCCATCCTGAATTGCGTCGTCGCCGACGGTCGTTTGGGTATTCTGGCCGATCCCAAGTTCGATGGTGCTGCCGCGCTCAGCTTCATTGCCGCCCAGCGCCATGCCAATCAGCCGGCCGTCGCTGCGCATGGCCAAATCGCCGTAGCCGGCGTTCGCCGGCCCACGGCGCTGCTCATAGTCTGCTTCGAGGGCGCCGGTGTAAGGATCGACGCCGTACAGCCTGGCGCGGTCATGGACGAACAGCTTGACATCACCCAAGTGCCACGCGTCGCCGAATGTTTGGATGGGATCGAAGAACAGGCCCGGCGTGTCGCGCAGCTCGTTGGCGTAGAGCGGGAACCATGAGGCACCGCCGACGCGATCGTCGACCAGGCGATCCTGCGCCAACAACGGCTCGACTCGCGCCAAGGGATTGTTGCGGAGCGCATCGGGCAAAACGGCATCGGACATCACGGCCAGATAGTACGTCGCGCCGGCATTTTCGCGGAGATTAACCGGGCCCAGGAAAGGATCATTCGGCCCGAAGCTGCCGCGGGAAAGATCGCCAACGTCCGCACCCGTTCGATCGTCGGCGATGCCCGAATTGCGGGAGATGTAGAGGAGCGTGCCGGCCGAATTGTAGAGTGCCAGCGTGGTATCTGGTCGCCCGGCTCCCGCTGCAAAGTCCACGTCGAAAATCACCGAGGCAAAATCGTCGTGACGAATGCCGGTGAAATCGGGATAGTCATCGATCTTCTGCCAATCGACTTGGATCTCGTACCAATCAACATCGTTAAAGTCGGTGAGCGAGCCCGCCACGCTGATGGCGCCGCGATCGACGGAGAGCACATTGCCCAACGGCTGGGCGGCGGCGCGCGTGTTGTTGTCCGCGGTCGTTTCGGCCGATTCACCCAAGAGTGGTGAATGTCCGGGCGTACCCAGCACTTCAATGCCGTTGATCGCAAAGCGGATATCAGCGTACTGAACCGTCGAGCCCGGGATTTCGTCGAGCTCGCGGAGCCGGACTTGCAATTGATACCCGCCGCGGCTCTGGGCCGCATCGCTGCGAACGCGCACATAATAGGTCTGCTGGGTACCGGCCGGACCGGGCAGGAGCAACCGCATACCGGCATCGTGGCGGTTCGTGCCGTACACGTCGCGGCCCTCGAACACGTCGCGCTGCAAGGGATACACTTGGACCTGGCCGCCGGGGCTGGTTTGATCGCGGAGCACAGAGTCGTTGGATCGAGCCAATACGTTGCCCGCGGCATCGACCAGCTCGATGACGGAATCCAGCGCAGGCGACGTTCGGTCGATATCGAGCCAGACTTCGGCGCCGGCGCGGCCGACGAAGCTATAGACATCGACGTCGCCCTTGGTCTCAACAGCGCCGTGAACCTCAAAAGCCAGACGCCGGTTTTCGTCGCCGCTGCGCTCGCTGGGCGCGAGCTCTCCCAACGGTTGCGCGGTGAGCGCGCTATCGTTGGCGCCGGCTATGCGTTCGCGTTCGGTGACGACGGCCGCATTGCGGTCGTTGCTGTACTGATCCAGTCGCACGCTGCGCCAATCTCCCTGACGCCCGCGGCTGACGGCGTTATAACCGATCAGATCAAAGGCCCGCGTATCGGCATCGGTGATCCGGTTGCGGACGCCGACTGTGATGACGGGGTCCATGATGCCAATTTCGCGCGCTCCCGCGCCGAGCTGGGATTCATCCCTCCAATGCGAGGCCGTATCCATGTCGGTGCTTTGGCCTCGAGACATCGGAATATCACCAACTGTCAATGGCGGAACGGTGACTATCGGATCGCTGTAAAGTCCGCCGTCGTAGAACACGTGCCTGGGCAGAGCGGGATCAAGTGCCCGCGGACTATTCGTGAAATCGGTAGCGCCGGCGCCCGGTTCGAGCCGGAACAAATCGAGCGTGTTGAGCTGGACATTCGTAACACCCGCGTCGACGTCGTCCACCGCACTGATGAACCCCAGCGCATGGCCAATTTCGTGAGCCGTCACTGCGAAGAAGTCAATTGCCCCGGGCGTAATGCCGTCGCTGGGATCGAAATCGAAGGTAGCGGTTTGTTCAAACTCCAACGTGCCATCGATCGGCGTGAGCGGATCGAATAACGAAGGCTGCGTGATGAGCTGTCCGGCCGGGACGCCCAACGCCGCAAGGTTGGCGCGGGTGACCAACATCGAGGGGCTTACCGCGAACGTCTGATTGGGCAGGAGCGTCTGCAACTGCTCAAACGTCGGCAGCTCGCTGACGATCGCTTCGTTGTCCCGATCGGCATCGGCAATCATGAGTTGGCGAATCTCGTCGTAGCTCCGCGTCTCGCTCACAGCAATTGCCTGACCCACAGGACCATTCAAGGTCCCCAATGTTACGTCGAACACGACGGTGATGGGATCGTCAAGGACCGCCTCCCAGATGGACGCCGCGAGGTTCAACGCGGCGACTAGCGCCGTATTGGTCGCCAACTGCGGGCTCATTCGATATTCGATATTGAGCTGACTGGCCTCGGTCGACGGGGCCGAGCGGCCGCGGACCGTCTCGTTCTGCGGCCGGCCTTCAGGATCAAGTCCGGCGCCGGCCGTGCTGTCATTCGCCGAGGTGATTACGACGGGGTGCCCAGGCGTGCCGACCACTTGGACCGAACCGCCAATGCGATCGTCGATGTCGAGCGGCTCGCCCGAGGCCGTAATTCCCGACGCGTTGCCAAGGACTTTGACCACCAGGCTCTCGGTGGCGCTGCTTTGCAAGCGGAGCCCGCTAAACGTGTGGTGATTCGGAACGATGACTTCGCCGTCCACAAGATGAACAATGTCGGTGTCGTCCCAGACCGACTGTGTGGTCAACGTAGCGCCGCGAACGACCATGCCATTGACGCCATTGCCGCCGATGAGGTTGTCGCGAACGAGCGGACCGAAATTGCCCGGAAAATTGCCGGTCAGACCCAGGGCGCCCGTGCTGCGACCCCAATCGTGGACCCGGTCGCTATTGAGCGCGTTGGCGCTGGTTGAGATAGCCGCGCCCTCGTTGTTGCGAATCGTGTTGCCGACGATCACCGGCTGCGATCCGCGGACGTAGATTGTGGTTTCGTCGTTGAAAAAACGCTGGTTGTTGCGACCCGCCCGCGTACCGTTGTCGTTGTTTTCCAAGACGCTGTTGGTCAGCCGCACGTCGGCCTGTTGGATCTCGACTGCGTTGAATCCGCCGAACCCGCCTTCAACGGGAGTCACGCCGCCGGCATACGTGATCAAGGCATGGTCGACACTGCCCGTTGAGACCGGACCGAAGTAAAGCCCGCCCCAGTCACCGACCTCGGGCACGACGAATTTGGTCAAGACGAACGGCGAAGCGCCGAAATTGACGTTGAGCCGCGTGAGCGTGACTTGCGTGTCGCTGTCCCGGCTAGCGACCGTGTAATCGATGCCGTTGACGGTCAAGGTGGCGCCGGCCGCCCAACTCGGCCAGACGCCGCCGATCAGCGTGACCACACCGTTGAGCGCGCTGACGGTGCCTTGCGAGAACGGTCCGAGGTCCCGGCCGGCGGTGTCGAAGGTGCCGCTGGCGCCAAATTCGTCGTCGAGCAGCGAAGTAAACACGACGCGGTTATTCTGCAACCCTTCGGCGATCAACTGAGCGCCGATTTCGGTTTCGATCCGCGCGCTGTCGAGCTTGACGATAATGCCCGGATCGATTCGCAGCCGAGCGTCTTGCAGCGATGGCCGACCGACGAGGATGAAGTTTGCGGTCCCGGCAATCGCGGCTGTGGGGTTGTTCAGCGTTAATTGCGTGTTGCCGTCGCGTGAAGCGACCGTGTATGTCACCGTGCCAACAGTCAACAGCGCTCCGTCGCGAACCCAGGCCGGCCAAGCGCCGCCTGTGAGCGTCACGACCCCTGCGGCGATGCCCACCGTTCCCTGCGCAAACGTCGGCTGATCTTGTCCCAAAACGCCTGGGCGCATCACGGCGCCGCCTGGCGTGCCCTGGATGATTAGATGCTCGGCGAGCACGTGCACGATATCGGTATCGTTGAATCGCGCGGGCACTTCCAAGCGGTCGAGAACCTGTCCGGCCTGCGTGGCAACGGCGATGAACAAGCCATTGATCGTGTTGTCGGCGAGCCGGTTGAAATAGATCTCCGGCCCAATTCGGCTGTAGTCGGCCCGGAAGCGAATCTGCTGATCGGGCGTCGCGCTCGTTCGGCCAACGTCGTTGATCAGGTTATCGCGGAAACTATTCGGATCGGCGGCAATTGCCGCGCCGGCACTGCTGGTGATCGTATTGAAGCTGACCGCGGGGCGAGCCTCGTTGAGGTGGATGGGACTGAATGAACCTTGAATCCCCGCGATGGTAACGTCGCCGCCGCCGAAGCCAAAGTTGGCATGGTTGACGTAGTTGATGAAGATGCCTTCGTTCTCGAGCACGGTGCGCCGAGCGTCGAAGTCGAGTTCGTTGCGGAAGACGATGCCGCCCCAGTCGCCCGCGGCGGGCGTCGTTGGCAGCGCGAACGTGTCGCGGCCAAGCGTCTCGTTGTGGTACGACGTGAAGAATACGCTCTGCGTCGGTGTGCCCAGGACTTGCAAATGTCCTTGGCTGCGATCGACGCCTTGCGATCGGCTGCCGACGTCGATATTTGCTCGGCGGAGCTTGAAAATCGCCCCCGCATCAACCATGACGGTGACACCCTTAGGCACCTGCATTTCCGAACCGTCGGCCAGCGGTTGACCAAGGCTGTTGAAGCCGATCTCGTAGGCCAGGTTGTCCGCCAATGTGACGACGTTGCCGTCTGTGCCGCCGTTGCCCACGATGCGGACGACGCGCACGTCGTTGCCCAGATCCGCATCTCCGTTGCGCGTGGTGGCGGCCGCAAATGCCGCCGCGATGTTGTTCAACGGGCTAGCCAGCGAGCCCGTGCCGCCAAGGGGCGCCGATTTGTCGACGATCAGCGTGTTGGCCGCTGACGCCGCCGCAAACCAGAAATTGTATTCGCCACCCTGCGCGCCATCGGTGTCGCCGTCGAGCAACGTCGGCTGGCCGTCGATGTCCACGAGGCCCGAGGCGGCCGTCGGGGTCCGCTCGGCGCTTGGCCGGAAATTGAGCCGCAGCTCATAGTCTCCCTCGGTCGTGCCGCCGAAGCCGCTCTGCGGAATTGACGGATCGATGGCCGTCATGCCGGTGCTGGTCACGGCTACGTAGTAGTCGCCTGGTTGGAGCTCCAGCTCCACGTAGGAATCTTCGCTGTAGTAGTCGTCGTTGCGCGCGATGAGCTCGCCGGTCGAGCTATAAACCCAAACGACGCTGTCAAGCAAGCTGGAATGCACGAGGCGCTCGGCCGCGACCTCCGCGCTAAACACGCCGGCCTGGTTCAGCGTGAACCGAAAAACATCGATGTCAGTGCTTTCGGGCCGGTGTGTATGCCGGCCATGGACGATATCGTGGTCGCCGGGAAACGCAGCGTCGGGGGTGGACAACAGCGTATCGCCCATGATGGTCGTCGCCGGCAGATCGAACGCGTGCCCCATTCCGAGCAACTGGCCGATGCCTTGCATGACGGTGCGGAAATACGCGCCTCCCGGTTCGCTGGCACCCCAGTTCTCGGCATTGTCCACAACGGTCAGGTTGCGTTCGCGCGACGCCAAAACCAAAGCGTCGCCTGGTCCGGTATTCGTCTCCGGATCCACGGCCCGCAAGTCGCCCAACGCTACCACAAACAACTCCGACCCTTGTGGCGCTGCGGCAACGGCCTCGTTCAGCTCGACGAACTGCACACCGAGGTACCTGGCGTAGTATTCGAACGCCTCGCGCGCCCGCTGCTTCTGCGTCGGCGACATCAGGTTGGTCAGCGCGTTCCCTTGCGGATCGGTTCCGTACAGCGTCCTGAAGCTGTAATAAATCGTCTCGATGCCGTCGTTGATATCGGTCTCTTCAACGTGCGGCGAATCGACACCGCGACGAATCTCCGTGAGCGGAAAATCACGCGCCGGGATGTCGCGATGGCCCGGCTCATCGTTGCTGCCGGGCAATTCCAAATCGTACGGCGTAACTTGCTCGATCTCACCCTGCAAAATGACCGGCCGCGAGCTGAGCTCGGCGACGGGGATCTGTTGATTGCTGTTGGCGTTTGCGCTGGCGAACGTATCGCCCGCTTCACCCGTGGCGCGAACGTTGGGCGCCAACGGCGGGCTGTACCGATTGCCAATCCGCAAACGGTACACGCTCTCGGCCGAGTCCAGCGTTCCCAGGTCCGAGGAAAAAATCAGCCGGACCACGTCGCTCGCCGGGTCGTAGACGACGTTGGTCGGCAGGATCGCCGCGCCGTCGTCCAGGTTGTTCGCCGTGCGCCGAGTGCGGATCAACTGATAGAACGCCGGGTTGGTGGCCGCCGCCTGGTTCAGGTCGTCCTTGTTGAAATAGACTTCGATCTCATTGCGGGCTTGCACAAGCTGGCCACCCGAGCGACGAATCGGCTGCGGGACAACGGCGATGATCTGGGGACCGAGGTCGAACTCAAAGTTAATCGTGCGGTCGAGACCGTTGTTGAAGGGCAGCAGATCTTCGTTTTGCAACGGCACGCCGCCGGCGCCGACGATGCGGATCTGATAGAGATCGTCCGGCAAGTGTTCTGCGAATCGAACAACGATCTCATTGGGCCGATCGCCGATGCCGATGAACCCCACTTTGGCCATGGTGTTCGGCGTGACGTTGACCTCGTTGCCGTTTCCAAAGTTGCCGTCGCCGCCGGCACGAATGATCTGAATGCCGCCATTCTGCGCCGACAACTCGTCGATCCGCTGACCTTGGTCGAAACGGATGGTAAATTCGCGAAACGCCTGGTTCCGCACTTCCGTGCCGTTCAAGTTCAGCAGCTCCCCCGCGCTGGGGATAATGGAGATCAATTGCGGCGAGACGGCCATCATCTGCCGCGGCTCAAACTGTTCGATCTGCGCGTGGCGGAGCACCTGGCCGAGCTGGCGCTTTTTGCGTGCGTTACGGCGTTCCTTCCGGGATGTCCCGGCCTCCGTGACCGAGGGCGGACGATGCCAATTCGCCATGTACATGTTCTCCTTGAGATCGCTCTTCAATCGCGGCGAAAGTCGAATTTCAGTTCCGTTGGCTGCCAGACGAGCGGCCACGCTCGCGCGGTCTGTCCCCCTGCTACGGAGCGCCCGCGCAAACTAACCGACCCTTCTAGGTTAATTGGGATTACCGCGCAGTAAAGCAGAACCGGCATTTACGGCATATTCTTACCAATCCGGCCCACGGTTCCGGGTTCCAAAGCCCGTCACGCTTCGAGGTCGTTCCGGTTGAGCCGCTCTTTACTCCCACAGAAGAGCGGCCCCTCGAAGCTAGATGCTCGTATATAGCGAGTTGCGCGGTCCTTCGAAATTAAACGGAAATCCGGTCAACCGCAAGTTATGACCTACGGAATCCTCAAAAAACCGCTAATCGGCAGAGGCGGGCATGGGACGGGGAACGCCCCGGACCGCCTCCGGAAGTCGCAACTCGATCGATCGGCGCCCACTCTGCGCGACAAGGCGTGGGCAAATCTATAGGCCGATTCGTTGGGAAGGCGCAACGCGCGCTCGCAGATATTCTGCGGGACTCGCCCTATGGCTGCAGCAAGCTCTCGCCAAGTCGCAGCGCGTCTGCCCATGCCGGTGATTCGCGCAACTGAGCGGCGGAGATCGGCTCGGCCGGCGCCGGCGGGAGCGGCTGGAGCTGCTTTTCCAGCCAGACGACGTCATGCCAAGCGCCCATCTTGTACCCCGCTCCGTGATAGATCCCGACGGGCTCAAAGCCCATCGCGCGGTGCAGGCCGGCGCTGGCCTCGTTGGGCAGCGTGATGCCGGCATAGGCGGTGTAATAGCCTTGCGCCACGAGCATGGGCAGCAGCGCCGAGTACAGTGCCCGGCCAATGCCGCGGCGATGGCAACCTCCGTCGAGGTAGATGGCCACATCGACTCCCCAGCGATACGCGGCGCGCTCGCGGTGGCGGGTGGCGTAGGCATAACCAACGACGCGGCCATCGAGCTCGCCGACCAGCCAGGGGTAAAGCGGCAGCACTTTGGCGATCCGGCCGCGGATCTCTTCGGCCGAGGGCGATTCTGTCTCAAAGGTGATGGGCGTGGTCTCGCAATACGGCGCGTAGATTCCGGCGATTGCCGCGGCGTCGTCTTCGGTGGCCTCGCGGAGATGGGGCATAGAGGGTTGAGCAGAAAACGTCCGTGCACAAGCACGGGTCAAGTTGAAATGGCGAGTATCTCAATATCGTAATCGATGCATCGTTCGATGCAGAGGTGCGGACCACCGTTTAGGGAGCCGGTTGCGTTGTGCCGAAGTTCGTGGTTTGTTTTGGTTTGTATCGAGC
>JBBDYH010000175.1:0-56786 GCA_040901795.1 Pirellulales bacterium
ACCAGCGGCGTGTTGCCGACGCATTGGGTGATTTCTTCGCGAATGCCTGCGGCGATGGGTGTGGCCATGGAAGCGAGGGGTCAGGGGACAGGGGACAGGGGACAGGCGTCACGTGGGCGAGGCTCTCCTAGACTCGCATGTGCCTCCGCCGCTGCGGACGCGGCCACGTGTGCCGGATTATAGCTTTGGCGGGAAAACCGGGTCAATTGCGGCAGTTGTACGATATGGCCGTTATGGGATAGGATCGTGTCAAGAGGCAATGATGAGTCAGCAACCCGCACGGAGGCGCCATGCATTCTTTACACGCTCCCGGATCTTGGGCAGGATCGTCCACTGCACAGCTCGAACCGGGCGATCGCATGGAGCTGTCGATTACCGCCGAGCCCGAACGATTTCGCCTGCCATCGTTCCTCGACGCGCTGGGGGAGCGAATCGAGGTTGTGGAAGGGCCGGACGGCAATCCGTTGAAGACGGATTTCGATCCGGCGGGCCAGCTTCTTTACGTCCAAGCGATCGGCGAGCGCTTAGGCCAGGGCTGGCCGTGCATCTGGCTGGAGTATCAAAGCGCCGGCCGATTCCGCCTCCAAGTGGAGTCCACGCCGCCCGGGGGCTCGTTAACGCTCGCTGAGGGGTTAACGGTCGATGACGATCCCGACGCCTGGCAATTATTGGTCGGTCGCGACCGCCACGTGGCCACAATCGAAGACATCCAGCTGGGACTTCGGGCGGCGAAGCTGGCCACACACGGCGGTTTCGATCAGTTGATCTGCCTGCCACTGCTGCGCGACATGGACCTCTTGGAACACCAAGTGCGAACGGCAAAGACCGTGCTGCGGCGGTTCCGCGGCCGCGCCATGCTGTGCGACGAAGTGGGCCTGGGCAAGACCATCGAGGCGGGTATGATCGCCTCGGAGCTGGTGACGCGGGGACTGGTCCGCTCGGTTCTGGTCATCACTCCGCCGTCGCTTGTCGAACAGTGGCAAGGTGAGCTCCGCCGCAAGTTCTCGCTGGACTGCACGACATTCGACGATCCTGGTTTTCGCGCCGCCGGCGCTGAAGCCTGGACGCAATACGATCGGATCATTGTCTCGCTGCACACCGCGAAGCGCGAGCCGCACCGCCGGGCCATCGCCGCGCGGAAATGGGACCTCGTGATCATCGACGAAGCGCACCATCTGCGCAATCGCACAACACAAGCCTGGAAGTTCGCCAGCGAGCTGCAAAAACAGTACATCTTGTTGCTCACCGCCACGCCCGTGCAAAACCAGCTCGAGGAATTGTTTAATCTCGTCACGCTGCTGGAGCCCGGCTTGCTGAGTACGGCTCGCCGTTTCCAGAGCCGGTTCGTCGATCGCCAGGACAAGCTGACGCCCAAGAACGTGGACGACTTGCACGCGCTCTTGAGCGAAGTGATGGTGCGTAATCGCCGCAGCACGGTCGGTCTCAGCTTCACACGGCGCTGGGCCCGCACGGAGCGAATCGCGCTTGAGGCGCCGGAGCGGCAACTCTACGACGATGTGGCGGCCTTCGTGCGGCACGGCCTGCAAAAGGACGCCGCGGCCAAGGGGCTCAACCGCATGGTGCTGGTCACGTTGCAACTGGCGCTGGGCAGTTCGCCGCAGGCCGCCGCGGGGATGCTCGAAAATCTGGCCGCCAAGGCGAGTGCCCGCCAACAAGACGGCGAAAACCTTGCCCGCCTGGCCGCGCGCGCCGTAAGCCTGCGCGGCAGCGCGAAGACTGTGCGCCTGCTCAAGCTGCTGGGCGAGTTCCGCGACAAGATCGTGGTTTTTACGCAGTTCCGTGCGACGCAGGAGATGCTGGCGCGTACGCTGGCCGAGGCCGGCCACGACGTGGCACTGTTCCATGGGGGTCTGTCGCGGCTGGAAAAGGAGCGTGCCATCGGCCAGTTTCGCGGCCCGGCGCGGGTGCTCTTGACGACCGATGCCGGCAGCGAAGGCCGCAATCTCCAGTTTGCCCATAACGTCTGCAACTTCGATCTGCCGTGGAACCCGATGAAGATCGAACAGCGGATCGGCCGCCTGAGCCGCATCGGGCAGACGCACGAGGTCCACGTGTTTAACCTCGTCGCGGCGGGTACGGTCGAGGCCGCGGTCTTGCACCTGCTCGAAGCCAAGCTGAGCATGTTCGAGCTGGTGATCGGCGAGATCGACATGATCCTGGGCAACCTTGACGACGAGCGCGAGTTCGAGGACGTGGTGGCCGACCTGTGGGCCGAGTCGCACGACGGCGACGATTTCAATCGGCGGATGGAGGACTTGGGCAACCGCCTGCTGGCCGCGAAAGAAGCTTACGTCCGGCAGCGTACGCACGACGACAAGTTGTTCGGGAATCGCTTTGCGCCGGACGCGTGAGGCCTTAATTCTGGAGTCTTGCAAGGATGTCTCAGGCCGATTCGTATCACGCCGCCCTCAGCGTCTCTCCGCTGGAGAGCTTTATGCGCGACTATGCCGAAGTCAGCGGCGGCGCATGGGAAGAGGTCGAGCCGCAGGTGTACGATCTGTTGCTCGCCGAGCAGCAGTCGGGCGGCGCCGCGGCGACCAGCGGAATAATCCGCGTCGCCTTCGATCCCGAAGCGCTCCCCGAGCATCCGGGCGCACAACTGGCTTCCTTTGGCACTCCGCTGGTCGATCGGCTGTTATCGGCCGCTGTCGAGCGCGGCCAATTCGCTCAGGCGTACTTCAACGGACTGAACCTGGCGCCGTACGACTTACCGCGGCAGGTGCGGCGCACGATCGCGCTCCCCGCGGGTTTGGTGTTGGAAATTGAACGGACTCGTCCGCTGCACGTCGCCCAGGCGGTGTTCTGGTTCCAAGCCGAGTTCGTCAGCGATCAAAAGGAATATGAAATCCTGCCGATTGCACTGGACCTGCACAGCGGCCGGCAGGTGCGGCGGCTGGAGCAACTGCTCGATTTTTCGCGCTTGGCCGAGCAGCCGGCCGAGTACCTGGTCGAGGCGCGGCGCATGAGCCGTGCGGAGGCGTACAACACCGCTCGCGACGCGGCCCTGCGGACGCTTTCGGCGCTGGCCAATGTGCGCCGGCGCGAGCTTGCCGAGCGCGTCGAGCGGCAGGTGCAACGCATGGAAAGCTATTATCGCGATCTCCGCAGCGAGCTGATCGAGAGCATGGAGCGTGCCCGCAAGCGCAACGAGGACGTTAACAAGTATGGACCGCGACTGGAGGCGCTCGACCGCGAGCGACGGCTGAGGATCGCCGAGACCCGGCAAAAGAGCGCGCTGGCCATGCGGCTGCGGCTGTTGAGTTTGCTCGTAGTGCAGCAGCCAAAGTTGATCGTCAAGGCGCAAGTGCGTCGCGCGGAGGCCAGCGCCGCTGCGGGCGGTCTCGCCGAGCTGGAGCTGGTATGGGACCCGCTTGTCGAGTCGTTGGAGGCCGCCGCTTGTCCCGTCTGCCGCAATCCTACCTACGCCTTCGAGCTCACGCGGCGCGGGTCGCTGGCATGTGCCGGCTGCAAAGGCGCCTCTCCGGCTTCTGGCACCTAGTACACGATGTGCGGCTCGCGGGACCTGTCATCCATGTTATCAACGATATCCGGGTTATCAACGATATCCGGTTATCAACGATATCCGCGGTCGTCTCCGCGGTTGTCTTGTTGCCGTAATAAATCCGATTTCGCTGTCGCCAGGCCGTCCTGTCCATTATCTTGAAGATGGAAGGAATGGCTTATGGCGACACCCGACAGAACTGATTCCGCAGCGCAGGCGCCGAGCCCAGGCGCCGTGTCGACGCTTCCCCAAATACGTTCGCCGGTCGTTCGCCGCCGCTGGCTGCGGTTCAGTTTGCGGACGATGCTCATCGTCATCACCGTGCTCTCTGTCTGGCTGGGTGTGAAGGTCGATCAGGCGCGGAAGCAGAAGCGGGCGGTCGATACGCTGAGGGCATTCGGGGCGGATATCAGGTATGAACACCATCGCGGCAAGAACGGCCTTTTGCACAACGCCGACAACGAGCTCAATGTGCCGGCATGGGCCCGCCAGCTTTGCGGCGACGATTTTTTCCAGACGGTTCGGGGAATCTATTTCTTGCAGCTCCAACGTCCTAAGCAGACGCGTCCTCATCGAATTACCGACGAAGAGTTGAAGTGTCTGGCCGATCTGCCCCATCTTGAGCGGCTCTATATCGATAACGCGCCGATCACCGATGCGGGTTTGGCTCACTTGCGGCATCCCGAATACCTCCGAGAAGTCAATCTGCGTCAAACCAAAGTCGGCGATGATTTCGTGCGGCGACTATCCGACTCGGAGCGGCTACAAGTCCTTGTGCTCGACGGCACAAAGGTTACGGATGAGAGCCTGGCGGAGCTCAGTGGCGTCGCAACGCTCTTGTCGCTGTCACTTGAAGGGACGAAGACCGGCGATCGTGCCCTGGCGGCGTTTGCCGAACGGGAGCTCGTTGTTCTCCGTCCCGGATCGCAGACAACGGATGCCGGCCTTCAGCAGTTCAAGACGCTGGCCAAGATCGAAGACTTCGAAGCGCAGCACTGCCAGATCACCGGCGAAGCGTTCCGCGGCTTCAGACTGCCAAAGGCGGATGAGATTCATCTGCGGAACTGCGCGGTCAGCGACGATGATCTCCCTCCGCTGGTTCAAGCGGTCAGAGATGTGCGCGTTTTGAGCCTGAGCGGATGCTCGATCACCGATGGAGGACTTCATTACTTAAGGCGCCTGGGCAAAACGGAGATCTTGATCCTTTCAAACACAAAGGTGCAGGGACGAAGTCTTCAACAGCTTTCAACACTTCCTGCCCTGCAAGGGATATCGCTCCGCGGTTGCCCGCTCGATAAACCCGACCTGAAAGCGTTGCAGCCGCTTTTTAGCGGCCTGGCGCCCGGCGTGCGTCTGACGCTGGATAAGACGCCCGTCGGCGACGACGATCTGGCCCAGCTCAGTGGCTTGACGAACTTGATGTACTTGAGTCTGAGCGACACGAGCGTCAGCGACGCTGGCTTACCGCATCTCTATAAACTGACGAAACTCGCCGTGCTCGATCTGCGGGGCACGCGTGTGACGGCCGCGGGCGTCAAACAATTGAAGCAAGCGATCCCCGGCACCGATGTCGGATGGAGCGAAGAGCAGCTACCGGCGGCATGGACGTGGTAGCGGTTAAGGATTGGGAGCCAATTGTCGCCTCGGACAATGCAAGGGTAGCGGCCTGGGCGTGTTACGCGAAGGCAACTACCATGCGGTGGTGAAGGAGAAGTAATGACGTCGACCGAATCAACGCCTCTGGAACCTCTACCGACGCCGCCCCCGCGCCGTCGCTGGACGCGATTCAGCTTGCGCACGCTGCTGATCTTGATCACCGTGCTCTCTGTCTGGCTGGGCGTCAAGGTGGATCAAGCTCGGCGGCAGAAGCGGGCCGTTGATACTTTACGAGCGTTGGGAGCCGAGATCGCATATGAGCATCAACGCGTGACGAACGGCGGCTTTGATACGAGAATCGAGCTTGACGTGCCGGCGTGGGCCCGAGAGCTCTGCGGCGATGATTTCTTTCAGACATGCACCGGCGTTTATTTCTGGTGGCGGCTCAGCGAGGACCGCACCGAGACTTATCCCCATAAACTCACCGACGACGACCTGAAGTGCCTGGCCGATTTGCCGCAATTGGAGGTTCTCTACATCGATAAGGCGCCCATAACCGATGCGGGACTTGCTCACTTGCCGCATCCCAAGCGACTCAGCCACGTAAGGCTGGACGACACGAACGCTGGCGACGACTTTGTTAAGCGACTAAAGGGCACACAGCGGCTCGTAGCACTGGGGCTCGACAACACGCGAGTGAGCGATGCTGGCCTGGCAGAGCTGCGTGGGATAAAGACGCTCACGTCCTTATCGCTCGTCGGAACGCAAACCGGTGATCAAGGACTGGCCGCCTTTAGCGCGTGCAGGCAACTGGAGGCCCTTAGGCCAGGAAGTAAAGTCACCAACGAAGGGCTCAGACAGTTCGAGACACTTGAGAACATTGAGTTTCTGTTGGCCGCTGATTGCCAGATCACCGGCGAGGCTCTGGATGGCATTCGGCTGCCGAAGGCTGACGAGGTTCACTTGCGACGATGCGCTATTGCCGACGATGATTTAGAACCGCTCGTGCAAGCGGTGCGCGATGTACGCGTCCTAAACCTGCATGAATGTCGCGTCGGTGACGCCGGGCTGCATCACCTGGCGGATCTTGGGAAGACGGAGATCTTGATTCTGTCGAAGACGAGCGTGCAAGGGCGCGAGCTGCGGCATTTGGCCGCGCTGCCCGGCATTCAATGGCTTTCGCTGCACGGTTGTCCGCTCGACAACCCGGACCTCAAGTCACTGGAGCCACTTTACACCGGCACGGCGCCCGGAATTCATTTGTCGCTCGATAAGACACCCATCGGCGACGACGATCTCGCCAAACTGAGCGGCTTTACGACCCTTACACATCTGACCCTGAGCCATACAAAGATCACCGATGCCGGCTTGCCATGCCTCTACGCGCTTAAGAGACTCGCCGTGCTCGATCTCCGCGAGACGCAGGTCACTGCCGAGGGGGTCAGACAACTGCAACAAGCCATTCGCGGCCTGATGATCGGCTCGGATGAGGATCCCAAGCCGAAGGGATGGCCGTGGTAGCGGTCGGAGTCATCGGAACGTAGGATCGACTAGCGGCCCCTACCCCGCAGAATATAATGTGTTACAGCCTTCAATCTCATTTCCTCGCTACTGCAGGATTCCATCATGGTTCACGAGCGAGTCGTCGTCGATCCAAACATCATGTTTGGCAAACCGGTGATTAATGGCACGCGAATCACTGTGGAGCTTATTCTTCGCAAATTGGCGGAGGGAATGACGACAGAACAGATCCTGACGCATCACCCACACCTGACCGCGGATGATATTCGAGCGGCCGCCGCCTTCGCGGCGGACCATTTGGCCGGTGACGAGATCGTTATGGCATCGGGCGAGTCGTTGTGAATACTGTCGCGGATGAATGTTGTGACGCGTTGCTCGTAAGTGCGTTGCGCAGCGACGGTCATGACGTCCTGTATGTGAAGGAGACCGCTCCTGGAAGCGATGATACCACCGTCTTGCAGATGTCAGTGGCGCAGCAGCGCGTTCTATTGACCGAAGACAAGGACTTCGGAGAGTTGGTCGTGCGGCTCAAGTTGCCGTCCTACGGCATCATCCTCGTCCGCATACATCCAGCCGACCCGCAACTAAAGGCGATGAGATTGCGCGATTTATTGCGCAACCATTCCTATCGATTGCCAGACTCCTTCACGGTCGTTGACGCGATTAAAGCGCGCTTCCGTCCGCTATAACGGTCCTTGACTCACAGCTACTGAACCCTGAACCCCGAACCCTAGCCTGCCCGCCGTGGCGGGAACCCTACTTTTTCTGCTCGAACATCCACTTCACGACGCCGTTGGGGTCGGTGTAGGCGGGTGTCCAACTATTGTGGCCGACGCCTTTGAGCTCGGAGTACTTGGGGTCGCCGCCGGCTTTTTTAATGGCAGCGATCATCGTGCGCGTGCGCTCGACTGGGACCGCTTCGTCCTCGTCGCCGTGGACCGCCCAGATCGGCAGTTTGACGAGGCGGTCGGCCTTGGACTCGTCGCCGCCGCCGCAGATCGGCACGACGGCCGCGAAGCGATCGGGCTCGCGCGCGGCCCAGTCCCAGGCGCCGTACCCGCCCATCGAGAGCCCGGTGAGATAGAGGCGCTTCGTGTCGACAGGCTCGTTCTTGATGTGTGTCTCGAGGATTTGCATCACGAACTTTAACTGGTCACTCGGCTCGCCGGCTTCTTCGGTTGCTATGCCGCGGCGGCGTCCAAAGCCCGCCCATGACTTGCCCTCGCGGCACTGCGGCGCGATGACGAAGCTGGGATACTTCTCGCGGTACTCGGGCTGAGCCATCATCTCCGGAAAATACTTGAGCTGAAGGGCATTGTCGTCGCCGCGCTCGCCGGCGCCGTGCAAGAAAACGACCAGCGGGTATTTTTTGCCTGCTTCGATTTTGGCCGGCTTAAGGACGCGGTACCTGATCTGTTCATCCTTGTACTCGCCGCCGGTGTAGCGAGTAATTCGTTCTTCGTAGGCTTTTGTCGCGTCGGTCATGGGCGCCTTGGTGTCTTGCTGGAATGCGAGCAGAAGCAGGGTCAATGCAGGGAGCATAGTGGTGTCCGGGTCAGGGGACAGGGGACAGTAATCGACGCGAGTATAACAGGCGGATGCGCGGTGGGCTCGCAAAAAAACATCGCCCCACGCAGACGAGCTGCGTGGGGGCGATGAGGTTTTTGGGGTTGGGCTGTCTGGTTTGGAAACAGCGACCCACCGAGACAAGCTCGGCGGGGCCGAGATCGTGCGGCCTCGCTACTTTGCGACGCCTCCTGGAAACCGTTGAATCGGCTGCGAAACTGGTGGAGTGACTGGTTGATTTGCCGAACGGGCCGGCCCATAAGTCGGCGGCGTGGCGTGGGGGAGCGAGGGGTACGGCGTTGCCGGGGACGGGGGTACGTTGTACGCACCAAGTTTCTCATCCATTCGCCACGTAAATGTCTCATGGCCGACCGTCATGTGGCCAACGAGCGATACCCGTTCGCCGGTCATTAGCGAAACCAGTCCGACAATGGTTCGCTGAACACTCTCCTCGGCGGTCACGATGAGCCCCGACTCGACCGTGCGTAAGTCAATATCGCCTTCCGCGACATGGTCTTTCAAGAACTTGGCGAGTGCTTCGCTCTTGTCACGCGGCATGTCGTAGGCGACGCGCAATAGCGTTTGTGCTGGGGCTTGCTTGGAGCGCGCTGACTCGGGCATTACGAGAGGCGGCCGAACAACTGTCTGGGCCTTGTTTTCTTGCCGAGGGCCATCTACGAATTCACGACTGCGGATGAGATCCTCAACAAGGCTGCCGACGTCGAACTCGTTACCTCGCAGCTTTTGAAGCCAATGATGCGCGTAATGCGGGTCGGGTTGCGTACCCAGAATTTGTAGATGAATTTCTGAAACCACCGCTTTGTCCGGAAAGCCTGACGACCGCATGAGACTTGTTGTGGCCTGGAGTATTTCCCGGGCTTTTTGCCGTTCCTCCAGGGTAGGTGATCGCCCTTTGCCGCGTGACCGGACGATCCACTTTTGCAGCTCGAGCACCTTCTCTTCCAACAAATGAAAGCCGCCGATTAAGGATCTCACCGCCTTGCTGATGCCGGGCGATTCGGGTTTGTCTTCAGCTTCGGTCACGATGACGGGCTTTGGATCAACTGCTTTCACCTGGATTGCGGTCTTGGGCCGTAGCGGCGCCGAAGCCGGAGACGGAGTAAAGTCGCTCGCCGTGCCCGTGGGTTGTGTGGCAGTATCGGGCGTGCCGGCACTCGGGCTGTCGGACGCCGCGGCGGGATCCGTCGGCGTCGGCGCTGGATCCTGCCCGGTGGTGAAACTGGGAACGACCAGCAGGGCGGCACACAGAATCGACAGCCAGGCGATGAACGGTATTTTCGCGGCGATTCGTTGACGAAGGATCATGTGCAATCTCCTTTCAAAGGAACGGCGGTTTCCGCGCGCCATGCCGACGGCAGGGGCGGTGGCGGGTTTGGCCAGGGAAATGAATTCGCAGACATCGACGAGGGTTTTGGCGTAACGGGTACGATCGTCGGGCATTTGGGCGATCACCCAGGCGTCGCAAGCTAGCTCGGCGTATTCACGCAGCTCGCGGCGTACCCACCAGACGACTGGATGCCACCACCAAAGGCAGACTACCGCGACTTCGAGCCAGGCGGTGAGGTGGTCGCGGCGTTTGAGGTGCGCGAGCTCGTGCAAAAGCACTGCGCGCATTGCCGTGGCCGCGAGCCGCCGATCCAGTGTCGCCGGCCAAAGCAACGTTGCACGCGGAAGAGCGATTACCATCGGACACGGCAATCCAGTGCATAGCCGAACGTGCGGTATGCCGATGCCGAGAGCACGACATTCCACGGCCAGGTCTTGAGCGAACGATTGCGGCGGAGGAGTGGAGGCCGTTAACACTCGCCTCAGTCGGACAACACGGCGCAAATGGCGGGCGATGGCGATGATGGCGCCGAGCGCCCAAAGCGAAAGGAGCGCGGGTTGCGCGAGATCCCAAGCGGCTGTTGCGATTTGGGGAGCGTTTCGCCTCTCCGCGAGCGGTTGGACGGCCGCGGAAGGTGTTTCGTCGGTTGCGGAGGCGGAACCCGGCTGAACGACGTTTCTTTGGTCGATCGTCGCGGCGTCCTTTGACTGCGTTACGAGAACTTCCATAACGCGAGCGGAAATGCCGCTCCGTGGTCGCGATGCGGTATTGGTGGATCGCCGCGCGGAGGCTGCGGTTCGGACGGCGTCATTCGCTGTTGGCTCTTCCACAATGGTTCGTTGACCGACGAACCATTGGTCAAGCCATGCCGATTTCCAAACCGGCAGCGGCGGAACAACAAGTTTGAGCAGCACGAGCAGCCAAAGCGCATGACATGCCGCGGGCGCAGGCCGCACCAGGCGGCAGACGATTGCCACGCACACCGACAAGGGCGCCACAGCCACCGCGTTTTGCACAAGCCAGGCGATCATGACAGTGTCCTTATCGCTTGGGTTTTCGAATGCCGGTTTTCGTCGATCGTTTCGCCGCATAGTCATCCGCTTCCAGCTCGTCGAGCAGTCGGCGGAAGTGGGCGATCTCCTCGGTCGTGAATCGCTTGCCGGTGACAAGCGCGTGCACCAGCGGCGTCGCCGTGCCGCCACACAGGTCGGTCTCCAATTCGCTCAGCCGCTGCTGCAAGAGCTGCTCGCGGGAAACCGTGGGGCGATAGGTATGGGCCACGTCTTCCTTGGTACTCTCGACGCAGCCCTTCTGCTGCAGGCGCACCATCAATGTTTGCACGGTGGTATATGCCCACCGCCTTCCGCGGTGAGCCAGCTCGGCGTTGACTTCCCGAACGGTGCCGGCGCCCAAGTCCCAAAGCGCCTTGAGCACGACCAGCTCGCTATCGCTGAGGCCTGGCGGACGGTCGTGGTCGTGTTTTTTGTCCATAGCATCCTCCTACATAACGTAGTAGCGGTACTCTACTACAGAATGTAGTAGGTTGTCAAGCTGATTTTTCTCAGCTCGCCAGTTTGTTGGCCAATAGCGAGATGGCGGCCACTTCGGCGATCAGGACGCCAACCACGAGAGCGGTCCAGATAAAGAGCGTGTAGCGCAGCCGGGCGAGCAGCAGGTCGTCGATCTGGTCTTCCAACTCTTGCTGCACGCTGGCTAAGTCGACCTTTTCAGCCCGGCGACCTTTGCTGCGGAACCGCGAGAGCGTGATCGTGCCGACGGCGCCCAAGAGGGCGCTGCGTAGCCATGCAAATACACCGCCCCGCCGTGAGCGCCCCGAGTACGCCAGCATCGTCAGCACACGTTGTATCCTTTCGGCTGCAACCACCGCCGAAAGCTCTCGCGAAACCGGCGGGACACTACTTGGGCTGTCGATCACGTCGGGATCTTCGCTGCGGGCCTCCTCATCGCCTGCGCCAACGCGGCTCATCAGCAGATTCAGCGCTATCCGGCCCAACTGCATCCGTTTGACGCCACCGATCAGCGCCGCGGACATCGCACAGCGCATCGCCACAAAGAAGCCGACGACGATGAACTGGCCTGCAAAGAACACCTGCAACAGTGTGCGGATCACCGGATCGACGTCGGGCATCCAGTAGCCGGTCGCCAGGGCGATCGCGATACCGCCGACGGCCATCGCCAGCCAGGTGAAGAAGAATGTGCGTACCAGCGCGATCGCTAGCTGCCGCAATCGGTCGCCGAGAGAGGAGGGATCCATGCACCCATTGTGGTGCGCGGACTGCTGTGGGGGAATCCGAAAACCACTGACAAGCGCGGGTCGCTGCGGCGACTCAGTGCCACCCACTACTCCAACGTCGTTCCACTTGGCGAGGCCAACGTTTCCCCGGTCGACTCAAGTTTCCAGGCCTCTAGCCCCTGCTCGCTGGCGATGAACAGCACCGGCTCGCCGTTGACCTTGGCGCCCGCCAGGCCGGTCAGCGCCGCGCCATAGTGGAACTTATCGATCGGATTGCCGTCGGCGCCCAGAATGTGGATCGAACCATCCGCGCCGGCGATCAGCCATTGGCCTTGATCGCCGAGCAGCCGTGCGGCGGTAATCGACTCGATCGGCTTTTCGTGAACGCCGCTGGGCAGCTCGTAATTCCACAGCTCCTTCCCTTCGAGGTCAAAACCTACCAGCGAATTGGCCGCCAGCGAGCGGAAGGACAACCCGCACATTTCGGACTTGCCGTCGGCATCCAGGTCGTCGGCGTAAACTGTCTGCAAGGGGCGGCCGGCCACGGTCACTTCTTCGCCGGACTTGCCCGCGGCGCCGAACACGCCCAACGTCCCGCGGCTGTTGGCCGTGATCAATCGCCGCTGACCGGCGGCATCGGTCGCCGCGGCGACACGAAGCGCATATTGCACGGTGCGGTCGGTCCAGGCTCGCTTGCCTGCCAGCGTGACGTACTGCACGCCCACGTCGCCCCAATAGCCCACCGCCAATTCCACTGCGCCGTCGCCATCGAGATCGGCAAACTGCACATCACCGATGCCCTCGTGCTTGCCGTCGTCGGCGTCGGGAAAGCTCAGGACCGGCTTCCAATCGGCATCGAATACGTAAAACTGCTGCTGGGCGGTGAGGAACACGGCGTAGTATCGCTTGCCGGACTTGTCGATTGCGGTGCGGACAGTTGCGACCACACCATCCGCTGGCAGCGGCAACTCATGCCGCGCGGCGACGCTCCCGTCCCACTGCAGTTCAACCACGCTGCTCCAGCCCTCGACGACGAAGAGCTTTCCTGGGCGGCTGTCGCCCGCCGCTTCGACAACGAACACATTGCCGGGGAGTTTTACGTCCGCCGCGGTCCAAAGCTTGGTGAGCCGATGCCGCGCCGGTTCGCTGCGCGGCTCGATCTTGGCCTTCGGAATGTCGACGACCTCTCCTTCGGCGGCCGGCATGTCGGGTGGCGTCTGCAGTGCCTGTTCGAACTCCGCCAGCCGCTGCTCATATTTCCTTTGCGCCTGCTCGTGCGTGCTCTTGCCGGCCAAAAGCGATTCGATCGTTTGCGGCAGTTCCGTCTCGATTGCCGGGTTCAAGCCGATCTCATGATGCTGCACGGCGCCGTCGGATCCAATCACGAACAGCGTCGGCATGCTGGTCACGTCGAAGGCTTTGCGGATGTCCTGGTTCGGATCGCGAGCCAGTGGCAATTCGGAGCCCCAGCTCTTCATCGTTTCCTGCACCGTCTTGTTGTCGAGCGAGCTGTCGTCGGCGTTCACCGCCAGGAACACGACTTTGTCCGAGTCCTTGTACTTTTGATACACCTTGTTCATCAGCGGGAAGCTCTGCTGACACGGCGTACACTGCGTAAACCAGAAGTCGAGGACCACGATCTTGTCCTTGATGTCGTCGCGCGTCACCTTGCTGCCATCGACGGTCGTAAAGGCGAACTCCGGCGCCGGCTTGCCTAACAGCTTGCTCGGCGGCGAGGGGGCGGGACCGAGCAAGCGCTTCACGATTTTCGCCTCGGCGGGCACCTCGAATTGAAACGCCGCCTCAGGGACTGTGGCGTTGAACTTGGCACCGCTGAATTCGGCAAACAGCTCCAGTCCCTTCACCGGGCCGTTCTGCTCCAGGTTCCGCTGGAACGCAGTGGTCGGAAAATCGACGCGCCGCAAGGCCAGCGTCTGCTCGTCGATCCAGAGCACGAGCGACCCATCTTCCGAATCGACGCGTACGCGGTAGCAGGCCTCGCTCTCATAATTTTTGCTGGGCAACAAGAGGGGCGACTCGGAATTGGCCAGGATCATTTCGAGTGCGTTGTCCGCCAGCAGCAGGACGAGCTGCGGCGGCGCTTGAGCCACGCCGCTGCGGATCATGTCCTGCATGGTGGCGTCGAGAATCATATTGGCGGGCGACAGCTCGGCGGGCGCTTCGAGCGAAAGCACCTGGCCGGCCAGCTCCTCGATGTCCTTGATGAACCCGAACACGTTCTTACCGTCATTGCGCAGGACGATGTTGTAGCAATCCAACCGCAGCCTGTTGGGCCGAGCGAAGGCGACCGAGAAGTCGAACTTCTCGTCCACCTTCTGCCCCTGTTGCTCAAAGCGCAATCTGACCGTGCCGACGTCTTGGTAGGTCTTCGCCGTGCGGTAGGCGGAGGCCATCCGCGCAAGCAAGTTCTCGGCGGTGACGTTTTCCTTCGAGCTCGCCGCATGGGCGGTAACCGGCGGCGGACCGCCGAGGGGTTCCTCGTCTTGCCAGCAGCCGATCGTGCCGGCCAGAAACAGCCATAGCGATGCCAGCCCAAAGCAATGCGTGATCCGGCCAAGTGTCAATGACGTTTTTGAGTTGGTGCTCACCGCGACAGCTCCGCTGAATAAGTGGGCAATTGAAGGTTCGACTTTATGGAACCCCTGATCTGTAGGGAACGCCCTCTGTGGCGTTCCGGAACTGCTAAGCGGCCTAGCTAAGCCGACTCGCCTGAACGGAACGGAGGCCGTTCCCTACAGAGCTAGCGAAGGGGTACCAAGCGGGCGGGGATTATGAAGAACATCGCCGTCGGCGTAAAGCTCGTTTTGGCGGCTTGACCCTCGTAAAAGGGGACCGCTATGATTCGGCGAGGGTTTCTCCACCTTGCCACGACGCTAACTTTGCCGTTCCAAGGCGATTGACTTGCCTATCATGCCCAATCAGCTCCATTTTGGCTCGGCATCCGCAGTGGCTTACACGCCACACAGCAGGGTGCTGCATTGGGAAGGCCCTCCTGCCGAAGCAATCGAAGATTCGCGCGCCGCGACCGTCGCAGCGCTGGCGGAGCCGATCGATTTTCCGCCGCTGCAGATGGCCGTCGTCACGGGCGACAAGGTGGTGCTGGCGCTCGAGCCGAACGTACCGCAAGCAGCCGCTATCATCGCGTCGGTTGTTGAAGCGGTTGTGCAAGGCGGCGTCTCTCCCTCGGACATCACGATCCTGCGGGCCGAGGATGATCCGCAGAGCGCCGCCCAAGACCCGCGCGCGGAATTGTCTGAGGCCTCCCGGCAGCAGGTGCAACTGGCGACGCACCATCCGGCGTCGCGCCAAGATCTGAGCTATCTGGCGGCCGACGAGCACGATCACCCGATCTATATGAGCCGGCTGCTGTTCGACGCCGACGTCGTCGTGCCGATCGGCTGTGTGCGGCTCGACGGTCCGCTAGGTTACGGCGGCGTTCACGCGACGCTCTACCCGACTTTCGCCGATCAGGCTGCCCAGGAGCGGTGCCGCGCCGCGGCGACCGATGGTCGTGACGGCGGAGACGGACACAAAGCATTAGCGCCTCGTCCGACCAGACGCTCGACAGGTCGGCGCGAAAGGACTGCAGCGCAAAACGCCGAAGTCACTCAGGATGAAGCGGAGCATGTCGCCTGGTTGCTCGGCGTGGTGTTCACGGTTCAAGTGGTGCCGGGTCCCACCGAAAACGTGTTGCACGTTCTGGCGGGGCAACTGGAAGCGGTCCTTCGCCGCGGCCGTCAACTCTGCCAAGAGGCGTGGTCGTTCGACGTACCGCAGCGCGCGAACCTGGTCGTGGCGGCGATCGATGGGGACGCCCCGCAGCAGACCTGGGACAACGTCGGCCGGGCGGTCGCAGCGGCCCAGCGGATTGTCAGCGATAACGGCGTCATCGCGGTTTGCACCGAGTTGGCCGAAGCGCCCGGTCCCGGTGTGCGTACCGCCGCTGCGGCGGAGAATCTGGAGCAAGCGCAGCGGCGGTTGCAGAAGCAGAAACCGTCGGATACGCCTGTCGCCGAACAATGGGCGCAAGCGCTCAGCCGCGCTCGCGTGTATTTGCTCAGCCGGCTCGAAGAGGAGCAAGTCGAACAGCTTGGCGCGGCGTACGTGACCAGCGCCGATGAAATCGGCCGCCTGATCGAGCGCACCGACTCGTGCGTCTTGTTGGGCAGCGCTCAGTACGTATTGCCGACCGCGGTAGAGTGAATGACGTGTAAGTGGTGAAGGGTGAGTGATGAGTGGTTTCCTGGTTTCACTGCTAACTTTTCATCCCTCACCAGCAACGACAATATGGCCACTCTCAATCTCAACACCGTCTCCCCGGGCTATCGCGCGCTAGTCGAAGCGACCGGCATCGTCGATCTCAGCGGCCGGACGCAGCTCGAGTTGACCGGCGAAGATCGCGCGACGTTCTTGCACAATTTTTGCACGAATAGCGTGCGGACACTGCCAGTCGGCAGCGGAACAGAAGCATTCATCCTCGACGCCAAGGGTCATGTGCTCGGCCACGTGCTTGTATTTTGCGGTCCCTCATCGATCATTCTCGACACTGTCCCCGGGCAAAGCGAACGACTGGCCGGTCACGTTGAGCGCTACATTATTCGTGAGAACGTCGAGATTCATGATCGCACGGACCAATGGGGCGTGCTCCTCGTGGCTGGGCCACAGGCCGCCGCGCTGCTGGAATCGTTGGCGCTCGAGGTGCCGGCAGAACGGCTTGGCCATACCGAATCGTCGCTTGTCGGCCGGCCGGTGTATCTTCGGCGCGTTGATCTCGTCGGCACCGATAGTTGGATGTTGGCGTGCCGTCGCGAGGATGTCGAACCACTATTGGCGGCGTTAGCCAATGCGGGCGCCGTTCGGGGCGACATGGAGGCCTTCGAAATGGCGCGCCTCGAGGCCGGCACGCCGCTTTACGGGCGGGACATCACCGAAAAGAACCTGCCGCAAGAGGTCAACCGCGACACGCAGGCGATCAGCTTTACGAAGGGCTGCTACCTGGGTCAGGAGACGGTCGCGCGGATCGATGCCTTGGGGCACGTCAATCGCGTGCTCGTCGGAGTGCGCTTCGACACACCGGAGGTTCCCGCGATTGGGACCGAACTTTATGCTGCCGAAAACGGTAGTCCGGCCGGAACAGCGAAGCCAACGGCAATTGGCTCGGCCACGTCGGCGGCCTACTCGCCGCGGCTGCAAACCGCCCTGGCGCTCGCCTATCTGCGCCGCGGTCACACACAACCTGGGACAAAGCTCACCTCGCCCGCAGGCCCGGCCGAAGTTGTCGCCCTGCCGTTGTAATGTAGTCCTCTCGCTCCGCGAGAGGATCCATCACGCGGAGCGTGATGGCTACACTACTCGCTCTCCAAACGCTCGCGATATCGCTTGCTCACGCGCTCCAACAAGCGGCGCTCCTCGGCGGCCAGCGCCTCGATACCCACTTCGTTCAGCCGCGCGAGCACTTCATCGACGCGCCGTTCCTCGTCGGCCTCGATTTGTTCCAGCCGCCGTCGTCGGTTCGCGCGTCGCTGTTCGATCCAGCGCGTCAACAGGCCCGAGGTGGCGACGGATCCTTCGTTCGACCGGTCCAGGCTGGTATAGCCCTCCGAGAAATCGTAGCCCAAAACCGTGTCCTCCGGCTCCGGTGACCGCCAGGACTCGATCTGCTGTTTGGCGCTGAAGAACAAAAAGATGGCAAATAGCGACAGTGGCAGCCACGACGGCACTAGGCGCGTATCCTGCGGCAGCAACAGCGCCATCAGCAAGAAGCCCACCGCCGCCAGCATCGCACTGGACCCTACGATCAAGACGGCCGCACGCCTGCCGAACGCCGGCCGCAATACCGCCGCCAGCGCGTGCCCACCATCCAACGGGTACGCCGGGAAGAGGTTCAACAACAACAGACAGTTGATCCAGCAGGTCAGCCGCAAACCGACAAGCCAGGTTTCTCCTTCGAACAAATTGCGCGGGTTGAGCGGCGACAGCAGCAGCTCGCCAAGATTCACTTCGGCGATCACCAACGGAGGAGCGACCAGCAGGATGACCAAGAAATTCACGGCCGGACCGGCAAGTGCGACCAGGACCTCGCGCTTTGGCTCGGGGGGAACCGCCGGCAAACCGAGCCCGCCCAACGGTCCCAGCACGACGCATTCGGCGCGTCCGCCCAACTGCACCGCCGCCAGTAAGTGACCCAGCTCATGAAGGAGCACGCTGGCGAGCAGGATGGCCAGCCCAAGCAGGCTATACTCGGCGACGTACTGCACTCCGGTCTGCGAGCAGAGATACACGGTGATCACCGCGCAGAGGAGCAGCGAGGCGTGCAACCGCACGTCCAGTCCCCTCCAGCGGCCGAGACTGACTGTCCAGGATCCACTCTCTCGCATGGCCCCAAGAGCCTCGGCAGGTTTGTGAGACGGTTTTTGGACGACGCGCAACCGGCAAGACTTTATGGTAACAACACCGTAAGCCCGATTCAACGAACTCCTGTGGAGTGCGGCGGCGACTCGCCGCTTTCTGTTCATGCACCGTCTTCTTCCCCCAAATGCCGAACTTCTGCTCGAAACCAAGCGCTTTCGCGTCATCCGGCAACAACGAACGCTGGCCGACGGCCAAACGGTCGTCCGAGAGACGGTCCAGCATCCCGGCTCGGTAGTGATTGTGCCGCTGCTCGACGACGGCCGCGTTTGCTTGCTGCGAAACTACCGCCTCGCAGTCGGCGCAACGCTCGTCGAGCTGCCCGCCGGCACACTCGATCGCGACGAGCCACCGGCGGCGACCGCGGCGCGCGAGCTTGCCGAAGAAACCGGTTATACGGCGGCTCGGCTCGAGCCGTTGACAGAGCTGCTAATGTCGCCCGGCATCCTCAACGAGCGGATGCACGTATTCGTCGCGACCGGTCTGTCGCCGGGCACGCCTGCGTTAGAACCTGGCGAAGAGATCGAGACGCTCGCCGTTGATTGGGACGAAGCGCTGGCGATGGTGGACGACGGCCGGATTCAGGACGCCAAGACGGTGGCGGCGATGTTGCTCTACGATCGCGTTAGACAGAGCGGACGGTAACTACGGGCGCGAATGGGGAATGTCTGAATGGGGAATGGGGAATATCTTGGGTCGGATGTTAATCTGCGTCCTTCGTACCTTCCATTCCCGATTCCCCATTCAAGCCATTCCCCATTTCAATAAAAAAACCCCCGGCCGAAGCCGAGGGTTTTTGAACTCTCGTATTGTCACGACCGGCCTACGAGCCGAAGCCCGCCGTGATCAAGTCGCTGTCGATGTTGCCCCACATGCCTCCGGTCTGGGCGCCCACGGATCCAATGGCGCCGATGATCGCGACCAGGATTAAGGCTAACATCACGGCGTACTCCACGGCCGTTGCGGCGTCCTCTCGACGCCAGAGCGTGTAGAAGAAGTGTCTCATAGCTGCACCACAAAAAAATGCCGAAAATCGGCGGTTGGCAAGGAGTTAAGAATTTGCCCCGTAAGGAAAGCCTACCTCATACGGCAGAGATGTCAAAGTTGGTACGAAACATCGCAACATCAGACGGATTGAAGGCGGGATCGTGCTGAATGTGCCGTTGGAAGGGCACAAACCTCACGGCAAGCAATTGAGCAGCCGGCCGTCATGCCGGTGATGGCGTCCCTGGCGGCAGGCCGCGGATCGTGGCGGCTGAAATGACCAATCGGCTGGAGGACTCGATCCCAAGCGCTCAAGTGCGCGGGCTAACAGCGGATAGATTTGCTCGGAGGTGGGCGACGACGAGCCGGATATCGTCATACGGCACAGCTCCGTCGAGCGCGGCAAAGATCGGCGACAACCGCCACGACTCTTCCGGCGGCGAATGCTGCTGAATGCCGATAATCGCCGCGCCGATTCGCTGATAGAGGGGCGCGGCGACCCAGGGCTCGATGGAGGCGGGTTGTTCGGCGGCAATGTATTCGACCAGATACTGCACCGTCGTGCTGTGCGCCCGCTCGATCTTGTGCTTGACGTCCTCGATGTTCCAGCCTTCGCTGAATAGCTTGAAGGCCAGTAGTCTGGCTTCACTTGACTTCTTGGCCGATCCTACCACCGGTGCATTGGATACGGGGATTGAGGGGAGCGTCGCGGGCGGAATGTCGGCCTCAATCTGCTGCTCGCGGCAATAATCGCGGATCGTGTTAGCGAGCTCATTTCCGAGATTGGCCAGTCGCTTCTCGCCAATGCCGCGGACTTGCCGGAGGAGTTCAAGCGACGTGGGCCGGACTCGCGCCAGCTCGACCAGCACGCTGTCGTGAAGAATAACGAACGGCGGCAAGTCGCGAGCCTCCGCCACCTGGCGCCGCCAGCTACGGAGCTGGTCGAACAAGCCACGGTCCGCCCCTTCCCAAGATTGCTGCTCAAAACGCGTCTTCGTCGGGCCTTGCTGTTTTGAGCGCGTGAAAGTTACCGTGCGGTTGCCGCGCATTACTTCCCAACTCGCATCGTTGAGTACAAGCGTGGGCCGCTCCCCTGGGGTGCGCGCCAAGAGTCTCTGGTCGACGAGTTGGTAAACCATGGCCTGAACGTGCTTCTTCGGCAGGTCCTTCAAAAGGCCATACGTGCTGAGCGAGTTGTGCCGGCAGCGGCGAATCATTTCCGTGTCGGCGCCGGTCAGCACATCGACCACGTGCCCCACGCCGAAACGCTCTTCCGTGCGGGCGACGCACGACAGAATCTTTTGGGCCGCGACCGTGCCGTCCTCGATGCTCTCCGCCTCCTCGAGACACACGTCGCAGGCGCCACAGTTGGCCGGCTCATACGACTGGCCAAAATACTCGCTCAGGGCCTTGTGGCGGCATTGCGCTGCCGCGCAATAGCGCTGCAATTGCTGTAATAGCGCGCGCTGCGCCGCCAAAATCTCATCGAGCGTACGCTCTCCCTCTTCGTCTATAGTCTCGGAAAGTGCAATGCGTTGTCTCAACTCTTCCAGGCTCTTGGCAAACAACGACTCCCACTTCATTACGTCGGCAAAGCTGTACAAGAGCACGCACTCGGCCTCCAAGCCGTCGCGCCCGGCGCGGCCGGTTTCTTGTTGGTAGTGCTCAATGCTCTTCGGCAGCGCCGTGTGCAAGACGCAGCGGACGTTGCTGCGATCGATTCCCATGCCGAAAGCCACCGTGGCCACAACCACATCGAGCCGCTCGTCGGCGAATGCGTCCTGCGTGCGGTGTCGCTCCTCAGGCGTAAGGCCGGCATGGTAATGGGCCGCGCGCACTCCATTGGCGACCAGCATCGCCGCGATTCTCTCGCTGTCGCGCCGCGAGATGCAATACACAATGACCGCTTCCCCCACGTGACGGCGGATCACGTCGACGATCTGCTGATTGCGGTCCTCAACCGGTACAACCCGGTAAACGAGGTTCGGCCGATCGAACCGTCCCACCAACATCGCGGGCTCGCGGAGCTTTAGTTGCACCGCAATGTCTTCGCGCACGCGCGGTGTCGCAGTAGCCGTAAACGCATTCAGCACCGCGTCCGGGAAATGCTCGCGCAGCGTGGCGAGCTGGCGGTACTCGGGGCGGAAATCGTGCCCCCAATGGCTGATGCAATGCGCCTCATCAATCGCGAACCGCCGCACGTTCAAGCGCCCGCAAAGCTGCCGGCACCACAGCGAGAGCACGCGCTCCGGCGCGACGAACAGCAGCCGATATTCTCCGGCCGCCGCTCGCCGTTCGACGTCGCGCCGCTCGTCGCTGGTCATCCCGCTGTGCAGCGCCGCCGCGGGATAGCCGCTTTCACGCAGGCCATCGACCTGGTCCTTCATCAGCGAGATCAAGGGCGACACGACCACGTCGGTCGCTCCATCCACGGCCGGCGGTACTTGATAACACAGCGACTTGCCGCCGCCGGTCGGCAGCACGACCAGCGAATCGCGACCAGCCAGCGCCGCCTCGATCGCCTCGCCTTGTAGCGGGCGCAAGTCGTCAAAACCCCAGTAGCGGCGGACGACATCGGCGATCGACGACGATAGGTTCGGCGCTTGGTTTGTGACAGGCATGGTTGCAATTCCAGTGTCTCTGATCTCGTCGATCTCCAATCGGGATTCGGGAATCTCGGTCAGTTTGGCAACGGCCGCCACCGCCGCCGATCCCCCCGACGTTATACTGTATTTGGCGGCAAAATGAAGCAGTTCGCTAGATTCCAGAAGAGTGGCAGTCGAGATCTTTTTCGGCTACTGAAAGTGAGTCTGTTATGAAATACCAAGTAGTTCTCCATCGCACAGACGAAGGGATCTCGGTTTCTGTTCCCGCTCTGCCAGGTTGTTGGTCGGAAGGCGATACCGAGCAAGAAGCTCTGGCGAATGTTCAAGACGCGATCCGCGAGTATCTGGCTGCTCTGCAAGACCGCTTTCAAAACGCGGAGGTCCGCGAAGTGGAGATCACCGTATAGTGCCGAGAATTCCCGGAATCAATCATTAAGATGCGGTACGGGCCCTCGAGAAGGCTGGATTCAAAATCGTCCGACAGGGAAAGCACATTGTTATGAGCGATGGCACTCGTCAAGTGACTATTCCGCGCCATAATCCCATCAAGTCGTTTACAATGGGTGGAATCGTTCAAGACGCCGGATTAAGCGTGGACGGATTTCGAAAGCTATTGTGAGCACTATCTGAGCTGTTAGATGAGGGTTGCCATGTGCCTTGAACGGTCCTATCCCGGGTTCAGATACAATACGTCCGCCAATAGCCCCGGCGACCCGCGATCGCCGTTCCGCTCGTAGTGCCACTGACGGTGTGTCGGAACGAAATCGTCTTCCAGTGGCCAAGGATCGAACGGGTCGCAGCCAAGGGCTGCGGAGAGCTTGGTTGAATCGAGCGAAACGTTTCCCGCTCGCGGCGGGATCGGCCCCGCTTCAATCCGCGGGCAGCCGCGCAGTAAATCAGGGTCATAGCCGCCGACGCGGTTGATCACTTGGGCGATCTGGTACAGGCTCAGCCGACGTGGGCCGCCGGCGTGATAAAGTCCCGACAACGAGCCAGCGAGCACGGCTGCGCAGACCTCGTTGAGACAATCGGTGTACGTTGGGGTGCGCACTTCGTCGAAGTACAGCGTTGCCGGCTTGTGCTTCTTGAATCGCGACTGGATCCAGTCGATCGCACCGGCATGCCCATTGAAGCTGACGCCCATCGGCAGAGAAATCCGCAGAATGGCCGCACGGGGGTCGGCCGCCAGGATCAGCCGCTCAGCAGCGGCCATTGTTTTGCCATAGACGGTGACCGGGTCAGTCGGATCTCGCTCGACATGCCCCCCCGCCCCCTTGCCGGAAAAGACCAGATCGATCGAGAGATGTACCAGCCGCACGTCGCGGTCGTGAATGACCTCGAGCAGATTGCGCGGACCTTCGACGTTGATCCGCCAGGCCATCGCCGGGTCGAGCTCGCAGCTCTTGAGCGCACAGTTTCCGGCGCAGTCGAGCACGCTCTTAAACTGGTACTTATCGAAGAGCTCCCGCAACCGGTCGATGTCCTCAGCATCGCAGACCTCGACTCCCGGCCCGACCAGCCGCCAGTTGTCGCTCTGCCGGATACCAACCACCTGCCCCGGATACATTCGCTGAAAGTACGGCAGCGCATTGTAGCCCGCTACGCCGGAAATTCCGGTAATCAACAGCGGCAGTGGGGGGGAAGAAGCGGGGGCGAAGCGAATCATGAAAGCAAGTGAGGAGGATCAAGCGACAGGCAAAAATCGACAAGGCACTCCAGTCTAACCGGCTAAAGTCGCCGCGCGGAGTCCGCTGAGACCTTCAACGCAAGTCCCCACCTCTCCACCGCGCCCCTTGCCCAACTTGCACAACCCGAAAAAAGCTCAAGACCGGCACGCACGCTGGCCGATGAACCGAATACTCCTATAAATGTTTGAAGGTTGGGTGTCACGGAGAACGATATGCCGTCGATCGCTGGACTTGTCGGGCCGGCGGCAATCACCAACGGCGTCCGGCAGTCGCTCGCTTTGGCCCGGGGCGCCAATCCGACGGCGAGCCTGCCAGCCGGCTCGTTTGGTCAACATCTTGATGTCGCCGTGCGGTCCGGCATAAATGCTGACATGCCATCGGACGGCCTCGATCGCAGAGCTGTAACCTCTATCGAAGCGGTACGCGCGGAATACCATACCGCGACAGCCGAGTTCGAAATGCACTTCCGCCGGCTGTTGCGCGAGCACGGCATCGATATCGGCGAAGGCATTGTGCTGGAAGCCAATCGCCAAGGCGACGTGCAAGTGGTTGGCGATCACCCGCAGCACGAAGCGATCGAAGCGCTGTTCCGCCAGAACACGGACCTGCGCACGCTATTTGTCCAGCTTGATCAGCAAGCGAGCTTGCTCCGCGCCGCGGACCTGGTTGCCGAGCTATCGCGCCTGCAAGCCGAAGCACCGAGCGATGCGGCGGCGCACGTGCAGCAGTTGCTCGGGTCATCACCGCCAAATTTCTCGCTCGCGGTAGGTCAACAAGACCTGGCGGCGAAGTTCTCTTAAGAGATTCCGAACGCGCCGCTATCTAGTGGGCACGATTGTTGCACCGCCTCTCTCCGATTCGATTACTTAAACAGCCATTCGCGCACGGTTTGCGCGCGGACATTGGCGCAATGGGAAGGGAGACGATTCATGTCAGGCAAAAGCGACGAAATTAAGGGCCGCGTCAAGGAAGCCGCGGGAGCGCTGACCGATGACGAAAAGATGAAGCGCGAAGGCAAGATCGATCAGGCCGCCGGCAAGACTAAGCAAGCCGCGGAAAAGGCCATCGATAAGGTCAAACACGCCGTCAAAGGGGAGTAGGGAGCCGGAGTGAGTGGTTAGTGGTGAGAGGTCGAAATGAACCACTCACCACTCACCACCGACCATTCATCTACCCTTTGCTCAGTTCACGAGCGCCACGGGCGAGTAAATATACTTGCTCGTCTGTTGGCTCCCCTCCGCGGGAATGCCGCCGCGCGTGATCACGGGGCAAGCCTGGATCCGCAGACTCTTGTTACCGCTCTTGAGCTGCACGGAAACCACGCACACGCCGGCAAAGCCTGTGATGGTGTATTGGGCGTTCGTGCCGCCGCCGCTTGCCGAACTGTAGACCGGGACAATTCGTGGCTGGCCGACAATCGATTGCAGTGCCGGCTCAATCACGCCGATCTTCAAGCCCGGATTGCCGCTTAACGTGAGTTCCCCTTGAAAGTCCAGCGCGATTTCGCCGCCGTGATAGTCAAGCTCGGCGGGCGTCAGACCGTTTCGGATCTGTTGTTGGAGCGTACCGGGCGAGCTCTTGGCGCTTCCCACGTCCACAAGGCCCCAATTGCCGGCGGCTCCTGACCGTTCTGGAAAAAGATCGGCTTCGTGTCGGCCATCGCGCTTGGTCGTGACGCTTTGCGTGTCGTTGTCCCAAGAGTATGCGTCGGGCCCGTCGCCGCGGAGCATCTCATCGAGGGTCTCTTCTGAAATCGCGATCGGCAAAAGGGGCAGGTTTTCTCGGCCATTGCCGGGCGACCGGAACCCGCGCATCCGCGTGACGAACGCAGCGGTGGCCCGCGCCTCGACCTCGGAGGTGCGCATGCCGAAGATCTTGGCGAAGAACAACGGCACCTCTCCGTTGATCCGGTCGCTGCGGCTGACGCGGACTTGAACGGCGTTGTACTCGCCCGCGCCTGAAGTCTGGAAGGTTCTCCTGGCGGCGTCCCAGTTCGCTACCTCGCCGAACAGCAGGTCGCCGTCTTCCTTCTGTTCGGTGTTAATGTCAATCGTCGGGCTTTGGCGGCCAATGAAGTTCAGCTCGACGAACTGGCGCGCGGTGTTACGCACCTGCCGATCTTGTTCGCCCCCCCAATCTCCTCCCTGAAGACTCGACTCGAGCATTTCCGCCGCCGCGGCCAGCGCGCCGGAATCGGCGGCCCGCTGCAGCTCGGTCCGTGCGACGTACAGGGCGCCGACGTCGACGGAAAAGGCCACCATCGCGATCATGGCTACCATCAGGAACGCCGATAGCACGACGATCGTACCCCGGCGTTGTGGCCGCGTCGGACGACGGCCTCGGACAACAGCTCCGCGCGACTTGAATTGTCGCAGCTTGGAGAGGACCGCCAATTTGTCAGGCGGCCGGGGCCTTCGCAGCTTCGAAGAAGTCGACATTGCAACCTCGCGGCTGCAACTTCGGTAGCCTGGCGGTCCACCCCCTTCGACAGGCTCAGGGGGGATCCATGGCTTTGCGTCCCGGCCTTACGACCGGTTTGCCTTTGTCGGCTTGCAAGAAAAAGAAATGGGACGAAAAGATACCTAATGAAACGGATACGACGCGAACGGGGGTGTGTCAAATCCCGCCTGAACGAATACCCCGAAATTGGGCGGTGTAAAGATAATCGGCCGAGCCTCAAGCCGGCCCAATCGGCTCGACCGTTACCGCCGTTCCGTAACACAAGACCTCGGTGATGCCCGCAGCGACTTCGTTGGCGTCATAGCGCACGCCGATGATAGCGCTTGCCCCTACCCGGTTCCCCTCATCAATCATGTGGTAATACGCGTCCATTCGCGTCTTCTCGCAGAGCGATGTGTACAACGTAATATTCCCGCCGATCAGCGACTGTAACCCGGCGCCGATGTTGCCAAAGATGCTCCGCGACCGGACCACGATCCCGCGGACCATGCCGAGATTCCGCAGAACTCGGTAGCCCGGCAGCTCAAACGCCGTGGTGATCATCGAGTCGGAGAGTGCCATGGAGCGCTTGTATCCTGGGTTCGTTGATTGCGGAGATTCGTAGGGGTTCTGCATGTCGTTTTCGTCGGCTGATTAGTCTGCTAGTGTCCTCATTAGGGAGCCGCCGTAGTCCCGGGCGCGGTCGCCGGCTGGATGTGCACAATT
Source organism: Pirellulales bacterium (assembly GCA_040901795.1). GTDB lineage: Bacteria > Planctomycetota > Planctomycetia > Pirellulales > JALHPA01 > JBBDYH01. The sequence goes on from JBBDYH010000175.1 coordinate 26,681, forward strand.
TGATCGAGATCCAGCCAGATAATCCCGTCGGCAATCGGCTCCTCTCCAGCCTTTCCCAGTCCAAGCGCCGCGATCGACCGACCGACAATGATCAAATCAGGATGCCAGACGTCGAACGTTTCGCTGGCGGCCATGGTGATGCGAAACGGCTTCAATGGCCGGCGCTTCACAGGTTGTCGCAAATCTTCGGGTGTCATCGGCCACTACCGACCGGTTGAGGTACTGAGGATATCAAAGGGTTAGCCTACGGACCTGCCTTGCAAATCGTCAAGCCGCCGACGATCCACGCGGCGAGCGAGACTAGTTCGGCGCTTAAAGCCTCCGCTTGCAGCGACGAGACCCATCGATGCCGCACCGATGGCTGCCAAGCCGAGGGTCCCTGGCTCGGGAACGACAGCGATCCAACCCTCATGGCTACCGGCTGGGTTCGTACCGTTGCCAACAATCACGGTGCCGTCGGGGGAGATTGCCAGTGCATGGTTCAACGACCAACCACCCAGGTCAAGGCCATAGTCGTCAACCAAGACATCCCGAAGAGGACGCATTCCCGAATGTGGTTGCCAATAGAAAGCCTCTTCTCCCAATCCGCTAATGCCCCAGCCGACGATTGTCGAACCGTCCGCTGATACATCGAGCGCCATACTCTGGAACTCACCACCTGGGAGGTCTCCCAGTCCGATCATCCCTCCATTTGATGTCCAACGAAACGCCTCATCGCGGGAGTTGTACGAAGAGCTCCACCCGACAATTACCGATCCATCGGGGGAAACACCGCTCGCAAGGCCACCGGAGTACCCACCGGGGAGGTCGCCGAGCAGTCTCACGCCGTCCTCTGCTGTCCATCGCGCGGGCAGTCGGTTCCTAATTGTGTAGTAACCAACAACAAGCGAGCCGTCCGGTGTAACACCATTGTGACCTACTGAAACCGGGATTACGGTACGCTCTCCAAACGGTGGCCACATCGAACGTCCACCTACGACAATGGATCCGTCGCCCGAAACGTCCATGGCGCTGCTGGTTCCCTGTCCTAAACCAACGAAACCCTCTTCATGTGTCCAGCGGAATGCCTGTCCTGTCGACGAAGACGGTGTGAATCCAATAATCACGGAACCATCAGCCGAGACGCCTTCCGCGCTGCTCTGCGTCTCGCCAGGCAGCACGCCTAGGCTCACGATTCGTTCATTGGCTGTCCACCGAAATGCAGTGTACTTAGTGCCGCGGCGGCTCGTTCCCACTACTACCGAGCCGTCGTTCGATACATCTTTCGCATAACTATGTTCTTGACCGGGTGGAATGCCGAGTCCTTGAAACTTCGGGGATTTTGGTTGCACGTCGCCTCCGGCGGCCGCATCCCCCATGAAACTGAACCACATCGCAATCCAACAGAAATACGTCGAAATAGGCCGTGCCAAATGCATCTCTGGATCCCTGCAACTGAGTAATGAAGTACATAATGAGACTACCTCTCGAAAAGAAGGATATAGGTCAGCTTAGCGCGCGCCGCCACGTCACGCAATGCTCATGCGACTACAACTCCTCCAAGTGCCGCGGCCAATCGTCCTTCAACAGCCGTGAAAGCGACCGGTCCGCCAGAATCTTTCCACCAGTCTGGCAGCCCGGACAGTAATTCGTCTCGTTGTCCGCGTAGCGAATCCGCTGCACCGGCGCGCCGCAAACAGGGCACGGCTGGCCGAACCGCCCGTGTACTGCCATCTCAGGACGAAACGCAGTCACGTTCTCCGGAAACTCATCGCCGGCTTCCTGGCGTAACCGGTCGATCCATTCTTCGAGCACTTCTCGCGTCGCTGCATGTAACCGCTCGACATCGTCACTCGACAGCTTCTGGGTCAACGCGATGGGTGACAGGCGTCCGCGATGTAAGATCTCATCCGAATAGGCGTTGCCGATCCCGCTGAACAGTCTCGGGTCGGTGAGGGCTCGCTTCAGTGTGTGGTTCTCTTTGATCAACGCCGCGCGAAACTCCTCGGCTGTCGCCCTTAGCACTTCCAGGCCGCCGGGATTGTGCTGGGCAAGCGCAGCCTCGCCTTGCACGACATACATTGCCGCCCGGCGCTTTGAGCCCGCCTCGGTGAGCACCAGCGTGCCGTTCGAAAAGTCGAACGCCGCCAGGTTGTACTTTCCGGCGAGTTTTGCGCCGGGCGGTTTCCAGTGCAGTCGCCCCGCGATCATCAAATGCAGAATCAACCACAAGTCGTCGTTCAATCCGATGACAATCCGCTTGCCCAGCCGTCGTAATTCGCGTACCGTCTTTCCTTCGGCCGATTCCAAAGTCGGCTCAAAAGTTCTCACAAGAAATGGGCTGGCCACGCGAATACGCTGGAGGCGCTCGCCTACGACGCGCCGTTGCAACGCCTCAACGTAAACCGTGATATCGGGCAGTTCGGGCATTGGCGAACACTTTATGCTTAAACGAAAAGAATCAGAAACAAACGTTGCGGCAACGATAACGCTGCCATGCGTATCGCAATCGGTTCAGTCGCTCCGCATCTGGCCGGCGGTTGTGATGCTCGCAATCTTCTGGACGTTTCTTTACGCCCACTACACCTTCGAGCTGGCGATGTTCTCGCGGTTCATCTCGCGGATGATCGCTTACGGACTGTTGCTCTTGGCGTTTCTCGGCTGGTGGCTCACGCGGCGGCAGGTCCGGCTCCGCGATCGGTTTCTCGCCATCGGCGTCGTGATCGTCGCTTCGCTCGTTGCCGGACTGCTCGCTGACCCGACGGTCGATGGTTTTGTGCTGTTTATGACCGCTTTTCCGTTCGTTTTCACGGCCTGGACGTTGTGGGTGCTCGCCAGCCGAAATCGCTCGCTCCGTTTGCAGCGAATCGGGTTCTGTGCGGTGATTGTAGCGATAACCGGCTTCTTTGCGCTGCTGCGGTGGGAGGGACTTTACGGCAATCAAATCCCTCAATTCAGTTGGCGATGGAGCCCGACCGCCGAAGAGCTCTTTCTCGCGTCTCGCAACGATCAGTCGGGCGCAAACGCTTCCGTCGACCGGTCCGCAGGCGCACTTCAAGAATGGTCGCTCCAGCCCGGCGACTGGCCCGAATTCCGCGGCCCTAATCGCGACGGCGTCGTGCGGAATGTTAATGTCGATACCGATTGGAACACCAACTCGCCCAAACTGCTGTGGCGACAACGCGTCGGCCCGGCCTGGTCGAGCATGATCGTCGTCGATGGCTTTCTGGTCACTCAGGAACAGCGTGGCGAATTTGAAGCGGTCGTCTGCTACGAGGCAGCCACCGGACGAGAGTTGTGGGTGCATGTCGACGAGGAACGTTTCTACGAGGGCTTGTCGGGCGCCGGCCCCCGCGGCACGCCCACGTTCGCCAACGGGCGCATCTATGCGTTGGGAGGCAAAGGGCGGCTCGTGTGCCTCGCGGCAAAAGACGGCAAGCCACTCTGGTCGCGCGACGCCGTCAGCGAAGCGGACGGCGCGGTTCCGCAATGGGGATACTCGGTTTCGCCGCTTGTCGTGGACAACAAGGTCATTGTCTTCGCCGGCGGGAAAGGTCAGCAAGGACTATTGGCCTTTGATGCCCAGTCCGGCGCCCCCGTATGGTCGCAATCCGGCGGGACTATGAGCTACAGTTCGCCGCAGCGTCTTACCATCCGTGGTCGGGAGCAGGTTGTCATGCACGACAATCAGGCGCTACGGTCCGTTAGCGTCGACGACGGCACAGCCCTTTGGCAACATACAATTGCCAGCGAAACCGCAATGCCCATGCTACAGCCACAACTCGTCGCCGATGGCCGACTCCTGTTGGCGACCGACCCAGGCATGGCGCTCTTGGAAATCCAACGGGATGGTGAGAACTGGAAGGTCGACGAGAAGTGGTCGTCGAACCGACTGAAACCGTCGTTCAACGACTTCGTGGTGCACTATGGTTACATTTACGGCCTCGACGACGGGATCCTGACCTGTGTCGATCTGGCAGATGGCCGCCGGGTATGGAAAAAAGGCCGCTACGGCCATGGCCAGTTGCTGCTGTTGACCGACCAGGACTTGCTGCTCGTATTGTCGGAGACCGGAGAGGTCGTCCTCGTCTCCGCAAACCCGGACCAGCACCAAGAGTTGGGCCGTTTCAAAGCAATTGAAGGGAAGACTTGGAACCACCCTGTGGTCGCGCGGGGGAGGCTATTTGTCCGCAACGCGGAGGAAATGGCCGCTTATGGCTTGCAGTGACTCGATCTGCTGCGCGCATCTAGTGGACATTCCAGTTCAAACTTGTAAGTCGGCCTTCCAAGGCCGACCTGCATTCGACGGCCTTGGAAGGCCGTCGTACGTGCCCGATTAAGCTCTACGATTCACTAGGATGTGGCGGCGGTGCATGCTAAGATTCGTGCCCCCGTGCCATCTGCTCTTCGGAGGACCCAGCCATGTCCGACTCCGTCGATTCTGGCGTCGCCCGCGGCTTCTTGCGCTTCGGACAAATTGTGGGGCTTTTTCTGCTGCTGGCGGCCGTATACCGGGTCTCTCCGATCGTAACGTACCTCTGGGATGCCGCTCGCATGCGCGCGTGGGAAGAAGTCCCGGCGACGGTGCTCGAGGCGGACTACCGGAACCTTGAAGAAGACGATATCCGCCCTCGTGTCTTCGCTGAATACCGCTACACCTACGGCGGCGTGGAGTATCAGGGAAGCCGCGTGGACATCGCCGCAAGCCCTGAGCTTGTCGGTGAATTTCAGAAGCAAATGGCCGACGAGCTAAAGCAGCACGTCAACGACGGCACGCCAACCACCGCGTACGTCAATCCGTCGCAGCCCGAAGATTCGGTACTCTATCCGCGGTTCATTTATACGGCCTTTGCCGCGCGGTTGTTGATCCTTTTTGTGTTCGCGTTTTTCGGAGGACTGTTGTTCTGGTTAATGACCTATGCTCTGCGCCGGCAAAAGCAGCAGGTGATCGAAGAGCGAACACATCCGGAGGAGCCCTGGCTTTGGCGTCACGATTGGGCAAACAAGCTGATCCGCTCGTCGAGCTATAAATTGGCGTGGCTAGTCGTGCTCTTCGCTGCGATCTATTTGCTCGTCGCGCTGCCTCTGGCGTTGCTCGTGCTGCAAGAATGGGGACGCGATATCCTCAGCGTCCCGGGCGTGATTCTGATGCTCGTCGGCCTCGCATTTTTCAACGCCGCACGGCTGCAATTGAAAGTCGGCAAGACGTTCCGGGGAGCGGAGTTCCGGATGAGCTCTGTGCCGGGAGTCATCGGTGGTTCGCTGGCGGGTGTAGTGGTCCTTCCTCAGAAGATGCCCGACGATACGAAGTTTCGCGTGGTTCTGGAGTGCGCCGAGTACCAGCACACCCGGAAAAATCCTAAGTCGATATCCGTTGGGCAGAGCCGATCAGAGAGCGTCGACGCAAGCGAACACATCGTCTGGCGTGAAAACGTCGTCGTTGAGCGAACACTATCTGTTCCCGATCCTAATTCCACTGCCCTACCCGTGTATTTTTCGGTCCCGTTCGAATGTAAACCGAGCGGTCTGACGGAGACCATGGGGATTCGCTGGCGAGTCAAGGCGGGAATTGAGGAGCCAAACTTCCATCGCTACGCCACGTTCGAGGTTCCGGTCTTCAAGACCGCCGAAAGTTCGCCCGACTTCCAGCCGGATTTGGCCGTCATGCAGCCATTCGAAGCAGTCGTCGACGCGAAAGTGGCGATTGAGCGGATGTGTCGAATCGAGCCACTGCCGAACGGTGGCGAAAAACTCCGGTTTTCGTACACGGACTACCTCGTTCTGGTGATCGCACTGGTCGTGGTCGCAGTATGCGCGGGCGGAGTCGCCGCAGTCTTCCACTTCGAGGCGCATCCCGCATGGGCGTTGGTCCCGGGCCTCTTCGGTCTGGTGATTTTCCTGGCGACATCGGCAATGCTCCTGTGGGGCAGCTCGCTTGCGATCCAGGGCGATCGCGTTACGGTAGCCAGCGGATATGCCGGCATGCGCAAACGGTTCGAGGTCCCACTCTCCGAAATCCTCGACGTTGAAATCGAACATGAGCAGCGCACGCACGAGCAGGACCACTATTGTCTGAATTTGAAGTTCAGAGTGCCCGTCCCACTCGAGGAACTTGAAGACGAGGATAACACTCCGGCCGACCTGGACTTTCTCAGAAACGAAAAATACACCGAGTCCTTGACGATCGCCAAACGCCTGGAAAGCCGCCAGCAGGCCGAAGCGGTGCGGCGCTGGCTATGCGAGAAACTGCGATTCACGGACGATCAAATCGCACGTAGCATTCCTCTTTCGTCCCCCGAGCTCGAAGTGGCTCATGACGACGATCTTTGATGCGTCCAGTTACCGCAGCAGATTGGTCGTGTTCGGTTAAGACGCCATCGCTACCTGCGGTAAGTGGCGTATGGCGAATACAAAGCGAAACACGACCATTGTGATCGCTGGCGGCAGCGGGTTTCTTGGCATATCGCTGGCGACGCACCTCGCGACCGCCGGTTCGTCGATCGTGATCCTGTCCCGCCACGCACCGAAGGCTGCCGGACCCTGGCGGCATGTGCAGTGGGACGCCCGCACCTTGGGCGACTGGAGGCGAGAGCTGGACGGCGCAGCCGGCCTCGTGAATCTGACGGGCCGCAGCGTGGACTGCATCAAAACCCCCGATCATCAGGACGAGATACTGCGTTCGCGCGTGGAAGCGACGCGCGTGCTGGGCACGGCGCTTCGCTCGGTCGAATCGCCTCCGCCGGTGTGGGTGCAAATGAGCACCGGCCATATCTATGGCGACCCTCCCAGCGCGATTTGCGACGAGGAGTCGTGCTTGGGCTGCGGTTTTGCACCGTTCGTCGGTCGCGCGTGGGAGGAAGCTTTTCACGCGAGCGCTTTGCCCTCGCAGCGCAAGGTGATTCTGCGCACGAGCTTTGTTGTCGGTCACGACCGCGGCGCAGGCGGTGGCGCGCTGGCCCGGCTCAGGACGCTCGTCAGGTTCGGATTAGGCGGGCGAGCAGGGAGCGGTACGCAAGGAATCAGCTGGATTCACGAAACGGACTTGAATCGGCTCTTCGAGCGCGCCCTTTCCGATGCAACCATGCAAGGCGTTTATCTCGCAACAGCGCCCAACCCGGTATCTCAGTGCGAATTCATGCGCGAGCTCCGCAAGGCAATGAAAGTCCCCATCGGCCTGCGGGCGTTCGACTGGATGGTCCGGCTCGGGGCGCCGCTGTTGATGCGCACCGATCCCGAACTGGCCCTCTATGGCCGTTATCTGATCTCAAAACGCCTCGTTGACGAAGGCTTTGAGTTTCGATACGCACGCCTTAACAACGCGCTTGCAGACATTTGCTCCACCTTCCCATAATACCGTCCGTGTACGGGCCACCGACCGCCCTTATTTTACTCCAACGATTCGCTCCCACGGACCTAAGTTTGTATGGTAAGCGTCGCAAGTATATCATTAGGTCAAAGGGCGAAAAAATGAGCATCATCTCTAGTTCTTGCGACTCTGACAAAGACGTCGTTGCCAGGAGACTGGCCACAGCGCATCGCGCCGTCGACCCCGGAATCAGCAGTATTTACAGGCTCGAAGTCCCAGGGCGAGAAGGCGATCCGGATGAACCTATCAAACTATTGGAAATCAATCCGCACACCACGGTTAGCGGTGTAGTGCCTGTCGGATTGTCGACTCATCCCTCCTCCGGGATCCACTATCCGAGCATCGTCGTGGAAATTCACCCCTCCGAGTTCACCCAGCTTCAACAAGGCCAGATCACGCTGCCCGACGGCTGGGTATTCGATGAGAACAAGCAACTCTAAAGCCGGCAGGCCGTGGTCCACGGCCTACGCAATCCAGGCTTGTTCCGATTTCGACGCGCGCGATCAGTTACTGCGGAACCGCCGATTGCCCCAGTGCCATCGGTTTCACTACCTGCAGATGGCGATGGAGAAGACAGCGAAGGCGCATCTTGTCGAGGGCGGAAGCGATCCAGCTAGCCTCCAATCAAGCCATGCATATATCGGGAAGGTAATCCCAATCATTGTTCGGCATGCTCTGGCCCGAACGCCCGGCGGACGCAGCGGTTGGGTGATGGACGCAATTCGTGCGCTGGCACGACGCATTGAGCTGCTTCACCCTCAAGTCGACAGCGGCGGAACAACGCCGTCGAACTGCGAATATCCCTGGAGGGATGCTGCCGGGCAGGTGGTCGCGCCCGCGCAGTACGACTTTAACTTGAATCTGCATGAAGCAAAGGCCGCGGTGACCATGATCAAAGAAGTACGCGCTCGTGCGGTCGCGCTTTCCAGAAGCTGATCAATCGTAACGATCACTGAGCCTTCTCGCAATTCACCATCCACGGAATGCCGAAGCGAGTCGACGCACATGCCGAAGCGGAGGGCCCAGAAGGTCTCTTGCATCGACATCGTCGTCGAACCGCCCTCGGCCAAGGCGTGGAAAACGCGTTCCGCTTCGGCCGTGTCCGGGATTTGCAGCGACACCGAGAAGCCCTGCAGTTTATCCTGGCGCCCCGTCGGAGCGTCGGAGGCCATTAATACACCCTCGCCCACCACCAGCCGCGCGTGCATGATTTTTTCGTGCCATTCCGGCGGCACGTGCCCTTCGGCCGGCGTTCCGGCGTGCGGAATCATGGCCTCGATCTTGCCGCGGAGAACCTTCTCGTAGAAGCGAAACGCTTCCTCGCATTGGCCATTAAACATGAGATAAGGATTGATTTGCACGGCGTGCTCCGTTGGCTGAAGGAATGATCCTGAAATCGCCGAACTCCGGCCCTCTGGAACTGGTCGAACGAGGGCGGCTGAAATCGACAGTCGCTGCTCAATTTCCCAAAAAGATTTGCAAGTGGCGGAGAAGATTGGTCTTCGGATCGGCCCGGGACCTATCTACGGTTGTTTGATCGTAGCGGCATTTTAAGCCCTTCGACACATCTGCCATCGGTACGCTACGATGGGGCAATGGTCAGCAATACAGAAGTCCAGACGGCTTCAAAATCGCAGGACGTGCACGCGCGCCAGAGGGTCGAAGCAATCTATCGCTCGGAGTCGCGTCGCGTCTTCGCCACGCTGGTGCGCCTGTTGGGCGACTTCGATCTCGCGGAAGAAGCGCTCCACGATGCCTTTGCCTCGGCCGTCGAGCAATGGCCGCGCGACGGCGTCCCGGATAACCCTCGCACGTGGCTGGTCTCTGCCGGCCGGTTCAAAGCGATCGACACCGTTCGCCGCCGCGTCCGCTTCGATGCATCACTCGGCGAGTTGGCGGAACGGCTCGATGCCAACTCCCGGAATGCGGCGGCCGAGCCGGATGACGAGGGCATTGCCGACGACCGGCTGCGGCTGATCTTCACCTGCTGCCATCCCGCTTTGCCCCCCGAAGCTCGCGCGGCGCTCACGCTCCGCGAGGTGTGTGGACTTACGACGGAGGAAATCGCCCGCGCATTTCTCACTGCCCCGCCGACTGTGGCTCAGCGGATCGTGCGGGCCAAGGCAAAGATCAAAAGCGCCGGGATTCCCTATCAGGTGCCCTCGCTGGCCGATCTGCCGGAGCGGCTAGAAACCGTGCTCCATGTCATCTATCTGGTGTTCAACGAGGGATACTCCGCTTCGGCGGGCGAGTCGCTGACTCGCGCCGACCTCTCGGCCGAGGCCATTCGGCTGGGTCGGCTATTGAACGAGTTGCTGCCGGAGCCGGAACCCGAAATTGCGGGGCTCCTTGCGCTGATGCTGTTGCAGGAGTCGCGGCGCACGGCGCGCACGTCGCCATCAGGCGAGCTGGTGCTGTTGGAAAACCAGGACCGGTCGCTGTGGAACCGTGAACACATCATGGAGGGATTAGCGCTGGTGCAGCGGGCGCTCGCGTCGCGCCGTTTCGGCCCCTACACGCTCCAGTCCGCGATCGCCGCGGTTCACGCCGAATCGCCCACCGCCGCGGCGACGGACTGGGGCCAGATTGTGGGGTTGTACGGAGTTCTCGCGCGGATCGAACCGTCGCCGGTCATCGAGTTGAACCTGGCCGTGGCCGTGGCGATGCGCGACGGTCCTGCGGCCGGATTGGAGCTGATCGACGGCATCCTGGCGCGCGGCGATTTGAACGATTACCATCTGGCCCATTCAGCTCGAGCAGAACTCTGCCGGCGATTGGGCCGAAAAGCCGAAGCCAGAAACTCTTATCAGCGAGCCATCGAACTTGCGCGGCAAGAAACGGAACGGCGGTTTCTCCAAGGGCGGCTAAGCGAATTGGGATAATCACGGCCGATGACCAAATGAATGCTGAACCGCTCCTGAATAAGATTGCCCGGGTTTTCGCAGAGCACCGCCTCGAAGCGGTCATGGTGGGCAATGCCGCGGCGGCCCTCCACGGCGCCCCGGTGACGACGCTGGATATCGACTTCATGTTTCGCAAAACGCCGGCAAATCTAAAAAAGCTCAACGCCGTCGCTCATCGTCTGCAGGCTGTCATTCTCAAGCCGTATTATCCGGTGTCCGACCTGTTTCGGATGGTCAACGATGATCAGGGTCTACAGCTCGATTTTATGACTCGCCTCCACGGGATTCGCTCCTTTGAAGGCCTCCGCTCTCGCGCAACGTCCGTCGATTTTGACGGGTACGAGCTCCTCATCGCCAGTCTTCCGGATATCATTGACAGCAAGCGTGCGGCCGGTCGCGCCCGCGACCTGGCCGTATTGGACGTTCTGGAGCGCACTCTTGAAGAAAAAAACCCGCCGGACAACAAGAAAGGCCCAAGAGGCCGCCCTGAAAAAGGAGAGTGAACGAGCGCTAATCGAGCAAATTCAGCGGCTCCTTGCGATGCCGATGAACAAACGCACTCACTTCTTGCGCGTCCGGCATCCGTCCGGCGGTTCTCATTTATGAAGCAAGAGCTACATAAGTGCGATTACTCACCGGAGACCGGTGCAGCGGGTTGGCCCGTAACCTCGCGGCGGTTGAGCGTGTAGCTGAACTCGGCATGTCCCACCAGCGGTTTCTGTTCTTTATCCAGAAAGAACAGCACGTTGTCGTCACCCTTTAGCAGAAGCAAGTCAGCTCCAGCATTGGTTGGCGCAAGGCGAAAGACGGTCTGCTGCGGATCGCCTTCCGCGCTTCGTTCAATCGTCCAAGTCCCTTCGCGCGCGCTTTGTCGGAAAAAGTAGCCTTCGACCTTATACGTCGTGGGCTCAAGCGTTTTTGGATCGTGGTATAACGTGACGCGCCACTTCGCCTTCGTGCCGGCGGGATGCGCGGTGACCTTCAGCTCACGGGCGATTCCGTGGTACGGCGTACGCCCCTCGAATACACCGAAAACCGCGGGACCGGTCGCGACGGGCGAAATTGTGTACGACATGTCCGGCACCGTTGACGCGAGTTGCGGATCGACTCGTTTCTCCGCCGCTTCGGTTCGGTTCAACGTATAACTCCAACCGCCTGTGCCGTTCATCAGGCTACGGTCGCGATTGAGCACGTGCAGGATGTTGTCATCCAGCTTGAACAGCGCCACGGAGTTGGCTAGCTCGTAAACCACTGCATCTGGGTTGGACTTTATGCCTTTGGTGATTTTCCATCGTCCTTGCCTCTCGATAATCTGTCGCGTCTTGCCCAAGCCGGGCAAACCCGGCACCGCTGGTCCGTAGTCGCAGCGTAGTTTATAACCCGTTGGCGCTTTGGTTTTCGGATTCTGATGGAGCGTTAGTCTCCAGTGCATCAAGTCGGCCTTCGACTCCGCAGGGATCTGGAGAAAGGGCCGAATCGCCCCGCTGCACGGACTGCTTCCCACGAACTCGCCGTACACCGAATCATCAGGGGCAGTCGCTTTTTCGCCGGCTCGTCCGTTGGCCGAAAATGTGGACAGCGCAAGTATCATGCCGGCTAGACAATACGTCGTGCGTGGCATAGAAAGCTCCAAAAACTAAAGCGTTAGTACCCCACGTCTTCCAATATTATGGACGACGGAGACCAGGGTTGTTACCTGTAACTTTGAGGAAGCATCACGTTTTTTATTGGTGCGGGCCGGAGGGTTTTTCGAATGTCCGGACGCGTTGTCGATTTGCGGCGGCTGGGAACGACTAGTTATTGTTCAGCGATTTCTACGTGCGACTCGCGGCGGCGAGCGGGACCTACCACCAACTGAAAAGGAGACGTCGCAATGCGATTCATGGTCATCGTCAAAGCCACCAAGGACTCCGAGGCGGGTGTGATGCCCAGCGAGCAACTGCTCGCCGACATGGGGAAGTTCAACGAAGAGCTCGTCAACGCTGGCGTGATGTTGGCCGGGGAAGGGCTGCAGCCGAGCTCGAAGGGCGCCCGCGTGAAGTTCTCGGGCGCGAAGCGGACGGTGACGGACGGCCCGTTCGCCGAGACCAAGGAGCTGATTGCTGGCTTCTGGCTGTGGCAGTGCAAGTCGATGGACGAGGCGATCGAGTGGGTCAAACGCTGCCCCAACCCTATGCCGAACGAAGACTCCGAGATCGAAATTCGCCAGGTATTCGAGGCTGAGGATTTCGGCGCCGAATTCACTCCTGAGCTTCGCGAGCAGGAAGAGCGTTTGCGTGCCGAAATCGAGAAGAAAAAGTGACTTGGGTGGCACTGACAAGCGCCGCGCTTGTCAGTGGACCAATCCGCCACGCCACTGGCAAAGAGTTTTGCCACCAGCCGGATGTAAAAAATTTTCGCCGCCATGTCGATCTAGGCGGTTCCCATTCGACTAACTCATGAAAACCGAAACGTTAAACGGAGATTTGTCATGAATACCCTCAACTGTGCACTGCAGTGGGCCGCGGATAGCAATCTGGAACGGGTCATCGAGCCGTTGGCCAGCTACATCAGCGCCTCGGAACGACCCAAGGCCGCGCTGATGTCCGCCCTGGCGGTTCTGGTCAGCGAAGTCGAACGAACCAACCGGGCCGCCTTCGCACACATCACTTCTCGCAGGGAGAATCGCTGGTCATGAAATACATGCTGCTCATTTACATGAACGAGAAGGCCATGAACGACACCGAGCGGGAACACTGTTACGTGGAGTCGGCAGGCCTGACGCGCGATCTCCATTCGCACGGACAATACGTAACCGCCTCGCCGCTGCATCCGGTGTCCACGGCAACAAGCGTCCGCGTCCGTGACGGCAAGCGGCTGGTGACCGACGGCCCGTTCGCCGAGACGCGCGAGCAGCTCGGCGGCTTTTACATCATCGACGTCAAAGATCTCGACGAGGCGATCAGCGTTGCCGCACGCGTGCCTCCCGCCTGCAAGGGGACCATCGAAATTCGCCCCGTCATGGAGATTCCCGGATTGCCGGAGGGTTAATAACGATTTTCTTCACTCCGTGTCGATTCCGTAACCTCCCGTTCGACTATTCCTCGGAGGTGATTTATATGAAGTACATGTTGCTTTGTTACGACGACGAACAGGCCTGGCAACAGGCCGGTAAAGCCGCCCTGGACCAGGCGATGCAAGAGGCGGTCGAGCTGACACACGAGCTTGACGCGCGCGGACAGTATTTGGTGGCTGCGCCCTTACATTCCGCATTGACGGCCACAACCGTTCGAGTGCGCAATGGGAAACCCCTCGTGACCGACGGACCGTTTGCCGAGACGCGGGAAGTGCTTGGCGGCTTTTACTTGATCGATGTCCAGGACCTGAACGAGGCCATCTCCGTGGCCCAAAGGCATCCCGGCGCGCGAGTAGGCTCCGTCGAAATACGTCCCGTAATCGAGCTTGCGGGTCTTCCGCCGCGAAGAACTGGGATCTAGGACGGGAGAAGATCTATCACCGGCTCGAAAAGTACCTGCGAACGATTGTCTACTGTTCACAAACCAAGTACGCTGTGGGACCTCATCAAACAATCTGCCGTCACGGCACTTCCTTGGCTGATCGGAGTTTTCTATGACACGTATCCGACTGTTTGCCGTTATGTTACTTGCGTTGACTGGCCCGGTATCAGGAGCGATCGCCGATACGCCGAAGGATCCTCAGTACAAAAACGAGGCACTCATCCCACTTCCCCCCGGTTGGACCGCCGCAGACATGCAAGCGGTTAACGACGCCGCCACGCCTGGCAAAATGCACGAGCACCTCGCCAAGGACGTCGGTGTATGGCACGGCAAGAACACCATGTGGATGTCCCCGGGCGCCGAGCCGGTGCAAAGCGAATCCACCTCGACCATCACGCCGCTGATGGACGGCCGATTTACAAAGCTCGAAGTCAAAGGCGAAATGCCGGGCATGGGACCATTCCAGGCCATCGGCATCACCGGCTTTGACAACGTCGCGCAGAGATTCGTCTCCACCTGGATCGATAACCACGGCACCGGCATGATGAACGGCACCGGCGAACTGTCGCGCGACGGCAAGACGTTGACCTGGAAGTTCAGCTATAACTGTCCAGTCACCAAGAAGCCGGCCGTGATGCGGCAGGTCGAAACAACCACCGGTCCCAAGACCAAGACGCTCGAAATGTTTGCCGCCGAGCCTAAGAGCGGCAAGGTCTACAAAATGATGAGCATCGAGCTCAGCAAAAAGTAGGGTGGGACAAGCCCGCCGCGGGCGACGGCCCACCATTGTTTTGCGCGAGCTTGGCTCGTCCTGCGCTACAACTGTGCATTTGATAGTCTGTTTCGCACGCCAAACCGGAGCCCATTCTAATGCTGAAAAAGATCCTCCTCGGTCTTGCAGTGATCATCGTCGTATTCCTGATCGTCGTGGCCTTGCAGCCATCCAATTTTCGGGTCACGCGATCGGCTACAATGGCTGCCCCGCCCGCAGTGGTCTTCGCACAGGTCAACAATTTTCACAATTGGCGAGCGTGGTCGCCGTGGGAACAGATAGACCCGGAAATGAAGCGCAGTTACGAGGGCCCGTCGGCCGGAACCGGCGCGAAGTACTCATGGGTTGGCAACAGCGACGTGGGCGAAGGCAGCATGACCATCACCGAAAGCCGCCCTAGCGACCTCATCCGGATCGAGCTCGAATTCATCAAACCCATGGAAGGTACAAGCGACACCGAATTCACGTTTGAACCCAAAGGAGACGGAACTGAAGTGACCTGGGACATGGCCGGCAAGAACAGTTTTCTGGGCAAGGCATTTTGCCTGTTCATGAACATGGACAAAATGATCGGCGACCAGTTCGAGGAGGGCCTGGCAAACATGGAATCGGTAGTCGAAGCCGAGGCCACGCAATAACCTGGTGATCGTGTAGTGGATTGTCGGATCGAACAGTCATGTGGAGCGATTTATGGAAACCCCTCCGATTTCGAAAAAAATGCTCTGGGCCGGGTACATCGTCAGCGCTCTCCCTGTTCTGGGGCTGCTAATGAGCGCTGTTTTTAAGTTCATGAACCCGCCCGAGGTCGTGGACGAATTCATACGCCTCGGATATGCCGAAAGCCACGCCTTGGGCCTCGGCATCCTTGAAATTGCTTGCACGGTTCTTTACGTAATCCCACAAACCAGTGTGCTCGGCGCGATCTTGCTCACCGGCTACCTCGGCGGTGCAACGGCCACGCATGTCCGCATCGACGATCCCTTCATCCCCCCGATCGTGATGGGCGTGCTGGTCTGGCTAGGTCTCTACTTGCGCGATCCGCGGCTGCGGGCATTGGTGCCGTTGCGAACCTAGTCGTGCATTTGTCAGATGCGCGCATCGGCGGGACTGATCTCACAAACCAGGAAGCGATCGATGAAAGAAGAACCGCAGAAAGAGCACCAATGGCTGCAGAAGCTCGTTGGTGACTGGACGTACGAAACCGAAGCCGCCATGGAGCCTGGACAACCGCCGGAGAAATTGCCCGGATCCGAAACCGTCCACTCGCTCGACGGCCTCTGGACCGTGGCCCAAGGACAGGGCGAGATGCCCGGCGGCGGCACCGCGACGATGATCATGACGCTCGGCTACAACCCGCAGAGGAACCGATACGTCGGCACGTGGATCGGCTCGATGATGACGCATCTGTGGATTTACAACGGTTCATTGGATGCGGCCGGCAAGGTGTTGACCTTGGAGTCCGAAGGGCCAAGCTTCGCGGGCGACGGAAAGATGGCGAACTATCAGGACCTGATCGAGTTCATCGGCGACGACCACAGAACTTTGACATCTCGCGTGCGGGGCGATGATGGAACGTGGAACCAGTTTATGACCGCGCACTATTGGCGGAAGAAATAGCACACGACAAGGCATGCAGGCATCTTTAACGAGCAAGGAGTAACCATGAGCAGCGTTCGAGTCCTGGTCGGCACGAAAAAAGGCGGATTCGTGATCACGGGCGACGGCAAACGCCAGCGATGGAACGTCAGTGGGCCGCACTTCGCCGGCTGGGAGATTTACCACATGAAAGGCTCGCCGGTAGATCCCGACCGCGTTTACGCTTCGCAAACCAGCGGCTGGTTCGGGCAGATCATTCAGCGCTCCGACGACGGCGGCAAAACGTGGACTACACCCGGCAGCAAGCTCGAGGAGCTCATGTCACCCGACGGTATGCCCAAGGGCGAAAGCAACAAGTTCGTGTACGATACCGAGCCACCAAACGGCAAGCCGATCACCACGCATCAGTGGTACGACGGCACGCAGCACCCGTGGGAATTCAAGCGCGTTTGGCATCTGGAGCCGTCGCTCTCCGAACCGAATACGGTCTATGCGGGCGTCGAGGACGCGGCGCTGTTTCGATCCACCGACGGCGGCACGACGTGGCACGAATTGGCCAGCCTGCGCGGTCACGGCACCGGGCCCAAATGGTCGCCGGGCGCCGGCGGCATGGGCCTGCACACGATCGTGTTCGATCCGACGAACCCCAATCGCATCTACGTCGCGATTTCCGCCGCGGGTTGCTTCCGCACTGACGACGGCGGCAAAACCTGGACGGCGATCAACCGCGGGCTCAAGTCGCCGTACCTCCCTGAAATGACGCCTGAGGTCGGCTTCTGCGTTCATCGGATCGCTCTGCACCCATCGCGGCCCGACGTGCTCTTTATGCAGTTGCATCAGGGCGGCGGCGTGTACCGCACCGACGACGCCGGCGAACAATGGAATGAGGTTAACGGGAATTTACCAACAGACTTTGGCTTTCCGATCGACGTCCATGCTCACGAAGCCGACACCGTTTATTCCGTGCCCATGGATCCTCACAACCGCGTTCCGCCCGGGGGCAAGTTGCGCGTCTACCGCAGCCGCGCGGGGGGCAACGAGTGGGAACCGCTGACCAATGGTCTGCCGCAAGAGAATTGCTTTGTCAACGTGCTCCGCGACGCGATGTCCGTCGATCAGCTTGATCCCTGCGGCATCTACTTCGGCACGACCGGTGGACAAGTATACTGTTCGGCGGATGGTGGCGATCACTGGGCGCCCATCGTCCGCGATCTTCCGTACGTGCTTTCAGTCGAGGTGCAGACGCTCAAGTGATGTGGGGCAGACATTCTTGTCTGCCTTGTTTCTTCCATCATTTAAGACAAACTGATCGAAGGACCAAGAAATAGTAGCGGTCGGTGCCTGGAGAGCTGGTAGCCGCCTGCAACGTACTTGAAGGGCGCCTCAATGCTGGAAGGGCTTTTCCGACGACGACGGTTGCCGCATTGGGATGCGGAAGATGCAACGTACTTCATTACAACGTGTCTCGCCGGCAGCATTCCAGCGCAAGGGCTGATGCGTCTGCAACAGTTTCGCGAAACGCTCGAACTTAAACCTCGACCAATTGGGCTGTCCCTTGATGAGTGGGAGGCTCGCAAGCATAAGCTGATCTTCGCGCGTTTTGATGGCATCATCGATGACGAACCCGCGGTTCGACACCTCGCTAATCCATTGGCAGCCTCGGAAGTCGAAAGCAGCCTGCGCCATTTCGCAGGTGAACGTTATGACCTACTCGGATTCGTGGTTATGCCAAGCCATTTTCATTGGATATTTCATCCGCGAGCGAATTGGGTCCAGTCGTGTATCGAGAAAAGTCGGCAGGATGGAAAGCCTGACACACGCACACCGCGCCAGCGCATTATGCAGAGTGTCAAAGGGTATTCGGCACACCAATGCAACCGGTTGTTGGATTTGTACGGCGAGTTCTGGCAAGACGAATCGTACGACCACGTTATTCGCAATGATAATGAGTTGTTTCGTATTATTCAGTACGTTGAGAACAATCCTGTTAAAGCCGGTTTAGTTTCGCGCTGCGAGGACTGGCTATGGTCGTCTGCGCGAGTGCGAGTCCGATTAGGCATCCCCTATGGGCAACCGCTGCCAGCCGAATAGCGATTTGCGGCAGACACTCTTGACTGCCTGGTGGGCTGACCATTAGGAGAATTGGCAGACAGGAATGTCTGCCCCACAGTGCCATGATCCGAGTCCAACTTCCCTTTCATCTCCGCGCGCTTGCGAATATCACCAGCGAGGTCAAGCTCGACGTCGAGCCGCCAATCACGCTAGGGGCCGCCCTCGACGCGCTCGAGGAACGGTATCCCCTGCTGCGTGGAACAATTCGTGATCACGTTACGCTGAAGCGGCGAGCGTTTCTGCGGTTTTATGCCTGCCAAAAGGACCTCTCCCTCGAGCCCCCGGATGCTGTGCTTCCCGAGGCGGTGGCGTCGGGACAGGAGCCGTTTCTGGTTGTCGGCGCTATCGCCGGCGGATAGATGCGGCGGCATTCGACTGCGGAAGATTGGCCAGTGAATGCGAAGCCGCAATTCCGTAGCCTACAGCGATAGAGCGATACGCAGAAACCATCTATATTAGGTCGGGCGATTTGAGGCTCGGTTGAACCGAAAGAGGGGAAGAATGGTATGCCGAATGGCAAACCCGGCGACAACCCGCTAAGCGATCTGGTAATCCACGGCGCGCATCCCTTTCCTCGGGACATCGAGGAGATGCTCTTCCGAATTGATTCGCTGGGTCGAACCCAGCACCGATGGCCCTTGGGGGAAAATTGGCCCTTCTCGCCACTTGAGTTCGACTGGGAACGAGGAAAAGATCACGAGAATGCTCGTCGTTTGCTCAAGCAATTGATCGCAATGCTCGAGCTTGGACGCGGCGACGAGATTCTTTTTGACCCTGGAACCAGGAAGCCCTTCATCAGTCGATAAGGTGCGCTCAGCATGGGACAAGCAACTTCAAAGAGGAAGGGAGCCTAAAGCGATGGTAGATCACGACGCTGTTGTGAACGACTGGAGAAGCAACGCCCAATCGCACGACGAGGAGAACTACAGTTTCTGCGCAGCATGAAGTCTCGCAGCTACGGCTTTAAGCCGGACAAGCTGGCCGCAAAGCTGCACCAACAGGCGTTTCAGATCATTGATTGCACTCGCTGCGCCAACTGCTGCAAGACGGCCGATATCAACTTCACGCGCGAGGACATTGGCCGGATTGCCGAGCGTTTGAACGTGACCTTCGGCGGTTTCGTTGACACCTATCTTGAGCCGAGTGAAGAAGCGGGGTCGTTCAAGGTGCGCTGCAAGCCATGCCCGTTCCTCAGCGACGACAACCTTTGCACAATCTACGACATACGCCCCGCAGTCTGCCGCGAGTACCCGCACACTGACAAGGAGGGTTTCACTTTCCGGACCATGGGGCATGCGAACAGGGCGATAACCTGTCCGGCCGTCTTCTGGATTGTCGAACAAATGAAGCGGCGGGCATTAGGCTGAGAGGGCATTTGTCTTGGCGGTCACTTGCTTGCCCCAGAACTCTAGCGCGCCGCTGCGGCGCTTTGCGCTGCGGGCTTCTGCTCGAATTGTGCATTGGCCCACTTAATAAAATGCTCGATGTTCGGCGTATCGGTGTGCCCGCCGTCGTGCTGGCGCCAGGCCAGCGCTCCATTTAGCAAGCCGGTGTTGACGGCCGGCATTTTCTCCTTTTGGTAATCGTCGGATGTGCCTAGATCTTTGGCGCCGAGAAGCCGAAACACGGGGCCCGCGGCGACTGCGGCCATGAAGCTGCCCTGCTGATCCAACCACTTCGCGTCGCCCCTCTCCGGAATGCCGTAGCTGATGAACGTTAGTCGCGGAGCACACAACGCAATAAGTTGATGTGCATCGACGGGTAGGTCGCCCGCGTTCATGCTCCCGAACTTTGATTCTGCGGCGCCGTACTTGAGGAAGTTGCCGGCCATCCAGTGGTATTCGCCAGAGCCGGTGAGATTCTCGACGGCCTCGCCGAAATTGCGGCGGTGCAGCTTGGCGCCCCCTTCGCCGGACGACCCGACTAACACCATCGCAAAACGAGGCTCAAAGGCCATCGCCACGAGGGCGGCCTTCCCGTACCGGGAGACGCCTTCAATGCCAACGCGCTTGGCATCTACCGCCGGATCGGTCTCCAAGTAGTCCAAACCGCGCGATGCACCCCAGGCCCAGGCCCGCAAGGCGCCCCAGTCGTCCGGCTTGCGAGGCTGCCCTTTGTTCGTGAGCCCGATTATTCCCCGAGTGAGGCCCGCTCCATTATCCGCTTGGATGCTGACAGGCGAAATCGTCGCATATCCCCAACCGGCCTCCACGAGCAACTGGGATTTGGAAGGCCCTTGCAGTCCGAAGCCGCGTCGCGGCCCGGGCCCGCGGCCGGCTGGGCCGGGCGCCGCGCCCCGCCTTGCACCGCCAAAGTTAAACCCATACATCATCAGCACGGGCACCGGCCCCTTCGCGCTCTTGGGAGTGCCCAGCGTCATCGAGATGTTTACTTCGATCGACGGACAAGCCGAGTTATCCACCTGCCCTCGAAGCTGCTTCTCGATCATCGGCACTTCGCCGAGCGTCGTCTCGCGAGTTTCCGTGACGGTCCAAGTGACTTTCGGCGTAGCCTTGGGAACACGGCCAAAAACCTCGCGCTCGAAATCCTCCACAATCTCCCGGCGTCGCTTGCGCCACCACATCTCGGGCGTGGTCACCGGCGCGCCATTCGCCAACCGCAAGACCTCGGGTAAGTTCGGGAATGGGTTGGCCAGTGACTCGTCGTAGTTTGCCGCATGGGGCGCATCCGCTCGGCCGCTCGGACCGGGTCGCAGCTTGCTGATGCCGAGCTGCTCCATCATGTTGCGATGATCTTCTTGTGTCGTGAACGTCACGGGCGCCGGAGCGTCCGCAGGCGCCGTAGCGCCCTGTCCCTGAAGCACGCTCGCAAAGCCGGCCGACAAGCACGTGGACCAAAGAAGAGCAACGATAGGGCGCTGTTGAAACACGGGAGTTCTCCTTGCTTGAGACGTCGAGTGCCGAACGCTGCTAGCATCGTCACTTGCCTCGGACGGTGATAGCGTTGTATCTGGCGGTCGGCTCGAAAGCAAACGTCGAAGTGCTGAGTGTCGCCTTTCACTCCGCGAAAGCACGCTTCTTTCGCGGAGCGAAAGGCGACGCTACAATGCCGAGCGGTAACGAACGGAGTCTTTGTGGGCCCGGTTGATTGGCCCATTCCACGGAGGGACTGCGTTGCTCTTGCCCGCGCACACGCAATCGTTCACAGGTTTTGGCCCCTGTTCGCTCGGTCTGCGACTGAGCGGCCGCGCGGTTGAAATGCAACTGGCCGGCTCGCGGCGTGAAATTCGACGGCAGCTTCGCGAATGCTGTACTGCCGCCGCGGGCGTGTATGGCATGCTCGATGCGCATGGCCGTCTCATCTACGTCGGCAAGGCGAAGTCGCTGCGCCGTCGCCTGTTGAGTTACTTTCACGCGCAGGCCAAGGATGCCAAGGCGGGCGAGATTATCGCTCACACCAGCCGGTTGGTCTGGGAGCGCACTCCGCACGAGCTAGTGGCGCTGGCCCGAGAACTGGAGCTGATCCGTCGCTTTCTGCCGCGGTTTAACGTACAAGGCCGGCCCGACCGCTTTGGCCGAGCCTACGTTTGCGTGGGCCGGGCGCCCGCCCCGTACGTTTTTGTCGCCGATGAACCGACGCGGCGC
Organism: Pirellulales bacterium; assembly: GCA_040901795.1. Taxonomy (GTDB): domain Bacteria; phylum Planctomycetota; class Planctomycetia; order Pirellulales; family JALHPA01; genus JBBDYH01. The sequence goes on from JBBDYH010000175.1 coordinate 48,511, forward strand.
GCCGACGCATGCTATGGTCCATTGCGTTCGCGCCGCAGGCTTGCCGAAGCGGTGCGGTATCTGAACCAGCAGTTTCGCTTGCGTGACTGCCCGGACCGAGTGCCGATGGTCTTCCGCGATCAGCTCAGCTTGTTCGATGACGCACGTGCAGCGCAGTGCGCGCGCTTCGACATGGAGACCTGTCTGGCGCCGTGCGCCGGCGGCTGTTCCCGGAGCGAATACGGGGTGCAGGTGCGTGCCGTGCAGGACTTTCTTGACGGCGGCGATTCGAGTCTGCTTGAGCAGCTTGAAAGCCGGATGATCGCCGCCGCTGAGGGCCGGCACTACGAACGCGCGGCGATGCTGCGTGACGTTTCCGCCTCCCTCGACTGGCTGCACGGCTCGCTCGCCCGCTTGCGCGTCGCGCGGCGGAAATTCTCGTTTCTCTATCCCGTGCAAGCGGCCAGCGGGCGAACCTATTGGCTGGCTATCTCGCGCGGGCAAATTGGATATGGCGCGTTCGCTCCGCATTCGGACCGCACGCGCCGCTCCTGGCGGAAGTGGCTGACCAGGATCTACCCGCGGCCGTTTCAGCCGCAATCCATCGGCGCCGAAGACGTCGAGATGCTGCTCCTAGTCACCTCGTGGTTTCGCCGTTTTCCCGACGAGCTGAAGCGCGTTCTCAAGCCGCGGGTAGCCCGAAAACTGTGCGGCAAGTAATCTCATTCGATGGACAGTTGGCGGCTGGCATTGCCACATACTATACTCTGCCGTGACTGTACAGTCGGCCACGCGATTGCCGATCGGTCGACTTAACGGAGAACTGTAACTTAAGACTTTCACCGAAGTTTCAAGGAGAGCGGCGATGTGCTTCACTCGTGGGCTAGTTTGCGTATCGATTTTGCTTGCGATGGCTTCTAGCGTCCCGGCTCAGGCGCCCACGCAACTGCCGCAGCCGACGAAGGAGCACGAACTGTTGAAGAAGTTCGTCGGTGAATGGGAGTCGACTGCGGAGGCGGTCGCCGGCCCCAATATGCCGGCGATGACTTGCAAGGGCCGCACGAGCGCTCGCATGCTGGGCGGCTTCTGGGTGGTCATCGAAGGCGAAACCGACATGATGGGAATGAAAATCGAGGCGGTTCAAACCATTGGCTACGACCCGGCCAAGAAGAAGTACGTCGGCACCTGGGTCGATTCGATGTTCAATCACAAGTGGGACTATACCGGCGCCGTAGACGCGGCCGGAATGAAGCTCACCCTCGAGGCCGAAGGTCCGAACTTCATGGCCGACGGCAAACTGACCAAGTTCCGAGACATCTACGAGTTCAAGTCGGCGGACCAAATCGAGGCGACATCATCCATGCTGGGCGAAGATGGCAAGTGGATTCAATTCATGACGGCGCAAATCAAGCGGAAGAAGTTACTCCGATGACATTGGCAGACCACACAATCGCCGCGAGCTGTGCCGCGCGGTATTGAAGTCGGGGCGAGAAGATTCGAACCTCCGGCCTGTCGCCGCGGCGACCGCTCTGCTATGAGTCGCTACGGAAGCCAATCGCGAGACATTACTAAGTCGGGGCGAAAGGATTTGAACCTTCGGCCTCTTGGTCCCAAACCAAGCGCTCTGCCAGGCTGAGCTACGCCCCGGACTGTTTCATCGTACCGCATGCGGTGGTCGGGGACAATTCACCCGGCCGCTCGTAACTGCTCGCGGAGGCGGTCAAACTCTTCAGACGTGCGGAAGTGAATCACGATTTTGCCACGGCCGCGGGACAACTGTTTGATCTCGACTTTTGTGCCCAGCGCCGTCCGCAGTTCCTGTTCTAAGGACGCGATCTGGCCTGCGCGGGTTCGCGGACGCGCGGCTGATCGCGAAGCGCCGCCGATAGACGCTTCCGCCGTTGCGCCGTTCGTCGAAGCCTCGTGCATTGCCGGCACTTCGGCCTCTTCGGAGGCGATCATTTCGTTGACCATTTCCTCGACGGCGCGCACGCTCAAGCCTTCGATCTGGATTCGCGTACAGAGTGAAACCTGCAGGTGATCGTCACCCAGCGGCAACAAGGCCCGAGCGTGCCCTTGGCTAATGGCGCCGCCGCGGAGCGCCGCCTGCACCATCGTCGGCAACTCCAAGAGCCGCAGGAGGTTGGTCACCGTCGAACGGTCGATCGCCAGCCGGCCGGCGAGCTCCTCCTGCGTGCAATCGTATTGCTCCAGGTAGAGCTGGAACGACGCCGCTTTTTCTAGCGGGTTCAAGTCCTTGCGCTGCAAGTTCTCGACGATCGCCCATTCGGCCAGTTGCCGGTCGTCGGCCTCGCGGATATAAACCGGCACGTCGGGCCAGCCGGCTTTGATCGCGGCGCGCAAACGCCTTTCGCCGGAAATGAGCTGATACCGCTCGGCCGCGCGGCGGACCACAATCGGCTGTAACAGTCCGTGCTGCTCGAGGCTCTCCGCGAGCTGATGGATCTCCGCCTCGTCGAAATCCCTGCGCGGCTGGAACGGGTTGCTGTCGATTTCGTAGACGCTGACCTTCAACGGTTCACCGACCGGTTGGCCATCGGGCAGGTGCAGCGCCAACTGCGGCTTGACCGGAGTCGATCCGCCGAGGAGTGCTTCCAGTCCACGGCCCAGGCGACGTTGTGCTTGCATCGGAGAATCCTTGGCTAAAATGTTATGCTAGTATACATAAGATCACATGCTGTGTCAAGTGGCATCCTGTGCCACGGTCGAATGGGGAATGATTGGAATGCGGAATGGGGACAGAGCAAACGGTTGACCCAATGACGACATCTCATTCCGCATTCACCATTCCCGCATTCCGCATTTATCCAGTTGTCTCCATAACTTCCCGACACAGTTCCACATACGCGCGCGAGCCGCGGCTCCGCGGCGCGTAGTCGAGCACCGACAGGCCATGGCTGGGCGCCTCGGCGACCGGCACTTCGCGCGGGACCACGGTCTGGAAAACGATCTCGCCGAAGAAGTCGCGCACCTCGCGCTCGACTTCGTGCGTCAACTCCAGCGTGTGGTCGAACATCGTTAGCAGGATCCCTCCAAACGCCAGCCGCGTATTGTCAGCTTCCATCACCGCGCGAATCACGTCGATCATCTGCGTGAGCCCCTCCATGGCAAAGTATTCACACTGAATCGGCATCAGCACTTCGGTTGAGTTCGCCAGTGCTGTTCGTGTCAGGCTGCCGAGCGACGGCGGGCAGTCGATGAGTACAAAGTCGTAGGCGTTCATTCCGCCAGCCAGGTGGTGCCGGAGCGTCGCCGTATTGTTCTCGGCCGCGGTGACGAGCGCCTCAACATCCTGAAAACTGCGGCTACCCGGCAGAAGCTCTAGCCCTTCCGTCGCCGTGGGCCGGATCGACTCGCGCAGCGGCGCCTCCGAGACCAGCGGGTGCCGTTCCGCGGGTTGCTGCCCCATTCCACTCGTCGCATTGCACTGCGGGTCGAGGTCGATCAACAGCGTGCGCTTGCCGGCCTTGGCCAGGCCAACGGCCAGGTTCACTGCGGTGGTCGTCTTGCCGACGCCCCCTTTCTGATTGGCCACGCACAAGATCCGACCCACGCGGCTTCCTTTGCCCGAAGGGCAGTCCTTCCCAGCCCCGGAAGGGGCGACATTCAGTAGCCGGGGGCGCAAGCCCCCGGACCACGATCCTAAATGAAATCAAAGCCCCGGAGGGGCGACATTGCGAACGTGTGTGTGCATCAGAAACGGTGCCCGCCACCGCCAATGTTTCACGTGAAACAGCAATCGTAGTCGTCTCGCTCCGCGGAGCGAGACGACTACGATGTTTCACGTGAAACATGCCGACCGGCGGGATTCTACTCCCAGATTGCCAATTGTCCCAACGGCAGTTGATAATGGGCCGTGATAGCACAAGCCTATTCTGTCTTGGCACGCCAGCCCTATGCGAATCCGCTTCCGCTATAGCCTGTCGACGCTCTTGCTGCTGCCGTTGCTGGTCGGCCTTTGGATCAAGTGGTATCGCGGGCCGCATGAGTTCTCCGAGATAGCGAACCGCACAGCGGCTAGTTTGGTGGCACCAGACCCTGACCCATTTACACGGCGCATAATCGCCTATCCGCGCCAGGTATCTTTTTGGGCCTTCAGGAATTTCGACGGGAGCCTAACGCGCCACGGACGGGAGATCTCCGTCGGCACGATGGCGCCATCAGACAAGTTGATTACGGAGTATCGCGGCGGACAGCGTAACGGTGCATTCCGGTATTGGAACGCCGAGGGAGAGCTCGTCTGCGAGGGACAATTCGAAAATGATGAGCCAGTTGGTGAATGGGTCTATTACCATCTCGGAGTGCCGTATCAGCGCGTGCGGCACGATATCGATCAACAAGTAGAAATTCAGCGCCGGTATGACTTAGACTGGCTTGCCGAGCAACGCACAAGAACGCGGGGGAGTGATGAGGTGCGGTTAACCGCCTGGCATCCCAACGGCCAAAAACGCCTGGAGGGCTGGTTGCTCAAGGATCGGCCTGATCGCGAGTGGCAGTGGTGGGATAAAGAGGGACAAGGAATACTGGCAGTCACCTTTCACGAGGGAGTTCCGGAAGAGTTTGTGGGGCAATCGAAACTCGAAGAGTTCGTGAAGGCGGATTTTCATTACGAGTCTCAGGGTGCTCCCTTGGAATCCCTCGTCCGCTACCTTGCCGGCTGCGGCTTCTCGTTACGGATTGAGTGTCCATACGAGGACCTGCAGCGGGTCAGGAAACTCGGGATAAGTACGGACGGCGATTTCGGTGGAGCCTTGGGAGTCTATTTGGCGCTCCGCAAGATGGGATTAACAATCAGCGCCCGCATTCAAAAGGATGGTACGGAGGCACTTGCGATCACCCGGGACAGTGAAGGGTAGCAGTGTTTCACGTGAAACATTCTGGGCACTGGCATAGCCAGTGGCGCTCGACGATGTTTCACGTGAACTAAGTGCAACGGCGCATGCGGAGGCTGGAGACCTTCGGTCGATAGTGTGGCTCGGTCAGGAGACCGGCCACAACGCAGGAGGTCCCGTCCGGCAGACGGGACCTACTCCAGCGGATTGATCACTAACCCGCCGAGAAGCTTCGGATAGAAATACGTGCTCTTGGCCGGCATCCGCTCACCGTGCTGGCTGATCACGCGGATGTGCTCGACGGTGGCCGGCATGACCAGAGCTGCGATTGGGAACTCGCCGGTTTCGACCCCCTGCTCGACCTCTTCGACAAGGTGGACGTACTCGGGCTTGGGGTGCCCTTTAGCGCCGAGAAGCGTGTCGACCAGTAGCCGGTGCAGCACCGCCACGCCAAGCTCCTGCCAATCCATTGAGTGCTCGGCGGCGACTTCGGCCATCCGGCGGCGACCGGCATCGGTCAGCCGCGCGATCGTCCAGCGCTGATCCTTCTCGGTAAAGAGGCTAATAGTCCCCTGATCGCCTTCCGTCTCGATCGTGTCCCAGACTATCTCGGCCAGGTCGGCGCCTTCGCCAGCGACGCGGCAAGTGAACGCGTCGCCGAGCTTCTCCGCCAGCTCACTCGAGTCCATCGCCGCCAACCCGCGGAACAGCCGGTGCGTTGGCAGCACGATCAGCCCCGGATCCTCCATGCCGATGCAGACCATCAGAACGAAATTGGCCGGGTGATTGTCGGGGAGCGAGCCGCCCGCTGCAGCAGCCAACTCGTCGCGATAGTTGCAGGCAGTCTCGTAGCGGTGATGGCCGTCGGCGATGAAGATCGGCTTAGGTCCCATAATCCCTGTGAGCTTGCTAATCACCGCTGGGTCGGTCATTGGCCACATGCGATGCACCACGCCGAGGTGGTCGGTGGCCTCGATCGGCGGCGGACTTGTAGGGAGGGCTGTGCCCACCGATTGCCCGGCGGCGCCCGAATCCAGGCTTTTGGTGGGCGAAGCCCACCCTACGCCTGCGCCGAGGCTTTCTTCCAGCAGATTCTGGGCGTCGTTGGCCGGGTCGGGATAGAGGCCGAAGATTTGGCTGAGATTCGCGCGCGTCGCTCGTGTGAGCAGAAGCCGATCCTGCTTGGGTCCGGACATCGTCTCCTCATGCGGATAGATATTGCCTTGGCCGAACCGCACGAGCCGGCAGCGGCACATGAACCCGCGGCGCGTGTACTCGCGACCCGCGTAGGTGAAGACCTGGTGATAGACGTAGATCGCCGGCTGTGACTCATCGGCCAGCACGCCCTCCTGCCGCCAATTATTGAAGAACCTGGCAGCGCGCGAGTAGCGGTTGTTCTGGTCGTTGTCGCCGGGCTCTTCGCGGTTGAGCTCCAGGCGGATAAAGTTGGCAGGATGTTTCTTGTAGAGCTCATCCTGGAACCTGGCGTCGATAACGTCGTACGGCGGGCAGACGACGTTTGAGAGCGAGCCAACGTGCTTGAGATCGTAGCGGATTCCGCGGAAGGCTTGGATGTCGGGCATGCCGAAGGGTTCAGAGTTCGGGGTTCAGGATTCGGCTAGTAGCTGCGACTCAACGAGTCGCAGATGGCTGTCAGCGGTAAGCAATCGGCTGTTCACTCTCGGCGAATGTTTCACGTGAAACATTCAGCGTAGCCGTCTCGCTCCGCGAGACGAGCATCTCGCGGAGCGAAATGTCTACGACGTTTCACGTGAAACATTGGTCGCGGTTTGTTATCGCGCAGTAGGGGCGGCTTGTCAAAGGGGGCGGTAAGCTACGGTGTCTGGTAGAATGGGGAAGGGCGGGGGCCAAAGGTTTTAGCGAGGAGGACAAACCGTGGAGAACGCCACCATGGGGCGAGTCATCGTATCGGCCAAGATTGAGAATCTGGGCGACATACTGCTTGCGAATGCCGGTCATCGGAAAGCGGAGGACGTGCGCTCGCTGGAAGTCCCTGATGCTTTAGTCGATAACGGTTCGACGCGGCTCGCCATGCCGCGGTCACTCATTGAGCAACTGGGTTTCACGAAGTTTGGCGTTGAGCGTGGGCGAACCGCGAACGGAATTCGTGAGTTCGGGTTATATGGTCCGGCCCGGCTCACGGTGCAGGACCGGTTCTGCGTTGTGGACGTGTCCGAATTGCCAAACGAGTGCCCAGTGCTGATCGGTCAAGTGCCGCTCGAATTGATGGACTGGGTGGTCGATCCGAAAGGACAACGACTGATCGGCAACCCCGCACATGGCGGCGAGTGGATGTCGGATATGTTTTGAGGAATCTCGGGACGCCGACTCGTTTCGGCGGCTCTTATGTCTGGCGTGTCGTACGGTCCAATTTCATGGGAAAGGATAATTCGAGCCGTGGAGAAGGTGCGCGAGCGGCTGATGCGTGCGACAGCGGCGCTGGAAGCGGCGGGTATACCGTACGCGGTGGCGGGCGGCAACGCCGTGGCAGCCTGGGTGTCGCGCGTGGATGAAGCGGCGGTGCGAAACACGCAGGACGTCGATATTCTCATCCGCCGTGAAGATCTGGGACGTGCGAAGGAAGCTCTCGGCGCGGTCGGGTTCGTTTATCGCCATGCCAAGAGTGTGGATATGTTCCTCGACGGGCCGAATGCTAAGGCGCGCGATGCCATCCACATCGTGTTCGCGGGCGAGAAGGTGCGACCGGAGTATCTTACTGAGGCGCCGACGGTGAATGAGACCGAGGTGCATGGCGGTTATCGAGTCCTGAGGCTCGACTCACTCGTGCGGATGATGCTTGCTGCATTGAGCACGGAAGACGCAATGCTCATGCGCGACTTGATCGATGTGGAGTTGGTCGATAACTCATGGCTTGAGCGACTTTCACCGGAGCTTTGCGCGCGGCTGCAGCGGCTACTTGAAGATCCGGAATGAATCAATGTAGGAACCGCAAGTGTGGACTACTGGCGTAGAGGATTCCTGCCATGCTCCCCGATTACTCTAAGGAAGAATGGTGCATCCTTTGGGATCGAGCGAAGGAAATTGAAAAGTCGCTCCCGGAATTGAGACGCAAAGCCTATGCTCGGCTGACCTCAAAAGTACCGCAATTGGCAACGAAATATAGAACGTTTGACGGGTTGTGCCGCGGGTATGCCGCGGGAAAGCTTCCGCCAGACATAGTGAGCGTTGCGGGCCCTGAGTGTGACCGAGTTATACGTCTTGCTGCGGAAGCCGTTGAAGCTAGAAGGCGAAGCGAGATTTTACTTGCGGAGAAGCGAGCGGCTGACACGCGAAAGCTTCTCGACCCCAATGTTGATGAAATACCACTTGGCCCTTATCCGAAGTTGCGAAACTGTCGCACCTTCCCATGGGTGCATTCCCGTTTTGCGGTGGTAGTTTTGTCGGGTTTTCAGGGGTCATGTG
>JBBDYH010000176.1:0-10126 GCA_040901795.1 Pirellulales bacterium
TTCGCAAGGGCGTGGTCAAGAACATCGCCGACTTCGGCGCGTTCGTCGATCTGGGGGGCATCGACGGCTTGTTGCACATCACCGACATGAGCTGGGGCCGCATCGGGCACCCGTCGGAGATGGTCTCGATCGACCAGGAGATCGAGGTGCAAATCCTGCACATCGATCGTGAGAAGGAGAAGATCGCCCTGGGCCTCAAGCAAAAATCCGCGAGTCCCTGGGACGAGGTCGGCGACAAGTTCCCTGTCAACTCGACGCACAAGGGCACCGTGGTCAACGTGATGAGCTACGGCGCCTTCGTCAAGCTCGAGGAAGGCATCGAGGGGCTGGTGCACATCAGCGAAATGTCGTGGACCAAGCGGATCAGCCACCCGAACGAGCTGGTGCATGTCGATGATGAGATCCAAGTCGTCGTGCTGGGCATCAATAAGGACAAGCAGGAAATCTCGCTCGGAATGAAGCAGACCCAGGAAAACCCCTGGGACAAGGTGGCCGACCGCTATTCGACGGACACCATCGTGGAGGGTACGGTCCGCAACCTCACGAACTACGGCGCGTTTATCGAGATCGAGGAGGGGATCGACGGTCTGTTGCACGTCAGCGACATGTCGTGGACGCGCAAGATCAGCCATCCTAGCGAAGTGGTCGAAAAGGGGCAGAAGATCACCTGCAAGGTGCTCTCGGTCGATCAGCAACGGCGGCGGATTGCGCTCGGGCTCAAGCAGCTTGAGAACGACCCGTGGGCGACCGACATCCCCAACAAGTATCAACCTGGCCAGCTCGTGACCGGCACGGTGACGAAGATCACCAATTTCGGCGTGTTTGTCGGGCTGGAAAACGGGCTGGAGGGTTTGTTGCACATCTCGGAGTTGGCCGACCACAAAGTGGAAAACCCCGAAGAGCTCGTCAAGGTGGGCGATCCGATTGAGGTTAAGGTGCTCCGCGTTGACACCGACGAACGGAAGATCGGATTGTCACGCAAGCGCGTCGAGTGGGCCGAAGAAGCCGAAGGTCAGCCGGCGGGCGCAGGCGCCACGGGACAACCGCCGCAGGAGCTGAAAGGTGGCGTCGGCAAGGCGGGACCGCTGATTGGTCCGGCGACCGAGGAGTAGAACTCAGGCGAGGATGCAAGTCATTCCATCGCGATCCCGCGTCGCCGTATGTGGGTATAATTCTTTGAGGACTGCAAGTCTGATCCGTGGGGTGTGTCCATCAGCCGCTACTCTTCCAGGAGAACGCTCATGGCCCAGATTACCTTGACCTCTGAGGAAACGGTGGAGCTTCGCCAGGTGCTCGATAGCTACGTCTCGGACCTGCGCATGGAGATCTCGAATACCGACCAGATGGATTTCCGCGAGGGGCTGAAATCGCGAGAAGAGTTTTTGAAGAAGCTTCTCCGGCAGTTGGAGGAACCCGCGCAACGACCAACCTGACAATCACCGCAACGTTTGCAAAGTCATGGCAACGTGGGAGCAGTGTGACGCGGTTGAACACGACGCCGCAAAGATGAGCGGCGCTTGGGTCTTCTGTGGTACGCGCGTTCCGGTGGCGACGCTATTCGAGAATCTCAGAGACGGTGCGACGATCGGCGAATTCCTGGAGTGGTTTCCGGGCGTTGAACGATCGCAAGTCGAATCGGTCCTCGAACACGAGGCGGCGTCGGCCGCCGGCGCTTCTCTTAGATGAGGGTCCTTTTCCGCGCGCAGACCACTGGCATCTACGAATGTAGTCGGCGAGCAGCCCCGGTAGGGGCGACATTCTCTAGCCGGGGGCGCCAGCCCCCAGACCGCGACCAGGCAATTCGTAGAGCCCCGTAGGGGCGACATTGCACTAACAAGTCCTCGCACAAATTCCCGACGTAAGTGTGCCACGAACGCTTTCTCCCTCGCGCTACCTACTCTGTATCAAGAACGACGGTTATCCCACGTCGCTTGAGGTCCGGAAGATTTACCAAGCCATGGCCGACGCCGATGCCGAGAAGCACCGCCTGGTCCGCGTAATCGATGAGTCGGGAGAGGATTATCTCTATCCGCAGAAGTTTTTCGTCCGGGTCGAACTTCCCTCGGTGGCCAAGAAGGCGTTCGCGGCGGCCTCGTAGACAACGCCGGCTTCTTGAGAGCGGAGTTCTTGACCAGCCCCGGCAGGGGCGACATTCTATAGCCGGGCGGCGCTAGCCCCCGGACCGCGACCCCAACTAAATGGTAAAGCCCCGGAGGGGCGACATTGCGCAAATGCCCAAGCGCCGTACAATCGTAACCATGAGGCGTTTAGCCGCGTTGAGGGGTGGCGCGTGCCTTTCCAGTTTATACGTCAATGGCCAGACGAAACTACTTTGGCGGTGTAAAGAAGGGCACGTTTGGGAGACTGCACCTGCGAACATCGTTGCGGGACACTGGTGCAGGAAATGTGCGCGGAAAGCACCACTGACCTTAGACGTGATGAAGGCACTCGCGCGGTCAAGAGGAGGCAATTGCCTTTCTCGCCGATACGTCAGTTTGAAGGCCAAACTAAAGTGGAAGTGCTCTAAAGGACATATTTGGCATGCGACTGGAGGTAACGTGCTCCATCGCGGCTCATGGTGTCGCGAGTGTGCCGGAAACGCCAAAGGCGACATCGCCGACTTCCACGCGTTGGCGTCGCGTCATGGAGGACGGTGTCTTTCTGAGAACTATGTCAATGGTCATACGCCACTCACCTTCGTGTGCAAGGAGGGTCATGCTTTCGAAGCTATTCCGCGAAATGTCCGGAAGGGGAGCTGGTGTCATGCATGCGGCCGCCGCTCTGTCGCTGCGAAACGCAAGTTGACGCTAACCGAGATGCATGAAATCGCTCGGCACCGGGGAGGCCACTGTCTTTCCAAAGTGTATGTGAATAGCAAGACGCCTCTGGAATGGAAATGCGGTGAAGGCCACACGTGGGAAGCAGCGCCGGCAAACGTCAAAAACCAGGAGCAGTGGTGCCCCCACTGCAACCTCTATTTAGCTGAAGAGAAGTGCCGTTACGTAATTGAGCGCTTGGTCGGCGTCGACTTCCCAAAGACAAGTAAAGTTCTTCCGGACCGGCTGGAGCTTGACGGCTTCAACAGCAAGCTAGACTTGGCCTTCGAGTATCACGGTGAGCATCATTACCGTGCTTTGCCGCTATTTGGAGGCAAAGCAGCGTTCCGCCGAAGGCGGACTCTTGACCGCCGGAAGCGGGTATTATGTCGTGCGGCGGGAATCCGGCTAATAGTGATTCCGTATAGGGCCGCCAGTTCGCTGGAAGCGATAACGACGTATATCCAGCGTAGGCTCCAACTGCTTGGTCTAGCGTGCGACAAGGATGCGCGAATATCGTTTGACGACTTTGCGGCGACAAAATCGAGATTGAAAGCGATTAGCGAATTCGCCACAGGGAGGGGTTTCGAATGCCTCTCAAGCGCATACCTTGGAGCCAAGGTCAAGCTTCGTTGGCGATGCATGAAATGCGCGCATGAATGGCCCGCCACGCCCAACGACATCAAAAACGGTACTGGATGTCCGGCTTGCAGTCGCCGAATTCCCCTAACTCTGCAAGAGATGCAGCGATTGGCGGAAGCGAAGGGTGGCAAGTGCCTTTCAAGGCGTTATCGTGATTCGCAAACGAAACTCAAGTGGCAATGCAAAAAGGGCCATACCTTTTGGATGACACCAAGCAATGTCAAGTACAACAACCATTGGTGCCGCCCGTGTGCTCATGAGGCGATGCGCAAGCGACCTAAGCTCTATGCAACGGACAATGATGGTAGTACGGCTGATAATCTACGGGAACTAAAGGCAATCGCGCGAATAAGGGGTGGCAAATGTTTATCGCTAGAGTACGTGAACAACAAGACCAAATTGATTTTCAAATGCAAGGCCGGACACGTTTTTCATGTTTCTCCCGCCGCTATCAAGAACCGGGGATCGTGGTGCAAACGGTGTGCAGAGAAGGAAAAGGCCGTGCGAACGGGCTTCGGAACAGCAATTCGGCCGGTGGCTAAACGACACATCTAGCAAGGTGGCTTCCGTGAGCCGGCGCTGACTTACGTCTGTTGTAGGCCTACGTTAGAATGTCGCTAACCACCTTGCCATGCACATCCGTCAGCCGGAAATCGCGGCCGGAGTAGCGGTAGGTGAGCTGCTCGTGGTCGAGACCCATGAGGTGCAGGATCGTGGCATGCAGGTCGTGGACGTGGACGGGCTTTTCGGCCACGTCGTAGCCGAGCTCGTCGCTCGTGCCATACGTCAGACCGCGGCGAACGCCGCCGCCGGCCAGCCACATCGTGAATGCGTTGGCGTGGTGGTCGCGCCCCTTGGCGCCCTCCGAGGTTGGCGTGCGACCGAACTCGCCGCCCCAGATCACCAGCGTGTCTTCGAGCATGCCGCGCGCCTTGAGATCGGCCAGGAGCGCCGCGATCGGCCGATCGCTCTTTTGCGCATGATCGCGATGCAAGTTAATGTCCTTATGGTCGTCCCACGGCTGATTGTTGCCGTAGTAGACCTGCACCACGCGCACGCCGCGTTCGACAAGCCGCCGGCTGAGTAGGCAAGCATTGGCAAACTCGCCCTCGCCGTACTGCTTTCGGGTAGTCGCCGATTCGCGGCCGATGTCGAACGCTTCCTGAGCCTCCGATTGCATCCGGTAGGCCATCTCCAACGACGCGATCCGTGCCTCGAGCTGCTCGTCCTGTCCGCGCGCTTCGAGATGGAGCTGGTTCATCTGCTGCAACAGGTCGAGTTGCCCACGCTGCTCCGAGCGGGAGAGATAACGATTCTCCACGTCGCGAATAATTGTTTGGGGATTAATCGACTTGTTGTTGATGTGCGTCCCCTGGTAGATGCCGGGGAGAAAACTGTTGCTCCAAAGCTGCGGGCCGACGACCGGCTTACCGGGACAGAGCACCACGAAGCCGGGGAGATTCTGGTTCTCTGAGCCCAAAGCGTACGTCAACCACGAGCCCATGCTGGGCCGGATCGGCTGCATGTTGCCCGAGTTCATCATCAACAAACCCGGCTCGTGATTGGGATTGTCGGTGCGTATCGAACGCAGCACGCAGATTTCGTCGATGACCTGTGTCAGTTCCGGATAAAGCTCGCTTACGTCGATGCCGCTTTCGCCGTATTTGGCGAACTTGAATGGCGACTGCATCAGCTTGCCCTTCGCCTTGCGCTTTCGCTGGGCGGCGAGCGATTCGGGCAGCGGCTCGCCGTTGTATTTCTCGAGAGCGGGCTTGGGATCGAAGGTATCGACGTGCGACGGCCCGCCATTCATGAACAAGAAGATCAACCGCTTCGCCCGCGCCGGGAAGTGCGGCGGCTTGACGGCCAGCGGGTTGATTCCGCTCGATGGCGTAGCTGTGGATAGGCCGGAGTCGCCTGCGAGCAAACCCGCGTCGGCGAAGACTGAGCCGAGCGCCAATGCCCCAAAGCCGCCGCCAATGCGTGTGAGGACCTGGCGGCGCGTCAGCGTGCCATGGGCAAATGACGGGTGACTATGAACGATCGGTTTCATGGCAACCTCAAGCAAGATCGGCAGTTTCTGTAGGGAACGCCCTCTGTGGCGTTCCGGGAGCGCCAAACGGCATCGCAATGTCTTGTGGCAGCGCCGGAACGGCACGGAGGCCGTTCCCTACAAATCCGTAAATCAATCCACGTACATGAACTCGTTGGCCCCTAACAATACTTGCGCATATCGGTCCCACCGCGTGAGCTCCTCCGACGACTCAGCATCGGATCCATTTTCCGCGCGCACTTCCCCAGCCGCCAAATAGGCCAGCGCGAGCTGTACCTCGCGCTCGGTCGGCTCGCGGCAATACAGTCGCAGAAACGCCGCGCGAATTCGCGCCGAATCATCGTCACCGGCCGCCGCGAGCTGCGCGGCGAGCGCCTTTGCATTGTTGATCATGAACTCGCTGTTGAGCACAAACAACTGCTGTTGCGGCACGGTCGTCTCCGGCCGCTTGTCACTGGTCAAATTGGGGTCCGGGAAGTCGAAGAGGCGCAGCAAATCATCGAGCCTGTGGCGGCTAACTACGCCGTACATCGTGCGGCGGCGATAACTCGCATCGGAAAGCTCGCTCGATGGGCCGCCGATCGTGCGATCGAGCGTGCCCGCTGCTGCCAGCATCGCGTCGCGCCAGGCTTCGACCTCGAGCCGCCGACGGTTCATCCGCCACACGAGCCGATTCTCGGGGTCCACGACGGTTTTGGCGGCGTCGTAACCGCTCGACTGTTGATACGCCGCCGAGAGCATCATCTCGCGGTGCAATTCCTTGATTGACCATCCCGACGCCATGAACCGCGCCGCCAGGTAGTCCAGCAGTTCCGGATGCGTGGGTCGCTCGCCCAGGTTGCCAAAGTTGCTCGCTGTGCGCACCAGCCCCTCGCCGAAGTGGTGTTTCCAGATGCGGTTGACCATCACGCGCGCGGTGAGCGGGTTATTCCGGCTGGCGATCGCTTCGGCCAACTCCAGCCGGCCGCTCCCAAGCTGGAAAGGCGGCGGCTCGGCCGGCGAAAGGATCGACAGAAAATGCCGCGGCGCCTCCTGGCCGAGGTTCTCCGCGCTGCCGCGAATATGCACGCGCATGGTAACCGGCTTGTCGCCTTCCTTGAGCGCGTGGATAAAGGGGTACTTCTTGACCTTATTCTTCTTCTCGGCTTCGCTGAGCGATTTATCCGCCGCCTCGACTTCTTCCGGCGAAACCAGCGGCTCCTCGACGTACTCGGTGCTGGCGATCACGCCGACCAGCGAGTAGTAATCCGCGGTCGAAATCGGGTCGTATTTATGGTCGTGGCAGCGGGCGCAGGCGACGGTCAGCCCGAGAAAGCCGCGCGTCAACGTATCTATGCGGTCGTCGTATTGATCCAGCTTCTGCCGGTCGCCGTAGTACACTGGCCCCAACGCAAAGAAGCCCAACGCCGGCAACCGCTCGAGTCGGTTGTCATCAAGCAGCAGATCGGCGGCGATCTGCTGCTTGATGAAGTCGTCGTACGGCAGGTCGCGGTTGAACGACTGGATCAGCCAATCGCGATAGCGAAAGCCCTGCGGGTATTTGCGCGATTGGAACGTATGTGCCTGGTCCTCGCCGTAGCGAGCAATGTCGAGCCAGTGCCGTGCCCATCGCTCGCCGTAATGCGGCGATTCGAGCAGGCGCTCGACGACTTTTGTGAAGGCGTCGGGCGAGTCGTCCGCAAGGAAGGCTGCGAGCTCCTCGGGCGTAGGTGGTAAGCCGGTCAGATCGAATGTCGCGCGGCGGATGAGCGTTCGTCTGTCGGCAGGGGTCGACGGCGCGAGCGATGCCGCTTCCAGTCGCGCCAAGATGAATCGATCGGTGTCACGCTTCGGCCATAGGTCATTTCTTACTACCGGCACCGGCGCTGCGGCAACGGGCTGGAACGACCAGAACGCGCGGTCTTCCGGCTTGATCTCGAACGTCTGCTCAGGCAAAGCCGCGCGAATCGGCGCGGTCGATTCAGGCCACGGCGCGCCAATTTTCACCCAGGTGGTGAGAACTGCGATCTGCTGGACGGAGAGCTTTCCCTCGGGGGGCATTTGGATGCCGTCCTCGGGATAATGAATCGCTGTAATGAGCGGGCTCTTTTCCGGCTCACCGGGCACAACGACGGGCCCGTTGTCGCCACCGCGGAACATATTGTCGCGGGCATCGAGCCGCAGACCGGATTCGGGGTCCTTCGCGCCGTGGCACTCCAGGCAGCGCGTCGCCAGCAGCGGGCGAACCGACTTCTCGAAGAACTCGGCGGGGTCTTTGACGTCGATGGCTTCGGCCGCCGGGCTTACACATGGCGCGCAAAGCACGACGCACAGGGCAATCCCGAACACAAGGCGCCGGCAATCAAACATCGCACGACTCCTAAGGGCCGCAAAGGGCGGGACCAAATGGCGGGCGGTAGAGTGGGCCTTTAGTATCCACAATTCGCATGTAGTTGCCAAGCTTCTTAAGCGGTTTTTAAGGAAACGCGCGATCCATGGCCATTTCTTCCAAGGGAGTGGCCGCTTCGACGTAATCGGCAAGTACCGGCCAGGCGGCAATCCTGGCTTCAGGCCACGGCGATCGGTATTCTAGGTGGCGCAGCACAGACATTCGAACCACCTCTCCAGGAGCACAAAGCCATGTTAACGAGAACTGTTTCAGTTTGCGGGTCAGCTAACCTTGTTCGCCTCGCGCTGCTGGTTGTCGGCGTCAGTGTGATCGAGTTATCGGCGGTCGCGGCCCAAGACAAAGCCGGCAAAGACGGTTGGGTCAACACGCTGGCCGGCAACGATCTCGCAAAACACTGGACGACGAAGGGCAATTGGAAGATCAATGACGACGGCGTGGTCAATCTTGAGCCGCGGCCGGGCGAGAAGGGGTGGACGCGGTACGACGCCTACCTGTGGTTGAACGACAGGCACAAGGACTTCGAGATCGAGTTCGACTACAAGGTCCAGCCGCGCGGCAACAGCGGTTTCTATTTCAACGTGGGCGACATGGCCGACCCGGTCGCCAAAGGGATCGAAGTGCAGATCTACGATGCACCCGCACAAGGCAAGGACGCCAAGCTGACGGACCACACCTCCGGCGGTGTCATCCCCGGCATCCCGCCGACGAAGAGCGCCGCGAAGCCCGCCGGCGAGTGGAATCGTTTCAACATTATGCGCAAGGGCAACAACGTAACGATCAAGCTCAACGGCGACGTGGTCAATGAAGTGAAGTTGGACAACCCCCGGCTCAAAGGCCGCCCAGACAACGGCTATATCGGCTTCCAGGACCATGGTCTGCCGCTGGCGCTGCGACATATCCGGATCCGCGCGCTGTAAGGAGTGAACGGCCAATGCTCCCCGTGCAAATGACGAGCAGCGCGCCGGCGAAGTCGATTCTTCCGGCCACTTGGACCGTGCCCGAGGATATCGTCGCGCGTTTGGGCGAATCGGCCGGCCGGCAGCGGCCGATGCTTTCCGGCGGACACTTGCTGCTCGTCCTGCACGAGCCGCCGGGGCCGGACGATACCCAGCGCGTGGGGCGGTTTTTCTGGCGCGATGTTAAGGGGTCGTGGAAGTCGAACAACCTCGGACCAGGAATTCAGGCGCTGCGCAAACATGTGGCCGAGTTTATGGAGCGGATCGAGAAGCTCGACGACGAGTTTCAAGCTGCCGCCACGGCCGATGATTACTTCCGTATCCTCCAGGAAGTGACGCCGCTGTTCCGAACGATTCGACACTTGCACGCCACCTTGCAGGAGGCGCGCGAATTGATGCCCCAGGACCGGGAGCTGATCAGCGTCCGCGATCTGGCCGGCACGGCCGAGCGGGCGGCGGAGCTGTTGCAGACTGATTCCAGGCACGGATTGGATTTCACCATTGCGCGCTCCGCCGAGGAGGAGTCGCGGCGGACGTACCAGATGGCGCTCTCGGCGCATCGATTGAATGTGCTCGCGGCGATCTTTTTACCGTTGGCGACGATCAGCACCGTGCTGGGTATGAACCTGCGTCATGGTTGGGAGAATACTGGGCCGGAGGCGTTTTGGATCGCGGTAGCGATAGGTGCGTTTGCCGGATTGTTGTTGACGATGATTGTGGCCAATCGGCCTGCGCCGCCGCTGGAGGTCGGTGCAAGGGAAAAGCGCACGAAGCGGCGGCGGCAGTGAGAATGACCAAGCAACGGCGCTCGGTCAACCCGCCTTCACCCGAATGTTGCCGGCGCTTCCTGGGTGCGGGCGAGAAACGACGATCCTCACGTCGCACCCTAGTGCATTCAGAAACCGAAATAGTCGATCGCTGGAGAATCCGTCCAGGCGGCCGTTCAACAAGGCCGAAACCTTCGGCTGAGAAATCCCCAAGAGCCTACCCGCCGCGGCCTGCGTCAAGCCGCGCCGCTCGACAATATCGAGAATCGTGGCGGCCAACTCGGCTTTCGCCAGATATTGTTCGGGATCAGGGATACGCAGGTCGGCAAACACGTTGCCGCCGCTGCGGCGAATGCTACGTTCTTTTTTCATGAAATGTGGTTTCGGCGAGCCGCTGGTATTCTTGGACGGCAATTCTGAGCCGTCGCTTGATCAAATCAAGGTCGGCTTTGGGCGTCGCGCTGCCTCTTTTTGACTTCTTCTGAAAAGCGTGCAGTACGAAC